>JBGVIP010000001.1:0-8003 GCA_045123335.1 Treponema sp.
CTTCAAAGAAATGAAACATTTTATTCAAAACAATTCTCATGTTTTTGCAGAACTGGATAATATCAAAAAACATCTTTTAGAATCAGATTTGCATCACAAGGAGACGGATAAAAAGATAAAAGAACTTTTTTTCTTAATGGACAAATACAATGTAAAAGAAACTCAGGGCGTTTTCTTCCAAGGACAGATTTTTGATGCCTATGCCAAGTTCGAAAGTTTTCTTGCGGCAGCACAAAAAGAAATAATTCTTATTGATAACTATGTAGATTTATCAATCCTCCTGCGGCTTGCTAAAAAGAAGAAAGGCGTCAATGTAATTATTTACACAGATCCAAAAACAAAAATTACAGCCCAGGATGTGCAGACTTTCAATGCTCAATATCCAACACTCACTCTGAATCATACGGTAATGGCACACGACCGGTTTCTGATTATTGATAACGTAACAATTTATCACATCGGAGCATCATTAAAAGATCTGGGCAAAAAGTGCTTTGCCTTCAGCATAATAGATTCTGCTTATATTCCGATGATTTTGGCGAATTTATAAAAATAAAATTCACCAGCCACAATGGTATATTTGAGGAAGTAGTCACACAATCGGAATGCAAATGTCCAGCTCCATGTAAAGCGTGTCTTTGTCGATGCGGCGGTAGATGTCGAATCCCATGCGGCTGTCCACGCGGTTACCGGTTTGCGCAAGCCAGTTGCAGAAAAAGCTCTGGTAGGCACTGTAAATCTGCTGGGGGTAGCCTTCGTAGCGGTAAATTGCAAACTTGCCGCCTTCGATTTTCATGGTGTTTGGCACTGTCGGCGTTCCGGCCCGGCTTGTGATTCCGGCAGCGGCTGTTTTCTGAACTGCATTTTTAATCCGCGGGTCTTCCGGGTCTACCGTCATGCAGATATCATAAATACATTCGTCCGGATCTGTGATGGAAGGATCGTTTTTTGTACATTCAATAAAAAGAGTTTTATCGTTATAAAAATCTCCGTACCGTTTCATAAAATTGCACCAGTCGTCTTCCAGCTGATGGTAATTTCCCTTGCGGCGCTCGTAAAGTACAAAATAATCCGGCAGGGTTTCAATTCTGATTTTCTTTGCACATTCTTCGTAAGTTTCAATCTCATTGCCTTTGACACGGAAAAACGGATGGTAAAAAGAAGTTTCCTCTATGTCTTTTCTGAACTGAGCCGGAGTCTTGTTAAAATGATTTCTGAACAGCACCGCGTAATTTGAAGGCGAATATCCGTAGTCGCCGCTGATGTCCGTGATGCTCCTGTCTTTTTCCACCTTAAGCCTGAAAGCGCTCAGCTCAACCTTGCAGCGTTTTATAAAACTGTAAATGCTTTCTCCGGTCTCTGCCTTAAAAAGCCGCTCCAGATAAAACTTTGAATAGCCGCAATAGTCCGCAATCGTTTCTACCGAAAGCTCCTCGCCTGCATGAGAAAAAACATAATCAATTGCCTTGTTTATAATCTGATTTTCAAGCATAGGCTGATTTTAAACACATTCTCCACAACTTACGATTTCACTCACGATTCTTAGAATAATAAACGAATTCGTCATCCCGTTTTACTTCCACATACCCGAGCTTAAGATAAAAAGCATTTGTCCTTACATTCCAAATGGGCGTATCCAACGCAATTTCCTTTACATCTGAAAAGGTCGCTTCAATTTCCCGCATAATGCAGCTTCCATAACCTTTACGATGGTGTTCCGGGCTTACAAAAATCCTTCCGACGTATAACTTGTCTTTATCCAAAAACAACACCGTCCCGCCAACAATCAGCCCATCATCTGTCAACTTATACAGATGATTTTCTCTTGCCATTTTTGTATGAAAAGGAACTGACATATAGTCTGGAGGCCCGCCTGCCGAAGGCGCCCCTGCCTGAACGTCGCTGTCAAAAGCTTTCTTAGATATTTCAGTTAGTGTCAAAGCGTCTGAAGCGCTTGCTTTTACAAATTGCATGCTCATAGTTTTACTTCAACTATTTCATTCTGCAAGTTCGCAAGGAATCGTCCTGCATGTGCTCCGTCCATCTGCGTGTGGTGGAACTGGAAGGAAAGCGAAAGTTTATAGCGGAACCACTGTTTTTTATATCTTCCCCAAATGATGAAAGGGTTGTTGAAGATTCCAGAGTTCATTCCGACCGCTCCGTCAATTTCAGTGTCAATAATAGCCGAAGTTCCAATCACCATGCAGCTGTCTGATAAATCCCGGTCTGAGCAGTTTTCTGCTGAGTTTGCTGTGTGCTTTAAATAGTAGCGGTTGAAGACTTTGAGATTATCCGAAAAAAGCAGGTCGCAGGAATTTACTTCGCCGTCCTTGTTTTTTACAATCGTATTGACCGCAAGATTTTTGTACTGAAGCAGCTTGTCGCCCACAGGAAGCGTGTAAAATTCCTTTATGGAGCTTGCGGCCTTTCCGATGCACCAGTCAAGCAGCATGTTGAATTTCAAATGCTTTTTGCGGCTGATTTTAACAAGGTTCGTTACATCCAAAGTCTTGAAAAAAGTCACCATCGGGTTGGGAGCCTTCATCCAAAGTTTGTATGCCATCGCGCGAGTTGTATCCTCAGGATTAACTTCCACAGGCTTGTTTTCTGAATTATCTTTTTCAAGATTCTTGAGCGCATCGGGATTGTTTTTAACAATCATTCCGACTGTAGGGCAATTTTTGAGTTGAGCGCAAGAACCGCATGTTTCCATCTGCTTTGTTTGAGCGCATTTTTTAATCTGGCACAGGCTGTCACAATATGGCGTTTTTCGTCCGTCCATGCGGCAGCCATCGCAGTTTATCATATCCGGAGTAATTTCAACGCCATTCATCTGGCTCCAAAGCTTTGCAGTTTTTTCACGCAAAGCCTGGTCATCATTTTGTGTTGCGACATAAGCATCGCATTTTTCGCAGTCTAAACCGCAGTAAGCAATAAGTTGTTTCATAATTTTCATTTTCCTCTCATAAAATCATAAACCCAAAATGCGCTCGTCAATTCTTCTGATATTCATTTTTTCCATAGATTCCTTCCAGTTACAATCCTAATTCATACAAATAAAAATCAGTCCAGCCGGTGTTGTCGGCAAACCAATGCTGCTTTCCGCAATAAACAAATCCAAGTCCTTCATAGAGTTTCTGAGCAGGAAGATTTGAAGAAAGTGCGTCAAAGCGGCAGGCTTTCATTTTTTTAGTCCGTCCCAGTTCCAGCGCAGACTGAATCATTTTCTTTCCGATTCCTTTTCCCTGAAAATCCGGCATGATTCCAAGAATATGAAGTACCATCACCTCGTCATCATTTGCCTCAACCTGCCATTTTACAGGATGATAATCTTCTCCCTGAGAGAACGTGATTGCGATCACTCCCGCAAGATTCCCATCCTCCATAAACAGGTACATGTTCCCGCCGTCGATGTACTTTTGAATCATTTCGTCGGTTGGATGCTTTCCGTATTCCCAGCGGGCGTATTCCTTCATACTCGGCGTGCGGTTGATTATGTCGATGTATGCCGACTTTATTTTTTCAAAATCCGAGGCAGATGCTTTTACAAGATTATTCATGCGCTCCCCCGGCCTTGTTTCCGCGTGCGTCAAGGCGAATCCATTTTTTGAGAGGACGGATGTAAACCGTGCTCATCGTGTATACAACGCCGGTTCCTGGAATCTGCGTGACAATCAATGCCGTAATTAAAAATTGAAGTGAAATCATTTTTACCTCATTCTATTCAAAATAAACTCATACGAAAATTCAATTCCGCGGCAAGTAAGGCTCTCGCACAAATGAGGCGGGTCATTTTCGTTGAAGCCGTTCGGGCGCAATTCGCGGCATCTGAGCGAGGAAAACGCATTTTCAAACGAGCTTGCAAAATCATGGCAGGCAGAAACAATTTCAGCCTCTGTTTTGACCTTCTCGCTAAAATACAGAGCGATGAACATAAGAGTTCCTTCGACCAGCCCACACTGCGCCCTGTATTTTCCGGCTCCGTGCAAGCCGATTGCGGAATTAACGGTCTGCTTTTCTAGAGGCATTTTGAACAATTCGGCAAGACAAAGCAAAGTCGTCCTCGCACAATTCAAATCTTCATTCCAATACAATTCGTGTACACGTTTTTTGATATAAGTAAGTTCTGCTTCTCTTATCATAGTAAAAACCTCCGCCTTATCAGTCCCAATTAAATTTTTTTTTCATGCAAAGCGAGTCGGCCATGGAAACATAAGGCCCGTAATTCTTTATGATTTCAAATCCGAGCTTTTTATACACATGGCAGGATTCTTGCAGCAATTCGCCGGTCTCAAGGATTATATTCTTAAAACCAAGCTCCTTTGCCCAGTTAATCAACTCCTGAACGAGCCTTGTTCCGATTCCATGCCCCTGAAATTTTTCTCGCACAAAGATTCTTTTGAGTTCTACGGCATTTTCTATATCATCGTAAGTATATTCTCGCAAAGCTCCCGCCCCCGCAACTTCATCGCCCGAATAAACGACAACAGCTTCTTTTATATCATCAAGCAGATTGTATTGGTGATATTGCTTACGCTCGACAACTCTTCCAAGCCGCCTGTCTAAATCCAAATCCAAAAGGTAGCAATTTTCTATGAAATCACTATCGTTGCCGGAACATCTTTTCATTCGACAGTTCATTTTTACTTCTCGCTGCCAAGAGTTTTTAGAGTATCGCCTGCAATGCGGTACACTGTCCGGTCCTTCATTGGCTCTGCTCCGAGCGAAAGATAAAAATCAATGCTCGGCTTGTTCCAGTCTAAGCACCCCCATTCAAGGCGGCCACATCCTCGCTCAACGGCAATTTTTGCAAGCGTCTGAATCAAAGCCTTGCCGTATCCCTTTCCGCGGTATTCCGGCTTCACGTACAAATCTTCAAGATAAATGCCGGCACGCCCCAAAAACGTAGAGAAATTATGAAAGAACAAGGCAAAGCCCACTTCTTTTCCATCTTCAAGCGCAAAAATCACTTCGGCCTTCTGCTTTTCAAAAATCCATTCCTTCAAAGTCGCCTCGTCAGCCACAACTTCGGAAAGCATTTTTTCATACGATGCAAGTTCTTTTATAAACTGAAGGATAAGAGCAGTGTCCTTTTCTGTCGCAAACCTGTAATCCATAGAATTTATCTCCTTATTTCCTGGCCTTGCCGCCGATTCCCCAGTTTATGTCGGGCTGCTCGATAATCTGAATGAAAATATCCGCAGGAGCAACGCCGAGTTTTCCGACATTTTGGCAAATTTCGCGGTAAACGGCTTCTTTCTGCTCGTCCGTACGGCCGGGGAAAAGATGAAGCTCGATTATCATGAAATTTTCGCTCTTAAAATCAGGAAAGACAAAATCTTCTTTGGAAAACTTGTAAACCCGATGAAAGAAATCCCAGTCCTCGATTTTGAGCGCGCTAACAAGACCTTCGTGCACGACCTTGTTCAATTCTTTGATTCTCTCGCTTGTCCAACTGTCACGAACGCTGATCTTTACTAATGGCATCTTTTCTCCTTCTGATTTTGGAATGTATTTCATAGGCGTAAAGCGGATTCCGTCGATTGTTTTTTCTTCTTCCGTTGCCACAAAGCCAACAGCCTTGTAAAAGGGCAAGCCATACGGAGAAGAATTGAGCGTGACTGCCTCGCCCTTGTATTCATTCAGTACATGGCGAATCAAACGGCTTCCTAGCCCCCGCCTGTGATAGCTTCCGTCCACAAACATAAAGCAGATGTGGTATTTTTCTACCCTTATGGCGCAGAGTGCGACAAGTTTGCTTCCTTCAAAAGTTCCGTAATAGTCCAAGCCGTTTAAATATTCAGGGTCGTGAAGGGCCTTTTTGAATTCTTCTGTACCCTCGGCTGAATAATCCGGCGATTCGTATTCGGTAAAAACCTTCCATGCAAGAGAATGTGCTTCTGGAATATCCGCCTCCGTAAGTTTTCGTATGCAAAATGATGATTCTGAATTGTCACCTTTCATTTTATTTTCCTCCATAACAACCCCATTATATATTTCTTCAGCATCCAAGACTTTTATTTCGTTATCGGACCGTTTTTTTTTACATTTTTCTCATATAAACGAAGGAAAGCCCCGAGTTGCCCTGCTCTTCTTTGAAGATTCTGTAGCCAGCCTTTTGATAAAGCCGAATGTTCGGAAGACTTTTTGTGCAGGTAAAAAGCTCGTAAACTTCGTTCGGGAACAATTTTTCTACTTCAAGAAGAAGCTTAGTTCCCAGCCCCCGTTTGCGGTATGCCGGCAAGACCATGAGCCTTCCAATCTCAACACATTCCGAAGTCTTTTTGCAGCGAACGGACGCGATGATTTTATTGCCATCTGTGATTTTAAGAACTTTCCAGTTTGGAAAATCACTTTCCGCATCTGAAAGGGTTTCAAGCAAAGGTGGAATATCGTGGGTTCCAACCAGAACGGCTTCTGATTCAAAAGCCACGTGCTGAAGTTCAAATAGTTCTTTTATGTCAGATTCTGTTGCAAAGGTACATTCCATTTTTATTACCTCATCCTATTCAATGTCGTTTCACCATTCCGCGCGAACTTCAAGAATGTTGCCGCTCGTATTTAGAATTTCTTTAAGCCGCGCGTCCAAATCAGTGTGGTTGTCGCAGTAATCTGTTCTCTTCCAGAATCCTTAAGCCATCTTCGATTTCCTCGCCAAGGACTTCCTGAATTTTCTGGAAATCCTTTTTCTTGTGGAGAGTTTCGAGGACTTTCAGCAATTCCTTTTTGCCGTGTTTTTGTATGAAAAGAGCCATCGCCCTTATGGCGTTTGTATCTTTGCCCAATGAGTAAAAGCCTTTTTTGCAATCATAAAGTTCGTCGCATTCATAGCAGCCGTCAAGGCCTTTTTCTTTGCAGCAGGCTGTGTTGGGGCATACACCGTCTGGGGAACAGGTCGCGAACGAACAGGTGTTGTAAATCGTCCTGCATGAGCCGCACCAGGCTGTAAGAAAACAGTGACTGCACGAAAGCCCGCAATAGGCAATCTGGTCAACGCCTTTCTTTGCCTGCTGACAAAGTTTGTTCTTGATTCTCCGCATCGCTTCGACATGCATAATCCAGTGGCGGCTAAAAGGCATTTGAATTAAGCCCTTTACATTTTTCCCGCACCAGAAATCAATCAGCCAGAAAGCAGATTCGTCGTCACTGACGCACTTGCTTGCAATAAGTCTTTCTTTGTCCGCGCACGAAAACTTCCGCTTTAAGTCTGAAAATCGCAGGCTCTTCAAAAGCTCATTTGTGGAATCCATCACCGCCTTACAATAGTCATAAAGGGCTTTTACGTTGAGCTTTTTTGAAAACTCAACCATCGCCTCACCGTCAAGCTCGTTTCCGGTTGTAATAATCGGGCTGCTTATTTTCTCTATCCAATTGCTTTCAAAAAGAATCTGCCTGGCTTTCAAAATCAATGTGTGAGCTACAATGTCTTCGATACGAAAAAGATGCCAGAGCGACCAAACAAGGGTGGCGTTATGGTTTGCCTCTCCGTCTCCAAAGGGCATCTGATAAAAAGCTACTGGAGGAAAAGTCCTTACAATAGAAGAAATCTGCTCAAACAAGTTGCCGCGTAATTCAAGAAGAAGATTTATGCCTTCAGAGAAGGTCGATTCCTTAGAAATGAGAGTTTGCATTTTTTTATTTTTTTCTGACCATTCTTTATCCATGTTAAGCTCCGTTATAAATATTCATTTCATAGAACAGAAAATCTGCCCAGCCTGTATTTTCGTAATACAACTTCTGAATGCCACGAAATTTAAAGCCATATCTTTCGTACATTTTCTGATTCCACAAAGCAAGAATGTGTAATCCAGACCACAGTAAGCTATAAAATCCTTCATATCAAAATTCTCCCAATCATTTAATACTGGCATTATAAATAATAGCTTTATTAAATAGAAAGGCTTTCAGATAAGATGCATATTTGTACAGATGAAATACAGTCGGCAAAAAGTAAAAAACTATAACCCGTCTGCCGTATGACAGACGGGAACTTTCATTACTCT
>JBGVIP010000002.1:0-20848 GCA_045123335.1 Treponema sp.
AGCATTGTGATGTCTGCATCTTCTGAAAATTTGTATGGTGCAGAAGCCGTAGAAATGAGCGTGTTCTTCAGATTGGAAAGGGAAGTGTCTGCTGTAAACATACCCAGTTTTTCGCGGTATTCTTTTTTTTCATCTTCAGAAAGATAGTCAAGTTCTTCTACAATTTCCGGCTTGTTCTGGGAAAGAATGTTGATTTCTGCGAGTGCCTGATTGTAGTTTCCGACAAAGGTAATTAATGCCTCTTTTGCAGATTCTGTGTCAGGTTTTACGGAGATTGTGGCGGTTTTTTCTGTTTTTTCGGTAACGTTTAATGTTACTTCCGGGATTACATCATCGATTGTGTTTGTAGGCCGTCTGAGGGTAATTCCTTCGTATTTAATTATTGCATCGTCTGCCTGGGAAACCGGATGCTGAGGCACAAAGCCGCGGTTTTCGTTTGGATTTAATGATGACATTGCAGAAAGCGTGTAGACTGCGCCTGTGTTTCTGTTTCTCATTACGATTGCGTTAATATTTTTGTAGTCTTTCAGGTTTATGTCTACTTTTAGTTCTTTTTCTGCTGTACCGAAATCAAGGGGAATTGATTTTTCTGTGCCGTCATTCATAACTGCAAAAAGCACGTCTTCTGTTTTAATGCGTTCAAGCGGAACGGGTTTTACGGCTGGTTCCGGTGGAAGGGAAGCGTCTACTTCTGAGTTCTGGATGGTTATATCCAGAAAACTGACTGAGCCAGTAGAAGGAAATACCGGTCTTTGTGAATGTTTGTTTAGTTCTTCTGTGATATCCTGTATTTCTGCTTTTGAAATCGTGAACTGTATGTGAGAATCCGGAGAATCTTTTGCAACAGATGGAATTTCCAGTGAAAAACCGTTTCTTGGCGGTACGGTAATTTTACCGCCTGATACAGTGATTTTGTTTGCGCTTACAGGCGGAAGTCCCTGTTGTTCAACAGGAATCTGCGGATTAGGCTTGAATTCTGCCCTGTTGTTTCCGAATTCTACGGTTTTCGGCTTGATTTTTACAATCATGCCGGAAGATTCTGCAAAAGTTTTTGCATCGTCTTCAAAAATAAGCCTGCTTTCTGCCCCCGTTTTTTGAGATTCAATTGAAAGTGTTTTTTTCCCTTTAGATGCACCGATTACACGACTTTTTAGAAAATCACCGCCACGTCTGTTTATTGCATTGGAAAAATCCTGAAGAGAGCCGCCTTTCCATCGCATGGTGATTGTTTTGTCTGCAATTTTGTATGTGTAAGTTCCAGGCGGAACTTTTGTGTCTGAATCAAGTTCTGAAGAAAGAAAGCGGTCTGAAGTTGCCGGCTGAATTACGTCAATCTTGAACGATTCGTAGGCTGCTTTTCTTGTTGCTTCTGCCGTAACTGCATATTCTTCTGTTGAAGTTGTTAATTTATTGTTAAAAGGGTTTTCAAAAGAGTAGAGCGTTTTTACGCTGTCACGGAGAGCTGTCATCTTTCTGTTAACAGCTCTCCATGCATCCTGCTGAGATTTATATGTTTCGAGCGTTTTCTGTTCTCTTGTAAGAGGAATACGCTCTATTTCCATTAATTTTTCTACAGTTTCTTTGGTGTTATATTTGTCAGTTACACCAGGTATGCTGATTCCGGCCATAACACAATTCTATCAGATATTATATTAAATCGTCAAATATGATTCCGATTGCCTTTCTGATGTTAATCTTGAGGTTCTGAATTTCTTTAGATGGTATTTCTTTTAATACCTGTTCTGTATTTGGATCAACGATTTTTACAATTACGCTTCCAAGTTCATCATTTATATTGAACTGGAGTTTCCTGCCCGAAATTAGTTCTGACATTCTTTCAAGCTGCTGTGCATCTGCCTTGATTTCTGCAACATTGTTTACAAGGTTTGCAGCTACTTCAGAGGCGCTTTGAGCAACCAATGAATTTTCTGCAGCGCGAGTAACTTCAGAATTTGATTTAGACGTCGTAACAGGAGATGAATGTATTGTATGGCCTTCCATTGCCAATGTCTGCGCAAATGAACCTATTGTATTCATAAGGCTTCCTCCATGAAAAATGAAAAGATGGCGTAAACGTCATTTTTTTCATTACGCATTTTTGCTTTACAAAAAATGCTCAAAAAAGAAATGGGAGAGGGGCGCACCCCTCCCATTTGCTCCGGTAAAAAAAGATGACATCCAGCAATCTTTTTAAGCCGGTTTAGTTTTTAGCTTAACAAACCAAGTACGTTTGATGACTGTGAATTTGCCTGAGCAAGCATTGCTGTACCAGACTGTGTGAGAATCTGGTTCTTTGTGAATTCAACCATCTGGCTTGCCATATCTGTATCACGGATACGAGATTCAGCAGCCTGTGTGTTTTCAGCAGCAATGTTTACACCTTTTGCAGCCATTTCAAAGCGGTTCTGGTATGCGCCAAGGTCTGCCCTCTGTTTAGAAACAGTAAGCAATGCTGCATCTACAGTTCCAAGTGTTGCGTTTGCAACTTCTGGATCTTTGATAGAAACAACATCTTCTGAGCCCTGGGCACCTTTGAGTCCAAGAGACTGTGCAGTCATGGTACCAATGAATACTCTCGCATTCTGATCCATGTTTGCTCCAATCTGGAACTGCATAACTTCTGTAGAAGCTTCTCCGAAACGGCCTGTAAGCATATTCATACCGTTGAACTGAGCCTGGCTTGCGATGCGGTCTACTTCAGCAATAAGCTGAGATACTTCAACCTGAATCTGCATGCGGTCTTCATCGCTGTAAATTCCGTTTGAAGACTGAACTGCGAGTTCGCGAACGCGCTGGAGAATATCTGTAGTTTCCTGAAGATATCCTTCTGTTGTCTGAATGAAAGAAACTCCGTTTTCAATGTTCCTGCTAGCCTGGTTCAAACCGCGGATCTGTGAGCGCATTTTTTCAGAAACTGCAAGTCCTGAAGCGTCGTCACCAGCGCGATTGATTCGTTCACCTGAAGAGAGTTTTTCGATGTTTTTCATGATACCGTCATTAGAAATGCCGAGTACACGATCAGCATACAAAGAACTCATGTTGTGATTAATAACCATAATTGTGCCCTCCATGTCAATTAAAGTCAGGACTTCATGTCCTGAATTTCTGCATTTTGTACGGGCTGTAATAGGTTTAGCGCCAACTTATTACAGTTCAGACCCTTCAGCAGAAAAAATAGGTTTAACAGAATTAGACCCATTTTTTCTGCCGCTACAAGCAGCATGAAGCGCACTTTTTCAAAGATCAGGACGCGTCTGAAACACGTCAAAATAGTGCATTATTAATGTCGGTGATTTAAGCATAAAAAGGGGGTAGAGTACACCGTGCATGTAACTGAGGTTTCTTTCGAAATCTCAGTTACATTATATTACACTATCTGAGCAAAGACAAGTCAAACTTGTACAACAAACTCTGTACATCCTTAAGGCATTTTCATGCCGTTTGATCCAGCAATGGGAAAAGACGTGCTTTTTTTTCATTGCCTTTTAATCAATAGGACTGTACTGCAGTGTCTATCTGAGCAGGCTCAAAACATTCTGACTCTGGCTGTTTGCCTGAGCCAGCATAGCTGTACCAGCCTGCTGAAGAACTGAGTTCTTTGTGAATTCAACCATCTGGCGAGCCATGTCTGTATCACGAATGCGTGATTCAGAAGCCTGAAGGTTTTCAGCAGAAACATCAAGTCCTTTAACTGCCATTTCCATACGGTTCTGGTATGCACCAAGATCCGCACGCTGTTTGTTGATCTTTTTAAGACCTTCGTCGATTACTCCGATTGCACGGTTGGCATCTTCCGGTGTGCTAAGGAGAAGTTTCTGTTCTGTGCCGATTTCACGAACACCAAGTGCTGTAGCAGACATAGTGCCGATGTAAACCTGCATACGCTGATCCATGTTGGCACCGATGTGGAACCACATAGAACCTGTAACAACATTTTCTCCTGTTGGCTGGGCAAAGCGGCCTGTCAACATGTTCATACCGTTGAACTGAGCAGTACTAGCGATGCGGTCAACTTCAGAAACAAGGGCAGAAACTTCTACCTGAATCTGCATGCGGTCTTCATCACTGTAAATACCGTTAGATGACTGAATTGCAAGTTCGCGGATACGCTGCATGATGTCAGTTGTTTCCTGAAGGTAACCTTCTGTTGTCTGAATGAAACTGATACCGTTTGAAGCGTTCTGAGAAGCCTGGTTCAAACCTCTGATCTGTGCACGCATCTTTTCAGATACTGCAAGTCCTGAAGCGTCATCTCCAGCGCGGTTGATTCTTTCTCCGGATGAAAGTTTTTCCATGTCCTTAGAAAGATCGAGTCCTGTAACTCCTAATTGACGATTGGCATACAATGCCGACATGTTGTGGTTGATAACCATAGTTTGTTCCTCCTTGGAATCTGTAAAGGCAACATCCTTGCTGCCCTAATTGCAAACATGTGCAAATGTTTACAAGGCTACATCTACACATATTTGCACGAAAATATCCGGCGGAATCTCGACGAAATTCCTGAAAAACCAGACTATTTCTACATCTATTTTCGGAGGAACAGGCTGAAATCTTTAATGTTTTTTTTTATTTTTTTAAATTATTTTCTTCAAGCCCGTTAATAATTTTTACAAGTGCCCGGGTAGCTTTTCCCCTGTGGGAAATTGCATTTTTCTGGTCAGCTGTAAGCTGTGCTGCAGTCATATTGTACTGTGGAAGAAAGAAAAGTGGATCATAGCCGAAACCTCCTGTTCCTGCCTGGTCTTCAATTCTTTCAATAAGTGTGCCTTCCATTGTATCCTGGGCTACATAAACTCTGTCGTTTCCAAGATAAAGTACCATTGCGCATGTGTAATGGGCTGATCTCGGACCGTTTTTAAAAGCAGATGAATCAATGTCTCCCTGTGCAAGACGGGCATTAAGCTGTTCTATAAGCATTCTGTTCTGTTCGTCCTGTGGAGTTTTTGAACCGTCCGGCTTTCCTTTTGGATTTTCAGGGCCTGCGTAACGGGCAGAATAGATTCCTGGGCAGCCGTCAAGTGCATCTACGCAGATTCCTGAGTCATCCGCAATTACAGGGCAGTGGACGATGTTGTAAAGGGTTTTTGCCTTTATAATGCTGTTTTCATAAAAGGTTTTGCCGTCTTCTACTGGATTAAAATCAATTCCTTCGTCGGCAGGGGTAACTATCTCATGATCGCTTAAAATCTGAGCCATTTCTCTTTTTTTATTTTTGTTTCCGGTTGCAAGATAAATTTTCATGTCTAAATAGTAATGAAATCTCTGCGTGTAGTCCATAAAGATTGAAAATCAATGTGAACTGCACGCAGAATCAATTAAAAACTACAGGTTTTCTTCTTTTTGAGTTTCAAGGAATTCTTCTATTACTTCATCTGCATGCTGAAGATAGTTCCCGACTTGTCGTTCGCAGATTCCAAGAACTTCCGCTACTTTTTTGTTTGTTGGAGCGGGAAGGTATTTTTTGTTATGAAGTTCATTGTTCCTTATTTCCCAGTGTTTTTTGTGCAGGTCGTAAAATCTTTCAAGCTGGTTTGCCCCGTCTTTTCCATTCAAACTGTTTATTTTTTCTTCCAGATTACGCTTTAAAAGAAATTCTTTGTCTCGGGAATTCTTTAGTCTTGTAATTTTTTTGTTTTTTTCTTCAAGGCTGTCTTTTACTTCATCAATAAGTCTTTCTATTGTTTCTTTTGGTATTCCGCAGAAATTGCTTAATGAATCGATGTAGTCGTCTGTCATATAAGAGCATGATTTTAAGGCAAGAACGAGCGCTGTTTTTTTAATTTGATTTTTCTTACCGTATTTTCCCATTATTTTGATGCAATTAAATTCATCCTGTTCTTTCTGCTGGATATAAGACTGGAGGGTGTATGTGTCTCTGTATGGAATTTTTTCTTTTGAAGACGGAATGAAAGGCTTAAAGTCAGAAAGTGAAAGTCCGCTTTCGCAGAATGCATATTTTTCTGTTTCGGCTTCGTAGTTTAATATGGACATTGCAGAAAGGTGTTTTTCGTTAATCTCTTTTTTATATTTTTCGCGCAGCAGGTCTTTAGCCTGGTATTTAATTAATGAACTGAGGTATGTCTTGAACTGACCGTTATTCGGATTGTAAAGGTCAAAAATCTTTGCGCCTTTCTGAAGAATTTTCAAAATAAGGTCACTTCTGAATTCTTCATCAAACTGATGAAGTCCATATAAAACCGGATTTTCCTGCATGTCTGACACAATTATGTCCAGCGCTTCTTTTGCAGTAATCTTTCCAAGTTTTACATGGAAAACCAATTCATTAACATTTTTCTGTACTTTCATAAATGAGTACGCTCCTTTTTGTATATTGCTGGTTTAGCAGCTTATAGATATACAAAGCAAGAACCGTGCCAAGTGAGAGAAAAATTACATAATTTTTGAAAATTCTTTTACAACTGCCGGAATAAGTGTATTAAGCTTTCCGTCTGTGCTCATTCCGGAAGCATTTTTGTGTCCTCCGCCTCCGAATTTTGCTGCAACTGCACTTACGTCAACTTTATCCTTTGAGCGCAGACCGCCGGTACAGTTTGTTTCTGTTTCCTGCCGAAGGAAAACAACGGCTTCTACACCTTCTATGCAGAGCAGGGTGGAATAAAGGGCATCTGTGTCGCGTCCTTCCTGTCCCCATTTTTTTGTGTCTTCCATAGTTTCGTAGGTTACTATAAGCCTTCCGTCTAGATAGCGTTCTGCGTGGTCAAGAAGAATGCCGAGCAGTTTTCTTGTTGCAAAAGATTTTCCGCTTGTAATATAGTCGTAAGTTTCTCTTGGATTTGCGCCCGCCTGAATCATTCTTGAAATTGCAGTTATTGTGTCTGCGTCCTTTTCTGAAAGAAAGCGGAAGAAGCCTGTATCTGTCATTGTTCCAAAAAAAAGTGTTTCAGCAGTTTCTTTTGAAAGCGGACCTGCCAGACTTTCATAAATGTTCTGCACAATCAGGCTGGCGGCCGGACACGTTGAGTCAATGATTGATTTTGAATTGGCAGGGCATTCTGCTGTTTTATGATGGTCAATTATGAATGTATCAAAATCTGCAAGAGGACCTTCTATTTCTCCTAAACGTTTGATTTCTGAACAGTCGCAGATTATGAGACCTGTTTTTTTAATTTCTTCGTCCAGAAGGAAGTCCATGTGATCTGAAAACAGTTCTGCATATTTTTTTATTTCAATTCTTTTAAACGGACCTGCATTAAGCAGTTTATATTCTTTATTGAAGTGTTTTAAAATTTCTGCAACTCCAAGACAGGATGCAATACAGTCTCCGTCTGGTTCCTTATGGCCGGCAATATAAAATGTTTCGTGATTCTGAATAAATTCTTTGAATTCAGCAAGCTGTTCTTCAGATATTTTTTTCATGTCTTATTCCTTTTTCAAAAAAAAACTGCCTGATAAGCCCGGAAATATAAAAGCAAAAAGACTTCTATACTCTCCTGTATAAAACTTGTCAGACAGCCCTTTAAGTTGAATATGATGTATGTTTCTTTTAGAATTCGAGTTCTTCCAGAGTTTCTTTGTCTGTTCCTTCTACACTCTGTCTGTAGCTGATTACTCCCCAGACACTGTCATTCTTGTTTGCTGGAACTGTAAGTACAACGTGATGGAATTCTCCGTCTTTTTTTACAACAGTCATGAATGACTTTAATTTTCCGCCTGGAAGAAAGCGAACCTTAAGTTTTCTTGGGTTTTCGGGATTTCCGCGATTCCAGCTCTTTGGAATTACAGTTCGTCCTGTTCCGATTTTACCTTTCTGGTAAAGAACAACGTATCCGTCTTTAGAATCAAGGATTTTAAGGATCGGAACGTTTCTATATGAGATTGATGACCAGTTTTCTTCACTGGTTTCATTGTATGCTACAGGAACTGCAAATGTTCTTGCAAGCATTGCAGCTGCAACAAAAAGTATTGCAATCAGTTTTTTCATAATTCACTCCCGCCGGATCAGATAAGACCCAGCATAATAGCTTTAATAGTATGTTTTCTGTTTTCAGCTTCGTCCCAAACACGGCTTGCCTGACTTTCAAATACATCTTCCGTTACTTCCTGACCTTTTACGGCTGGCAGACAGTGAAGGAAAATTGTAGAGTCTTTTCCAGTTGCCTTCATTAAATCGCTGTTTACCTGGAATGGAGTAAGGAGTTTTATGCGCTGTTCTTTAAGTGCTTCTTCTCCCATTGAAACCCAGACATCTGTGTAAAGGGCATCTGCACCTTTTACCACATCTATTTTATCACTGATTTGAATTTTTGCACCTGATTTTTCTGCAAAAGGCTTACAAATTTCACATATTTCTGAATCAGGGAACAGTTCTTTAGGGCTGTAGATAGAAAAATCGATTCCCATCTTTGCAGAAATAAGCATCATTGATCTTGCAACGTTGTTTCTGCCGTCTCCGCAGAATGCCCAGTGAAGTCCCTTTAATTTTCCAAAGTTTTCTTTGAGGGTCATTATGTCTGCAAGAGCCTGAGTAGGGTGGAATTCGTCTGTTAGTCCGTTGATTACAGGAATTTCTGAATATTTTGCAAGTTCTTCAACGTGGCTCTGCTTGAAGCCGCGGAATTCAATTGCGCTGAACATGCGTCCAAGTACGCGGGCTGTATCTTTTACAGATTCTTTTCCGCCGAGCTGAATGTCATCTGTAGACATGAATACCGGGTGTCCGCCTTCTTCTCCGAACGCTGTTTCAAAAGAAGAACGGGTTCTTGTTGAGCGTTTTTCAAAAATGAGTGCGATTGTCTTGCCTAAAAAGCGCTGGTGGATTTCTCCCCTATGAGCTTCTGCTTTTACCTGAATGGCAAGATTTAATAATGTTTCTATTTCCTCGGGAGTCCAGTCAATCCAGTTAAGGAGGGACCTCCCTTTGAACGGTGCTTTAAATGTTTCCATGTATGTATATTAATCAGTTTTTCGAATGGTGTAAAGATGAAGGGTAGGCTGTTTTGGGCAAAAAAAAAGACCTGAAAAACAGGTCTTTATAGCGACGGTGGGGCTTGAACCTACGACCTACCGGATATGAGCCGGGTGCTCTACCAGCTGAGCTACGTCGCCATGTGATGTTTAAGAATATATCAAAATGAAGAATTTGTGTCAATATGCAGAAGGCATTTTTTTCAGATTTGTATAAGATTCTTTTGTGCTGTCCGGCAGCCGGTTCAGCGAAGGCAGGCTTTTGGAACATGTTTTTTTGCTTCTTGTATTATTTCTTCTGTCTGGGAATCTGTGTACGGCTGAATATTGCAGTAATCAGGGTTGAGGCAGTTTTCGTTCAGAAAATTTGCAAACTGCCAGGAAGCGTTTTCCGGTACAAATGAAGAAAGGCTGTTTATGTTTTCCATCGAAACAAGGGGAGGAACAAGAACGGTACGGATTTCCCATGAATCTTCTGGAAGTGATTTTAAAATTCCTGTTGTATGCGTTATTTTTTCGCTGTATTCGTTCGGTGTAAGGCCGGCTGAAAGAAGGTTTGCCCTGTCCGGAGTTGTTTTCAGGTCCATTGCAATAAAATCCGGGCTCGTTTCTGCTTTTTTTAAAAGAGATTCCAGACGTTCCGGGAACATTCCGTTTGTGTCGATTTTTACTTTGTAACCTAGTTTTTTTGCGAAAGAAACTGTTTCTGAGGTTTCGGGTGAAAGAAGAGCCTCTCCACCGCTTAGTGTAAGGCCGGAAATTATACCTTTCCTTTTTTCAAGGTGAGTATATAGGTCCTGAATTGAATTTAATGTTTCTGGAAACGGACTTTTTACCAGATCGTGATTATAGCAGTATGGACAGCGTAAATTGCATCCGGCAAAAAAAAATGCACAGGCAATACGTCCAGGGTAGTCAACGAGGGTTGTTTTTACCAGAATTCCTGCCGGTGCATTTAAATCAGGCATTTTAAGCTTCCTGAGGAACTTTTTCAAAAATTAGTTCAAGTTCTTCTTTTGTGTGTGCTCTTGCAGATTCAATTCCGTTTTCATCATAGATGATTACAGTTGGAGCTGCAAAAACGCCTTTTTCTGCGGCTGCAGAAAGTCCTTCATCTGTATCGACGTCGATTATATTGCCTTCCATATCCAGAGATTTCATAAATTCTTTTACAGGAGGGCAGTTTGGACAGGTTTTTCTTATGAAAAGATCATATTTTTTTTGTGGAGCATCTGTTGTTTTTGCTGGTACAGTAGAAACGGTTGAAACTGTATAAGATTCTTCCTGTGAGTCTGCATGAACGGAATTGTTTACGTTTTCAGGAAGAGTGTATGAGGCTGAGTCTATTCCTTCGACATTGAACATCTTGCGGTGATTGAATTCGTCCCGCTTTCCCTTGTTCCAGTTCCTGACTGCGCGGTAATAGCCTACGATTCTTGCGTAGACTTCTGTTTCTGTTCCCTGAACGTTTTCCAGTTCAGCCTGCGTTTCTGCAATTTCCTTTTCGATTTCTTCCAGACTTCTCATTATATCCTCCCGTTTTTAATAAGAACTTCATTCTTTTCCTTTTCCAGCTTCTGAAGTCGTGCCTTAAGTGTCTGAATCTTTTCTGCGCGGCATTTTGGACATTCAAAATGTTCTCCCGGCAGATAACCATGCTTAGGGCAGACTGAATATATCGGCGAAATCGTAAGGTATGGAATCCTGTAGTTTGTAAAGACTGTCCGGATTAAATCCCTTGTTGCTTTCCAGTCCTTTATATGTTCGCCTACGAACATATGGAATACGGTTCCGCCTGTATATTTTGTCTGAAGACTTTCCTGATGATCAAGTGCTTCAAAGACATCTTCTGTAAAATCAATAGGAAGCTGCGAAGAATTTGTGTAGAAAGGATCTTCTGTTCCACTTGTAATAATCTGTGGGAACTGCTCTTTGTCATGCTTTGCAAGACGGTAAGAGGTACTTTCTGCCGGAGTTGCTTCCAGATTAAAGAGTTCACCTGTCGTTTCCTGGTATTCCTGAAGGCGCGTCCTCATGTGGTCAAGGATTTTTTCTGCAAAAGCCTTGCCTTTCGGGTCTGAAATGGAGCAGTTCAGGAAGTTCAGGCAGCATTCATTCATTCCACAGATTCCGATTGTGTTAAAGTGGTTGTCCAAAGTTTTAAGGTATCTGCGTGTGTACGGAAAAAGGCCGCCGTCATAAAGTTTCTGGATTACCTTTCTTTTTATACAGAGCGATTCCTTTGCAAGGTTCATAAGATAGTCAAGCCGCTTGAAAAAATCTGCTTCATTGTCAGTAAGATAACCGATTTGAGGAAGATTGATTGTTACTACACCAAGGCTTCCTGTAAATTCATCTGAACCGAAAAGGCCGCCGCCGCGTTTTCTGAGTTCCCTCTTGTCAAGGCGGAGACGGCAGCACATTGACCTTACGTCATCTGGATCAAGATCTGAGTTTATGAAGTTCTGGAAATACGGTGTTCCGTATTGACCTGTCATTTCAAAGAGGAGATTTGCGTTTTCGCTGTCCCATGAAAAATCCCTTGTTATGTTGTATGTAGGAATAGGGTAGCCGAAACCTCTGCCGTCAGAATCTCCTTCCAGCATAATCTGTATGAAGTGGCGGTTTATAATGTCCATTTCTTTCTGGCAGTCACCGTAGGTAAAATCCTGTTCCTTTCCGCCTACTATTGCCTTTTTATGAACAAGGTCTTTCGGACATGTCCAGTCCAAGGTTATGTTTGTAAACGGAGCCTGAGAACCCCATCTGCTTGGGATGTTGATTCCGAAAACAAAATTCTGTATGCACTGGTGAACCTGTTCGTCTGTAAGTGCGTCTGCCTTTACAAACGGCGCAAGGTATGTGTCAAAAGAACTGAATGCCTGTGCACCGGCCCATTCATTTTGAAGCACGCCCAGAAAGTTTATCATCTGGTTTACTAGAGTAGAAAGGTGCTTTGCAGGCTTTGAAGAGTTTTTGTCTGAAACTCCGCCGAGGCCTTCCTGAATGAGCTGTCTTAACGACCAGCCTGCGCAGTAGCCTGAAAACATCGAAAGGTCATGAAGATGAAAAGCTGCTGTTTTATGTGCTTCTGCAATTTCTTTTGAGTAAATGTTGTTCAGCCAGTAATTTGCTGTAATCGTTCCTGAGTTATGCAGGATAAGTCCGCCCAAAGAGAAATTTACGTTTGCGTTTTCCTTTACGCGCCAGTCATTTTGGGCAAGGTATCCGTCCATTGTTTTGTTTATGTCCAACATAAGGGATTTTGTATCCCTCATGGCTTCGTGGCGGGCACGGTAAATTATGTATGCTTTTGCAACTTCGACTTCTTTATTTTCGATAAGGACAGATTCTACGATGTCCTGAATTTCTTCGATTGCGGGAATGGAATGAGCCCTTGTTCCTGCCATGTGCAGCCTAAGGCGTTCTTCTACAAGGTCAGTAAGGGCAGCCGCTCTGTCTGGATCAATATGCTTTTCTACAGCCTGAATTGCTTTTCCTATGGCAGATTCTATTTTACTACGGTCGTATGGAACAATGTCGCCTGAGCGTTTTACTACAGACTTTATGAAATTCCTAGTTTCTGAATCTTCTGATGAGCCTAAAAAAGCCCGCCATTCCGGAAATACTGCCTGTTCTTTCATTGATTTGCTCCCCCCGCATTTTTTATCTCTGTAAGGAATTCTTCCAGTGTTTCAAAGTGTTTGTATGCCGACGCAAAACGAATGTATGCGACTTTATCAAGTTCGTACAGTCTTTTTAATACGAGTTCGCCAAGTGAACTTGTTGAAATTTCTCTTGTTGTCTTGCAGCCCATGATTGCGGCATCTTCAATTTCGTTTACAAGGTTTTCGATTGTGCCTGTCGTTACGGAACGTTTTTCAAGAGCGCGTTCAATTCCCTTCTCAAGTTTTTGTCTGTCAAAAGGCTGCCTGCGTCCGTCTCTTTTTATAACCATGAACGGCTTTTCTTCTATGCGTTCGTAGCTTGTGAATCTGTACCCGCAGGCATTGCATTCACGTCGGCGTCTGATGCTTTCTCCGCTTGCCATTGTTCGAGATTCTATTACTTTGTCATCTAGACTACCGCAGTAGGGACAGCGCATTTTTGTTTCCTTGTTTTTGAATTGAAAGTTCAGGTTTTCTAAAACAGGTGATTTAGTGTCCTGTACCTCTTAAAAAAATCATAGTACACAAGATGTACAGGTTCAAGTGAATTTGCGAAACTTTTTTTAAATAAATTTGTTGACAGATTTTAAAAAATGGTCTTTGCAGCCAGTTTTTTGTGATATTTTCTGCTGAATTTATTAAGTTTGGCACGTTCTGATGGAACTGTGTCTTTTGCATTGAAATTCATGTAAAAATAAACGGCAGTAAGCAGAATTATTAAGGCAATAAGCTTTGGAAGCCAGTTTCCAAGCCGAAGGTAAACTGTACTTTTGTTTTCATAAACCGGAATTTCTACAGTCATTGCGCTTTCTTCAAAAAGCGGCTGGTCATTTATTATGTTTCCCTTTGCATCAAGGACAACGGAATAGCCCGAGTTGCAAGAGCGCGCCATTGCAGTCCTGTATTCAATAGTCCTGAATGAAGAAATTACAAAGTGCTGGTATTCTGCAGATTTTGTGCGGGACCAGGAATCATCCGTAATGTTTACAAAAAGTTCCGCCCCGTGTTTTTTTAAGGGACGGCATACATCCGGGAACGAATCGTCAAAGCAGATTGGAGTGCTTATCTTTACGTAAGGCCTTGAACTGCGGGCTGCCGTATCATAGGTTTTTGTATTCCTGAGGCTTATGACGTCAGATTCAGGCAGATAGCGTTTTTCCGGCCAGTTTCCCTGAATTTCAAAGAGAGTGTACTGGTCGCCCGGGTTAAATCCTGCGGAAATATGGATTATGCGTTTAAGAAAATCTGCAACTGCTGGAATTGTAGAAAACGGAATGCATTCTGCAAGCGGAACAAGATGGTTTTTTCCGTAATAGCCGCGGAATTCCCCGTCGCGGTCAAAAAGAAAGGCGCAGTTATAGAGTCTTCTTCCGTTTTCAAGCTTAATCATGTATGAACCGCCGAGCACAAAAGGAACTGAGCATTCCTTTATAAACTTTGTAAGCGGCTTTTCCAGGGGGTAATGTTTATAATGGTTTTCTGCAATAGGATAATAGTATTTAAGGCAGCCTTCGCTCCATACAACAAGGTCAATATTTTTGCCCTCTGATTTTGCATTGTCTAGGGCTTCTTTTGTAAGTCTCTGTGAAACAAGAATTGAATCGTTGTCGGTCTGCTGCTTCCACGGGTCTGCATTCTGCTGAACAAGGATTGCGTTAAGCGTTTTCTGAACGCGAAGTGGCTGTACAAGACGGAAAATTCCGTATGAGAAGCATAGAATCAGCATTGTACTGGCACAGAGGGCTGTACGGGCATACTGGGCTGCAATCCAGCGGCTTTCTGCGTGACAGCGGATTGTGTAATAAAGCCTGAAGCCTTCTGCAAGGACTGCGGCAAAAAATGCTGACATGAAAGTAATTCCGTAAGTTCCGGTTATGTCTGCAATCTGAATGAATGCCTTCCAGTGGAACATTGTACTGCTCACCGTTCCCCATGGATATGCAATAAAGCCGGAAGATTTTACCCACTCATATACGGTGTAGACTGCGGCAAACCACAGGATTCTTATACTGACGCTTCCTGCATTTTTACATGTTGAATCGTCTTCAAGGAGCTGTTTTTCTGTTTTTGAAGAAAACGGAAGGAAATAAAAAAGTCCTGTAAGGCCTGCAATCAGGGCTGTTCCGAATGCACTTGCACCAAGGGTAAAGGCTGCAAAATCCTTGAAGAATGCAAGCCAGAAACTTGACAGAAGGTGAACTGTAAGTGCGTGCAGGGCCGGATAGAGAAAGCTTTCCCTGTAGGAACGTATTTCTGAATATGCCAGATAAAATGGCACAAGGCTTATGAGTCCAAAAAAAGGTGAACCTAAATGATAGAGTTCATTAGGAATTCCTAATGATAAAATTACTGCGGAAAAAAGAATACAAAAAACTTGTAAAATTCGACTCATGGCTTTAAGATATTATCGGTATTAATTTAAAAAAACTCAATATGAGAGCGATTAAAAGTCTGTGTTGATTTATTGCTTTCTGTTCAGTTAATAATAAAGGGTGGAATGTCGGTTTTATGTTACAGGTAAAAGAATCTCATCTTTCAGAATACGGAAAGGAACCGGAAATTGTTGTAAGTGCTCCAGGTCGTTTTCATCTTATTGGTGAAAATACATGGTTTTTCAGGGATAAAGCTCTTTCTATGGCTGTAAACCTTCCTGTATATGTTTCTATATCTAGAAGGGATGATATGGCTGTAAAGTTTTATTTTACCCAGCTGGATGACAGAAAAAAGGCAAACCTTTCAAATCTAAAATACAAAAAGGAAGACCGCTGGGCAAATGCTATAAAGGCTGTCCTTTACGGATTTCTTTCCGGTGGAGTTGAACTTAAGGGTATGGATATTACTGTAAGCAGTTCAATTCTTCCTTCTGCCGGATTTGGAATTACGACCGCAATCAAAGTCGCAGTTGCAAAGGCTATATGGCATCTTTTTTCACTTCAGTTTGACGAAGCAATGATGGTTCAGGTTGTAGAAAGGGGAAACAGGTTGTTCCTTCTGCAGGAAAATCATAATGCAGATAATTTTTCTGCCATCTATGCAAAAAAAGGCTCTTTAATCTGTACTGACTATTATAAAAACTCATATGAACACGTTCCTTTTGATTTTGAAGGAAAAAAAGTCATTCTAGTAGATGCTAAGGTTCCTCGCTATGAAATGTGGAACCGTGAAAGTCTTTTTGAACCGGAAAATGCCCTTATTCTTGGAGACTTAAGGGAAGAAAAGAAAGGTCTTTTTGGCGGCTGGCATTATATTTCTGATGTAACGGATATAAACGAAGCGCTCTCTGCTGTTTCTGAAGATACCCGCCGCAAGCTTCTGTGCGTAATACGTGAACACGGTGACGTAATGGATGCGGTTTCTGCCTGTGAAAAAAAGGATTTTGTGCGTTTTGCAAGAGCCGTAAACCACAGTCATGAAAGTTTAAGGGATTTCTTTGATCTTTCATGTCCGGAAATTGAATGGCTTGTAAAGCGCGTTGCAGATATAGATCCGACTCTTGATGACATAAGGAATCCTGTTTCCTGCGGACGCATTACCGGAAAAGGATTCGGACGCTGTATGTATGCAATCCTCAGGGAAGATGATGTTCAAAAGTTTGAGGCAAAACTTGAAGAATACGAAAGAATTTTCGGCTTTAAGCCGGAATGCTATTCTGTAGAGAGTGCGGACGGCGTTAAGGTTCTTGAGGAAAAATAATACATGAATGTTCTTCTGACTAATGATGATGGAATAGACGGAGAAGGCCTTATTGTGATGAAGCGCTTTCTGGAACAGGCAGGGCATTCTGTATATGTTGTTGCTCCTGACGGTAACAGAAGCGGTGTTAGCATGGCAATTTCCCTTTTTGATGAGCATACACTTGTAAGGCACGGAACAAATATGTGGTCATATTCAGGAACTCCTGCTGACTGCGTAATAACAGCCCTTACCAGTGAACTGATCCCGGTCAGAATTGACGCTGTTGTTTCCGGTATAAATGCGGGTGCAAATATCGGAACTGATGTAATATATTCGGGAACGTGCGCAGCTGCAAGACAGGCGGCTCTGTACGGATATCCAGGGATTGCTCTGAGCCTTGAAAAAGAGCCTCTCTCTGACTGGGATTATTTTAATTTTGAACCGCTGGCTTCTTTTGCTGCTTCAAATCTGGAAGAAATATGCAGGGCGGCAAGTCTGGAAAATCCCAGAGGATTCGTAAATATAAATGCATGCAACATAAAGGAGTTTAAGTCTGTGGTTGTCTGCGACAGTCTTTCTGTGCGAAATTATAATGACAGAAAACTTGTTGAAGAAACGGAAGATGTAACTCCTGATGGAAAACCTGTTTTCAGGGTAAGGTTCAGGGATTCAGACATTCAGACTTCGGCTTTATGTAAATCTGACTTTCATGCTGTATGTAACGGCTGTATTGCCCTGTCTTTAGTTCAGGCAGAACCGGGTGCCATGAAGGTTGAGAAGCATATGAATTTTACGCTATAATACACAATAATAAGAAACGAAATTTCGGGGCATTAAAAAATGTCTGAGGCAGGTGGGGATATGCCGGATACAGTTACACTTACAGAAGGTATTGATTTATTCAATCAGAAAAAATACTCGGATGCTCTTGCATTCTTTCTGGCTCTTCCGGGAGTTTCAAAGGATGAAAGCGGCGATCTGGCTTATTATCTTGGACTCTGTTATGCAAAACTCGGACGCTATGAAGATGCCCTTTTATATCTGGAACAGGTTGTAACTGGCGGACAGATTTTGGACAGGGTTCAGCAGTGCCGCTATCTTCTTGCTGTAATATATACAAAATCGGGTCGCCGCAGGCTTGCCGGATTTGAGCTGAACAAGCTTCTGGAAAGCGGATATAAACCTGCTTCTGTATATGCTTCTTTAGCTTATATAGCATGGGAACAGGAAGATCTGGACCTTTGTCTTGAATACTATTCAAAATCACTTTCCCTTGATGAAAACAATGTAACTGCACTTAACGGAATGGGCTATGTCCTTGCGGACAATGACAGGGATTTAACAAAGGCTTTGTCGTACTGCAAGAAGGCAGTTGAAAATTCTCCCGGGTCTGCCGCATGCCTTGATTCTCTTGGCTGGGTTTACTACAAACTTGGTTTATACAAAGACGCAAAAAAATATCTTGAAATGGCAGAATCTATTGACAGTGAAAGCATAGAAATAGCAGATCACATGAAAACTGTCATGCTGGAAGGGGACCGCTGATGTTCAAAAATTACAGATGCTGCATTTCTGTTTTTGTAATATTCATCTTTTTTTCTGGAATCTGTTTTTCTCAAACTGATACCGCAGGGCTTTTTTCTGGCGGAGAAATAAGGAGTGCGGAAGAAGGTTTTGCCGCACAGGAATTCAGGCGCGGTGTTCAGGCTTTTTACAGGGGAAGCTTTAATGAATCTGTACTTCAGTTTGAAAAAGCCCTTAATTACATGCCTGATGACAATTTGATTATGTACTGGCTGGGAAAGGCATATTACCAGTCGGGGTTGGAAGGAACTGCAATTCAGAACTGGTCAAGAACAGTAGAAAACGGTTACGGCGGGCTTCTGCTTCAGAATAAGATTGAAATAATAAGTGAGCGCAGGATTTCAAATCAGGAAGAAAATAATGCTGTGCGCTATACAGAAGCCGGCAGTTTTTCCGGAACTTATAACGGCGTCCAGATTTTCAGCGGTCCGGTTTCTGCTCTGCCGAATAATAACGGTACTGTATGGGTGCTGGCTTACGGCTCAAATGAACTTGTAGAAATAAACATAAACGGAAGCGTGGTTTCTAGAGTTACAGGACCGCTTAACGGTTTTGACAGGCCTATAGACATAATCCGGCTTGCAGACGGAAGCATGCTTGTAAGCGAAAGTGCCGGTGACAGGCTTGCCCGCCTTAGCAAAAAGGGTAAGTTTGTTTCTTACATCGGAAAAAAAGGTCGCGGCGTAGGCGAAATGGTCGGTCCTCAGTTTATGGCACAGGATTCTAGACAGAATATTTATGTTTCTGATTACGGAAACAGTCGTATAGATGTATTTGATAAGGACGGAAACGGACTGTTCTATTTTGGCGGTCCTCAGAAAGATTTTTCCGGCTTAAAGGGACCTACTGGAATTGCGGCAATTGGTGACAGTATTTTTGTATGTGATGATATAAAGGACTGTATATACGAGTTTGATCAGGCTGGAAATTACAGGCGCGTTCTTTGTGAAGAAAAATCATTGAATAAACCGGAATCCCTTAAGGCATGGGGAAATTATCTTGTGCTCTGTGATTCAAATAAGGTTCTTACAATTGATGCAGATTCCGGGGCAATGTTTGAAAATGTCCGTACGGGAAATGCTCCGTCTCGCCTTACAAGTGCTGTTCCGGATGTAAACGGCAACGTTATTGTAACAGACGTTCGTTCAAATGAAGTTTATGTAATGTCTAAGCTTCAGGAACTTGTCGGTGGTCTTTTTGTTCAGATTGAACGGGTTAATTCTTCTAAATTCCCGAATGTAACTGTAGACATCAGGGTTGAAAACCGTCACAGAAATCCTGTTGTTGGGCTCAAAGGAAATAATTTTTATCTTACAGAGCAGAAAAGGCCTGTTTCAAACCTTAAATTCATAGGAGCTTCTTCTGAAAATTCTGAATGTGACGTAACGGTTCTTGTTGACCGCAGCAATTATGCTTCTAATTATGAAGAGCAGATTAATACTGTTGTCCGCGAAATTGCAGATGCAATGAAAGGCAGGGGAAGAATAAGAATCCTTGCGTGCGGAAAAATTCCTTCTGTTGAATACAATGGAAATCCTTCCGGGGCAAAACAGTTCAATGTAAACGGTCTTAAAACTGCATATTCGGATGAAGTGCCGCTTGACCTTGCGTTCAGGCTTGCTGCAAACGACCTTATAAATGCAGACAGAAAAAGAGCTGTAATTGTTGTTTCTCCGGGCAAAGTTGGCATAAATGCTTTTAGCCGCTACAGTCTGGCAGAAACTACTGCTTATCTGAATAATAATCACATTTATGTTGCAAGTGTGCTTGTTTCTCAAAATGCCTGTGATGAAGAACTTTCTTATGTTGTAGAAAGTACTCCGGGAAACGAATATTATATGTTCCGTCCGGAAGGATTAGGTTCAATAATTGAAGATTTGATTGAAATTCCAAGCGGACTCTATACTTTCAGCTATACATCGGTCCTTTCTACAAATTTCGGTGAAAAATTCCTGCCTGTAGAAGTTGAAACCTATCTGCTTAACCGAAGCGGCCGGGATGAAAGCGGTTATTTTGCGCCTCTGCAGTAATTTTTGAAAAATTTCAGAATGAAAGCTTTCCGCCTATTGTTCCTGTAAGCAGCATGAGAACGGCTTTGTCTGTTGTGTGGGAAACGCCGGCTGTAATTCCTGTATTCATGCTGAAATATTTATGGAATGCTATTTCTATTTTGTGTCCGGCTTCATAGCTTTGGGTAAATTTTTCATCAGAATACGAAAGGCTTACGTCCAGATAATCTGTTCTGGTTAATGATGGATTTTCTATGTTAAATTTCTTTGTTACAGGCCTGTAAATAAATTCTACAGGGGTTTTCTTTGCATTACGTTTGTATCTTGCAGAAAATTTTGAACTCCACGATTCGTCGGTCTGAATCTGAAAGTCGGCTCCAAAGCGGAGAAGGTCATTTTGATTTATGTAAAGGCATGTCTGTGTGTATGCAGAAAGCGCATAAACTGCGTCTTCCTGTTCTTCTGCCGGTATTTTTGCGGTTCCTGTAAATGAGATTATGAATTCATCTGTATCATACCATTTGAAAAGGCAAAGGCTGCTGTTTCGTCCTAAAATATTAAACGGTGTGTTCATAACCGACGCTTTCACAATGTAATTGTCGCTTCCAGAATCAGAAACAATTACAGAGCGCTGCGTACTGAATTTTAAACTTGACGGAATAAACAGATCCTTTATGTCTGCAAAGATGATTCGCTTCCAATTAAATGAATATTCGGACTTATATTCAAGATAATTTGTATCGTCATCCTGACTGTCAGAAATCATACTGCTTAAATTTTTCTGAAACAGTTCATAAAAAGGAATTGTTTTGAATACAAAATCATGTTCACCAAGGTGATTCCACAGTTTTCCTGTGTCCGAATAAAAATCTCCGCCTTTTTCTGTAAATTCGTTGCCGCCGCCTGATTTTTCATGCTTAAAGACAAAATGCTGACCTTTCAGCGTAAACGGAAATTCATTTGAAATAGAAATTAAATCCGTAT
>JBGVIP010000003.1:0-12991 GCA_045123335.1 Treponema sp.
ACGCGGGTGTAGCGAAGCTGGTTATCGCGCTGGCCTGTCACGCCGGAGATCACGGGTTCGAGCCCCGTCACTCGCGCTAAGCTTTCCTTAAACAAGGAAAGCTTTTTTTATTAACATTCATTTTATTAAAAGCAAAAAAAATCATTAAAATTTTGGATTTAATTAAACATTCAGATGGAAGAATTATTTTTTAAGGGATAAATTTTTTGCGTCAGGCTATGGAACACCTGGGGAACGGCACTGCGCAGCAGGGCAAAAACAGTTCTGTGGACTGTTTTTAGAGAGTCTCCGAGCAACTGTGTTGCGAAGGACCGGCAGGCAGTTCCGAAGGAATGAGCGTAAGCGAAGTGTGGAACAGCCGACCGCCGGAGGCAGAGCCGCCGGCGGGAATGCCCGTATTTATGTAAAAAATTTTATGCCTGAAGGGCTGTAACTGCTACTGTAGCAACGATGTCATCTACTGAACAGCCACGGCTTAAGTCGTTTAACGGTTTTGCAAATCCCTGGCAAACAGGACCGATTGCCATCCATCCGCCCATGCGCTGACAGATTTTGTAACCGATGTTTCCGGCATTGATGTTAGGGAATACAAATACATTTGCATGACCTGCAACCTTGCTTCCAGGAGCTTTAAGTTCGCCTACTTCTGGTGCAACTGCTGCATCAAACTGGAATTCGCCGTCCAAAGCAAGATCCGGAGCTTTTTCCTGAGCGATTTTTGTTGCTTCCTGCATTTTTGGAACAGACTTAAAGAATTTGTCGTCGTTTCCACTTCCCTTTGTAGAGAATGAAAGAAGTGCAACTCTTGGTTCGATACCTGCAATTTTCTTGGCTGTATCTGCTGTTGCAATTGCAATATCGCTGATTTCTTCTGCTGTCGGTTCAATATTGATTGCACAATCAGCAAAGAGGGAAATTCCTTCTTTTATATATTTGTTTCCAGATTCAGGAGCAACCATGATAAAACATGATGAAACAGTTTTGATTCCAGGAGCTGTTTTGATTACCTGAAGTCCCGGGCGAAGTGTATTTGCTGTTGAATGACATGCTCCGCTTACAAAACCGTCTGCATCACCTGCCTTAAGGATAAGGGCACCGTACATTGTGCGGTCTTTAAGGATATAAGCCTTAGCAGCTGCAACATCTGCATATTCAGGAGCACCTGTTTTTTTATTTATTTTTCCTTCGCGGGCTTTATAAAGAAGCTCTGCGTACTTATCAACATTTGAATCAGTTGCAGGATCTACAAGTGTTACGCCTGTCAAATCTACATCAGGGGCAACAGATTTTACTTCTGATTCCGAACCAATAAGGATAATTTTTGCAATTCCTTCCTTAACAATTCTAGCAGCAGCTTCTACTACACGCTTGTCTTCACCTTCGCAAAGAACGATAGTCTTTCCGGCTGCAGCGGCCTTTTTTTTAAGATCTTCTACAAAATTCATATTTTCCTCTATACAAAGAGAATATCACTTAACAGATTATTTTGCTATAGACATTCAAGTTGATTTTAAGATATAATTTGAGATACGTTTACATGAAAAGGGTGTTTTGTAACACTAGGAGGATAGTTGGCATACGCAAATAACAACAACAAAAACGGACAGAGAATCAATGAAATGATTCGTGTTCGGGAGGTCAGACTTATTGATGACGAAGGCAATCAGAAAGGTATTGTTCCTACTCTGGAAGCGCTTAAGTTAGCTAAGGAAAAAGACCTGGATCTTGTTGAAGTTTCACCTAATGCTAACCCGCCGGTTTGCAAAATTCTTGACTATGGCAAGTACAGATTCGAACAGGAAAAAAAGCTCCGTGAATCCAAGAAGAATCAGAAAGTACTAAAGTTAAAAGAAATCCGAATGCAGCCTAAAATTGGACCTGGAGATCTTGATACTAAAGCCAAGCATGTACAGGAATTTCTTGACGAGGGCGACAAGGTAAAAGTAACAATCCGTTTCCGCGGACGTGAACTTGCCCACACAGAACTCGGATATGATGTCCTGAATGAAGTTTTGAAAAGGCTTACTTCAGCGTATGTTGTGGAAAAGCAGCCGGCTATGGACGGCAAGACAATGTCCATGACAATTTCTGCAAAAGCCAAATAATTTAAATTGAGGTAACTGAAATGCCTAAGATGAAGACTAAGAAGTCTGCTGCTAAACGCTACTCTCTTACAGGTAGCGGAAAAGTAAAGCACAAGAAACAGAACCTTCGCCATATTTTGACAAAGCGTTCACCAAAAAGAAAGAGACAGCTCCGCGAAACTGGTTATGTTGCAGAAGCTGATGCAAAGAAAATTCGTAAGCAGATGTTGCCTTACGGTTAATGGAGATTAAAAAATGGCAAGAGCAATAGACGGAACAAAAAGAAAGAACCGCCGTATTAAGATTCTTAAACTCGCAAAGGGTTTCCACGGCGACCGCAAATCAAACTATAAACCGGCTAAAGATGCTGTAACAAAAGCATTGAGCCACTCATACGTTGACCGCCGCGACCGCAAAGGCAACTTCCGCGCTTTGTGGATCAGCCGTATCAACGCAGCTGTTCGTGACGAAGGTCTTTCTTACTCACGATTCATCGATGGTCTTACAAAAGCAGGTATTACACTTAACCGCAAGGCTTTGTCTAATATGGCTATTGAAGATCCAGCAGCTTTCAAGGCTGTTGTAGAAGCAGCAAAAAAAGCTCTTAACGCTTAAGGAAGCTGTATATGATTTCTCTCGATCAGGTTTTAGTTCTTGAACAGAAAGTTGAAAGCGCTGTGAAAAAAATAACACAGCTACAGGCTGAAAACGATGCTCTTCGCAGAAAATGTGCCGAGCTCACAAACTCGCTTTCCAGCAAGTCGGAGCAGCTTACAACTTTTGAACAGGACCAGGGTCTGATTGAGAGTAAAATCTTGAACCTGATTAACCAGTTCAACAGCATTGAAAATACTGTTATGGACGTTATCGGTCAGTCAGGTTCAAAACCTGTACAGGCAGTACAGCCAGCCGTTCAGCCGGTTGTCGCTGCATCTCAGACTCAGCAGGCTCCTGTTCAGGCAGTTACACAGGCTGTTTCTCAGCCAAAACCAGTTGAAAATACATCAGAAAAGATTCAGAACGTTTCTTTTCAGACTGAAATAAACAGACAGAACAACGTATATTCAGAAAACATTCAGAAAGAACCGGTTCAGCCAGTTGCCCAGAGTTTCTTTGACATGAATGAAGTACAGTCAGAAAACACATCTAATGAACAGCCGGAAGACGGTCAGTTCGATATTTTCTAAAACATGGGAAATCTTCAGATTGATATATTAGGGACTTCTTTTGCCATAAAGGCCAACGAAGATTCTGAATATTTAAATAAACTTCTCGGCTATTATAAAAGAATCGTAAATCAGATTGAAAACAGCAGTTCGCTTAATACCCCGCTACAGGTTTCCATATTGTCAGGGATTATGCTGTGTGACGAACTTTACAAAGAAAAAGGCAGAAACGTTAAATTTCAGACTGCCCTTGAAAAGAACACAACAGACGAAGAAGCTGACCGAATAACAAAATCTCTTATTGAAAAAATAGACAGGGTTTTGTAATGACAAAAATATGGGTTGATGCGGACTCCTGCCCTTCCATTATCAGAAACCATCTTATAAAACTTGCAGAAAGCGGGAAAATAGAATTAATTTTCGTTGCAAATAAAATCATTGCAGAAGAAAAATCAATTAAGATGATAGTATGTGAATCTGGAAAAGATTCTGCAGATAATTATATTTTTGAAAATGCAGGAGAAATGGATCTTGTAATAACAAGGGACATTCTTTTTGCAGCTCGGCTTGTAGATAAAAAGATAACCGTAATAAATGACCGGGGAACCTGTTTTACTGTAGACAATATACAGAAAAGGCTGGATGACCGGGAATACGACATGCAGATGGCACAACTTGGATTCGGTTCTAAAAAGAAAACTTTCGGAGAAAAGGAATTTTCTAAATTCAGAGACTGTCTGAACAGGCAGTTAAGGCGTATTGCCCAACTGCAGCCTTAAAAACTACTCATCCTGATAATCAAGAAGAATGCGTTCTACTCGTTCGCGAACTTTTAGAAAAGCCATAACTACTTCAGGGTCAAACTGAGTTCCGGCTCCATTCTGAATTTCGCCGAATGCGTCATCAAGAGACCATGCATTTTTATAGCATCTTTTATGAGAAAGTGCATCAAACACATCTGCAACTGCTACAATTCTTGCTGCAAGCGGAATTGCATAGCCGGAAATAGGCTTAACAGTATCAATAGGTTCTCCAAGAATAAAATTCTTAAAATGATCTTTTTCTGAATATGTGCTTCCTGGGTAACCATCTTCATTACCGTCCCAGCGTTCATGATGATGCAATGCAACTTCAAGAGACATGCGGTCAAGTTCAGAATCCGGTGGATCAAAAAGAAGGGCACCTATACAGGTGTGACTCTTCATTATGGCACGTTCTTCATCATTAAAACGAGCCGGCTTTTTTAGAATGATGTCTGAGATTCCAACTTTACCAATATCATGGAATTTTGCCGCAATCTTGAGGTTGTCGCGGTAAATCTGTTTTTCTTCTTCCGGAATACTCTGTTCAAAAGCCCAGCGGTCATAAATTTCAAGGGCAATGCTTGAAACCCGTTCTACATGGGAATAAGTTTCTTTTGGATCCCTGAATTCAGAAAGTTTAAGCATTTTTCTGTGGGTTTCTTTTGTATCGTATGCACGTCTTAATGCGCGAACTGCAGAAAGTGCAAAATGCGCAATAAAGGAATCATCATCACTTGTAAAGGCAACTACATTTCCATCCTGATCAAGTTTGTTGATAATCTGAAGTACACCAAGAAGGACTCCGTTTTTCATTACAAGAGGAACAGTATAAATTGATTTTGTCTTATAGTTTGTTGTGAGGTCTGTCTGTTTATTAAATTTATATGGACTTGATTCCGGCAAATTATAAGCGTCATCGATTATAAGGGAACGCTTTGTAACAGCAACATAACCGGCAATTGAAGCTTCGCTGATTGGAAAAGAGAAAAACAGATACGGAAGTTTTTCTCCTAATGGAAGAGTTTTAAGCTGAGTATCATTCTGTGCATATTTAATCTTAAGATTCTGACCTTCTACTACATAAATAGAACCGGCATCTGCATTTACAATATTGCGTGTTTCTGTAAGAATCCGTTCTAGAAGGACGTCGGCATCCTTAATTTCATCAAGCTCCTGCTCGATTTCGATTATATGCTGAAATTTTAACTCCCTTATTGTGTACTCATTTTCCATATCTTTATTATTATCATTTAAAATTTACAAAAAATCAATATATTACTTTACATTAACAGACAGAAAACCTTAGTTTAACAATTTAAACATCTTTTTTCTTTTATGCTTTTATTCCTTATGTTATAATATATTAGATTATGAAAAAATTTTTTCTCACGCTTTTTTTTATATATATCTGCGCGCTTTTTACAGGATGTGCCTCTCTAAAAGAGCCCGAAAAAAAAGTTCAGTCTATAAGGCTGCTTTTTGGCGGTGATATAATGGCTCATAAGCCTAATTTTAACATGAAGAACTACGAAAAAATCTGGACTTCCATTTATGATATTACCCAGAATGCAGACCTTTCATTTGCAAACATTGAAGCTCCGGTAGACAATGATTTGCCATACTCTTCTTACCCGGATTTTAATATGCACGCAGAATACCCCGAAGAAGCCATAAAAGCTGGATTCAATGTTTTTTCGCTTATAAACAATCATTCTAATGATCAGGCTCTGGACGGAATAAGGGCAACGCATGCATGGGCAGAAAAAACAGAAGCTGCGCACAGGCACAGTGAACGCAGGGTTTATTTTTCTGGAATAAAAAAAGATTCTTCAAATCCAATTGAGTGCAGGCTGATAGAAATTAACGGATGGAAAATCCTTTTCTGCGCAGTTACAGAAATTCTGAACCGTCCGGACTACAGGAATTACCTTTACTATGTTGAACCAACAAAAAAAGGACGGGAAAAATTCCTTAATCAGCTTGAACAGTTTCGTGCAGAAAACCCTTGTGATCTTTTTATTCTTTCGATTCATTCGAATGAACCGGAATATGTAAGCGAAGTTACATCTGACAGGAGAAACTATTACCACAGGATTTTGGAAAAAAATGTTGATGTAATTTGGAGCAATCATCCTCATGTTCCGCGTGAAAAAGAATTTATAGGAAACGGGGCGACACAATCCATTGAAAAGGCTATAATATACGGAAATGGAAATTTAATAAGCGGCCAGCGATGGGAACCGGATTTTGAAAATCCTGAAAATCCAAGGGACGATACAGGAGACGGTTATCTGCTTGAACTTATTTTTGAAAAAGACGACACCGGTGAAAAACCGAGGATTGTAAGGCACAAAACCCATTTCATAACAACCTATATCAATTCTAATTGGGAATTTGTTATAAAAAAACTGGATGACGACTTCATTCAGTATCTGGCAGAAAGCAGAAGCAGGCGCTGGAGCGATTACATTCGGCAGAGAAAAGAAATTACTGAAAAGACAAAGGAAACAGTAACATGGCAATAGAATACCAGAAATTACCTGTATACGAACAGAAAGAACGCATTCTGGAAGCATTAAAAACGAATCAGGTTATTGTAGTACAGAGCCCTACAGGGTCAGGAAAAACAACTCAGCTTCCAATCATACTTCATGAAGCAGGATACGATACAGCAGGAATGATTGCAGTTACACAGCCGCGGCGAATTGCAGCACTTTCTGTAAGTGAATTTATTTCAAAACAGCTTGGAACAACGTATCCCGGACTTGTCGGCTATAAAATGCGCTTTGAAGACAAGACTGATGAAACAACAAAAATCAAAATAATGACAGATGGAATTCTGCTTCAGGAAATGAAGCTGGATCCATGGCTCAGCAAATATTCTGTAATCATGGTTGATGAAGCCCATGAACGCAGCCTTAACATTGATTTTGTACTTGGACTTTTAAAGCGAGTTCTTGAAGTACGCAAAGAATTTAAGGTTATTGTAAGTTCCGCAACAATGAATGCAGAGGCATTCAGCAGATATTTTAACTCATGCCCAATTGTAACTATAGAAACAATTACTTATCCGGTAACTATGGTTTACGATCCACCATTAATTCCTGCAAGTACAATGAATGAAACAGCAAGCACTGCCCTCATTCAAAAAATACTTGCTACGGTAGAACGTGTTCTTGACAATGAAACAGAGGGAGGAATCCTTATATTCCTGCCGGGTGAAAAAATAATCAAAGACTGTATGAAGGCGCTTGATACTTCCTGTTTTGCAAAAAAACTTCATACCCTGCCGCTTTACGGCCGCCTTTCAAAAGAAGATCAGGAACGGGTTTTTAAGCCGGCTCCAGAAGGAAAGAAAAAAGTAATCATTTCTACAAATATCGCAGAAACTTCTGTAACAATTGCAGACATAACAACTGTAATTGATTCTGGTCTTGCAAAATTAAATTTTTACAATCCTCATTCTTTTACTTCAAGTTTGAATGAAACACCTGTAAGCAAGGCAAGCTGCAACCAAAGAAAAGGACGTGCCGGAAGAACACAGCCAGGTACATGTTACAGGCTTTACCCTAGAAAAGATTTTGACACACGCCAAATGTACACGACAGAAGAAATTTACCGCACAGACCTGAGCGAAGTAATTCTTCAGATGGCAGATCTTGGAATTTCTGATTTTGCAGGATTCGACTTTATTTCTGCTCCAGAAAAAGAAAGCATTTACGGCGCAGTTGATACTTTGAATATGCTTGGAGCATTGGACAGGGACAACAGCCTTTCTTCTATTGGAAAGCTTATGGTTCAGTTTCCTCTAGAACCGAGAATCAGCCGTATAATTGTAGAAGCAATAATGCGCTACCCTAACGTAATGAAAGAAATTCTTATTGCAGCAGCATTTCTTTCTGCAAACTCTCCGTTCATTCTGCCGCCAGGAGAAGAACTTGAAGCGCGCAGTGCCCATCATACGTTCAGAGACATTCAGGGTGACTTTGTTTCGTATTTAAATCTTTTCTATGCTTTTCAAAAGGCAGAAAATAAGGAAAATTTCTGTAAAAGATACTATCTTGATGAACGAATCATGAAAGAGATAGAAAATATTGACCTTCAGCTGCAGGACATTCTGAACCACATGGGAATTCCTGTTGTTGGAGGCGGAAACAAAAGCGATTATCTTTGCTGTATTGCAGCGGGAATGATTCAGTTTGTCTGCGTTCGCGTAAAAAAAGACACATACAAAAGTCTTACTGCGGATAACATCTGCATTCATCCGGGGAGCGTAATGTTCAAGCAGGATCCGCTTTACATTGTTGCCGGAGAAATTGTACGCACCTCAAGAATGTATGCAATGAGCGTTTCTCCGCTTACAAAAGCAATATTAAACCAGCTTTCGCCGGATCTGCTTGAAAAACTTGATAAATCAAAACCAGCCCGAACTCTTGAAATGCAGGCAGACATTTACGAAAAAACAGCAAGAAAAAACAAAAAAGATTCAAAGAAAAAGGATGAAAAGAAAGACGACGAAACTGACGTTATAAGCTTTGGCAACGAATCTTTTGAAATCAAAAAATCGCATAAGAAAAAGCAGGCTCAACTTACTTACGACGCCTTTATCCGCGCTTCTATGGCAGAAACAGACAAGGATAAAATCAAGACTATCGGCGGAATAAAGACAAAAGTTATTTATCCGAACGGCTTTACGCTTCTTGACGGCGAAAAACTTTCTATAGCCATTAAAATTGCAAAAGCCCTTCCACTTGAGCCTATTGCGGAAAACAAATGGAACAGAAAATTAAATGTAAACATCCATGAAGATGATTCTGCACAGGCAATCACACAGGCTGTAGACAGCATACTAAAAGTAACTATTGCAAAGCAAAAAAGCAAAGAATACGGATTTATATGCCTGTTTACTGACGGAAAAGGAACTTACTGGAACAAGGTAAGCAGAGGCTTTGCAACTGCACTGAATGAAAGTCTTGCTTCGCTTGAAGTTCTTGCAGATGAAGGAAAAGATGTATTTTCAGAGCAGCAGCTGGCGCTTATAAACGAAAAATACAGAATCCTGCACGAACTTTCTGTATAGAAAGCTATTTTTCTGACGGCTCGTCTTCTATACCAAGAATCTGTTTTGCACGCTTTCTGTTGGCAACATTCCCGGATTTTGAATCTGCAACCTGCTGAAGGGCTGCAGATGCTTCCGGGTAACGTCCGGTCCTGTACATGTCAATTCCAATCGTACATGTATCGGTATCTTTTGAAGATATGTACATTGAACAGGCTTTCCCAAATTCCGGATGATCATGCTTTGCCATAAGCTTTCCCAATGATTTTCGAAGTGATTTTCTTCTGTCATCTTCGGCAATGGATTGTGCAAGTTCTGCAATTTCAGAAATCCCTGTCTTTCCCTTTCCGAATTTTAAGAGCGCGTCCGCTGCCATGTTTTTTGCTGAATCAGGAACTTTTTTATCTGTGATTCGTTCAACAAGGAATTCATTTCCTTCTTTTGTATTCAGTTCCGCAATTGCCGGATAGCATTCTTTTTTTACGGCATTTTCATTATCATTTTTTGCGCGGTAAATCAGATACGGAATGGAATCATTCATCTTCATTTCGCGCGCCGCTTTTATTGACTGTAGCCTTACCTTTACGTGTTCATCGCGAATTCCCTGAAGAATCATATTCTGCGCTTTATCTGAATCCGGAAAATTTAAAAGTCCCTTAATACAGTATTCGCGCATGTTTGGATTTCCGTTTTCATAAAGACTTATAAGAATAGGAATTGATTCCTTTTTTTTCATGTTACCCAGCGCTTCTGCTGCATATTGGCGCACAAAATCGTTTTCATCTTCATTGCGGGCAATTTCCACAACCTGATCCCATGTTTCAACAGCATTCATCTGCCCTAATGTGCGCATAAGAGCCTGTCTTACAGGAACTTCAAGGTCATCACGTTCAAGATATTTTGCAAGATATTTTGCTTCCTTTTTTCCGCCTGTTTTTCCAAGTGCCGAAAGAGCGCTATTAAAATATTCTTCTTTTTCGCTTTCAAGCATTTTTACAAATGCCGGGGCCGCTTCTTTACATTTTACTTTTGAAGCATATTCCATGCATTTTGAGACAAAAGAGTTTGCAGTATCGTATGGATCGTCAAGAATTTCTACAACGTAATCAGAAAGACATGGATCTTCATTTTTTGCAAAATAATCAATAATTTTTGACCTTACATCATTGCTTGAGGTTTTATAAAACAAATCATAAAGAATATCGATATAGCGGGGATCATCGTCATCAACGATTTTATCTACCACTCCGCTGATTTCTGAAGGAGTTCCGAGTGCAAGAGTTTCTTTTTTCTCTGCAAAATCCTTACCGTCTTCATCACGCTTTTTAGCAGCGGCAAGTTTTTCTGAATCAGCAGGTTTCGGTTTCATTTTGGAAGGAATCGTTACCTGAATGGTAGAAATATCATCGCCGTATTCATCATCATCAGAGTTTTTTTCTGCAATACCGTAAATTGACTGAACAATCTGAGCAGAATCCGGTGCTGCCATACTTTCAGAAGCAGCAGGGGCCTCTGCAGAAACAACATCGTTTTCTGTATTTTCTTCTGTTTCAGAAGATATGCCTGTATCAGCACCTGCAAGCGGCTGTTCATTATTTTGTATAGAGATTGAAGAATCAGAAAAATTCTCTCCATACGGAGAAGAAACTGTATCATCTGTCTGCCCTTCCCTGTAAACCTGAACTGTTCCGTCATCAACGCCTTCCTGATAAGGAGAAGAAACTTCATCCTGCCCCGGAACTTCTGTTGTCTGAAGTGCAGATTCAATCATATTAAGAAAATCATCATCTGCATCTTCTGAAAAAAGCATAGACAAAGAGAAAATCGATATTAAGAATAAAAGAATAAATTTCAACCTGTTCACTGAATCTCACCCTTTTTATAGCGGTTCAAGAAATCCTTTTTATACTGCTCAAAACGGTTTTCCGTAATGGCAGTACGGATTTCTTTCATCATCTGATGCAGGAACGCAAGATTATGATAGGAAGCAAGCATAGAACTTAAAATTTCCTGCTCTTTAAATAGATGTCTTAAATATGCTCGGGAATATGTTCGGCAAACTTTACAGTTACATTCTGAATCAATCGGTCTGAAATCATGCTTAAAGCGTTCCTGCTTAATGGAAAGCTGACCGTCATGCGTAAAATATGCACCGTTACGTGCGTTTCTTGTCGGGAGTACACAGTCAAACATATCAACTCCGTTTGAAACAGCCTCAAGGATATATTCTGGGGTACCGATTCCCATTACGTATATAGGCTTTTCTTCCGGAAGCTGCTGCATAGTGAAATTAAGGAATTCTGCAAATTTGTCAGCTGGTTCACCAACGCTAAGACCGCCGATTGCAATTCCCGGCAAATCCAGAGCCGCAGTAAATTCTGCGCTCTGCTTGCGCAAATCTTCAAAGAAATTTCCCTGAACAATTGGAAAAAGCATTCCCTGATATCCGTTTTCACGTTCAATAAGCCACTGTTTTTTTGCGCGTTCTGCCCATGCAGAAGTAACTTTAAGCGCATGCTCGGCTTCTTTTTTATCTACTCCATAGCCGGAACATACATCAAGCTGCATCTGAATGTCCGAATTAAACTTAACCTGAGTCTGAACGACATTTTCCGGCGTAAACATGTGATAGCTTCCGTCAATATGACTCTGAAATTTTACACCGTCAGGATTAATTTTTCTAAGCTGAGAAAGCGAAAATACCTGAAAGCCACCTGAATCTGTAAGGAAATTTCTTTTATACTGCGAAAATCCGTGCAGTCCTCCAGCTTCCTGAATAAGATCTGCACCAGGACGAAGAAAAAGATGATATGTATTTGCAAGAATAATTTCAAAACCGATTTCGTCAAGGTCATCTTTAGAGATAGCCTTAACCGTTGCACAGGTTCCTACCGGCATAAAAACAGGAGTCTGCACAGTTCCATGCGGCAGTTCAAGAATCCCTGTACGCGCCCTTCCGTCCGAGCTTTTGTGTAAAATGGAAAAAATCTTCATAAAAACCTCACTGAATTACGTTCGGGCATAATGCAACAGAACTATACTGATTATAATGAAAAGGAACACAGGAAACCATGCTCCCATAAACGGAGATATATAACCGAACTTTGCCATAAGCATTGTTACCATCTGAAGGACATAAAAAAGGACGGCCGCACTGACAGACAAGGAAAGGCTTATCAAAAGAACATTCTTTCTGGATTTTCCTGAAAGTCCGATTGAAAGAAATACTACAATAAAAACAATCGCAGGAAAAGCGAATTTCTTGTAATACTCAGAAAGTTCCTGATTAAACGGAAGTCCTGTTCTTCTAAGGTGATTTATATAAACCTTTGCAGTATGCGAATCTACTTCTGCAATAGAAACTACATTATTCTGAAAAGTTTCATAAGATTCCGTAAGGCGTTCAAAAAGTTCTTTATCCGGCTTTAGAGAAGTTATTGTATTGTTTTCATATTTGTACTGAACGGCGCTCATCAAAATCCAGTGTTCTTCTGAAGAACTCCATACAGCCGCATCTGCATGTATAATGGAATCCAGTTTTTTCTCGTCATCCCTTATAACCAGATATAAGTCGGAAAGCCTTTTCTGCGAGTTTTCATAGAATTTAGCCTTATAGACAATATGCCCGTTATCCGAAATGACTACAATATTATTCTTATTAAGAGACTTTTCTTCTTTTAAAAGCTGCCCCTGAAGCTGCATTTTCTTTGAATAAGTTGGAACTACAAGATAATTTTCAAAAAAATACAGTCCGAAACTCATTACAATAGAAAAAACAAGGAGCGGAAACGTAAAGTGCAGCAGAGAAACTCCTGAAGAAAAGATTGCCGTAAGTTCATTGCTTGCATAAAGGTCACTCAGCGTATAAGCAACTGCAAA
>JBGVIP010000004.1:0-4710 GCA_045123335.1 Treponema sp.
CGGTTCTCAGGGGACGCATAGAAGATGCAGAAAGGATTTTTGCAGAAATCGACTGTATGGATCTGATTAAGGAATCATACGAAAAACGAGAAGTTAAGCATTATTTTTTTGGAAAAGAAGCTTAGCAACTTTTGATGCATCAGTATCAATTACGATGCTGTCAAAGTTTTTCTTCATCTTTTCATCAAACGAGCTGTCATTAAGCAGCTCGTTTATTTTTTTATAGATGGCTCGTGATTTCTGAATAAAATAGCCGACCTTGTGGTCAACAGCAAAATGCATGTTTCCAAGTTCCTGGTTATGAATGTAACGGCAGATGATTACAGGCTTTCTGCAAGAAAGGACTTCAAGCAAAGTTGCCGGACCGGCTTTAATTACGGCACAGTCGCAGATTTTTACAAGTTCATCAAGAAAATCAACAAAACCAAATACATGAAGGTCAAGCCTTGGATTTGCAAGACGAAGCAGATTAAAATTGCGTTTTTTTACAACATCGCGGCCACAAATAATTGCAGTAGAAAAATTAGCCCTGTGAAGAAGACACTGATTTACAATTTCCGTTGCGCCCGGAAGCCCTTCGCCACCGCCGACAAGAAGGACAATTTTCTTATCAGGATCAAAACCGTGCTTAATCTTTAAAGTCCTTACTTCCTGATCACTTATAGGCGTCCTGAATTTCTGATTCATCAGGAATGGAATGACTGTAATGTTTTTTTCTGGGATTCCGCACCTAAGCGCAATCTTTTTTGCAGATTCAGAATAAACCATGTAATTCAGGTCGCGTTCATGGAACCATACAGACGGCACCGAAAAAGGATCCGTTACTATGACTGTATAATTAATATGCCACGGAATATTCTTAAGCACTTCTTTTACTGCAGGAGAAACTGCAAAATGAAAACAGACAATATCTGTCGGACGTTCCTTTATAATCAGTTTTCTAAGGTAATGATTTGTCTCCGGTGCAAGAATGTGCTTGAAAATTGACTGAAGGACACGGTTTTCACCCAAATCATAAGTAAGTGGAAAAAGTCCGTGTATATAGTTGCAGGAATAATTGTATCCCTTTTCAAAGAAAGTATGTCCAAACCCGTGGCGGCTGAATCCACGTACAATCTTTATTTCTACATCGGGATCTTCTGCCTTCATTGACTGAGCAAGGACCTTTGCAGCAGACTTGTGGCCTGCCCCTGTATCAAGATAAAAAAATAAGAACTTCCTTTTCGCCATAACTAGAAACTTAACTTAACCCCAGCCTTAAAATAATGATTAAATGAATTATGAAGGTTTCTTTCCCATCTCTTTCTTGCAAGGGCTACTTCATCCGCAGAAGAATAAACACCCGGGAAAAGCGGCTGCTCAACACCTTTATTCATTATGTATTCGAACATGTACCCTGCAGTAAGAACAACAGACATATATTTTCTGCTGGCACATTCAAAATCAAGGTCAATTCCAGACTGAACCATAGTAAGCTTATGATCTTGATTTAATAGACCCGTTTCATCCTTACATGTGTCAAAGCCCTGGGTATTCTGCTTAAGGCTTCCGTCCGAAGCAGTCTTGCCTGAAAGTGCAATAACTTCTTCATCATCAAGGTTTTCATATTCATTTGCATGCTGCATGAATTTAGCTGTAGAAGTAACAGAAAAACGCTTTACAGGCCTGAACTGAACGGTCATACTCAGCTGATGAGAGTTAGGAAGCAGTTCTGAACCAAGGCATTTTCCATAATTCGTATAGTCAGAATAATTATAGTTTTTGTCGCTCAGATCATAGGTTGTATATGTGTACGGAGTTACAATCGAATAGTCAATCTTTATGAAGCGGAAAATGGAATCTGCCGGAGTATAGAGAATTCCACCCTTAAGGGCGCCCCTTATTGCAGCATCATTCCACTTAAGCTTGATGAAACTTTTTGCATCCAGTTGATGAAGCATAAAATCAGCGCTAAGTGCAACACATTTTACAGGCTTGTACTGAAGGTTAAGCCCGGCATATACGTTTTCTGTATGCCCTGAAACTTCGCCAATGATAATCCACGGAACAGGAAGCAGATAAGAAGGATTAAAACCTTCGCCGTACATACATGATTCATAATATGATAGAAGAAGCTTTCTGTTAAAAAACGGAACCCTTAAAGAATGAAAGGAAAATACCTTGCCCCATGTATATTTGTTTTCTACAGTCTGGCTCTGTGCAACCGGAACGCCGGTAAACTGAGTATATTCAAAAATGCCTGCGTCAAAATTTACGCTTGCATTAGGCATCTGAAAGGCAGCCGGATTAAGGATTATGTCTGAAGCAGGATCAAGTCCAAAACCTGTTCTGCTATAACCGACAGATCCGTTAATGCGCTCTGTCCCGAAAGTAACATTTGCATTCAAATCAAGAAGAAAATCAACGTCGCCTTCTTTAAAATAGAAATCATCCATCTTATGATATTCACGGTTTCCGTCATACATTGGAAGCCTGTCAGAAAGCAGTTCATTATTGTTCAGTCCACGTATGCCAAAATCATAGCCGAATCCAAAATAAGGATTAACCTTTACGTCTCCGCCTAAAGAAGCCTTTGCAGAATAAAGTTCATAGTTATCTTCGTATCTTGCGCTGCTGTCTTCATCATCTTCTGTCATGTCAAAATGAGAAGAAAAATTTCCTTCTGCAGTAAAATGAATTTTTCTTCCAAAATAGCGCTTATAGTAAACTTCTGCGTCTTCCCTGTCAGATTCAGAAACAGATTCGCCTTCCATAACAGCCATAAGGATTTTTTCAATCACTTCCGTTGAATAAGGCTTTAACTGAGGAAGTGAATCTACGTAGCCTTTTAAATACCAGCCTAAAGCATCCGTATAAAAATCAGAAGTCGGATTCACGCTGATCTGAGCATGCAAAGTCGAAAAAATAAAAATAAAAAATATCAACGACAAAAGATTTTTTTTCATATTATATAAATATACTTGTTTATTGCCCGAATTACAAGTTATGTGCTATTCTAAATACAGATGAAAACGTCAGATAAACTGCTTATTTTTAATCTTCTCAAGGCTGCGGGCGATAATTTTTACGGATATTCAGATCCTTCTTTTTTACAGGTACCGGAATTTCATGATGATCCCGAGCCGAAAATCATAAAAACAGAACCAACTGCAGACACTAAAATTCAGTCCCTGCCACAGATTCAGGCAGAAGCCATAAATCCGTCACCTTCCCTTTCTGAATCAAACATTCAGAAAGAAGAATCTGCTCCATCGCAGGAAAAAAAGCCGCACGGACTTACACTTCAGGAACTTGAAGCAAAAATTCGTTCGTGTACAAACTGCGAACTGTGCAGAGGAAGAACAAAGGTTGTTCCAGGTCAGGGCGTAACCAACCCGAGCGTCCTTGTAATCGGAGAAGGTCCCGGCGAAGAAGAAGATAAGCAGGGACTTCCGTTTGTCGGTCCAGCCGGCCAGCTTCTGGACAAGATGCTTGCAGCAATCCAGCTAGACAGGCACATAAACTGCTATATTGCAAATACAGTAAAATGCCGACCGCCTTATAACAGGGATCCAAAACCCGAAGAAGCAGTTGCCTGCCGTGCTTTTCTGGATGCGCAGATTCATATCTTAAAGCCAAAAATGATTCTTCTTGTAGGAAAAGTTGCCTTAAGGAACATCATGTCTCTTGAAGGTGAAATTTCTTTAAGGCGCTACAGGGGCCGAGTCTACACATATAGTGGAATTCCGATGATTGTTACCTACCATCCAAGTGCCCTGCTCAGAAATGCTGATTACAAAAAACTTGCATGGGAAGATCTGAAATTCTTTAAATTAAAGCTGCTGGAAGCTGATCCCCATTACGCAGATAAATTTTCTGGAGCCATTCAAAAATGACCTGGCTTCAGATAGTTCTTAACATTCCGCTGAACCAGACATTCACCTACTCTTATATTCCTTCTGACTCTGATTCAAAGGAATTTCTACCTGAAATCGGAAAACGCGCAGAAGTAAGGTTTGGAAACAGAAAGGCAATTGGTTTTATTGTTTCAGTTTCTGACCACCTGCCGGAAAACTGCCCAGTTACGGAAGAAAAGATACGTCCAGTTATAAAGATTATTGACGCCGAACCTCTTTTTAATGAAGAAATTTTTGAACTTGCCGGTTGGATAAGCCGCTACTACCTCTGCTCTATAGGAGAAGCAGTTTTTTCAATAATTCCTTCCCGCGGAAAAAAAGAAAGCCGTACCCCAGGATTCAGCTTTAACGAAGACCTTTCTGAAAAAACTACAAATATACTTTCTCCGGAACAGGAAAAAGCAGTACACGAAATTACAGAATCGGCTGCAGAAGGAAGAACAAGCTACCATTATCTTTACGGACCTACAGGCACTGGTAAAACAGAAGTTTTTTTACAGTGTGCGGAATGGCTTTTAAAACGAAACAAAGGCGTTATCTATCTTGTGCCAGAAATCGGCCTTACGCCGCAAGTTGTAAAAGCCGTAACCAACAGATTCGGTAATACAGCCGCTGTCCTGCATTCTGGCCTAACTCCAAGCCAAAAGCTTACGGAATGGAAAAAAATAATGCACCGGGAAGCACGCATTGTTGTCGGTGCACGCAGCGCGGTTTTTGCTCCCGTTCCAGACCTTGGAATGATTATAATTGATGAAGAACACGACGGCTCATACAAATCAGGGGAAACTCCACGCTACCACGCACGTCAGGCTGC
>JBGVIP010000005.1:0-45162 GCA_045123335.1 Treponema sp.
TTTCGAAAAAGTTCTTGAACTAAAAGAAAAAGTTTCTGTAAAAGCATAAACATCTACACCTGCGAACTAAAAAAAACTACGTTTCAAACGCAAAGCAAAGCACGGAGAACAAAATGCAGTTCATGACATGGGAAAGACAGAGAGCATACGATTTAGATGCAGGCATTGAAATTGGTGCACAGCAGAAAGCAGTGGAAGCTGCTGAAAATTTTCTAAGAGAAAATATTTCAGAAGAAATAATTGCTAAATGTACAGGTCTTCCTCTCGAAAAAGTTCTTGAACTAAAAGAAAAAGTTTCTGAAAAAGCATAAACATCTACATCTGCGAACTAAAAAAAACTACGTTTCAAACGCAAAGCAAAGCACGGAGAACAAAATGCAGTTCATAACATTGGAACGCCAGCGAACGTATGATTTAGATGCAGGTCGTGAAGAAGGAAATCCCCGAACGTTTCTGCGGTTTGCATGGCGGCGGGCATGGAGTGGTGCACGAAGTGCAGGCGAACGAAGTGAGACCAAGCGTTAGCGGGCCACGGAACGCCCGTTACGGAAAAGACTTCCGCCCATTTTACCTATTTAATTGATAAAAACAGTGATTTTCGATAGTATATGGGCATGGATTTATTGAAGAAACTTGAAGAGTGTGAAGCTCGGTACAAGGTTGTTCAGGAAATGGTTTTAGATCCGAACCTTGTAAAAGATCAGAAAAAATACAAAGACACAATGCGCGAAAACGGCTATCTTAGCGAATTGAGTGCCCTTTATGATGAGTACAAGAAAGTTCTGCAGGGTATTCAGGATGCAAAAGAAATGATTACTGCTGAAGATGACGCCGAAATGAAGGAAATGGCGCGCGAAGAACTTAAGGAACTTGAAGAAAGGCAGCCTAAACTTGAAGAAGAAATTAAATTAAAGCTTGTTCCGCCGGATCCTCTTGATGAAAAGAACATTATTCTTGAAATCCGTTCTGCAGCCGGTGGTGACGAAGCAAGTCTTTTTGCCCGCGACCTTTGGGAAATGTATACTCACCTTGCAGAAAACCGCGGCTGGAAATGCGAAGTTATGGAACAGCAGGAAACAGAAGTAGGCGGATTTAACAAAATCGTAATGTCTATTTCCGGTAAGTTTGTTTACGGAACTTTACGTTGGGAATCTGGTGTTCACCGCGTTCAGCGTGTTCCGGCTACAGAAAGCCAAGGACGTCTTCAGACTTCTACTGTAACTGTTGCCGTTTTGCCTGAAGCAGAAGAAACAGAAATTGAAATTAAACCGGGCGATGTACGCATTGACGTTATGCGCGCTGGTGGTCCAGGTGGACAGTGTGTAAACACAACTGACTCTGCCGTTCGCCTTACTCATATTCCGACAGGTCTTGTTGTAATTCAGCAGGACGAAAAAAGCCAGATTAAGAATAAGGAAAAGGCTTTCCGCGTACTGCGTGCCCGCCTTTTTGACCTTGAAGAAAGCAAAAAGCAGGCTGAACGCGCAAGTGCACGCTCAAGCATGGTTGGTTCTGGTGCACGCTCTGAAAAAATCCGCACTTACAACTACCCGCAGGACCGCGTAACTGATCACCGCATTAACTACAGCCAGCACAACCTGCCTGGATTTATGGCCGGTCAAATGGACGACATGCTTGACGCACTGAACGTTTACGCAAAAGAAGAGCAGCTCGCCGCCGACATTACATCGCTATAATCGAAGAACCGTTAAAAAACAAACCGAAAGGTTTGTTTTAGGTTCATCGATAAAACCGCGTTGCCGAGATTCATCGAGGCTCGCTATAATCGAAGAACCGTTAAAAAACAAACCGAAAGGTTTGTTTTAGGTTCATCGATAAAAACGCGTTGCCGAGATTCATCGAGGCCCGCTATAATCGAAGAGCCGTTAAACCGGAGGTTGAGCCTGTCGACTCGTAAGAGCACGAAGTAAACCACCGGTTTTATTCTTTCAACAATATGACAATCCAACAATTCAAATCAAACGCTATAAAAACACTTTCAGAAACTTCTCCAAGCGCAGCTTTAGATGTAAGCATCTTTTTGCAGCACTGTCTGGGCAGGGACAAAACCTGGCTTTTAATGAACCAGAATTCTGAACTTTCTGACGAAGAACTTGCATGGCTTAAAGACGCTGTGGAAAAGCGGAGTACCGGGCTTCCGGTGGCATACATTACCGGCCACAAGGAATTTTACGGCTACAATTTTGCCGTTTCCCCAGACGTCCTTATTCCAAAGCCTGATACAGAAATTCTAGTTGAAAAAGCAATTGATGTAATAATAGAAAAAATGGAAGCGCGCCCAGAGATTGTTCTTTCTGTCTGCGACATGTGCACCGGTAGCGGCTGCATAGGCATAAGTGTTCTGAAGCAGCTTATTGAAGAATACAAAATTCCAAGCGGCTCCCTTCCAAAATTTACAATGGTTGACATAAGTCCGGCGGCACTGGAAATTGCGCGAAAAAATGCTACACAACTTTTGCCTCCAGAAGAAGCAGAAGAAATTCGTTTTATTCAGAGCAATTTGTTTTCGGAAATTGACTATACATTTGATGTAATACTTACTAATCCGCCGTATATTCCGGCGGCCATGGTGGATGAACTTTTAACAGACGGAAGAAGCGAGCCGCGGCTTGCCCTTGACGGAGACACGTATATTTCTATGGAAGAAACTCTTAGACTAGAAAGCGGCTGCGATTTTTCTGCCGTACAAAAAAGCAGCGACGGCCTTAAGATTATACGCTCCCTCTGGCCGGAATGCGCCACTCACCTCGTGCACAACGGCGTTGTGCTTATGGAAACCGGCGAATACAATGCAAAAAAAGCCGCCGAACTTGCAGAAGAACAGGGCTTCAGGTGCATAAAAATAATCCCGGACCTGGAAGGCCAGGACCGGGATATTTATGCAGTAAAATAATCTGTACCGTTACTCTGAAATATTCTTCCAGATTTTAAAGTTTGTACCGGATGCAGCAAGTTTGTAGCTGGCTGCATTTGCATTTGCGCTCATATCGTATTCCGCACCGATATTTACAACTAGAGTTCCGTTTGTTCCGGTAACCTGTGCAAGGTACATTGAAGAATCGGTTTCATCCCATACAGAAACTATACTTGAATCTGTAATTCCAACTTCTGCACGAAGCTTTATAAGGGAGTAAATGAACTCGCGGTATGTAAGGCTTGTTCCCGGAACTGTATTTCCACCTATGTACTGACTTGCATTAACGCTGACCGTTGTGTCGTAACTTTCAGCAGCGGTAAAATAATGCTGCCATGCAACACAAGGATAACCTGGGTGAGTAAGAATAAAGGCGTAGGCGGTACCAACATCATCCGGATCAAGATACCACAAAGCCTGAGTTGAACCAGTGTCGTGGTTATCTACAAAAGTAACAACGCTTTCCGGCATTTTTTTGTAGCCGCAGTATGCATTTGCAAGAAGATTATAGTTACTGTTTGCAATACCACTTCCATTAGAACCAAATACCTTATTCAGCATACCTTTTGTAACAAAGTCGAATACACGACTAGGACTACCTGCCTGATCACGTCCTGCAATCTTTGTTTCAGTCATGCTGGAATAATCATCAGAATCCGTTTTAATACTTTCAGAAGTTGAAGCTACCCATGATTCAAACTGGTCACTCCATGCTGCAGGATTAGTATAATCAAATCCATCAGTCGGCCAGTGTTCACCTACAGAAAATTCTGCACTTGTACGCGCATTGTAATATCCTACATATTTTCCACCAAACCCTTTTACATAATCATAACGCCAGCCTACAAAACCGCATGCTTTAAGTTTGTCTGTCATCCAAGTTACAATTCCGTCCTGAACATCCCAGTTAGTGTGATCAAGGTCGCGGGCTGAAGTATAGCCTTCGCCTGTATCAGCAGCACCTTTGTTTGCAGAACCATACATGTCACTTCCTGTTGCACTGAATCCTTCATCATCCGAACAAATCGCCCAATAATCTTCACAGAAAGCAGGTTCTGTAAATGTTCCCCAGTTACTTGTTCCTACGCGGTGATTAATTACAACATCGCAGATTGCCTTTGCAGGGCTAAGGCTAGAGATTGCAGATTTAAGTTCTGCTTGAGTTCCATAAAAAGAAGTAAGGACATTAAGTTTTCGTGGCATGTAGCCGTTATCTGAACCACTATCCGTAGCAGGCGGAAACCATACGTATTCAAATGCACCCTTAATGTAATCAGCATTTGCCTTTACAACATCATACCAGTCTTTGCTACCGCTCGGTGCACTGGAATTGCTTGTTCCCATGACCCTGTTTTCTGCATAACTGTCGCCGTAGTAGCGGTCATGAAAGTTACTTGACCAGTCAAAGCCCTGAAGAAGAACATGTGCACCGGAAATTGCTGCCTTTACATCAACAGAATCCCCCGAATCGGTGTCTGGATTTTCTTCACCAGGATCGCCGCCACCAGAAGAGGAATTATTATCACTCTGTCCCATAAGGGCAAGGGCCAGCGCATTAGATGAACTTCCTGAATCGTTACAAGAAAAAAGCAGTCCTGCGAAAGCCATTACAACAAACCAAAATATAATCTTTTTCATCGGCTACCTCTCGAAAGCGATTATATTCGAGGAATCCCAGTTTGTAAAAATTTTTTTTCAAAAAATCCTATTTCTTTACAATTCAACTTCTTCTGTGCAAAAGAAAGTAATTCCTTCGCCCGGAAATTTATACTTTACGGCATCAATTATTGCCTTTGCCTTCTGCGCGCCGGTCAAATCCAGATAAGAAAAAAGGACAAAATTCTGTTCCGGCCAGGTAGAAGTTCCAAGTTTTTTAGTTCTTCGGCCGCGACCATGAACAGTCGGAATTACAGTGTATTCAATTTCCGGAATTTCAAGTTCAAGAAGTTCCGTAATATCTTCTTGAACCGACTGATTTGCAATTATTTCAATTCTGTATTTTGACATTCTCTATTCTCCTGAAAGTTTTAATCTCACTCTTCGTCTTTTTCGTTTTCTTCTAAATCCGGCTCATCTTCGTCAGCATCATAACCGACAAGCTCATTCTGCATGGCCATTATAATTTCTATTACACGGTTTATTTTCTTTGCAACCATAAGGTCTTTTTTTGGAACCGTAACCATATCACTGTCAGATTCTGCATTAACGGCAGAAACAGGCGCATCAAGTATGGATTTTTCAGGTTCACCGGCATTTACAGGCTCTTTTCTACCTGTTGAAGGAGCCGTCTTTCCAACCTTTGAATAATCAATCTTTAATGTTGCACCCGCTTTCTTTTCTGAACCGCGCATTACTATTGAATAAAGCACTGGAATTACAAGCAGCGTAACAAAAGTAGAAGATGTAAGTCCGCCGACTACGGCAATTCCAATCGGCTGAACCATTGCACTCATTCCTTCTGCTGCAAAACACATTGGAAGCATACCCAAGATTGTTGTAAGCGTTGTCATAAGAACCGGGCGCAGACGGCTTGTCCCTGCTTCAAGACAGGCATCAAACATAGAAAGATTTCTATCCCTTAAGAGGTTTGTGTAGTCAACCAGAATAATACCGTTGTTTACTACAATGCCGACAAGCATGATAAGTCCGACCATTGCCATTATAGAAAGCGGCTGATTTATAATCTTGTAAAGGAATACTACACCGATTATAAGGAACGGAATTGTTGCAAGGTTTATAAGCGGAGCCTTAAACGACTCATAGGTAGAAGCCATTACACCGAATACAAGGATGATTGCAAGCGCAATAATGCTTATGTACATTGTCATCTGCTGCTTTACGTCTTTCCAGGAACCTTCGTAACTTACAGTAACACCTTCCGGAATAATGAATGTATTGGCAATTCCTTCTTTTATCATGTCTTCTACAACATTTGCGTTTGCTTCAGAAATAATGGAAGCCGTTACGTGTACAATTCGCGTCTGATTTTCGCGACTGATTGTAACAGGTCCAAGTCCGCGCCTGAGCGAAGCAAAGTTGGAAACAGCAACCTTGCCGTTTGTGCCCTTTACATACATTGATTCAAGATCAATTACGTTCCTGCGGTCTTCCGGCTTGTACATTACAACAACATCGTATTCCTTTCCGCCGGTTCTGTATTCTGTAGAAGTTGTTCCGTTGATTGCATAGTTAATTTCCTTTGCAACGCTGGTTACATCAACACCAAATGCATAGGCCCTTTCACGGTCAATTACAACTTCTACCTGAGGAAGTCCGCGTTCCGTATCAACAGACGGTTCACCGATATCTGCAATGGAATCCATTACGCCCTTTATTTTTTCTGCAACAGCAAGAGCCGCTTCAAGGTCATCTGAACGGATTGCAATATCCAGATCGTCTCCTGTCATCTGACCGCGCATTCCGGCGCTAAAGCTGAAGCGCGCACCGGCAAAATAGTTGAAGTGAGCACGAAGTTTCTGCTGAATTGTCATTGCGTTATCAATCTGTTCAGAAGTTTTTGGAAGCCTGATCTGAATGTTTGCTTTATACGAAGCAGAACTTGAACCGCGGCCACCGGAACCAACAGAAGTTGTAATGAATTTATATCCCTGTATTTCGTTTTTGATGATTTCTTCAAAATCCAGGGCAACACGCTTAGTTTCAATAAGCGGAGTTCCAATCGGCATTGTAATGTTCAGCGTAACGGAATCGTCATTTCCATTTGGCATCATGTTGATTCTTAAAGTCGGAATCATTGCAACAGAAACAACCAGAAGACACACTGCAATCACAATTGTAGGAGCCTTATAATTAAGCGCAGCAGTAAGAAGTTTTCTGTAGCCGGCTGTAATTGCCATAAGCACTTTTTCAAATGAACCGTAAAGGAACTTAAGGAGCGCTGATTTAACAGGTTTTTCAGAACGGTTAGAAAGCGGCAGGAAAACACCAGCAAGAACAGGTACAAGGAAAATTGCAACGAACAGTGAAGAAATAAGCGCAATTACAATAGTAAAAATCATTCCCTTGAACATCTGTCCCATCATTTCAAGTTCTTTCATATAAAGAATGAACGGAACGAATACACAGATTGTCGTAAGGTTTCCGGAAATTACAGACATTACCATTTCCTGCGAACCAAGAACGGCCGCAATTTTTGGCTTGGCACCCCTGCTTCGGTACGCATATATATTGTCAATCATAACGATTGACGCATCTACAATCATTCCGACCCCGAGGATAAGACCAGTCATTGTCATCATGTTAAGTGTAAGCCCCGCAAAATTCATTGCAAGCAGCGTAATGATAATGGAAAGCGGAATAGAAATTGCAATTATAATAGTAGATTTAAAATTCTGAAGGAAGATGAACAGAACGATTACCGCAAGAATCAATCCCTGATATGCAGATTCAACAAGAGTATTGATTGTTTCGCGGATTGAATCCGTGCTGTCCTGCAAAATCTGCATGGAAATATCGCTTGGAAGGATTTTTTCAAGCTGTTCCATTTTTTTGTAAACATTGTTTGCAACCGCAACGGAATTTGAACCAGACTGTTTTGTAACAGAAACATAAACTCCCGGTTCACCGTTAATATAAACTTCACTGGTTGAATCGGCATATCCCATGAACGCCTTACCAATGTCGCCAAGTTTTACGTCGTAGCCGTTTACTGTTGTTATTACGGTATTATTAATTTCATCAATTGAATTGAATTCGCCGGTTGTGCGGACAACATAATCCTTCTGGCCTTCATTAAGTTTTCCGCCGCCAAGTTCAAGATTCTGTTTGGAAAGCGCGCTGGAAACCGCAGAAACAGTCAGCCCGTAAGCGGCAAGGCGGTTCTGTTCCAGTTCTACGCGAACGATTTTTGTGCGTCCGCCGTATACGCTTGCCTGAGCAACGCCTTCTGCCTGTTCAAGTACATCAACAATGTTGTCTTCTGCAATCTGCTTTAAGTCACTTGCAGAACGGTTTCCCTTTACCGCTATTCTTAAAATCGGCATGGAATTTGAATCCATCTTAAAGATTGTAGGGGATCCGGCATTGTCAGGAAGGTTTCTGGAAACTCTGTCCAGCTTGTCGCGCACATCGCTTACAGCCTGATTTATGTCTGAGCCGTAATTAAATTCCAGGGAAATGCGGGAAGAGCCTTCTGAAGAAGACGATGTCATGCTTTTTAATCCGCTTACGCTTACAAGGGAACTTTCAAGAACCTTTGTTACCGTCTTTTCTACAGATTCCGGACCTGCATTTGTATATGTTGTAGAAACCGTAATGTACGGATAATCAACTTCCGGGAAAAGCCCGATTGCTACGTTTTTAAGTGTAAAAAGACCTACAAAACCAAGCAGCACAAAAACAATAAGAAAAAGTACCGGATGATTAAGGGTCGTTCTGGACATACTCATCAGCGTTTTCCTCCATCTGCAGCAGGCTTGGCAGAAGCCTCATTTTCTGAAGATTCTTTTTGAGCAGATTTTGCTGCATTAGGGTTTGGGTTTTCAAGGTCGTTTACGGCGGCTCCATCAGAAAGACTGAGCATACCTTCATAAACAACGCGCTCTCCCTGAACAAGGTTGTCTGTAATCTGAATTACAGAATCTACAGATTTTCCTGTCTTTACAGATCTTCGGCTTACCGTGTAATTGTCATTTACAACAAAAAGATAGGCCGAACCGTCATCATTTGTTACTACTGCATCTGTCGGAACTGTTACTTTTCCGCTGTATTTTGTAGTGTAAAGTTTTACCTTTGCAAACATACCGGCATTTACGCGGCTGTCTTTTTTATCAAAATTAAGGATAACCTGCTTTGTTCTAGTTGCAGAATCAACAACAGGGCTTACCCTGCTTACAGTCGCAGTAAAAGTCACTCCTGGATATGCTTCCAAATAAACTTCAGCTTTAAGCCCTGTTTTAAGCTCTGCTACATATCGTTCCGGAATGTTTGCCGTTACCTGCAGATTGTCTACGTCGCCAATCATTGTAATTGCAGAATTCGTTGTTACTGTAGTACCAACCTTTAGCGGAGAAGAAACAATACTTCCGCTGATTGGCGCTTCAACAGGAGAAAGTGCATATTTAGTTCCAGGCTCAGACGGGTCAATTTTTGCAATTACATCGCCTTTTTTTACCTGCGAACCAAGCAGAACATTAACCTGACTTACCTTGCCGCTCATTGAAGGGAATACATCAACGGCAGACTGCGATTCAACTTCGCCGTTTGTAATTACATAGTCAGAAAGCGTAGAAACCGTTGCTTCTGCGGAACGAACTGTAAAGACAGTTGAACCGCCGGCTCCTCCGCGTTTATTAAATCCACCCGGACCGCCTGCGCCGCCGTTAGATTTTGTTGCATTTATAATTCCTACAGCAGCAACAGTAACAACTACTGCCGCAGAAACTGCGATAATACTCTTAGTCTTCTTTTCCATATTTTCCTCTATATATATCTATTTACCAAGCGTTCCAAACGGAAGTCCAAGAAGTTCTTCCAGATCAAGAATCGTGCTGATTAAAGTATTTGCCTGACTTTTAAGGCTTACGCCCGCATTCAAAACTGCATCATTTGCATTCTGAAGGCTTGTTAAGTCCGTTTTACCGTAATTGTAAGCTGTAAGCGTCATCTGGTAAGTCTGCTCTGCAAGCTCTACATTTGCCTGAAGCGACGAAAGCTGCGAAACAGCCTGATTTATTTTCCTTAAATAGCTTTCTGTCTTTACCGCAACTGTTGTCTTTGCATCTTCAAGCTGCTTTTTTGCAGTATCAAGGGCAGTTTTTCCGGTTGCAACGCTAACGCCCTTCTGCGACCACGGCAAGTAACCGTCCAAAGGAATTGAAACGCCTACAGAAAGCCTGCTGGAAGTTGACCATCCGTCAGAAGCCAGCGTCTTACCGTAAGTATAGCCGCCGGAAATCGACGGACCATATGCCGAAAATCTTGAATCAGCAAGATTTGTTTTTGCAATTTCAACATCGTATTCAGCAGATTTTATATCCGGAGCAGGAGATTCCGGTTCCGGCAGAGACTCAAAACCTACCTGTTTAATGGAAAGAACGTCATCCAGCGTACCCGAAAGTTCCACGTTTACATTCTGAGGAATCCCCAAAACCTGCTTGAACGCCGCCATATCATTCTGAAGCGTAAGTTCCGCTGATTCAACGTCAGGCTTTTTAGATTCATAGTTTACGCGGCTTGTAAATGCATCCAGTTCGCTGATTTTACCGTTACGGAATTTTTCCTGATTGTTTTGGTACTGAATCCGACTAGTTTCAAGGCTGCGCTTTTTAAGCTCAAGGTTTTCTTTTTCATACAAAATCTGATAAAAGGATTTTCTGACCGTAAGCTCCACCGAGCGGACCGCATCCTCATAAGTCAAAAGTCCTTTCTGAAGATTCAGTTTTGCTTCCTTTATTGAAGTAAAAAGATTTGAAGAAAGCCCGATATTAACAGTTCCGCTTACCCCAAAAGAATCCGTTTCATTTTCAAGGTCATTTGCATAATTTGCAGAAACAGACGCCGTAGGACTCATGCTGTTCCATGAATACCGGTTCTTTATCTTAAGGTTTTTAAACGTATTTTCCTGAATCTTTATACTCAGGTTATTGTTGTTTGCAAGTTCTACAGCTTCCTCTATAGAAAGAACCAGCGGCTGCGCATTTTCGTTCCCAGAATCATTTTTTTCAGATGATTTTTCCTGTGCCGTCAGATTTCCTAAAAAAAAGACAGCAAAAAAAGCGCATAGCGCAGCATGAAAATATTTATTCAGGCTCATTTATTACTCCAACCAATGAACAGCCCTACGGCAGCTCATATAAATTTCGCTCAAGTTAATTTTACTTTAAAATTTTAAAAAATGCCAAAAGGTTACATTTTTAATTCAATTTTTAAGTCTTACTGGCGGTAGCTATTTTTCAATCAACCTTTGCCCGCCCTTGTTATATTATCGGATTTTCAGTATCTTTAACTTAACATTAAGAAGGTGCAAAATGAGCAAGGACGTTATATTCAAATCGCCTGAAACAGACCCTTCTGCATTGCTTCAGGAATTTTTTGAAACTTTTCCCCTTTATGAAGCAGACCGCGAACGCATTACAGAAGCGTGGAATTTCCTTCTTGAACGGTCTGGCGAAGATTCTATCTCCTGCGGAAAACCATGCTATCTTCATGCTTTAAGAATTGCATTTATTCTTGCACAGAATGACTTTGATGCCGACTGCATTATTTCCGGACTTCTGCATAACATTTACAAACAGAACGTTACAAAAGAACAGATTGAGCAGAAATTCGGAAAAGACGTTGCTTCCATAATAGACGGAACTTCAAAGATTCATAATATACCGGTAAACTCAAAGACTCTTCAGCAGGCAGATGCAATCCGCAAGATGCTTTTTGCAATGGCCGAAGACGTACGCGTAATCTTTGTAAAAATTGCAGACCGTCTGGATAAAATCCGCAACATCCGCGACATAGAACCTACAAGACAAAGGCAGCTTGCCGCCGAAGTCATAGACATCTGGGCTCCGCTTGCCGACAGACTCGGTATGTCTGCATCTAAAAATGAATTTGAAGACCTCAGCCTTAAGTACACAAATCCTTCTGCATTCCAGCAGATTAAGTCTGTAATTTCGCAGAAAAAGGGTGAACGCGCAGCATATCTTGAAAACGCAGTTCAAAAAATACAGACAGAAGCAAAAAAAGCAGGGCTTGAAGTAACAATAACTAGCCGCGCAAAGCATTTCTATTCAATCTACCAGAAGATGAAGAAACGCAACAAAGAGCCTGGCGAACTTTTTGACCTGCTTGCACTGCGCATAATCTGCCAGAAAAAGCAGGACTGCTATACAATGATTGGAATTGTCCACAGTTTGTGGAAGCCGCTTGAAGGCCGCTTTAAAGACTATATTGCCATGCCTAAATCAAACGGATACCAGTCGCTGCATACAACAGTAATGTGTGAATCGCGCCCTCTGGAAATTCAGATTCGTACTCAAAAAATGCACGATATTGCAGAGCATGGAGTTGCGTCCCACTGGCTTTACAAAAAAGGCACAAACCATGACATGGTTTCAGAAAGCAGCCTTGGCATTTTTAACCAGCTGCAGCAGCTTAGGGAACGCCCTTTAAATGACGAATCATTTTTTCAGAAGCTTAAAAATGAACTTTTAGGCGACGAAATTGTTGTATTTACTCCAAACGGTGAAGTAAAGCAGCTTCCGGCAGGTTCAACTGCAATTGACTTTGCATACATGATTCATTCCGACATCGGAGAAAAGATTGTAGGCGCAAAGGCAGACGGAAAAATCATTCCGATTACACAGGAACTTAAAAATACTCAGATTATAGAAGTCCTTACAAATCCGCAGGCTCACCCGACGGAAAACCAGCTTAAGCACGCGCGAACTTCCAAGGCAAGACAGAAGATTCATGCATGGCTTACAGCAAATGACCCAACGTTTGTTGATAAAAGCGTAATTGCAAAATCTGAAGCAGAAGGCGCAGAACATGCACTGCAGGCTCATGCGCTTTCTGGCGACAAAAAAAGGACTCACAAAAAAGGCAGCGGCGAAAAAATCATTCAGCCGAACATTACCCGCGTAAAAGTTGCAGGTATGTCCAACTTTATGGTTACTTTTGCACAGTGCTGCCATCCAACCTACCCGGACCCGATTGTAGGATACGTTTCTTTCTCTAAAGGCGTAATGATTCACCGCGCAGACTGCATGAACTATCTTCGCACAGAAAACATCGAACGCCGCACCATTCCTGTAGAATGGGACGACAGCGACATTCAGAAATAATTAATTCTCTTTATCTTATTGCAAAAAACGCAATAATAACTTGCGATTATTTCAGTTTACGCAACAATAAAATCTCTGTAGAATAGGTTTTGAAAAAAAAGAAAATTTATTTATAGAGGTTTTATAAAATGGGAAACAACTATTTTAATTCAATTCCATGGCGTGAAGCACGCCTTCAGTTGGGTCATTGCCGCTCTATGAGCAAGGACGAATTTGCAGACGGCGTTAAGGCTCTTAAAGGATTGAAGATTGTAATCGTTGGTTGTGGTGCTCAGGGATTGAACCAGGGTATGTGTCTTCGTGACAGCGGTTTGGATGTATCTTACGCTCTCCGCGAATCTGCTATTACAGAAAAGCGCCAGTCTTGGAAAAACGCTACAGAAAACGGATTCAAAGTTGGTACTTATGCAGAAATGATTCCAACTGCTGACCTTGTTGGTAACCTTACTCCAGATAAGCAGCACACTCCTGTTATTAACGAAGTTCAGAAATTGATGAAGAAAGGCGCAGCTCTCTGGTACAGCCACGGATTCAATATGATCGAAGAAGGCATGCAGATTCGTAAAGATATTACTGTAATCATGTGTGCTCCTAAGGGGCCAGGTACAGAAGTTTACCACGAATTTGCACGTGGATTCGGAGTTCCTGATCTTATCGCCGTTCACCCAGAAAACGACCCAGAAGGAAAGGGTTGGGCTATGGCTAAGGCTCTTGCTGTTGGTATGGGCGGAAGCAAAGCTGGTGTTCTTGAATCATCTTTCGTTGCAGAAGTTAAGTCTGACCTTATGGGTGAACAGACAATCCTTTGTGGTATGCTCCAGGCTGGTACAATCTGCTGTTACAACAAGATGGTTGCTGACGGAATGGATCCTGAATGGGTAACTAAGTTCCTTATGCACGGCTGGAACGTAATCTGTGAAGCTCTTAAGTTTGGTGGAATCACAGGTATGATGGACCGTCTTTCTAACCCTGCTAAGATTAAGGCAAACACTCTTTCTAAAGAAATCAAGACATTGCTTGCTCCACTTTATCAGAAGCACATGGATGACATCATTTCTGGTGAATTCTCTAGCACAATGATGAAAGACTGGGCTAACAAAGACGCTAACCTTCTTAAATGGCGCGAAGAAACTGGAAAACTTCCATTCGAAAGCCAGAAAGAATCTACAGCAGAAATCAGCGAACAGGAATACTTCGACAAGGGTATCTTGATGGTAGCTATGGTTAAAGCCGGCTGTGAACTTGCATTCGAAACAATGGTTGACGCAGGAATTAAGGAAGAATCTGCTTACTACGAATCACTCCATGAAGTTCCACTTATCGCAAACCTCATCGACCGCAAACGCTTGTACGAAATGAACCGCGTTATCTCTGATACTGCAGAATACGGTTGTTACCTCTTTGCAAACGTTGCCGCTCCAATGATGGAAAAAGACCTTATGCCACGCCTCACAACAGAAGTTATTGGTAAGGGCTTGAACGTTAAGGACAACAGCGTAAGCAATGCAGAACTCGTAGCTGTTAATGCTGAGATTCGCGACCATGCAATTGAAGTTGTAGGACGCAAGCTTAGAGCATATATGACAGCGATGAAACCATTAATCAAATAATTATTGCCTAAGTTAGGTGATTGAGCTTGTCGAAATCTCCTAACTTAGGAGAGCACGGTTCAAAAAATAATTGAGGAAAAATCGGTTATTACCGTGCTCAGCGCCCAACGACGCGCCGATTTTCGCGGTGCGAAAACCATAAAAACTCGCCTGTTATAAAATAATTATTGCCTAAGTTAGGTGCTTGAGCTTGTCGAACCGAAGGTCGCCGAAGGCTAAGTACCTAACTTAGGAGAGCACGGTTCGAAAAATAATTGATGAAGAATCAGTTATTACCGTGCGTCTTACACTTCAAAATCAAGGCAAGAACGGCTTATTGTGTACGGGCGTACTTTTCCGTCTGCAACTGCAACGTGTTCAGGATGTGTTGCGTAGCCTTTAAGTGCTTCGGCAGATTCAAAAGTTGAATCAAGCATTAAGTCGGCATTTGAAGAAGCAAGGCGGCCGGATGTAATTACCTTAATGTCTAAAAGTCCGGGAATTTTTCCCTTAAGCTCTTCAAGACCTTTTTTAATATCAGCTTTTACAGATTCTTTTTCAGAATCGCTCATTTCTTTTAATGTCCACAAAATTATATGTTTTACCATTTTTATCCTCTGAATTTATTTTAGCATAAATCGTAAAAAAAAATAGCTACCGGTCGAGAAACGGCTTTTACCCCAGCACCTGATTATTCCACAGTTCTGCGTATTTGCCGCCCAACTGCAAAAGTTCCTGATGGGTTCCGCATTCTGCAATGCCTTTATCCTGTACAACTGCAATTTTATCTGCATTTTTAATTGTAGAAAGCCGGTGCGCTATAACAAGGGTCGTTCTGCCCTTAGAAAGGCTGTCAAAAGCCGACTGAATTTTCTGTTCTGTTGCAGTATCTAGGGCGCTAGTTGCTTCGTCCAGGATCAAAATCGGCGGATTTTTTAAGAAACACCTTGCAATTGAAACGCGCTGCTTCTGACCTCCGGAAAGTTTTAAGCCCCGCTCTCCTACCTGAGTGTCGTAGCCGTTCGGCATTTTTAAAATATCTTCATGGATTTCTGCCCGCTTTGCAGCTTCTATAATTTCCTGTTCTGTTGCATCAGGCTTTCCGTATGCAATATTTTCCTTTATGCTTCCAGCAAACAAAAAAACATCCTGCTGAACAACACCAATCTGCGACCTTAAATTCTGAAGCCTGATTTTCCTTACATCAATTCCATCCAGCATAATTGAACCGGCAGTAACATCGTAAAAGCGCGGCAAAAGATTGCAGATAGTAGTTTTTCCGCCGCCGCTTGAACCGACCAGCGCAAAATGTTCGCCGGCCTTTATTTCAAGATTTACGTTTTCCAGAGCCTTAGACTGCTCATTGTAAGAAAAACTTACGTTTTTAAAACTGATGTTCCCGCGCGCACTTAAAAGTTCAACTGCATCGTCGTCTTCCTTTATGGAAGAATCCGTTTTCATTATTTCCAGAAAACGATGAAATCCCGCCATTCCAGTTGTGTACTGCTCAACAAAGAAAACCAGCTTATGAATAGGTGCCGTAAACGCCGCAATAAAAAGATTTGCCGCAATCAAATCCGAGACAGTCATTTTGCCATTTAGAATAAAATAACCGCCCAAAGCAAGTACAATGACAGAAAGCATACACATAAAAAATTCAATTCCAGAATGAAAACCGGACATCGCCTTATAGAATTCTTTTTTGCTTTCTTTATAAAGTTCATTATTGCTGTCGAATTTATTAATTTCAATCTGCTCGTTTGTAAATCCCTGTGTAACGCGGATTCCGGTAAGGGAATTTTCAAGAACGGCATTTATTTCGGCAGTCTTGTCCTTTACTTTACGGGATTTTTTAGAAAGATTTACCCGGCTTCTGAGCGTAACCCAAATTGTAAGAATTAAAAATGCAAAAATCACAACCGCCAGTTCCCAGCGGATTTTAAAAAGAAAAACACAGCTTCCAATCAATGTAAGTACAGAAGTTAAAAAATCTTCCGGCCCATGATGAGCAAGTTCGGTAATTTCAAAAAGGTCTGTAGTAGCGCGGCTCATAAGGCTTCCGGTAAGATTTCTGTCAAAAAAGCCGAACCCCTGCTTTTCAAGATGACTGAAAACGTCATGGCGCATGTCTGTTTCCACCAGCACGCCAAAATAATGACCCCAGTAATTTACAAACCACAGAGCCGCATAACGCAAACCGTAAGTCACGGCCATAAGCGCAATCAGGATAAAGAAAAAACGAATTTTTCCCTGCGGAATAACAGTATTCAAAACCGAGCGTGTTGCAATCGGAAAACTTACATCGATTGCAGCAATTAAAAGAGCGCACAGCATGTCTGCAATAAAATATTTAAGATGAGGTTTAAAATAGCTGAAAAAAATTTTTACAGGTTTCTGATTAAAATTCATGAAAAAAATTATAACAGAATTTAAAATTGATTTCGACAGCCAGCTTTCTTCTGCGCAATTGAATTTTATTAAGAATTCTGCAAAAATAAATAACAGAGAGGATTATAATGAAAAAAAGTATTTTTTCTATTTTGTGTGCAGCATTAGTTGCACTTGCTTTATCTGGTTGTGCGTCAATTTCTGAACCTGGCGAACAGAATGACAGCCTTTTGTACGGCAACATTGTTTACAACTTTAAGTGCTACCCGAACAACCATGGATTTCCGGAAAACGATTCAAAGACAAACGGAATTGAGATTCAGATTGAAAACCTGAAAACTAAAAAAACTTACTTCATCAATTCAAAGTCTAACGGCGAAATCATCAGACAGAAACTCCCAGAAGGTGTTTACAGACTTAAGAAAATTCAGCGTGGATTTAAAATAGTAAACGGCTGGGCAGATGACATGGTAATTGAATTTGATAACGATGACTATCGTTTTGCCATTAATGCTGACACCGTAACAAACCTTGGACAGATTGATGTCAATATTGAAATAGTTAATATTGAGGTATCTCAGTTTTCATGGCGCTGTACTTACTCTTTGAACAAAGATTTCGATAAAGCATACAACACATATGCTTCTAACCATATAGAATCATCATGGCTTGATAAAAAATGGTTAAATGCAATTGAAAGCTATGAATACTACAGCGAAAATAATAACTAAATAGATTTTGGATTTTATAATACGTCGAGTCAAGGCACGCTTGCGCTTAAAGCCTTGACTTCGCCGTTTTAAGGGGTTGTATTAACCCCTTAATGTAGAAAAATCGCACTCCTTTTTATAAGGCTGTGCGATTTTTTTTATACCTTCAGATAAAACACCTGCATTGTTACTTTAGGATCGGCAGCATTCGTTTCATCAACCGTCATAATTGCAAAACCGCGTTTTTCCAGATATCCCGGAAGATTATATTCAGTAAAGCCTAAATCGCTCGTCACTTCCTTGTGCGTATGCCCGTCTATTAAGGCAATCGTATTTTCGTCGGCAAGAAGAGAAATAAATTTATTGCGCTCCTCCGTATTTTGAAGCACAAAATAAAAATGTCCGCCGGCATAAACTGGAACATGCATGAATACCAGCTTTTTGCGCCCTTTTTCTTCATACTTCATGTCACGCTCAATTGTATTGAACTGACTGTCTCCTAAAGAACCGCTTGCAGAATCGGCAAAATACCAGCTAATAGCCCCCGTTCTGAACTTGTACAGCGAAACATATGGATAGCAGTGGGTAGAATAATAATTCCAGCCTGAATTATATAAATCATGATTTCCTACAACATTAAAAGTCTTAATATTGCCGTATTTTTCTGTATTCATAAGAGACGTAAACACCTGATACCTTACAAATTCCTCTTCGTAACCGTGCTCAGCAACATCGCCCAGACAGATTGCAAAAGACGGATAAAGTTCCGGCGTACCGGCGCTTTCCATCAGAGACTTATAATTTTCCAGCCATGAAAGAAAGAGAGTATCCTGACGGTCTCCGTTGTTTCCATTGTCTTCACCGCCAAAATGAACATCAGTCATAATCAAAACAGAAAACTTTTTTCCGCTCACCTTAGAAAAAATTGCAGAATCTTCAGAATTTGCAATCAAAGGACTAGAAAGATTCCACAGTTTTTCTGCTCGGTTCACAACGGCATTAGTTCGGTATAAAAATTCTTCAAGTCCATACGAAGAACAATTACATGAAGAAAAAAACATCATCAAAGAGAAAGACAGGAAAAGAAACGCTAACAGTTTTTTCATGGCATCAACCTCAAATTACAAAAAAGCCTGAAATCAACAACGTTAAGGTTTGAACTTAACGTAAACATATCTATGTACTGAATTTCTGTCTCTGCTCCCAGCCTAAACGTTTTTGTAAGTCCATATTCTGCAGAAAGCCTGAAATCTGGCGCAAGAAACAGCATGTACCTGTAATCAGAAAAAGAAGAAACCGTAAAATTAACCGCAAGCCTGGAAACTGGCTTAAAATTGATGTATGTAGCAAACGCAATTGAATCATTTACAAGCCAGGAAACAGAATCACTAATGCTGAAAATATGCGCCGCCTTTTTATGAAAAAAAGCATCAAATCCAAGAGAAGTTTTTCTTCCAAGCGCATATTTTAATGTGGCACCGCCAAGAAAATCCAGTTCACAGTAAACATCATCATAATGCTGAACATGAAAAATCAGCTTTGGTCCCATATTAATGCGGTCAAAAAAAGTAGGTGCGAACGAAACCGAAGTTGTAAAATCCATTACCGAAGTCTGAACCTGAAACCCTGCAAAGCAGTTAAGTTCCTTCATGTCTAGAGCTGCAGAAAAATCAGTAAGCAGGTTTCTAGGCGAAACATCCTTTCCAGCTTCAAAAGTTGCACCGCAGGTAAGGCTAAAATTCGGTTCAGGCGTAATCCAGTTCACTTTCTGGGCATACACATTCAGCTGAGAAATTATAAAAATAACAAAACACACTGAAACTAAACGGATTTTTTCCTTCATTAAACTCTTCCTGCAACTTCCTCTGTCTATATAATCATGATTCCGGTAAAAATCAGCGGCCTGAATCCCTGATGCGCCCCGGAACATAATCAGGGTCTTCTATACGAAGCAGCGCACCTTCCTGAAGCGGAATCTTAGTGTAAAGAACACAGTCATGTCCGTCGCAAACCCAGTCTTTTACTGTTCCTTCCTCAGGGTCAACAAGCGACCATTCAGAAGCAGCTGCTTTTGTAGAGACAACGTCCGGCGAAACAAATTCAATTTCATCGCCGGCTTTAATCATATTTAAAGGCTTTACCCTGTACATTGCCCAGCCGTCTGCCGGCAAAGCCCGCGGTGGATTTCTGTCCGGGTGCATTTCAAAATCCTTAAGGCGAGCTTCCCTTGCTGCCGGATGCATCTCCTCAAGTTCGCGGGCAACCGCTTTCTCATGAGCCGCACCTTTTTCGAGAACCTCGTTCATTTCCTGTTCACTAAGCCGTTCACCAATTTCCGCAGCCAAAATATAGCGGCTGTCTGTAGCTCCGCTTACAGTCTTATTAGCTTCTGCCGGATTGTAGTAAAAACCAGTACTGGATTCACGGTGACTCACATTTTCAAGTTCTTCAATAAACGGAGCAGCTTCAGCGTCAGAAATTTTTCCCTCAAGGGCATCAAGAGCTTTTCTGTATGCACGCGTAACAAGAGCAACGTAATAAACGCTCTTCATACGCCCTTCAATCTTAATGGAATCAACACCCGCTTTCTTCATGTCTTCCAGATGTTCAATCATGCGCAAATCCTTGCTGGAAAGAACCGCAGTAAAATCATCGCCTTCATAAACAGGGAAGTATTCGCCCGGACGCTTTTTTTCTTCCAGAACAAGAGCACCGGTTTCTGCAATCTGCTTTGCCTTAGAAGGATCCGCAAGCACATCAAAATCCCAGCGGCAGGTATGGCTGCATGCCCCCGCCTGAGCACTTCTTGCAGTAAGATATGCGCTCATAAGACAGCGGCCGGCATACGCAATGCACATTGCACCGTGCGCAAACGCTTCAAGTTCAACATCTGGAACCGCATCCTTAATTTCGCGTATTTCCTTAAGGGTAACTTCGCGGCCAAGAACAACGCGCTTAAATCCCATAGATTTGTACATTTTAACAGCTTCGCGATTAACGCAACTTGCCTGTGTCGAAACATGAAGTTCAACGTCAGGAAAATGCTTCTGCAAAATCGGAACCATTCCAATATCCTGCACAATAAACGCATCAATCGGGTAAGCCTTAAAATAATCAAGGTTTGCTAGAAAGTTATCAATGTCGCGGTTATGAAAAGAAATGTTCAGCGCACAATGAAGCCTTTTTCCCGGAAACTGCTTCTTAAGTTCAATAACTTTCTTGTATTCATCTTCATAAAAATTGTCAGCTTTAACGCGCAGGGAAAAACGCTTTAACCCGATGTAGGCAGCGTCCGCACCGTAAGCATAGGCGTAATATAGTTTTTCAACATTTCCTGCCGGCGAAAGTAATTCAATCATGCTTCTGTCCTCAACAAACTGTTTTCCAGACGCGGTTTGTTTTCGTAAGTCTGGCGCTCAAAATTTTCAGAATCAATGCCGGAAATCACAGCCGAAAGTTTATCCAGAGCCTTATGCGCATCGTCAAGATATTCATCCGCCATCTGGAACAGGTGCATCATTTCCGGCCAGACGTCCACCTTGCATTCCAGCCCAAGCTGGTTAAACAAAGCTTCAAACGCCTTTATATCGCTTAAAAGGATTTCCTTACCACCGCACTGAATGTAAACCGGCGGGAATCCTTCAAGCAGGTTGTTTGCCGCAAGAAGCGGAGAAACCAGCGGATTTTCAAGATTAGACTCATACGTGTACAGCGAAGCACAATTCTGAATCAAATCGCTTGAAAGTATTTCATCACAATTTTTCTTTTTACCATTAAAAATCACCGAACTCTTGGAAAGATTAAGCCACGGCGAAAAAAGCACAACCTTTTTAATACACTTCCTGAATTTATCCTTAAGGTTCAGAAGAAGCGCCATCGCAATGCTTGCGCCCGCACCGTCAGCCGCAATAATAAATTCAGGAACTTCAGAATCCAGCGAACGATCAATCTGCTCCTCCGTAAAAAGAGAACGGAAAACCGACTGAACGTCTTCTATAGAAGCTGGAAAAGCGTTTACTGGCGCAAGACGGTATTCAGGAACAACAACGCGACAAAAACATTTGTTTGCCAGAACAGAGCAGAATCCCCTGTACGCCGCGCGCGAACCGCCCACAAAACTGCCACCATGTATATAGAACATAACCCTCTTAGAAGAATAAAGTTCCGGCGCAAGCACATCGCATACAACTCCGCCGTAATTGCGTTCCTGCCGCTCAACTTTATTCGGCAGAATCGGAGTATAAAATGCTTCATCAATTTTCTGACGGAAAACATTCACATTCATTTTAGGATTATAAGAAAACAACTTTAATTTTTTTACCGCAGCCTTTCGGTTATCATTCGTAGCCATACTAAAAGTATAGCAAATCAGGCTTTATTTTGCTATATTGTAATCATGCCAATAAAAATCAATTCTGACTTACCAGCATGCAGTATACTGGAAAACGAAAATATTTTCGTAATGAATGAAAACCGCGCCGCTACTCAGGAAATACGACCTCTTAAACTGGCCATCGTAAACCTTATGCCTACGCGCGAAACAACAGAAACCCAGCTGCTCCGCCTGTTAGGAAACACTCCGCTTCAGGTAGAAATTACGCTGGTAAGAATGGAAAATCATGAATTCAAGAATACAAGCTCCGACTATCTGGAAAAATTCTACATTCCGTCAAGCGAAGTATTTAACCACCGTTACGACGGCATGATTATAACCGGTGCCCCAGTAGAACAGATTCCGTTTGAGCAGGTTGACTACTGGTCAGAACTCTGCCAGATTATGGACTACGCAAAAGAAAACGTATTCTCTACCCTGAACCTTTGCTGGGGAGCTTTTGCAGCCCTTTACCATCTTTACGGAATCCCAAAGATTCCGCTCAACGAAAAACTTTTCGGCATTTTCATGAATACGCGCACAACCCAGAACGATCCGCTCCTCCGCGGATTTGACGACACATTCCCTATTCCTCAGAGCCGCCACGTAAGTCTGCGCGAAGAAGACATAGTTCATCACCCCGAACTTACCGCCCTTGCCCGCTCAGAAGAAGCCGGAATCACACTCATAAAATCAAACGACAACCGCCAGATTTTCATGACCGGTCATCTTGAATACGACACAAACACACTTGCAACCGAATACTGGCGCGACAAGGCAAAAAATCTTCCGATTGCAATGCCAAAAAATTACTTCCCGGAAAACAACCCAGACCTTCCGCCTAAATCTTACTGGCGAAGTACCGCTCACCTTCTGTTCAGCAACTGGCTCAACTACTACGTTTACCAGGAAACTCCTTACGATTTTACCTAGCTTTATAATTCGGGCGGCTCCTGCTTATCCGCTTCGCGGCTAAGCAAGAGGTAAGAAAAAAAAAGCTTAATTTCGAATTTTCAAATACAATAAAAAAAATAGCGGGAGTGAGAAAAACGTCTGCAAAAACATCCTGCGATGCTGCCGCGTGAGCGGCAAACTGTATGGTTCCAAGGCATCGCAGCATGTAGCCCGCTAGCGGGCGATTTTGACAGACGTTTATCGAACGGCAGCTATTTTTTTTAGTTCGATTTTTTTTCAAAATTAAGACTATCTGTTCAACAACTCTGCAAGATCCTTTGCTGTAAAGTGCAAGTGCTCTGCAACCTTTGCAGCCGGTCCTGATTCACCAAAGCGGTTAATGCAGAACAAGTCAGCCTTAGAAGTTGCATAATGCTTCCAGTCAGCAGAAATTCCGGCTTCAGCACATACAACACGTGCAGCACCGCCCAAAAGCTTGTCCTGTTCAGCCTTATCAAGATCATCAAACATGTTGTAGTCAATTACAGAAACAACACGAACCTTTTTGCCAGAAGCAATTCCAGCAGCTTCAATTGCAGTAGAAACTTCAGAACCTGTTGCAAGAACAGTAATATCAGGAGTTCCTTCGCAGTCCTTGGCAACATATGCACCAAATTTTCGAATGGAATTTTTCCAGTCAGAATCAGCCTTGCTGAATCCCTGAAGAGCCTGACGTGTAAGCGCAATACAAACCGGATGATTCTTCGATTCGTAAGCCATCTTCCATGCTTCCATAGTTTCCTGAGCGTCAGCAGGTCGCAAAACCTGAACGTTTGGAATGGCACGCAAAGAAGCAAGTGTTTCAACCGGCTGGTGTGTAGGACCGTCTTCTCCAACGTAAATTGAATCGTGTGTAAGCACGTAAATATTAGGAAGGTTCATAAGAGCCGCAACACGAAGCTGAGCCCTGAGGTAATCTGCAAATACAAGGAATGTAGCACAGAACGGACGCAATCCGCCGTGCAGTGCAATACCGGAACAAACGGCACTCATTGCAAACTCACGGATACCGTATTCAATTGTGCGTCCTATGCGGTTTTCTGGAGTATAAATCCCGTCGCAGTCCTTAAGAACAGTCTTGTTAGGACCTGCAAGGTCAGCAGAACCGCCTACAATGTTTCCGTATTTCTGGCACATCATGTTAAGGGCTTTGCCACTTGCATCACGTGTAGCCATCTTGTCTGTATCAGCAAATTCAACATCGCTTACGTCAGCAGTTGCGCTGTCACTGTGGAATTCATCCCATTTTTTGCGAAGATCAGGATTTTCTTTTGACCATGCTTCAAATTCAGCATTCCATCTGTCTTCTGCAGTCTGGAATTCAGCTTTTTTAGCAGCAAAATATTCGTAAGCTTCTGGAACAACGTAAAAATCCTTGTCTTCAGGAAGTCCAAGAACCTTCTTTGCGTGCTTAATTCCGTCTGCACCAAGAGGAGCACCGTGAGTATCGGCAGTTCCCTGTTTTGGAGAACTGAATCCAATAATAGACTTAAGGATGATAAGTGTCGGCTTGTCCTTGCATTTCTTTGCTTTTTCAACAAGCTTTATGATTCCTGCCGGTTTGTACATGTCTCCGCGAAGAACCTGCCAGCCGTATGCTTCGTAGCGCTTTGCAACATCTTCATTAAAAGTAATGTCTGTGCTTCCGTCGATAGAAATTTTATTCATATCGTAGAAAACAATAAGCTTACCAAGCTTTAATGTTCCAGCCAGAGAACTTGCTTCAGAAGAAATTCCTTCTTCCAGACAGCCTTCTCCAACAAGAGAATATGTATAGTGATCAACAATTGTATGATTTTTTGTATTGAATCTTGCGGCAAGCATGCTTTCTGCAAGTGCCATACCAACAGCCATAGAAACACCCTGTCCCAAAGGACCTGCAGTACATTCTACGCCATCAGTAATTCCGTATTCCGGGTGACCGCAGCATACAGAGCCAACCTGACGGAATGACTTAATGTCATCAATAGAAACTTTATAGCCGCTTAAATGCAAAATTGAATAAAGCAGCATTGAACCATGACCAGCAGACAGAACAAAACGGTCTCTGTCAGCCCATTTAGAATCAGCAGGATTGTGCTTAAGGATTTCGCCATAAAGGACTGCAGCTGCCTCAGCCGCACCAAGAGGCGTTCCCGGATGTCCAGAATTTGCTTTCTGAATCGCATCCATAGACAAACTTCGGATCGAAGTTGCAACAGCATTAATTGCTTTCTCGTTCATTATTTTTCCTCTTTTCCGTCAAAACGACGGTTTGTTTGGGAGTTATTTATTTTGCGCAAACTCCCTAACCGCATTTAAAATTTTAGCTTCACTTGCGTGATCAGCCAATAATTTTCTAAATTCAGCATTTTTCATCAGTTCTGCAATTTTAGCAAGAATCTGAATATGATCAGACTGATTGGATGCAATAATAACAAACATGCAGTTTACAGGCTGATCATCTGGTGCATTCATTTCCAGAGGCTGCTTTAAGCAGGCAATAGCAACACACTGCTCAGACTGTTCCTTTACAACCGGAATGCGGCAATGAGGAATTGCAATCCCATTGCCAACAGCAGTGCTCATTACTTTTTCTCTTTCACACAAGGCCTGAAAAACATCATCCTTAGAAATACTGCCCGAAAAATTCATTTTCTCAACAATATTCCTGTATACTTCGCTATAAGAAGAGCCTTCTACATCTGTATAGACTCCACCCTTCTGAATCAGAGCTTCCAATTCAACAGACATTTATTTCTCCATTACTTTTTTAACTTATTTTATTACAGAAAAACCGTTCTTAGATTCTCTTGCAATAACTTCTTTTAGTTCTTCACTAACGCACTCGAAATTCAACTCCATACCCTCAATAGACAAAAGAATTTCCTTCTTCTCATGAATTACAGAAGCTGAATCTGATTCCGAAACTTCCAAAATATGCATCACATGGCTGAAAATCTGAGATAGAATAACAAGCGACTGCTGAGGATAATTCGACAAATCAGACTTAATCATATCGATTGAATAAACAAGCGCATTTACCTGCTCAAACAAATCCAATGCCTTATGCCTGACTTCTCCAATTTCAGAATCCGCAAAACGGTTGTAACTCAAAGAGAGTATATCATGTCTATTTTTCAAGTGCAATAACATGAAATTCTGCTGAAAACAGGTTAATTTATAGATATTTGGATAAAGTTTTTTTAGAACTGACTTATAATCCGTTGATTCATTTAAAAGACAATCCTTTAAATAGGCGTCCGTTACGTACTGCGGCACAGGTTCCAGTGCAGTTTCAGACGTATAATCATCGTCTTCGCACTCTTCTGACTCTTCATCTTCATCAAGATCGTTATAAGAAAGGGCACCCGTTTCTGCCTGATTCCACTTTCCGATTGCAGGAACATCCTGTCCCTTAAACCAGAGGCGGGTTTCTACTCCAAAAAGCTCAAAACCGACTTTCTGCGTCCTCTGAAAAAACTCTGCAAGAGAACCGCAGTTTTTAGAACACAGGGTTTTGCGGTGATTTGCAAAAACAATGGCAAGCTGGTCTTCTATTGAAGAGAGCGGCCCAGAAACTTCAAACGAAGCAAGCAGCGCTTTTTCTAGTTCGCCGTACCAGTCACCGCGGTCAACGTCGCTCATAGTCATCTGAAGCCCTGTTGTTTTTCTAGGCTCAAACTCAAGCGTAACTTCCAGCATATCCCAGTCAGTTACCCTGCACAAAAGCCTGTCGCCGGGCTTAAATCCGTCTGCAATAAGCGGTTCCAGGGAATTACCGGTAATATGAACAAGCGGAGGCAGAATGAATTCTGTCTTTCCTAAATCAATGTCTGCATTTGCTACGTCAGACGCAATGTACTGACTGGAATATTCATCCCCGTACAGCGAAAAAGCGTTAAGCACATACTGACTGTCAAATTCACCGACTTTTTTAGGAAGCTGTTCGCCCTTATAAATGAATTTTATTGCAAAAGAAAGCGCAGAAGGATCAACAAAAGGCATGCAGCGGTCGCCAACTATAAAAAGTCCCTGATCAAATTCCTTTCTGCCAGGCTTAAAACTAAAATACTGATTTGTGAAAGCAGCCGCCCGGGTTGCATAGCGTCCGTTTTTAAGCACAAAGACATATTCGGACTCTTCAAGAAATGCCTTACATTCAGACTTGTCCGTCTTTACGTTGCACTTCTTTATAAACTCGGTAAATTCTTCAAGAGAAAAAATTTCTGTGTATGATCGTAGGAACTGGTTAACAAGAAGTTCGGCCTGGATTTTCATTTTAGTTCACACGAATGTCTACAGCCGGAAGCGAAAGTTCCTGTAAAAGATTTCTCACCTTTTCTTCAGAAATTCCTGAAACTTTAAAAGTCAGTCGGCGTTTTCCGTCTTCTGGAAGTTCCCTTGTAACAAGAGAAACCAGATTTCCATTTTCTGCAGCAAGACCGTCTACAAGCTTGGCTACAGAACCCGGTTTATCATCCAGTGTAAGGATTACACGAACACCGGAATCATTGGCACCAAACATTTCTGTAAAAAGCCTGAACAGATCGGTCTGCGTAATTATGCCAACAACCAGGTCGCCGGAAATAACCGGTACGCAGCTTATGGAATTATCCTGCATTATTTTTGCCGCATTTTCTACAACTTCTGTATCAGGAACAGTAATTACTTTTTTTACCATTACCTTTTCTACAGTCAGTTTAGAAAGCAGATATCCTATTTCATATTGATCCAGTGTTGTAGCATCAGAAGGAGCAGCTTTTTCAATGTCGCCTTTTGTAAGCATTCCAACAAGCTTAAAATTCTTGTCCACAACAGGAAGTTTTCCAATATTCTTCTTATTCATCAGAGCCTTAGCTTCCGTAACAGAACATTCTGGAGTAATTGTAATTGGATTTTTAGTCATAACATTCTTAACGAGCATAAAAACCTCCATGAATCAAATGATTCGTAAATTTCTAACTTACCTGCTATAAGTATAACACATTTTTTTAAAAAGCTATAAAAAGAAAATGAAGAACAGCGGAGAAAGCAATTAAAAAAATAACTATCGGTCGAAAAATCCCTAACGTTATTTTTTTAGTTTTTTCGCTAAAAAACTGCCTTCCCTTCTTCCCCGCTTCATCAACCGCCCAAATAGGCAGCTTTTACAGATTCGTCTTTTATCAGATCTGACGCCAGCCCCGACTTCTTTATTTCGCCAGTTTCCAAAACATACGCTCTATCCGCAATGGAAAGCGCTTTATACGCATTCTGCTCAACCAGAAGAATCGTTGTTCCGTCAGCGTTAATTCTCTTGATGATTTCAAAAATTTCATCAACCAGAATTGGTGCCAATCCCATGGAAGGTTCATCCAGCAAAAGAAGGCGCGGCTTAGACATAATTGCGCGGCCCATTGCAAGCATCTGCTGTTCACCGCCGCTCAAAGTACCGGCAGCCTGGCGCACACGTTCCTTTAGACGCGGAAACAAAGAAAACACCTTTTCCATATCCCTGGCAATTTCTGCCTTGTCTTTCCTTAAATACGCGCCCAGTTCCAGATTTTCCCTTACAGTAAGGTTTGCAAAAACGCGGCGACCTTCCGGAACCTGAATAAGATTTCGCGCAACAATTTTATCCGCACTCATGTCAGAAATATCTTCGCCTTCAAAAAATACAGAACCGCTCTGCTTTCTAATGATATTAGATACAGAATGAAGCGTAGTAGTCTTTCCGGCGCCGTTGGAACCAATCAGAGAAATAATTTCTCCCTTTTCTACATCAAAACTAATTCCTTTAAGTGCCTTAATTGCTCCGTAGCTTACACAAAGATTTTTTACCTGCAGCATCATATTCCATTCCTCCACTAGTTATTTCCAAGGTAAGCCTTGACTACATCATCATTAGAACGGATTTCTTCCGCAGTTCCGTTTGCAATAATTCTTCCATAATTAAGAACCATGATTCTTTCACAAATACCCATTACAAGCTTCATGTCATGCTCTATCAAAAGGATAGTAAGATTAAATTCCTTCCTGATAAAGGCAATCAAATCCATAAGTTCCTTTGTTTCCTGCGGGTTCATTCCGGCTGCAGGTTCGTCCAAAAGCAAAAGCTTTGGATTAGAAGCAAGCGCGCGTACAATTTCAAGCTTACGCTGTTCACCGTAAGGCAGGTTCTTTGCAAGCTCACCGGCTTTATCTTCTATATTGAACAGCTTGAGCAGGTGCATACTTTTTTCCGTCATAAGCTTTTCATCCTGCCGGAATTTAGGCGTTCTAAAAAGAACATCCAGCGGATTTATAGAACGCGAACTGTGCAATGCAATGCGCACATTGTCTAGAACCGAAAGATTACCAAAAAGGCGGATATTCTGGAATGTTCGCGCAATTCCCAGCTTGTTCAGCTGAGCCGGTCCCATTTTATTTATAACCTGAACCTTGTCGTTTCTGTCCCAGAAAGAAATCTGTCCGCTTGTAGGCGTATAAAGACCAGAAACCATATTGAACATAGTTGTTTTTCCGGCACCGTTTGGCCCGATAAGTCCAATAAGTTCGCCTTCATACAAATCAAAAGATGCGTCACTTATAGCGCAAAGTCCGCCGAACACAATCTGAACATTAGAAACCTGAAGAACTAATTTTTTTTCTGCCATATAAAAATCCTACAATCAATTACTACAAACCCAATTTGAGTTTTGCCCATCGGTGGTTGAGGCTCTCGAAACCACATTACTTACCGCAGCGCCTAGCCAGAAGCTTTTTTAAGCCACCGTCACGAATCCAGTCAAAAGTACCCGTAAAACTGAATTCCTTAGTGCCCAAAAGTCCCTGCGGTCTGAACAGCATTACAAAAATAAGCACAACCGGATAGAACAAAAGCCTGTAATTCTGCAAGAACCTTAATCCTTCCTGAAGATAAGTCAGAACAAAAGCCGCAAGAACCGAACCGGTCATAGAACCCATACCGCCAAGAACAACAAAAATCAAATAATCAATTGATTTTGTAAAAGCTGCCTGCTCCGGTTTAATGAATCCAACGTACATTACATACAGAGCACCGCCAATTCCGGCAACAAAAGAAGCCATTACAAAGCCAGTCATCTTGTACTTGAACACAGAAATTCCGCATGACTTAGCCGCAATCTCATCTTCTCTCACTGCAAGAACCGCACGGCCGTAAGAAGAACGTATGATATTCTGAATACAGACTATAATCACAACCAGAACAGAAAGAATCGTAAAAACCGCAACCGAAGGACTTAATGTCAGAATTGTAGGGAAGGATTTTCCGTTAGGACCGCCAGTCCACTGCTTAAGGTTTACAAGAACAACGCGTATGATTTCTCCAAACGCAAGCGTAACAATCGCAAGATAGTCACCTTCCAGCTTAAGCGTAGGAAAGCCGATTAAAAATCCAAAGAAAGCCGTAATAATTCCGGCCAGAATAACAGCCATCCACAAAGGAAGATGCGCATTAGAATTCAAAAGAATAGTAGCATATGCCCCCAGCGCCATAAAGCCGGCCTGTCCAAGGCTAAGCTGCCCCGTAATACCAGAAATAATATTTACGCTTATAGCCATAATGGCATAAATCCCAGCCAGACTAAGAATTCCCGAAACATACGCATCCATTATTCCGGACGCAGAAAGAACAGTAGGAACTAGAACAGCCAGAACACTTACCACAGTCAAAATCAATGTATTCCGTAAGAATTTACTCTTCATCATTTTCTCCAAAAACTGCACTAAAAAACGCCGGCACCGGCTAAACCCGCAGCAAAATCAGCCGCAACCGCCGCCCGCGCAAAAAAAAATAAATCAGACTTTTACCGAAGTTTTTTTACCGAACAGTCCCGCCGGCTTAACCAAAAGAATTACAATCAGAATAATGTAAGAAATAGCATCCGCATACTGACTGCTTATATACCCCTTAGTAAGAGTTTCCGCAACGCCCAGAATAATACCGCCAGCCATCGCACCCGGAATAGAACCGATTCCGCCAAGAACAGCCGCAACGAACGCCTTAAGTCCTGGAATATAACCCATAACAGGATCAATCAGCGGATATGCAGTCGCATAAAGCACACCGCCCGCACCGGCAAGCACAGAACCAATAACAAAAGTAATCGCAATAATGCGGTTCACGTTAATTCCCATAAGTGCCGAAGCCTGAAGGTCAAACGAAACCGCCTGCATAGCCTTACCAGTCTTAGTCTTATTAACAATAAAGTTCAGCACAAGCATAAGAACCGCGCTGGAAACAATAACAATAATCTGAAGGTTAGAAATCGAAAAAATACCCAGAGAAAAATTCTTAATCTTCATAGTCGGAAACTGACGCGGATCCGGACCAACAAACGGCAGAACGCGCATCATATTCTGCAGGATCAGCTCAACTGCAATCGCCGTAATCAAAGAATTCAACCTTGGCGCATTTCTCAAAGGCCTGTAAGCAAAACGCTCAATCAAAATTGCAAGCAGAGCGCACAAAACCATAGCCGCAATAAAAGCACCCGCAAGCCCCGGAACCGTAGCCCCAAAACACATAAGCACAAAAAAGCCCGCATAGGCGCCCATCATCATAACGTCACCATGAGCAAAGTTAATCAACTTAACAATACCGTAAACCATGGTGTACCCAAGGGCAATCAGCGCATAAATACTTCCCAAAGAAAGCCCATTAACCAGCTGTTGTAAAAAAATAGAACAGGTATTCACATGTTCCTCCAGCAAAAAAACTTCGGTTAATTTTATAAGAGATAAAAAAATCTTACAATAACCTGACCAACTTATAACTAAAATTGTTTCGATTTTCTTTTTCCCAGGCGAAACTCCTCCGCAACGGGTCATTCCAGGCTACCCTCACGGTCGGTACCTCACTTTCGTTCGGCACGGCGCTCCGCGCCCCTTCCATCCCCCGCGCCGGCAGATTTCGCAGAAACATCCGGTAGTTGAGCCTATCGACTCGTAAGAGCACGAAGTATACCACCATTTAAACGCAAAAAAAAAGCGGCAGCCAGAGCCACCGCTTTTGGTCATTGAGCCTGCGGTTGCTGAGCCTGCCGAAGTATCAAAATGACCGTATAATCATATTTTTTAGAATGTCAAACCGTAGTCTTCCGGATTCTTTTCGCTAACCAAAATCGGCTGAGTTGTAGTACCGCCAGCAAATGATACAGAACCACCGCTTACAGTTGCACTTGTTCCATCATACCAGTTGTAAACTTTTGTGCCGTCATCAAACAAGCCGCTTACATCAACATCTGTTCCGCTGATGCTGATTGCAACCTTATTTTCGCCGGCAGAACCGCTGTAAGAACGTTTGTAAGCCGTACCGGTTCCAGCTCCAACAGCAGGGTTATACTTACGGAAGTTACCAACCTTACCCCAGTGAGTTGCACATGCACCTTCTGCAGCATCCCAGTTAAAGTCACCGCGAGTCTGCATGTCTGTATCACAGCAAGAAGTATATGCCAAAGGACGGCTTGTTTCGTCACCGTAGTAAATCTGAACTCCACCAGGAGTAAGCTGGAGCATAGTTCCAACTTCTGTCTGATTGCTTGCACGGCACAGCTTAGTGTCATGACTTGAAATATAAGTCAGAACATTGTTGCGGTTTCCGTTTCCATCGCTGTCATCGTTATTATTAATAGAAAGATAACTTGACCATGTACTTTCACTTGGATAGCTTGAAGAAGTTCCCGAACCAGCAGAAGCATTAAAGCTAAAGTTAATCATGCTGTCAAACTTACCGGTTGTGTAATAATCGCCTGCACCAGCTGTACTTGTCCAGCCAAAACATTCACCTGTCATCCAGAAACTTTCATCCCAGTCCGCAGCACCTGTATCTTTACCGTTGTACGTCTTGCTCTTGGAAGAATCTTCTCGCCATGCTTCCAAAGCTGCCTGGCAGGCAACCTTAAGCTGACCCCAGCGTTCCGGCTCAACATGCTTTGCAGTATCACAGCGGAAGCCGTCAATACCAAGTTCACGAACCCAAGCACTGAGCCAGATTACCTGATATGTACCAGGATCAAGATCCCTGTCTTTGCGGTAGTTTCCAGAATATCCGTTCCAGTCTGCATTTTCTACAGAAGGATTGTAGTATGCAGATTTATACGAAGAAGTATCCTTTCCCCATTTTGTAGTCATTACAGGAGCCATTCCAACGCTAGTCTTGATTTCATGCTTAACATCAGGCAATCCACCGCAGCTTCCGCCGTATTCAGAACCAGATTCATAAGCAAACGAACGAATCCAAGGTCCCCACCAGTTTCCCCAGGCATCAGTTGTCCATGAGATTTCCGAACCATCAGCATTTACGTTTGCATCCCAAAGACCGTCAGTTGTGCTGATCCATGTAGCATCTGTAATTGAAGTTTCACCAAAATTATATGTAATCATATCTGCAAGGTTATTGTAACCAACATGGTTCATTACAATATCCATTACAACACGAATTCCCTTTGAGTGGCACGCATTAACAAAAGTACGGAATTCTTCAACAGTACCCATATTTGCGTCCATACTTGTCCAGTCAAGAGTGTAATATCCGTGGTATGCGTAATGCGGGAATTCCTTGTTCTTTCCGCCTACCCAGCCATGAATCTGTTCGTAAGGAGCAGTAATCCAGATTGCGTTTACACCAAGCTTGTCAAAGTAATCAAGTTTAGCAGTCAAACCAGCAATATCACCACCATGGAATGTCGCAATATCTGGAACATTTGAATTCGATTCATTATTTGAACGTCCGTATCCATGGTCATTAGTGCTGTCCCCGTTATTAAATCGGTCAGTCAAAACAAAGTAAACGTTTGCATTATCCCAAGTAAACGGATCTTCTGCCTTGTCCGGATTGTAAGTCAAACTTGCAGAATCAGAAGCACTTCCTGCACTGTTAGAACAGCTTGCGCTTACACTTATAGAACCAGAACTTGTAAGACCAAGTGATTTTACGCTCTTAGTAAATGTCTTTCCTGTAAAATCAGTTCCCCATCTGTATGTAATTCCGGCAACAGTAACAGACGCACTGAAGTTTTCTTCATCGTAGCCGTAACCGAATGATACAGAAATTGCATCTGCAGGACCAACTTCCTTACCGCTCTTTGGTTTAATGGAAACAGTTGGAGCAACAGGCTCCGGCTTAACAGTCGGGTCAGAATCATAGAAAGTTCCAGCAGTACCGCTAACTCCCGCAGCGTCGTACCAGAAAGTTCCAGTCTTTGTAGAAGTAACAGTGCTTCCGCTATTTATAATAAAGCTGAAAGCTGCACCTGCCGTATAATAATCACTTGGAATAGAAAGAACATACCAGCCTTCTCCGTAAATAAGGTCCGTTGCATCCGCGCAAGTCGGCTGACTTGACCATGAATAGCCCATAAGTTTTGTACATTCCAATCCGCTTGGCTGCCATACCCAAAGGCTAGGAGCAGAACTTGCAGAAACATAAATCTTAACCGCATCCCCAGGTTCTTCTGCACTGTTTACAGTAAGAACAACCTTGTCTTCTGTTGTAACTACTGGTGATGGATTTGAATCTGATAAAGAAGAAGTTGTAGCATCGTACCAGAAGGTACCAGTGTAATCAGTTGCAATAGTAGAACCTTTGTTTAGAATAAAACTGATTTTTCCACCCTTGGCATAATTTGTAAAATCTTCATAATACCAGTTAGTGGTATCAGACATATAAGTAGAAGGAGCAGAAGAAATAGCAGTCTGACTATCGTAATTTCCGTAAATAGCCTTACTTAATTCTACTTTATCACCAGTTGTTTCCCACGCCCACAAAGTAGGCGCGCTACTTGCCTTTACAAACACAATAGTCTTACCGTCAAAACTTACATTTTGACCGGCAGCCTGATAAGTTACATCTACAGTTGTAACTTCACCTTCAACAACAGTAATGTCTTCTTCTGCAACAACAGTACTGCTCGAATTCAAAACCTTAGCCTTCCATGTTCCAGGGTAAGCCAAAAGATCTCCGCCAGTAACAGAAGAACTAAAAGTCAATTTTTCAGAAGCAACGTCAGTAACCTGCAAAGTAAGCCCGCTCGCATTGCTTGAAGTAACCGAAACAGTACCATAGCCGCTTACAAAAGCAGAAGCCGAAGCTGAAGCTGAAGTATAATCCGGATAAGCCTCTGCAATAGCCTTTGCGTTAATCAATGCAGGATGAACAGTCGTATCAATCGCACTAGAAAAAGCCGATTCATCAATATTTGCAATTTCAATTTTCTTTGCTTTAATAAGATAATAGTAAACATTACCAACCGCAGTAGAAGCCCAGTTTACAGTTACAGAGTTCGAACCAGATTTTACATCCACAACCGCACGCATAACTGCACCAGTAACATTAGAAGTAACACTTACAACACGGCGTCCAACCGGAACATTATTCACAGTTGCAGTTCCCTTACCAGCCTCATCACCCATAGTAACAGTGCCTGTAATATCACTGATTCCATAACCGCTTACAGTAATCGAAGCACTCGTAATGTCTTCAGCATCCAGCGCACGAGACGTCTCAATAGAAATACTGCCGTACTCAACAGCACTCTTTTTGCCCGATCCGCTCTGAGCAAGCATCAAAATTAAATCATTTTGAGAAGAAATTTCATTAGAACAGCCAATAACTGCACTAAAGACACAGAACCCGGCAACCAGACTCAGAAAAATTTTTCTAAGCATAATACAACCCCTTAATTCTGTTGCAAAAAACAACTTTTAATAGATAGCGATAAGACAGATAAGCTCAATACTTTTTTTATACTTTTAGTATAAGGTACATTTTTTATATGTCAAATTTTTAATTGTTAAATTTTTTCGCGGTTCTATTCTATACTATTCATTAAAAGCCCTGCAGCCGCGCCGTCCGTTTTCCTTTACTTCGTACAGCGCAATATCCGCATTCTTCATAAGTTTTGCAGAAAAACCGACCTCGCTAAAAGCAACGCCGGCACTAATAGAAACAGGCTTTATATCTTCAATCTTACCAAGCGATTCATTTATACACGCAATTTTCTGCTTTATACCCTCAGTTGCCGACGCCGGACAGTCCGGTAAAATCAGCGCAAACTCATCCCCTCCGATTCGCGATACATAATCTCCGCTTCGGAACGTATCCGTAAGATGTTTCGCAAGAATTTTTAGAACCTCATCTCCGCCGGCATGACCGTAAGTATCATTAATGTGCTTAAAATTATCCAGATCTATAAGAACAAGCGCAATCATCTGTTTTTCGCGCGCAGAATTTTCGCATATTTCCTCAAAAGCGCAACGATTCAAAATACCAGTAAGCGCATCGTATTCCGCTTTCCTAAGAAGCGATTTTTCATTCATCGCCTTTTTCTCATAAATTCTATTGTAACTTATAGCAAGTTTGCGGCATTCTTCAGAACCAATTACATTAAGTTTTTCATCCTTTTTAATCGAACTCTCAAATCGTCCCAGCGGAATAATTACAAGCCAGTTAAATAAAATAAAAAGCAGACAGTCCGTTACAACAAGAATAAAAAACTGAATTCTAAGCTTGCGGATGTTTGCTCCAAGTTCATCCGCATTCAAATTCAATTCATCTTTTATCTGCTGCGTAATTGCTTCAATTGTAAGATTACAGTTTTCATCAATACGCATTTTATATAGAAGATATCCTTCTCCAAAAAGATTCAAAACCGCAGTCTCAAGTTTTTTTTCTTTAGAAAGTTCAGCATCCGTATCCTTCAACAGAACCTCAGAAATGCTTTCCGGAATATCAACATCGTCATAAGCAGAATATACAAGCCTGATGGCATATTTTTCCATAACAATCTGCCCGTTAGCCTGTTCCATTGCAGTCCTAAGCCGCTGAAACGCAAGATCCTTTTCACTGCAAATATTTTCAATCATTTCTAAAGACTTCTGCTGCCGTCTAGTTACTTCCAGTTCATTAAGATAATCTTTTACATAATTTTTTTTTCGCGTAACAACAAAAAGCCATGCCTTTTCGTTCAGATAATTCGCAGATTCCTTCATTAATTTCGAACTCTGCTCGCAGGCAATAAGCTTTTCAATAGATTTTTTTACAGCATTAAACCTTGAATTAACGCGCACAGAAATAATAAGAATAAACAAAAACACAATGACAGTAAGAACACTAAAAAAAACATTGAGCCATTGAATTTTTATTCCCCGTGCGCCAAACTTCATCATATTAAAAATTACTCTGCAAAACTTAAAACAGCTTTATAAAGTTCAGTATTAGATTCAGAACAGTCATCAATTACCCTTGAAGCCGCTTTCTGCCAGACTTTTACATCAACATCAGAAACCGTAGCCCCCTGATTTTCAAGTTCAGTACGAATTTTACTTTCTTCAGAAAGAAGAAGCTCATGACAATAATCCTGTGCGTACTTTCCAGCTTCCATAAGAATGTTTTTCTGATTTTCAGAAAGGCTTTCCCAAACCTTCATGGAAATTACAGTTTCCGTTACGCCAAGCACATGACCGTCCAAAATCATGTAAGGCGCAACCTCATTAAAATGATTTGTAAGATAGTTCGCAATCGGCTGGTCAGCAATATCAACCTTACCAATCTGCAAAGCAGAATAAAGGTCAATATAAGTTACATAAACACTGTTTGCACCCAAATCAGAAAGAAGCTCCTGCATAGGTTTATCGTTTGTACCGCGTACATTGTGCCCCTTAAAATCTTCCGGAGCCTTAATCGGTTTAGAAGAAAAAAAGTGCCTGAACCCTTCTTCCGCAAAAAACAACCCCTTTACGTTCATTCCTTTTCTAAGCGGTTCTTCAAGCAGATTTTTTGCAACGCCAGAATACGCAAATCTCCAGAAATGCTCCCTGCCGGAAAAAGTATACGGAATAGTCAAAAGCGAAGTATCCGTACACCCAAACGAAGCTATATTCTGAATCGAAGTCCTCAAAATATCAATGGAACTTTCATTTTTAGTCATACTAGTAAGAATAGAATCCGCATCTCCAAAAATACCCGAGCACTGCAAATCAATCTTAATTTTCCCCTTAGAAAGTTCCTCAACCTTAGATTTAAAAGCAAAATCAACCTTGCCCACAATCGAATCCGCCGGATTAACCTCGCTCATAACAAGCGTAATTTCTTTTTCATCCAGATTCTTTTTTGAACATGAAACCAAAAGAGAAAAAATGCCAATTGCAGCAAAAAACAACGAAAAAATCTTTTTCATACCCAAAATTATAAATCCGTTATATTTTAGCGTCAATTTTTTTTACTTTCAGGCCAAATTCCCCCGCAACGGGCTATTCCAGGCTACCCTCACGGTCGGTACCTCACTTGCGTTCGGCACGGCGCTCCGCGCCCCTTCCATATCCCGGGCCAGGGTATACGCTGGAGTTTTAGTTATTTTGCAAAACTTCAGTTTACGGCGGTTACGACCGCCGTTCGCATTTGCCCAGGGGTCCGCGTGTTAAAACACGCTCCTATCCCGGGCCGGTATATAAGCTAAAGTATTAATTATTTTGCAAAACAATGATTAACGGCGGTTAGCCGCCGTTCGTATTCGCCCGGGGGTCCGCGTGTTAAAACACGCTCCTAGCCCGGGCCAGATTACATGCCAAAATCTTAGTTATTTTGCAAAACTTAAGTTTACGACGGTTAGAACCGCCGTCCGCATTTGCCCAGGGGGCCGCGTGTTAAAACACGCTCCCAGCCCGGGCCGGCTGGTCACGCTGAAACTTCCGGTGGTTGAGACTGTCGACTCGTAAGAACACGAAGTATACCACCATTTAAACGCAAAAAGCGGCAGCCCAGGCTGCCGCTTTTTATATTTCCAGTGGTAAGTTCTCACTTCCACTAGGTAATTTTTTAGAATTTTACACCGTAATCAGCAGGATTGCGGTCTGAAACAAGGATTGGCTTTTTCATAGAACCTGTTCCTTTATTGAAGTTAGCTTTTCCACCACTTACTGTTGTACTTGTACCATCGTACCAGTTGTAAACTGTTGTACCATCACTGAACAAATTGCTTACATCAACACTAGTTCCTTCTACACCAATTGCAACCTTGTTTGCACCAGCAGCTCCACTATAAGAACGTTTATAAGCACTACCAGTACCAGCTCCAACGGCAGGATTATACTTACGGAATTTACCAACCTTACCCCAGTGAGCAACAAGATCAGCTTTACTAGTCTTATCTGATACAGAACCTGTCAATTTACCATCAGACCAGTTCATATCACCGCGTGTCATCATATCACTGTCACCACAGCCACTATATTTCTTTTCACGGCATGATTCATCACCATAATAAATCTGAACTCCGCCAGGAAGAAGAACTAATCCAGTTCCTACTTCATACTGATCTCCTACACGAGTAAGACCTGTATCATGACTTGAAATATATGCAAGACGTCTGTTCTTATTTCCATTACTGTCAGAATCAGAATCTGTATTATAACCAATATATGTAGACCAAGAAGAAGTTGAAGGATAATTAGTTCTGTAATTTCCATCCCAGTTATTACTTCCATTGAATGAGAAATCAATCATAGAATCAAATTTTCCTTCTCCGTAATAATCACCAGAACTTTCTTTTGGCCATCCCCAAGCTTCGCCTGTCATCCAGAAACCATCTGTCCATTCTTTAGCCCCAGCAGTATCTTCTTTAGAAGAGTCTGCACGCCATTTCTTCAAAGCATCTTCACAAGCAGCTTTAAGCTGTCCCCAACGATATTTATCTACATGTTTTGCAGTATCACAGCGGAAGCCGTCTACACCAAATTCACGAACCCAACCAGAAAGCCAGATTACCTGATAATCAGTTGGTGCACCTTTGTTATCTGCACGCCAGTCACCAGATTTACTATACCAGTCAACATTCGCAATTGTAGGCAATTTGTAATCACCATACTTGTTGCCGCATGTATTTCCTGTTGAAGATGGAACAACTGTTGAATCTGGTTCCTGAGCCCATTTTGTTTTTAAGAATTTTGGAATAGAAACAGATGATGTTCTTTCTGTAACAACATCAGGAAGTCCCTGAAGGCTGCCTGTAAGATCTCCGCTACCACCAGTAGCATAACCTGCCTTAGATGCCCAGTCTGGATGATCACTAAATGCACGTACCCAGCAACCCCACCAGTTGCCCCATTTTCCCTGCTCATCATAGTTTGTAATTGTATGGTTTTCTCCCCAGTTACTAGAAGAACTTACCCAACCATGTTCTGGTTTTGACTTAAAGTTACCGAAGTCATAAGTAATCATATCTTCTACAGTATTGTATCCAGTATGATTCATTACAACGTCCATAACTACACGAATACCACGTTTATGAGCTTCATTTACAAAAGTACGGAACTCTTCAATTGTACCCATATTCTGATCCATGTAAGTCCAGTCCTGAGTATAATAACCATGGAATGCATAATGAGGGAAATTATTATTCTTACCACCAGAACACCAACCATGAGCTTGTTCATATGGAGCAGTAATCCAAATTGCATTTACACCAAGGTCACTAAAGTAATCAAGTTTTTTTGTAAGACCGACAATGTCACCGCCATGGAAAGTAGCAACTTCTGGAATATTACTATTCTTTCTATAATAACTATTATCGTTTTTAGTATCACCATTATAGAAGCGGTCTGTAAGAACAAAGTAACAGTTTACGTTATCCCATGTAAATGTATTTTTTGCTACTACATTTTTCTTTGTTGTCAAAGTTGCAGGTGTTGCATTGCCTGTTCCTTCGCTGTTAGTTGCGCTTGCGTTTACAACGATTGATTTTCCTTCTTCTGTAATGCCAAGATCTGTCTTTACATTAAGAGTAAGTTTTCCATCTGTAAAATTTGCAAGTGCATAAGATTTACTAACTTCACCTGTAATTGTTACAGTTGCAGCAGTTACAGTTGCGTAATTTTCTTTGTATTCAATTGTGATTGTACCGTCAACACTAACTTCGCCGCTTGCAGGAGAAATTGTTACAGTTGGCTTTGTTGGATCAATAATGATTTCTGGAGTAACAGTTGCAGTAAGTGTTCCATCACCATATGAGCCTGTAAGAGACCATACACCAGAAGCACCTGTACCATTTTCAGAAGAATCTCCCCACTGACCGTCATTAATAGTAAATGTATCTTTGTCAGTTGGAATAGTCTGTTCTGCAGCACGATTCCATACATCAACCCATGTACCAGAACCCTTTGGATTCATTCGCAAGAAAATAACATTTGTAAACTTAGAACGATCACAATCATAAACATACTTACCGTTTGAAGCCGTCATTTCTACAGGACCAAATTTATCACCCTTAGACTTCCACATGTACAAGTACATTTTTGCACTATCTTTTTGCCAGTTTGCATTTGGAACTAAATAGATTTTATCTGGATTACCACCAACAGAACTTACATTAATAGTCTGCTTAGCGCCAGTTTTTGTTGTATTTCCATAAGTGTATGAACCAGAAACAACAGTTTCACCTTCAGAAACCAAAGTAACGGCACCTTTATCAACTGTTGCTACAGTTTCTTTTGTAGAAACCCATTTTGCAGAAGCAGTTACATCCTTTTCACCGCTTACAGTAAAGTAAGCTGTTGCACTGAACTTAGGAGCAGCCTCTGTAGAATCATCAGTTTCTTCAACAACAACGCGTTTCAATTCGTCATCAGAACTCAAGATATATGCTGACTTATCCTTAAGATTTGCATAACCAGTTTTGAAATCTGCAACAAAACTTACCAAATCAATATTTGTTGCATCACAATCTGGAGTTGCGTTATCAATAGCAGTCATTTCTGTTTCTGTAAGCTCGCTTACATTTACACCGCCTACATAAAGTGCGTTATAAATATATCCTTTGCGGCTTGTTGACCATGTTACAGTAACAGGATTAATTCCAGTTGTAATGTCCTTTACAGCACGAATTACAGCGTCTGCAATTGCAACTGTACCGTTATCATCAGAACAAGCCTGAACGCTGATAATTCTGTTCTTTCCTACAGGGATTTTTTCAATTGTAATGTTTTCTTTTTTACCGCTAGTAACACCTGTTACAGTTTTTGTTACAGGTGTATCAATTCCGTTACCAGTAATTGTAATAACTGCACTAGAAATACTGTCAACATCCAGCGCACGTGAACCACTTGTTGAAATTGTAATTGAACCGTACTTTACAGATTCTTCTGCTGTTTTAGAAGCAAGAAGATAAGCCATGTTGTTATTTTCATTTAATGAATCAGAACAACCAAAGAAAGAAAGCATGCTTACAGCAAGAGCAGCAGCAGCAGCTTTTACTAAAAACCTTTTAATCATAATTCTCTTCCCAAACTTTTATAAATCACTGCAAGACGCAGTAAAAAACAATAAAAAGACGTTGTAAACGCCATATTTTATTCACGCATTTTTCGTCCCCTAAAAATGCGTGAATTAAGCCCCTGAAAGTTTTCACCTTCAGAGGCTCATTTTTTTAATTATTAGTTGAAGTCAAAACCGATTGTTGCAGAACCGTCACCAGAAGCTGATACTGTTACAGCAATTGTTTCAGACAACTTGTTGTAAGTAACTGTAATTGTTGCACTACCAGCAGAAACACCTGTAATAATTCCGTTAGAAACTGTTGCAATAGAAGTATTGCTAGAAACTGCAGTAGCCTGTGATGTTACATCTGTACCATCTTCATCATCTGCACCTGTATAATATGTTACAGTGAATGATTCTGTACTTCCTTTCTGAACACTTACATCAGAAGTAGAAAGTTCAAGATATGGCTCATCAACTTTTGCAGCAAGTTTGAATGTAACTTCTGATTCAAAGCCAGCATAAGAAGCCTTTACTTTTACAGTCTGTTCAGAACCAGATGTATTGTTATTTGTAAGAACACCATCAATAAGAGTAGCGTAAGAAGCTCCAGAAGTAATAGTGTAAGTTACATCTGTATTAGCCAAATCAGCTTCATTTCCACTTTCATATGTAGCCTTTGTTTTCAATGTCACTGAAGAATGATAAGAAATTGTAGATGTTGTAGAGTTTGTAATTGCAATGCCTGTCACTTCATCATTTTCATCAAGAACAGTAACTTTGATTTCTGCTGTTTTACTTTCATATGTAACAGTAAGAGTTGCTTTTCCAAGACCGTTTACTGTAATAACACCGTTTGAAGCTGTTGCTACTGCTGCATTGTTAGAAACAACAGTTGTTTTAGAATCTTTTGTAACGTCGTCACTTGAACCATCTGTATAGATTGCAGTAACAGTAAATGTTCTATCAGATATAGCAGAAGATTCGTACAAAGCATAAGAAGTCTTTACAACTTCAATTTTTGAAAGTACCGGTACAGGAGATTCTGTTGCAGTACAATAGTACTTAGCCTTATATTTTCCTAATGTAATTGTTACACGAACTGCTTTAGTAGTAGCAGCTTTTACATACAAATCTGTATCATCATTTACAGAAATATAATCAGTTTTACCAGACTGAACTTCAATAGAAAATTCATCATTTTCAATAAATTCATCCAAATCAATTGGATCTTCACCTATTGAACCATCACTATATTATAAACAAGTTCAATTGGATAAGTCTGACCTACAGTAAGTTCCTGAGCATCATTTTTACTACCAATTGCAGAACTGTCCAAATCACAGTCTTCAGAAAAACAAATACCAGTAATTGTTTTTCCACCAGAACCGGCAAGTGCCAATACAGCCAAATTTCCAGTTTCTTCATCGATTTGACAACCAGTAAAGAACATTCCAACTGCAGCAAGACCTAAAAAGAGACTTTTAAAAACTTTTTTCATTCTTTTTTTCTCCTAAAGAATATAACTTTTTTAATGTTCAAAGAGCCCTTGCGGATTCAATGAATTTTAGTGATTGGTAAAATAAACTGATAATAGGTTTCTCTAGAAGTACAAACTTTTTTATTAAACTCTCACTTTCTTTATAACTCTATGATAAGGCACATTCTCAATAAGTCAAATTTTTTTTTAAAAATTTTTAATTTTTTTTGTAAAATTTCGCTAATTTGCGTGAATTCCGGCAATTATGCTGAAAATTTCTTTCTCTCTAAGAGTAAATTTCGCTAGCCGCTCAGGAATAAACGACAAATTATAGGTTCCGCGCTCATCTAGGGCAAAAAACGGCACCAGATCACGAACATTCTGATTAAAATACAGCCATGCCTTCAAATAAACAAAATCATCACCCGAAGTATATTCCGCCTTCTGACACAGCGAAGAAATCAAAAAGTTCTTTTTAACGGCCGTATGCTCATTTGCAAACTGATTTTCTGCCTCGCGAACCGCCTTATAAAGATTGTACGCCGCCAAAAGATTCTGACAGTCAGCGCGCACCGCATTTTCCGGGTCATCAGAAGCCGCATTCGCACAAAAACGATTATAGGAAGCAATAACAGCGTGCTCAAATTCCTTCTGCTTCTGGTCAATGCGTTCCTCAAGCAAAGTTTCCCCCGATTTCTGAACCCGTGGCTCCGTCTTTTCCACCGCCCCAGAAAACCTTCTGAACTTTTCCTGAAAATCCATCACAGCTTTATAAACATTCGGCTTTTTTTCCATACAACCATTTTATTCCCAAAAAACACATTTGTAAAAAACTTTCTCTTGGCGCAGTGCCCCGGTGATTGAGCCTGCGGTTCCTGAGCTCTATCGTACCGAAAGTCGCGTAAGCAGGGTCGAAATCTCCTTCAAAGCAAAAAAATCTCCCAGCGCAGCCGGAACCGCAACGGGCGTTCCGTGGCCCGCTAACGCTCGGTCTCACTTCGTTCGCCTGCACTACGTGCACCACTCCATGCCCGGCGCAGCAGGAACCGCAGAAAATTTCGTAGGAAATGCATTTTTCGTCATTCTTCCGCGTATATATAAGGTATGGAAACAATAATAAATAACAATCACAAACTAACCCCGGAAGAAAAATGGGAACAGGCAACGCTTGCAAATAACTTTATTTTTTGTAAGGTTATGAGAAATCATCAGGATGCATGCAAACAGCTTTTAGAAATGCTGCTTGGAATTAAGATTGAGTCTATGGAAATGAAACAGGAAGAAACTATTGCCCTTGACTACGATTCAAAAGGCATAAGACTTGATGTCTTTGTTAAAGACACCGGCAGAATGTTCGATGTTGAACTACAGGTTGCAAACACAAAGGAATTGCCCGAACGTGCCCGCTACTATCAGGGCGTGATGGACGTAGACACGCTAAAAGCGGGACAAAAGTACAAGGAACTTCGGGACAGCCACATAATCTTTATCTGTCTTGAAGATGTTTTTAAAAACGGTCTTCCCATAAACACATTTGCAAACATCTGTCTGGAAGACGGAAAAACAAAATTCGGCGACAGAACTTACAAACACTTCTTTTTTGCTCCTCTGTGTGCTAAAATGATTGAAGATGAGGAAATTAAAGCGTTTTTTGAGTTCCTCATTTCAAACCAGGCATCCAGCAGCTACACCGATGAGCT
>JBGVIP010000006.1:0-32316 GCA_045123335.1 Treponema sp.
AAAAACAAAATTCGGCGACAGAACTTACAAACACTTCTTTTTTGCTCCTCTGTGTGCTAAAATGATTGAAGATGAGGAAATTAAAGCGTTTTTTGAGTTCCTCATTTCAAACCAGGCATCCAGCAGCTACACCGATGAGCTGAAAGATTACGTTGCAGATGCAAAACAAAGCACGGAGAACAAAATGCAGTTCATGACATGGGAAAGACAAAGGGCTTACGATTTAGATGCAGGCATTGAAATTGGTGCTCAGCAGAAAGCGGTGGAAGATGCTGAAAATATGATGAAAAAAAATTATCCAGTTGATGATATATGCGAAATTACAGGACTTTCTTTAGAACAGGTTCTTGAATTAAAAGAAAAGATTTCTGTAAAAGCATAAAACTGAAAATATGTCGTAAACGCCATCTTTTCAAAACATACACTGCATGCCCGCCTTACAGTGCGACATGCATTTTTTTTATGATTTTTCTCCGGGAAATGCATTTTTCGCTACCTAACCTCGTTATATAAGGTATGGAGAAAAGTGAGAGAAAATGTATTTCAAACCTTTTGAAGAACTGACCTTTTCTGACGACTTTATGTTCGGAAAAGTAATGCAGGATCCGGAAATCTGCACCGGAGTTTTAGAACGTCTTTTACACATTAAAATTGACCACATTGAATACCCCGAACTGCAGAAAATCATAAGCCCGTATTACACCAGCCGTGGCATACGGCTTGACGTATACGTAAAGGATTCAGACCGCGTATTCGACATTGAAATGCAGTCCACACCTCAGGACGCATTAGAAAAACGAATGCGCTACTACCAGTCCATGCTGGACATAGACGACTTGATCCGCGGCAGCAACTACGACGAACTTAAAGAAAGCTATGTAATCTTTATCTGTAAAACCTCGCCTTTTAAGAAAGACAGCCCAGACTGGAACCACCCCGTATATAAATTTGAAACAATGTGCCGCGACTATCCCGATGTCATATTTAATGACAGTGCCTGCAAATTGATTTATAATTCAAGTGCATACAAAACCGAAAAGGATCCTGAACTGAGGGCATTTTTGAATTTTGTATGCAAGAACAATGCAGACGACAATTTTACCAGAAAGATTACCAGTCTCATTGACAAAATCAAGCAGAACGAAATCAACAAAACGGAGTACATGAGTATGAACATACACGAGTACGACAAGTTCAGAGCCGGCAAAAAAGAAGGGATAGCAGAGGGAATGGCAGAGGGTATTAAGAAAGGCATTAAACAAGGTACACTTGCTGGTGCTCAACAGAATGCTATTGAAGCTGCAAAACGACTGCTTAGAATGAACGTTTTGAGTGTAGAACAAATTGCAGAAGCTATAAATTTACCAGTAGCACAAGTAAAAACTCTTGCAGATGAAATTCGTAAAAACTGAATTTTGTATGCAAGAACAATGCAGACGACAATTTTACCAAAAAGATTACTAGTCTCATTGACAAAATCAAGCAGAACGAAATCAATAAAACGGAGTACATGAGTATGAACATACACGAGTACGACAAGTTCAGAGCCGGCAAAAAAGAAGGGATAGCAGAGGGAATAAGACAGGGAACACTTGCCGGTGTTCAGCAGAAAGCAATTGAAGCTGCCGAACAACTGATAAAAATGAATATTTTGTCTGCTGAACAAATTGCGTCTGCTGTAAATCTACCACTTGAACAGGTTCTTGAAATAAAAGAAAAGATTTCTGTAAAAGCATAAACTGCGTCGCCTTATCCGCAGTCTGATTCCCTGCCATTCCACAGGCAGTGGAATGGACGTTCCATCGACAGCGGAACCGGCTTTCCACTGTCAACGGTTATTAACAAACCAATAATTCCTCATGGTTACATTTAATTCCAAGTGCTTCCATTGTATGAAATAGTCTTGTCGCTGCATTGGCAAGTTACATCTACATTGGCATACAATTTCGTTGTAGTAACATTTGCTTTAAACTCTGTTGAAGTGCCTGGATAAGTAAACTTAAAGCCTGTAGTCTGAAAATCGCTCATATTTCCAATTTTTAGCGTAGTAAGACATTTACCCAATTTAATTGTCGAAATTTTATTGTTAGACGGGAAACAACCTCCGTTAACCTCAACGTTTGTACATGCAGTAAAATCTAAAGTTGTTAAGTTTGTACTTCCAGAAAATATAGTTGAATATCCTGCGTGTGTGATATTTTTTGTATTTCCAATAACTGTCAGCGTTGTTAAAGCAGAGCAATTGCCAAATGCATACTGATTCGCAGAAAGTTTGTTTCCGTCAACAACTATTTCTGTAATATTTGTAGAACCATTAAATGTGAACGTATCGGCCGATATTTGACCTGTCACTGTTGATTCCGTCAAATCAACCTTGAATGTTTTGCCTGTAACGCTATTTAAAGTTTCTATCATACCCGCCATTTGGCTTGCGCTTGTGGCTACAAAAAGCAAGGTTGAGCCACTGGATGCAGAACCAATCTTGCTTGTCCTGTTTGAATAAAGGACTCTTATACAAGAGTACAACTTACCTTGGTAATTAATATAATGTCCATTAATAAAATCATCAGTGCCCGCTAAAGCAAATTTTTCTTGCTGAAGGGAAGAACCTATGGAGGAAGTCAAAACTAGGGTTCCGTCAGTTGTAGACGAAGGCGTAATGGTAGCAACCTTTGACTCAGAAGTTAGCGCTCCCGCAACAGTCAAAGGGTATGCGCTTGAAGAATAGACATCGTTTGACAGAGTGCTTCCATTAGGAATGCTAACCGAGCCACTGATGGAAACTTTTCCTCCACTAATATGTATTGCTCCGCCCTTTGTTTCCGCCGTGTTATTATCTGAAGAAGAGCTTCCTCCGATTGTTCCGGCAGAAATATCAAATATGCCAGATGAACATGAAATAGCGCCACCAGCTGATTTTGCTGCATTTTTTGTAAATGTCGCATTTCCAGTTAAATTGATAGTACCTCCGTTGTTGTTTATAGCGCCTCCAGAGTAATTTAAGGTCGAATTATTTCTGAACGACGCAGCTCCTGTAATATTCAAGGTGCCTGCGGTTATATAAATGCCGCCTCCGTTGCCCGTAGCTATATTGCTCTGTATTGTAGGAGCGTCCATTGAATTAACATTCGCCTGAATGACTATTCCGCCGCCATTACCAGCAGATTTATTAAATGCAATAATTCCGCTTGCTATATGCAATGTTCCTTTGGAATAAATTCCTCCTCCAAATTTACTTTCGCCCGCGGCAATATTTCTTCTGACTCCGCCATTAAAAGTGGCTGGAGTTCCGCTTGTTCCTGACCAAGCGCTGTAGCCAAGGTAAACATTTCCCTCGCTGTAGATTCCGCCTCCATGTCCGCCTATGGCTGCGTTAGCAGAGCCGTCAGTTGATGAAGTTGTCATTTCAGTTCCTGCGGCCGCATTAGTCGTTTTATCACCGATTAAAGCTGATCCATACATAAAGAGATTGGCGCCGCTTGCAACATATACGCCACCGCCATTTGCCGAAGCCTTGTTGTATACTACAACAGCGCTGTCCCCTAGTTTTACTGTTCCCGCGGCAATTTTGATTCCGCCGCCGTTAGTGGCGCTTCCGCCGGTAAACTTAATATTTGTAATTGTCACAGGAATTGCCTTGCTTAGTGTAAATGCAGAGCCCTTGCTGTTGGCATTGATTGTAGCGCTATTTGTTCCTGAGAGCGCAATGCTGGTCGCTTTTACATTAGTGTTGTTTGGAATATTCTGTAAATTGCCTTTGCCCACTGTAGTTGCGCTGCTGGTAGCAGTTAAAGTTCCATTTACACTAATTGTATAGTCTTGCTCCCTCCACGTCTTTTGAGCCGCTTTTTGAATTGTGGCAAAAGGACGCTTTTGCGTGCCGTAGCCAGAAGTGTCGTCGCCGGCAACTCCGCCTGTCACGCCGCTAATTGCAGATTCAGAAACATAAATTGTAGCGCCAATATCAAGCTTACCTAAAGTTCCGGAATGCACAATGTTAAAACCGCTGTCAGTCACAGTAAAACCTGTATTTCCAGTCGCCAAATTTGTTCCGTCAATTACGGTCAAACCATTGTCGAATAATTCCGAAGTAATTTTTGCGGTTGAAGATGAGTTTAGAGCGCCATCTGAGACTGAAATGCAGTATACTTTAGTGGCGTCCGTAGAGTTTTTGGCAAGATAAACGTCATTTTGATTGAGACCTGTTCCACTTCCCGCAAAAACAGTGCCACTGGACTTCATTATAAATGCACTGTATTGGAATACAGCGCCGCCCTTTGTCTCCGGTCCGGATACATAATTCAACGAATCGGATTCTCCGATTGATCCTGCTGCAAGGATGAAGTTTCCTGTATTATGAATAGCTCCGCCATAGGCACTACCGTTGACGGTAACCTTAGCGCTGTTGCCGCTGATTTTGGCGCTGCTTCCAGTAATTGTAAGTGTTCCGCTATTACATATAGCTCCGCCATTGGCGCCGCCGGCAGAGCCCCCAGAAACGCCAACTGCGGAAGCGCTATTGCCTTTTATTGTAGCATTGCCTGTAATGTTCAATTTTCCGGCGTTGTAGACCGCGCCACCGTAAGAAGTACCGCCATTTGTAGGCGCTACCGCTGTGTTGCTTGAAATGTCAACAGGCCCAGAAATAGTTACAGTTTTTGAGCCGTCAATGTAAAACGCGCCGCCCATAGGAGAGGTGTTGCCTTTAAATGTTCCGGCAGCCAACGTAGTTTCTGTATTGCTTGAAGAATAGTAATTAAAGTAAACCGCGCCTGCTTTTGAGTCGCCTCTATTATAAGAGATATTTCCGCTCGCAATAAGCAAGGTTCCGTAGACATGGTAAATTCCGCCGCCCGAATCTGTCGCATAATTGCGACTTACTCCATAGTAGCCGTCCGTTGCATTTGAAGTCAGGTCAGTTATTGAATCCGCTGCGCTGTAGCCAAGGTAAACCGAACCGCCGTTGTTGTAAATTCCAGCTCCTTTTGCCGCTTTGTTTGCATAAGTTGAAGTACTCGTACTTGTCGCTGTTGTAGTTGATTTTGCGTTATCTCCAACCAACGCCTTGCCGTACATAAACAGCGTTCCGTTTGAGCTGACGTACACGCCGCCGCCGTTGGAAGTGGCGGTGTTGCCGGTGATTTTGGCGCCGTCGGTAAGTTTTACGGTGCCTTGTGTAATGTTGATTCCGCCGCCGTTAGTTGCACTGCCGCCAGTGATTGTAAGGTCTTGTATTGTTACAGGGAACTCAGCAGTCTTTGCGTCTATGGTAAGTGCGGAGCCGGTAGAATTTCCGTTCAATGTTGCAGTAACCGTATATGAGGCATTAGGCTTGTATCCTTTGATAGAAACAGAATTTGCCCTTAAACTCGTATTATCTGTATACGAAAACTTTTGCGGACCTGTAATAGAACCGTCTACAATGACTTCGTAATCCATAGAGCTGTCATCCATAGCTTCTTCTGCTGCAAAAATTGAAGCATAAGGCATGTTCTTTGTTCCAGTAGCACCACTTGCCGGAGGGTCCTGGAAGAATGAATTATGGCCTGTTCCCACAACATAAATCGGCGAGTTAATAATATAGAGCCTCATACTTGGATCCCATGAAGGCTCAATTTTTTCTCTATTCCAACCGTCATTATCCTTTGTGAGAACAAACTTTGAAAGAGCTGCATCCATATTTGATATATTTTCACTTGAAGCCGAAAGGAGTCTTTCTCCACGTTTAAAATCATGAGGTGTAACAGCCGCAACATATTCATCAGAAGTCGTTACTGGACCTGTAATTCTTATTGAAGCTGTATATTGATATAAATCAATATCATTTTTATGTTTTTCAATTACATCACCCGACTTATAAAAAACTGGGTTGCCTTTTAAATACAAAACTCTATATGTTAAAATCGCTCCTCCAGCAACCTCTGCATTATTATTTCTAAATATTCCGCCTTCCACAGTCAAATCATTTGTATCTGAACAAATTCCGCCTCCATAATTTGCAGAATTATCTGATATTTCTACAGTTTCAGAAATTGTACAGACACTTTGATAGGGAAGATAAATTCCGCCACCCTCACAGTCTCCTTCGGTAATATTATGAGCTATTACTCCTCCGCTGATACTTGCTTTTCCACATAGATAAAGTCCGGCACCAGCTGCTTGTCTGGAAGAACCTCCCGAGTTTTTTAGATTATGACTAACTGAACCGCCGGTCATTTCAACTCTAATTACATCGTCGTCGTTATACGCTAAATAAATTCCCCCTCCCCGAATTGCTTTATTACCATTATCAAGAGAAGTTGAATCCCCAATCATTCCTCCTGCCAGTAATAGAGAACCATTTTTACCAACGTAGATTCCACCGCCATATCCGCCTTCAGAACTATTTTTTATAGCAGTATTTTTGCTTATGACAGCCCCATCATTTACGGTAAGTTTTCCGTTAAAAACACTTACACCACCACCATAACATGCAGTATTATCAGTGATTGTTGCTCCAGAGCCCAACGTCACTTCAGCAGAACCATTAATTAAGATTCCACCCCCTGGAGATGCATGTGTTCCATAATCAGAGCTATTATTTTTTCCACCTTTTATTGTAAGGTCATAAATGTCTACTTTTTTTGCACCATTTATAATAAGGGTTGTATTCGTTTCACCAAAAGACGAAAACTCACCGTTTAAAGTTGCTTTTGCTACAGTCTTTCCTTCCGGTATGTAGCCCCGCAAGGTAAGCATATCTGTATTTGGCAGAGTCGTAGATGAAATCTCGGTCTTTCCCGTAAAAGTACCGTCTATATAAATTATATGACTGCTGGCATCTGCTGCTTCTAGTGCTGTTTCTAACGAACAGTATGGTTTTGCACGCGTTCCGCGAGCCCCTTGATACATAGTATAACCACTGTTTCCATAGCGTGTATCGTCATATGATGAAGAACTTGCAACATAAATCGGTGCCGAAAGAACGCCTTTTGTTGTTTCCCCAGACTTTTGATCAACTGTAAAATCTTCATCAATCGTAGCAAAGTTTCCTACGTTATTTTGAATAAGCGTTGCGGCGCTTGTTCCGCTTGCCCCCAAAACCTGATTGCCGCGTTTCCATTCGTATGGAGAGATTGTTACGTTCTTTGCGCCAGTCGGGGCGGATGTCGGCAGACTAAGGTTTCCGGCAATGGTTATGTACTTGCCTTCTGCAAGATAAACGTCGTTCTGCTTTTCGCCGGTACACGGAATGTAGACGTTACCGCTTACTTCGATTTTTCCGTTCGTATAATTTATGGCACCACCGTTTTCATCAGCAGAGTTTGATTCCATTTTTCCGCCCGTAAGCTTTAAAACTGTGTTATTATCCTTAATATAAATTCCACCGCCACTCTTTGCGTCATTATGACTGATTTCGCCTGCAATGATTTCTACAGCGCCTGTTTCATAAGAATAAATTCCACCGCCGAATTGGTCATATGGAACATATCCAGTTTTGCTATACTTTGCCGAATTATAAGAGATTTTTCCGGTTCGCATTTTTACAGTTGAACCTGTACTTGAATCTATTCCGCCGCCGTTACCCGCGCAGTTTCTACAGATACCGCCAATCCAGTCTGCTGCTATTAAATTTCCGCTGTTATCTTTTCCGCTGTATCCTAAATAAACATTGCCGTTATTATAAATTCCACCGCCATAACCAGCCGCATTTGCACAATCCTCTGTTGAAGAATCATGCACTGCCAGTCGCTGCTGATTATCTCCTACATAGGAGGAACCATACATATATAAATCAGAATTGTTTCCAAGATAAATTCCGCCGCCAGATAAAGTTACTGTATTTCCTGTAATTAGAACGCCGTCTGCCAGCTTTAATGTAGCGTTTTGTCCTGTATGTATTCCACCACCTGTAGTATAGTCCGTATTATCCAACCCCGGCGTCCCTTTTCCTCCGGTAATTTTTATGTTCTTAAGCGTTACAGGAACTTGAGTATTTATTGTCAGAACAGAACCAGATCCTGCGTCTTCTGCAAGGGTAAGGACATCTTTCGGATTTCCCTGTGCATCCAAACCGTTTGCACCGATTATTGTTAAAGAAGAACATTTATCTGTTGTAAATGAATCAGGTATAACGTGAGAACCTTTTAAAGTCCCCTTAACTCTAATTGTTTCATCAGCCCCGTCAGTCAATCTGCCAAGAGCATATTCAAGTGTTTGAAATGGAGCAGTTTCTGTTCCCGGTGTATCATCTTCATTTGTGCCATTAGAAGCAACATAATATGGAGCAGTAAGAGTGGCTTTATCCGGGGCAAAACTTAATGTTGAACCAGCATCTGTAAATGCAAAATAAGGTTTAAAAACACTTATATCTAATTCTGACGGAGCCGTTGCCGCCCTTTTTAAAACAATCTGTTTGCGCTCCCAGAGCTTCGGAGATAATGCTATTTTTCCTTTTTGAACGTCTTCCGTTTTTGGTGTAAGTTCATCAGTAATCTCTATTGCCGGGTATGTCTTACCATCGGAATTTTTTTGATAATATATATCATTGTCCTTGCTTTGCTTGGTTGCAGAAGGAATATATGCCGTTCCGCTTATAGAAAAAACTGGTCCGTCTACAGGAGTAGAACCTAAATTCTTTCCACAAATATACACAGCTCCACCAGAGCCATTTTCTGCAGTATTATTAAGGAATATTCCCCCCGTCATATTAAAGGAAGACGCACCTTCTATCCAAAGTCCACCACCGCCACCGCCGTTATTTTTAGTAGACGCTTTTCCAGAAGAAATTTCCCCACCTTTCATGTTTATTGTTGAAGCGCGACAGAAAATATTTCCGGCAATATGATAAGCAGAATTATTTGTAATTTTTCCGTCATTAAGGTCAAGCACTGCATCTTCATTAAGTCGTACAGCCCCACGCTGATTAATTGTCTGTCCATTATTTTGGCTTATTTCCCCACCATTCATTTCAACTTTGGCGTTATAGACATAAATTGCCATACCGCCATAATTTCCATTACTATTATCATTCTTTATTTTATTCCCGCTTATCTTTGCACCGGCATTTATTGTAAGGCTTGTTCTGCCGGAAGCACCTGTATTATGGCTTACATAAATTCCTCCACCTTGCTGATTGGCTTCATTGCCTTCTATAAGCGCTCCGTCTTCAAGAATTACGGAACTTTCGCCGTCAATATAAATTCCACCGCCATAATTTACGCCGCTTCCGCCTGTAATCTTAAGGTTCTTTACAGTTACCGGTTTTGAAGTCTGTAGTTCAAGAACGCTGCCGCTTCCGCTGCCTTTTAAGCTGTCGGTAGCGTTTCCGGTTTTTCCAGTCAGCGTAAGGGATTCTGCAATGCCATCATAATCCGTACCAATTACAGTATTACCTGCAACTACACCGTCAATCTGAACGGTTAAAGCGTTCTGCGTAGAACCATAGGCTGCGCCATGAATAGTTTTTAAAGAAGAAAGTGCTGCTTCAACGCTGGAAGCCGGGGTTGCCTCTGTAAGACCGTTACCACTTCCTCCGGCGGCAGCATAGGCTGTATCTGTGTCCCACAAGGGATAAAAATCAAGATTTCTTAGATTATTTTTTGCCGCAAACTCTGTAATTCCCGGTGTCGAAATATTAAAGTTTTCTGTCTCATACCAGCAAAGAACGTTAAAACCTTCAGTATTTTTATAAGCAGGAAGCGTTATTGTTCCGGATTTTCTTGAAAAACAGGCAACTGCAACTCCAGAACTATCAAGAGTTGCAGTATCTACATTGTGATATGTAATCGTATATGAATCTGTAAGGTCATAGTCATCTACTTCTGTTGCAGCTGTAAGCCCGGCCTTTATGCGCGCATAAGCCTTCCATGTATTAAGAGGAAGGTCTCCTGTCTTCATGCCGTCACGATAAAAATCTACTGTAATCAGGTATGTTCCAGGTGCAAGGCCGTCTGAATCTTGAGTTTTAAATGTTTTTGAATATTCTATTTTCTTTTTTTCGCTATTGCCTGGAACCGACTCAAAACTACTGTACGTCTGGCTTTCTACAGTTACGTTTGTTTCTGTGTCCGTTACTTTCAACTCTGCAGAATCTGCAGCCCCTGTAAAATTTAAAATCAAATAAAGACCGCCATTAGAAATACCATTGCCAGGTTTTAATTTAAAGGAGATGGAAGCATGTTCTTTTGTCAGCTCAAACGCTTCCAAAGTATCATAAAATGGTACGCCGTCAATTACGCCAGAAAGTGTAAAATTCCATTTTCCTGTCTGGAGCCAGATTTTTTTACTGCACAAGTCATCTTTGCTATCTGCCGTTGTACCATAACTTCCGCCTTCTAAACGGGTTCCTTTAAATTCTAGGTTAGTTAATTCCTGACTAGGAAGCATTGTTCCGCCGCGTGGAGTATCAAAATTAAGGTTTACAAGAACTTTTTCCGAACTGCTGGAATTATTTGCCGCCATAACAATTGCTGCCTTAAGAGCCTTATTGTCATCATCGCCGGAAAATGAACAGCCGGAAACAAAAATACAGGATGAAACAATAAAAAATACAAGTTTCTTAAAAAAATCCTTTTTCATATAAACTCCTGTCATTAATTCTTTTTTATCTGTGCATGGTATGAATATAGCAAACTGTCTTTTTTAGCACTAAGGAAGACATCATACTGCCCCTTAACCCACGATGCTGTATCACATACAAGTTTATTTCCGCTTAAATCAACTCCTTCGTAAGATGATACGGAAGTAATCTTTGTACCGTCTACTTCCCATGTATATTCGCTGTAGCCATCTGCAGGTGTAAATGTCCAAATGTCTCCGGAACTTGTTGTCGAAACATCAATGTCGCTCTCTTCGTCGTAAACCTTAATTGTTATACTTGGTTTCTTTTCTTCAACAAGTTTACCGTCTTCCCTGATTCTCCATCTGTAGTCGCTGCTTGTGTCAATGTTTTCTGTAAGTGCAAACTTAGTGTAGTTTTCCGCAGTGTAATCATTGTCGGCAATAATCTGCCAGTCGTTTTCGTAACTTGACGGAGTAATTGTTGCAGCCGGGTTCTGAGTCAGTGTGTCTACAATTTCTATTTGTGCATAAGAATTCATTGTAAGAATACCCGAAATTAATGCATTCCCGCCCATCTTAAGTTTTGTGCTTACTTCTGCGTCTTTAACTTTTGCACCCGCTTTGAGCGAAGCAGAACCGCCGCTTACCTTAAGGTTTTCTAAACTTATATTTGTAAGCATTACGTTAAAGCTGTCAGAAAGACCAGAAGCCAGTTCAAGATTCTGTATAGACGGCGTTACCGATGAAGAATCCGGGTTACCTTCTATAATCAGTCCGGCTGCCTTAATTCCTGCCGGAATGTATTTATTTCCTTCGCCGCTAAGTTCATCCAGAATACAAAGCGTATACGTAAGTTCCGAGCTGTCCTGACCAATCATGTGGCGGCTGTTAATATCTGCGATTGCGCCGTCAAGCGTTTTATACGGGTAGCCAAGCGTTCCGTCCGCTTTGCTTGTATCGTCCGAGCCGCGGCTTCCGCTTATAAATATGTATGAATCTACTACGCGGATTTTTGTATTCATCAAATTTGATTTTTCGTAGCCAATCTTATATGCATAACATTCTATATTCCAGGTTCCTACGCTTACAGTAAACTTCTTCTTTTCAGAGATATTTCCCATGTCGTAAATGTCTGTTACAACATCTGCTCCGTAGAACATCTTGTAGTATACGCGGCAATTGTATACAGGATTTCCGTCGGAATCGCCGTCTGGAAGAATAATTGTAAAGGTGGAATTTTTTTCGTCCAGAACCGGCATAGAAATCGAAGAATCATCCGGAATTTCGTTGTCCTGAACGTCAAGCATTACCGGCATGTTAAGTCGCGGTACAGTCGTACTTACCATTTGAGACGTAGAAAGGCGCGCTGTATCTATAAGGGCAAGCGTATAGCTTATACCTTCATTTACAATTTCATCACCTGCTAAATAATAAACAGAACGTCCTTCGCTGTTGTGAATGAATTCCTTATTATTCAAAGTCTGTAAGCCGGCAGGTGCATCAGTTAAGAACAGGGAATCTGTAATCTTAAAATTGCCGTCATTATCTATGGAAACGCCGTATTCCGTTCCGTTTATGCTTATCTTAGAAATATCTTTATGGCGGATAGAAAGTTCCAGCGCATTCGGCATGTCAAACGCCAGTACAGCGTGGTTTGTGCCATCATTCATAATCGTAAAGTTGTCTACAGCCGGCGGATGCGTATTGCACCTTAAAGAAATCGTGTAATCCGGAAATGAGCGGCCGCTCATCGGCTCTGTAAGTTTTATTGTCGGGCTTATATCCTGTCCTTCGTCGCTTGCAATTAAGAAAGACTGCGGCAAAGTTAAAACCACTGTATCCAGATCCGTCTGTTTTATAGTTACTGCAGACCTGTCAATTGATAAAGCAAGGTTCGGGAAACTAACTGCTGCGTCCAGGTTATAGCCCTGCGGATTTCGCATGTACATTGTAACGCTGAACGACTTTTCTGAACTTATGCAGGAATTATAGGAAGAATCACGGTAAGGCTCGCTAGAATAAGTATGCTCTTCTATCATTGCGGAGTTTGTATATTCGTCCAGCCAGCCTTTAAGACCATCATTCCATGAAGGACTAAAAAGCGTGTCAAAATTGCATGACAGCAACATTGCAGAGAAAATCAATAAAAATGATGCAAAATAAATCCGTATCCTTTTCATGCCTGTTCCTCCTAAAACTGCCATCCGATTCCAAGCGACGGTTGAATTGTACCCATCGTCATGTCTTCGTTTAATGTCAGAATGTAGTCTGCACCGCCTTCAAAATAAAGCCGCTTTATTTTTCTGAACGGGTACAGCATTATGTTTGCCCCAGCATCAAAAGAAAGGCTCAAAGTATTTAAGGGTTCACTGTCTATGTCATGAGAAAAGTGGAACACCATGTTGTTAAAGTAGGTAACGCCGCCGCCTGCGTGAAGTTCAAAATACCAGTGGCGCTTTGGAGTAGGAATTTGATAGACAAGCAAAGCATGACCAAATCCGAAATTTCCGTCAACTGTATAATTCTCAAATTCGCCTTCAAAACGTGAATATTGTGCGCGTAGTCCTAGCCCAAGGTAACCCCAACGCCGCTTAAACGGAATAAAAGTCATACGCGCCTGCGCACTAAGCGGGAACATCGTCTGATCAAGATATTCGCTTATAGTATCGTCATGAAGTACAATCGGGAACGTATACCCGAATTCCACGTCAAAATCCACAAGCTTTTTGAACTTGATTATAAACTGGCTTGAACTGTCAAATTCAGAATGAAGACCGCTTATATCCTTTGCAACAAAATTGTAAGTGCCGACTTCCAGGTCTTTCATGTTAAAGCCCAGTCTGAGGGAACGGTTCTTTTCATCATGGTTAATTATTTTTTCAGGTCGGATTTTTCGCGCAGAATTCTGAAGATAATATTGTGTTCGCCCTGTATCAAAAAGGTTTGCACCTTCTATATCAATGATTCCGTTGTTATCAATGTCATCAAGGTAGATTACGCTGCGCATGTAAAGCGGGTAACTTACATTTTTAACCCTAGGCTTGTACGCTTTGTATACGTCAAATTCATCATAGGAAGTAAGGTCTTCTTCCGGCATGTCAAAAATGTTAAACACGTGGATTTCTGAGCGGTAACGGCCTTCTTCCAGCGGCGGATCAAAATAGATAAGGCACTTTTCTGTTTCTTCCTCGTCGGTTTCGTGCTCATAGCAGATTTCCCACTTCTGAGTTTCCGGCACTTTATGCCTGATTATGATTTTATACTTTGAAACGTCTCCGGCAGAATTCCACTTGAACGGCTGGCGGATTTCGTTTGCTTCTTCAGTTTCTTCCTGTGTTCGGGAAACAGTTTCCTCAACTGCCTCCGACTCCTGCGCATTCAGCACAAACGGGTTCAAGAAGATAAAAATTATTAATGCCTGCAAAATAAGCTTGCCGCGAAACCATTTACTGAGCATAGAAATCTCCGTCTTTCTGACGCGCTGTTCCGCCAACATTAATATCGATTATAAATGCGCCCGACGCATAAACTCCGTCAACAAGGATATCCTTTGTCTTTTCGTTCAAGCGTACGGCTTTTACTTTCCATGTGTATTCGCCCTTTCCAAGTTTTGCAAGAGCGTCTTTTTCCAGAGTGACAGAAGTTTTTTCGGCACCGGCAATTGTTTTCTGCCATACAGGCTTTTTCTTCTTGTTGTAAATTTCTACAGCGTAGCCGTTTACTTCTTCCTTGTATTTAATGCCGCCTGTCTTCCATTCAAGTTTTATAAACAGACCGTTTGATTTAAATACTTCCGCATTGAAAACGCTTCCTTCTTTAGGAGAAGCAATCTGCGGAGCCTTAAACGGCGGAATTTCCCTTACCACAAATCTGGCCGGTTTTACGGCAGAAACGTCCAGTCCGTCTGATGTTGTTGCCTGCACTGTCCATTCATAAGTACCGGCAGAAAGCGGTTCCATTCTGAATGCCTTTGCCGGCTGATTGTAAGTTCTTCTGAAAGCCGGAGTTCCCTTTACTTTTCTAAGAGTAAGTTTTACAGAGCCAAGGCGTTCGTCAGATTCCCATGTAAGATACTGCGCCTTTTTAATTGCGTCCCAGCCGTCTTTTACGCTGTTGTTAGCCGGTGCTTTAAGGACTACAGGACGGATTTTTCTGAGCATAAAGTCTTCTGCAGAAAGCTTACTACTACGGCGCGAAGAAGTTTCGTTTTCGTATGAATAATACTGAAGGTCCCATCTGTAGCGACCTTCTTTGTACGGCTCCATGTCGATTTCGATTTCGTTGTCTGTGATGAAGTTTTCATCAAGGAGCGGTTCGCCTGCTTCGCCGTCTGTAAGCTTATAAAGGCGCAGTCTGTAATAGTCGGCGTCTTCCACGTTTTCCCAGCGGAACATGCACTTCTGCTTAGGGCGTACAACCGCCTTTTTCTGCGATGTAGGTTCAAGCTGCTTTGGGACGGCATATTCAGAAACAACTACAAGCTTCTTCTCTTTTGTAGTTTTTTCAAAAGCACCGTTACCGGCCGTTATGCGCCAGTAATATTCACCCGGTTCCAGTTCCATTCCGGAATAAGACGTATTTGCAGTTTCTTCATCAACAACAAGATTTCTGAACGTTCTGTCGCGCGCAACCTGAATTTTCTGATTGAACAGAATGTTTGATTTCCAGGTAAAGCGTGTGTCTGCAACCAGCGGATTCCAGAGTTTGTATTCATCCGGCGGGAAGACCGTTCGCTGCTCAACCTTTCCGTTTACTACATAAAACGAACGCACGTTTGACCGAGGAGACTGATTTCCTTCGCTGTCTACCTGGGTAACCGCCCAGTAATACTGACCTTCCGACATTTCTGCAAGTTCATCACCGCTTATGCTCAAAAAGTTTTCCGAAGTTTCGCGCTGAATCACAGTGCCGCCAAGACTCTGTGTCCTAGAAACCTGAACCCTGTATGTGCTTGCTTCGTTTTCTACGTTCCATGAAAGCACAATGGACTTTGCTTTGTTTACAAATTCACCTTCTGCCGGCATAAAAAGAACCGGAGCCGTAAGTTCTCCGCGCTGATCAATTACAAAAGAGCCCTTTTCTGAAGGGTTTGCAAGACCGATTCTGTTTACTGTGTAAAACGGCGTAACCTGCCAGTAATATCTGCCGGCACCGAGCGTAGAAATAATTATAGACGCACTTGATGACCGCTGTTCAATGAGCGGGCGCGACATGTCTGCGTTTTTGGAAACCGCAAAATTGTATGCTGTAGCCGTATCAGATTCCGTCCATATAAAGCGGACTGCCGGCATGATTTTTCTGTACTGATACGAGTAGTCTTCTGCCGGCGCAAGCAGAACAGGCTTTAACGCCTGAATAACCTGAATCTTTCCTGTAAGGTTTATTCCGCTGGAAGCGCCGCCGGCACCGTACCCCGCGCCCTCTTCGCCGGCTTCTGTAAGCCGCCAGTACCATATTCCCTTGTTCAGATTAATATTCACGCTTTCAGAAGATTTCGCTTCTGCCTTATATGTTTTTTCAACGTTTATAAAATCCTTGTCATGCGCAATCGTAAGTAAAAGAGGAACGCTCGCATTCTTTTTTGCCTGTGCCCAGCTGAACTTTACAGGACAAGCGCCTTCTTCGTAATACAGGATTTTTTCGTTTGGAAGCGGACTTGTAACAGAAACCGAAGCCTGCTTTGCACCGTTTTCGTTTACGGCAAAAGTACCGCCCTGCCCGAGCGAAGTTCCGTCTTCCAGAGAAGCATTACCCTTTTGAACCGTAAGGTTTACGCTGGTTCCGCGCTCTTCTTTCTGCGCAGAAACTTTTGATCCGCTGTTTACGTTAAGCTTTACTCCGCCGGCAGAAAGAGTCATTCCGTTTCCGCCGTTAGAAGAATCTACTGTTGCACCACCTTTTTCAAGCTGCGTATCCAGCGTGCCGTCTTCGTGGCGAAAAACCTGCGCCATTGTATTTTCCAGAAGTTCAAGTGTCGTTCCGTCATCAAACCAAACTGTTGCTTCAGAAAGTTCTGCCGTATGAATTGTATCACCGTTGTATACATAGGAATTCTGACGCAGCCGGTCCCATACAACTCGTTCAAGGAATTTTCGCTGTGCAGTCTTGTATTTAAAAGTGATGGTCGCAATAGGCTCCTCGTTGATTTTTTCCAGCGCTCGGAAAAAGCTTTTGTAAAAAAGCAGCGAGCTTATTGCAGCGCAGATGAGACAAATCGAAATAGAAATCCTGAACGGAACGGCTAAATCATTTTTTAACCTGAATCTTGTTTTCTTCTTCATTTAAGTTTACCGATTCAAATTCTGGAATTGGAATTCCAAGCAGTTTTCGTACTTCATTCAGTGTTTTAGGGCCTGTAGCACCTACGCAGCGCGCACATTCCCTGTCCAGCTTAAAGTTTTCATCAGAAGTCTTAAAGAACGCTTCAATGTCAAAGTGAGGCATGTTTACTACGCCATAAAAATGCTGTGCGCCCTTTCCCTTTACTTCAAACTCAACTGGAATCATTTCTACAACGATTTCATCCGCAGCGTTTTCAGCCGGAATTGTAAAATGATTTTCTTCGCAGCGGATGTATCCCTTCTTAAGAAGATTATATGTGTCCTGTGTAATAAGAATGTCTGTTCCACAAGGCTTGTTGGAACTTTCTGTTCGGCTTGCAAAGTTTACGCTGTCTCCAATGGCAGTGTATTCCATCTTATCTTCGCTACCCATGATTCCGCAGGTTGCGCGGCCGGTGTTAATACCGCATCCTATCCTGATGTGCGGCTTGTACTTTGCCTTTGCTTCGTGCTCGTGAGCCTTTGTAAACGCCTCGGCATCCTTGTTGTACTGCATAAGGGCGTAACGCATTGCAATTGTTCCGCGTATAGCGCTGATTGCATCCTGCATTACGTGCTTTGCATGAGCCGCTTCAAGTTCCTTTTTCTTAGGATCGCGGTCCGGCAAAAGTTCAAAACTAAGGTCATCATCGCGCAGGATTCCCCATACCGCCATGATTGCGTCGCCTTCAAACTTGTCTATTGTACCGCCGGAAATTGTTACGCAGTTTACCATGCGGCTCATGTAGTCGTTCAAAAACCCGATGATTTCGCGCGGGCTTTCTTCTCCAAAGCGATTTTTAAAACCGTCAGAAATCGCTGTAAAACCGCGGATATCGCTAAAGAAAATGCTTACGTCTTTAAGGTGCGGTTCAAAGTCAATTTCCTTGCGGGCAATAGCCTTTGCAACGCCGCGGTTTGTAAAGCGCGCAAATGTATTAAGGAATTCCTGTTCGTCCTGCGTACTCTTGTTAAGCACACCAATTTCGTCGCGGCGCTTAGTATTAAGCATTCCGATAAGAGGTGTATTAAAGTTACCCTGCTGGATTTCTTCTGCAGAAGCAGTAAGGCGACGCAGCGGACGCGAAATAACATAACGCGCAAACGTAAGAATAAAAATAATCGAAACAAAAAGAACTACACCCATAAGGTAAAGGTTGTTACGCCTTGTTGTGCGCACACCTTCCAGAATCAGATCAAGCGGGACCGTTGTAAGTACACAGATGTCCGCAATGTTTATTTTCTGGTACGCACCAATGTATTTCTGAACCTTTCCGTTTTCGTCAGTATGATTAAAGACAATCTGGCGGCTTTCTTCGTTGTTCTGGTTGTTCTGGCGCATTTCCTTTACAAGCGGGTAAGTCTTCATGCTTTGTCCGCTCAAAATCTTGTCCTGATCCGGGTGGCATAAAAGATCGTCCGAGCTGTTTATCATAAAGCTCTGGTTTACTGAACCCGTTCCCAAAACGTCTGCAATTGATTCAAGACTGAACAGAATAAGGCAGCACTGATCCAGACCGCTTGCTGTATACGGAAGCATTAACGCAAGCATAGCCGTCTTAAAGTAAGGAGATGCGTTTATTGCATTTGTTTCGCCGCGGCAGGCACGTTCAAGGACAGCATTATTCTGACGCAGGAAAGAGTCGCCGGTATCAAAGTCAATTTCATTGGAAGAAAAGAAGCGTGTATTTCTTAAACGCGTATGAACTACAAGCTCAGGAGATTCCGGATATTTTGTAAGAAGATAGATTTCTGCAATGCCGGAATTTCGTTCAAAAAAGAACGCTTCTGCCTGACGCGCAATTGCGGAAGTCTTTCCGTGGCCAGCAACATTGATGATGTCCAGAAGTTGAAGCACATTTGACCGCACAGAAGAAATTTCGTTCTGAACCGTAGATGCCGAACGGGTATTGATTGTAAGGTTGTTTTCCTCTGCTGTAAGCCGTATGTCTTTTGAAATGAACCAGCTGTTAAGAAATGTAACTGTACTCAAAGAAATCAGGATTATAATCCCGATTATCAAGGCAAGTTTTACGCCAATCGGAAAATTTCGTTTAGACACACTCTCCCCCATGATAAAATTCCTAGTCTAAATGTAAAAAATATTTAATAATATATCAACATAAGCGGGGAAGAATTTTGTAACTTTGTTATAAAAAAAAAACGATAGCTACATATAGAAATATAAAAAATAGCTTCCGATTATAAATGTCAAAACCGCAGGCATAAAAAAAAGGACTTCCGATTGGAAGTCCTTTAGCATCTCCTAGCAGAATTGAACTGCTGTTGTCGGGATGAAAACCCGATGTCCTAACCACTAGACGAAGGAGACAAAACGTAGTGTATTTATACTATTTTACGACCAAGCTGTCAATAGCATAACATCGAAAATTATAAAAAAAATAGCTTTCAGTCGCGAAACGAAATAAAAAATCGCCCGCTAGCGGGCTAGACGCTAATTGTGGCAAAGGAACTTATGATATGCCGCTTCGCGGCACCCACAATTAGAGTCTTTTTTTATTCCGTTTCACTCCTTCACGCCATTTCCTTTCCAAAATCTGACAATTATGTTATCAGATTACAACCTTTCCGTCGTAAAGGAATTCCGTTGTACCTGTAAGGTAAACGGTGTCGCCGGTGTATTTAACTATCAGCTTGCCGCCTCTTACGTTTACTGTTACGTCTTCGTTCATCTTGCAGTAGCCGTTCAGAACTGCGGCAATAACTGCTGCGCAGGCACCGGTTCCGCAGGCTGGTGTTTCGCCGTTACCGCGTTCCCATGTGCGCATCTTAAGTTCGTTTGGTCCTACAACACGTACAAATTCTGTATTTGTTCTACTCGGGAAGTCTTCATGATTTTCAAACAAAGGTCCAATCTTCTTTACATCTACCTTGTCTACAAATCCAACGAATACAACACAGTGCGGGTTACCAACGCTGACAGCAGTTACATTGTAGTTAATTCCGTCAACTGTAAGCGGCTGATCAACAATCGCCTTTTCTGGAAGTCCAGGTATGTTAAGTGCTTTTTCTTCCAGTGTTGTAGGAAGCGAAGCAGGTGTAAATTCCGGTTTACCCATATCGATTGTTACCGAAGAAACAATTCCATTCAACTTATACAGAGTAAGCTTTTTAATGCCGCTCAATGTTTCTACAGAGATAGAAGCTGTCGGAAGCGATTTCTTTTCGTGCTTGTCTGCAATTCCGTAAACGTTGTTGTCGTAAAGGTATTTTGCAACGGCACGCATGGCGTTTCCGGCCATCTTTCCTTCTGAACCGTCAAGGTTGAAGAAGCGCATTTTTGCGTCAGCCTTTTCGCTCTTTCCAACAAGAACAAGACTGTCTGCTCCAATACCGGAACGGCGGTTACAAAGACGTACCGCAAGTCCGCCAGGATTGTGAATAACCTGCTCGTCTGTATTGATAAGGATAAAGTCATTTCCTGTAGACTGCATCTTTGTAAAGTGTACAGTTTCTTTTTCTGTTCTAAGATCGTTGATGTCTATAAGTTCAACGTTTTCTGCGCTGTAGTGACTCATCAGACAGTTAGCAAGTGCGTTTGCTGTATCAATTGCTGTAAGACAAGGAATGTCGCGCTCTACTGCATGGCGGCGCATCTTAACGCTGTCTGCGCGCGGATCACGTCCCTTTGCAGATGTAGAAATTACATAGTCAATCTTTCCGCTGTCGAGCATTGTAAGAAGGTTGTCTTCCGGATTTTCGTGAATCTTGTTTACAACCTGAACTTCCATTCCAAAGTCCTGGAGAGTCTTTGCATTTCCTTCTGTTGCGTACAGCTTAAATCCCATATCGTAGAATTTGCGTGCAAGTTCCGGAAGTTCGTAACGGTCTGTTTTGCGAACGCTGAACAGTACGCCACCGCTTCGCTTCATTTCGTAGCCAGCACCAATAAGTCCCTTGAACAAGGCTTCTTCCATTGTTGCTGCAATTCCAAGAACTTCACCTGTAGACTTCATTTCTGGTCCAAGGTGAGTATCTACGTCCATCAATTTTTCAAAACTGAATACCGGAACTTTTACAGCAAAGTATGGAGGGATGCGATATAAACCTGTTCCGTATCCCATATCCTTAAGTTTTTCTCCAAGCATAGCGCGTACGGCAAGGTCTACCATAGGAACGCCTGTTACTTTTGAAATATAAGGAACTGTTCGTGAAGAACGAGGGTTTACTTCGATGATATAAAGGTCGTTGTTGTAAATCAAATACTGAATGTTTACAAGACCCTTTGTTCCAAGTGCAAGCGCAAGTTCGCGGCTCTGCTTGATAATCTTTTCACGAAGAACGTCGTTAAGGTTCCAGCTAGGGTAAACGGCAATACTGTCTCCAGAGTGAATACCTGTTCGTTCAATATGTTCCATGATTCCAGGAATAAGAACATCTTCACCATCACAGATACCATCTACTTCAAGCTCGATTCCCTGCATGTACTGGTCAATAAGAACCGGGTTTGTAATTCCCTGTGCAAGGATGATTTTCATGTATTCTTTTACATCGTCGTCATTGAAGGCAACAATCATGTTCTGACCGCCAAGTACGTAAGACGGACGGAGCAGTACCGGGTAACCAAGGTTCTTTGTTGCTTCAAGGGCTTCTGCTTCGTTCATTACAGTAAGTCCCTTTGGACGGTTGATGTTAAGCTTTTCGCAGAGTTCTTCAAAACGTTCGCGGTCTTCTGCAAGGTCAATTGCATCTGCGCTTGTACCAAGAATGCGGATTCCCTGATTGTCAAGGAATTTTGCAAGCTTGATTGCTGTTCCACCACCAAACGCTACTACAACGCCAACCGGCTTTTCTGTGTTGATAACGCCCATTACATCCTCTGGAGTAAGAGGTTCAAAGTAAAGGCGGTCTGCTGTATCAAAGTCTGTAGAAACTGTTTCAGGGTTGTTGTTTACGATTGCAACCTCGTAACCAAGCTTTTTGAGCGACCATACACACTGAACAGAAGCATAGTCGAACTCAATTCCCTGTCCGATTCGGATTGGTCCAGAACCAAGAACAACGATAGTTCCCTTTGATTTCTTGCCATCATGCAGTTCATTTAAGAACAGTTCTGCTTCGTTTTCCTTATCGTATCCGGCATAGAAATATGGAGTTTCCGCATTAAACTCGCCGGCACAAGTATCTACCATTTTGTAGCCGGCAGAAATGTGTGCTACCTTGCCTTCGCTTCTAAATTTTGCAAGGCGTTCATTGTTTGCAGTAATTGTGTCTGCTGTAGAAGTGCTGTTCTTATCGTGTTCAATTACACCCGAGCAGCCTTCAATCTTTGCTCCAGACATTGATTCAATAACCTTGTCCGGGTAGCCCAGTTTTTTAGCCGCAAGATAAACTTCCTGTGTAAGTTGAGCGGTTGTTGAGCCTGCGGCCCCTGAGGCTCTCGAAGGGTCAGAAAGCTCTGCACCTTCCTTAATCATGCTGAACATATCTTCCATGTCTACAAGATTCATAATCTTGTTCAGGAACCATTCATCAATCATTGTTACGCGGTGAATGTCTTCTACAGTCATAATGCCGCGCTTAAGTGCCTGGAAAATAGCGAATAGACGCTGGTCAGTACACTTTCCAACGCGTTCAATAATCTGCTGGTCAGATTCTTCTGCAAATACAGGAAGATTCAGCGAAGTAACGCCAATTTCTGCACCGCGGGCTGCCTTCATCAAAGCTTCTTCAAAAGTACGGCCGATTGCCATAACTTCACCAGTTGCCTTCATCTGAGTTCCAAGCTTGCGGGCAGCGTATACGAACTTGTCAAATGGGAACTTAGGCATCTTAACTACAACGTAGTCCAGAACCGGTTCAAAACATGCAGCAGTTTTCTTTGTTACAAAGTTAGGAATTTCATCCAGGTTGTAGCCGATGGCAATCAATGTAGCAACTTTTGCAATCGGATAACCCGTAGCCTTAGAAGCAAGTGCCGAAGAACGGCTTACACGAGGGTTTACTTCGATTACGGCATATTCAAAAGTTTCTGGGTTAAGCGCAAACTGACAGTTACATCCGCCTTCCATTTCAAGGGAAGAAATGATGTTCAGGGCTGCAGTACGCAGCATCTGGTATTCCTTGTCGCTCAAAGTTACAGCAGGAGCAATAACGATTGAGTCGCCAGTATGAACGCCAACCGGGTCAAAGTTTTCCATAGAGCAGACTGTAAGAACGTTTCCGCTGTGGTCGCGCACAACTTCAAATTCAACTTCCTTCCAGCCCGAAATACATTTTTCTACAAGAATCTGGTGAATCGGCGAACGGTGAAGTCCGTTGTGTGCAATTTCGTCAAATTCTTCTTCTGTATAGGCAATACCGCCGCCAGTACCACCCAGCGTAAATGCCGGACGGATAATTGCAGGCAACCCGATTCCATTCTTCATGAAATCATAGGCATCTTCGTAAGTAGTTACAACTTTAGAAGGAATACACGGTTCGCCGATTGCTTCCATTGTATCCTTGAACATCTGGCGGTCTTCCGCCTTGTCGATTGTTTCAGGCTTAGCACCCAAAAGCTTAACGTTGTGTTCTTTTAAGAAACCGCTCTTTGCAAGTTCCATACAGAGCGTAAGACCTGTCTGTCCGCCAAGAGAAGAAAGGATTGAATCTGGTTTTTCCTTTTCAATGATGCGCTGAATTGTTTCCGGAATAAGCGGCTCAATGTAAATGTGATCTGCCATTGCGTGGTCAGTCATCAAAGTAGCAGGGTTAGAGTTTACAAGTACAACTTCAAGCCCCTGTTCCTTTAAAGCCTTACAAGCCTGGCTTCCGGCATAGTCAAATTCAGCAGCCTGACCAATAATAATAGGCCCCGAACCAATAACCATTACTTTATGAATATCTTTATTTAAAGGCATCTCTTACGCTCCTGTTTTTCAATTCAAAGGGGGAAACCTCCCCCGCGGTATATAAATTGCGCAAGCAATTTTCCTATAAGGGGGTTGCGAAGGGGGAAGCCTCCCCCTCATCTCAACTAAACGGTGCTTTCGACAAGCTCAATCACCGTTTATTTTCGACTACCCCTTCCAGCGGGGAAATCCCCGCAACGCCCCTTAAGCGTTTTCTTTAGTCTGTTTGATTGTTGAAGCAAAATATTTGATTGCGTCAACGCGCTCATGTTCCGGCTTAAAATCCTTAAAGTAAGAAGGATTGTTTATAAGCTTAACAAATTCGTCAAATAGGAAGCTTGTGTCCAGCGGGCCGGAACATGCTTCCGGGTGGAACTGAACGCTGAATGCTGGCACATTAGTGTATACAAGGCCTTCGCATGTACCGTCGTTTGTATTTACAAAACTAAGTTCTGCTCCCTTTGGAAGAGTTTCGTTCTTTACCGCATAACCATGGTTCTGGCTGGAAATGTATACGCGGCCAGTCTTAAGGTATTTTACAGGCTGGTTTGCACCGCGGTGACCGTACTTAAGCTTCATTGTTTCAGCTCCGCTTGCAAGTGCCAGAAGCTGATGACCAAGACAGATTCCGAATACAGGAATGCCAGTCTTAAGAAGCTTTTTAATTTCTTCAATAATGCCAGTGTTTTCTGCAGGGTCTCCAGGACCGTTACTGAGCATAATTCCGTCCGGATTCAAGGCCTTAATCTGCTCTGCATTGTAAGAACTTGGAACAGTAACAACTTCAAGACCGCGCTTTAAAAGTTCGCGACGGATGTTTGCCTTTGCACCAAAATCCCAAAGAACAACCTTTTTGCCCTTACCGTCTTTCATGGCAAGTTCAGGGTCATTTATCTTAGTACCGCCTGCTGTAACAGGAACAAACCTGTACTGCACGCTTTCTGAAAATACTACGTCAGCAGGTTCTTCTACACCGGAAGCACTTCCAGTTACAGATTCAACTGCATTTACAATTTTATATGCCTTGATTTTTTCAAGAAGTTCAGCCTTTTTCTTTTCGTCATTCAATGCGGCAAAAGCTTCAACAGCTTCTTTTGAAGAACCGCTTATAATCATGCCGTTCATTACACCGGCTTCGCGCAGAACCTTTGTAAGGCGGCGAGTGTCTATATCATACAGACCGATAATGTTTTGAGAACGCAGGTAGGAATCTACGTCGCCGCCACAGCGGAAATTGGAAGGCTCATCACACCATTCCCTGACAATATATCCTTTAAGATTACACCGGGCACTTTCATGATCTTTTGCAATATCCCCATAATTTCCAATCAAAGGAAATGTCTGAGTAACAATCTGACCGTAATAACTTGGATCCGTAAGCGTTTCAATGTATCCGTTCATACCAGTTGTAAAAACAGTTTCACCGATAACACAGCCTTCCGATCCAAAACCAGAACCTTCAAAAACCATTCCGTTGGCTAAAACCAAAACCGCTTTGCTCAAAATGTACCCCGCTTTTCTTGCAAAAAAAAAGCGCCCTTTCCACTTCTACGGCACGCCGCAAAGAGAAATGAACGCCTATGTTCAAAAGTAGCAAAATTATAAAACTATATGGGGGGCTTAGTCAATTAATGAACAATCTAATAAGAACAAAATGCAAAAAAACAATCCCCACAAATTCAAACCGACAGTATTTTTGGGCGCAGCGGAAAACGTAACGGGCGTTCCGTGGCCCGCTAACGCTCGGTCTCACTAACGTTCGCCTGCACTACGTGCACCACTCCATGCCCGGCGCCACTGGAACCGCAAAACCCCGCGGTGGTTAAGCCTCCCACGCGGTGGTTGAGGCGGTTCCTGAGGCTCTCGAAACCACCGCGAATGCGGAAGTTTTTAATAATTTCCTTAATGCTGTCAGTAACAGTTTGCACTTTTTTCGTAGTTAGGTTGAATGCTTCTCGCTTTTGTCCGCGGTGACTGGAACCTGAAAAATTGAAAATCATCACATCATCAAAAATTCGGTCCATTGCACATTTCAAAGTATCTTCTTCAGCAAAGCATTGTTTCCAGAACTTTGGTTGCTTGTTGCTGGTGAAAATTATGTTGAAGTTGCCTTCTTTGTTGTAGCGGCGGTCAATCATGTCGAAGAAAAGCCTTGTATTTTCTGTATCGAAATTACAATAACCGACTTCATCAATCACGAGGCAGGATGGCTTCACGAGAGAACTTATGATTCTGTTCTCACGGCCATATTTACGTGCTTCGGTAAACATGTCGTTCAGTTCCGTCATCTTGATAAAATAAGTCTTCAGCATTCTCTTGCAGCATTCATAACCAAATGCCATTGCAAGATGCGTTTTACCGGTCCCTGCGGGTCCAATAAAAGCAAGATTTTTGTGAGCATAAAGTGGTGCTAGAGTTGTGATTCCCTTTAGCTTTTCAAGTCCCTTTCCCGAAAGTTCCGAAAAATCAAAGTTCTCGAAAGTCTTGGGATTTTTCATCGGGAGTCTTGAGCATTTTAAGAGAAAATTCATTGAGGCTTCCTCTTTTCTGGCTGCAAACTCTGCGAAAACTTCCGAAACTGCCTGCATCTGTAAGTCAGAGAATTCTCTTTCAATCATGTAATTGGCAATTTCTTGTTCCGTAATCTTCATCTTCAGAACATCAAGACTGTTGCCCAATGAGGAAATAATATCGCTATTCATCATCTCCTCCACTGAAATCAAACTGGTCAAAATAATCTTCTTCGTCAGGCTGCATTATCTGCTCTATCAGTGTTTTTACATCTGCCGTAGGAAATTCTTCAGGCTGGTCAGGTTTTGCGTATTGATCCTTGCAGTAGCTGTCATAGCGGCTCCAGGTTACTTCATGCGTAACAAGTTTTTGCTTCATGTCTTCAGAATAAATCAGAAGTTCATGGCCATGCCTGTATACATGTACCGTTTTCTGCGTGTATGTGTACGGAACCCCGAATCGCCTGCCTTCATAATTCACAAAGCCGTCAAAGGAAATGCGTCTTTCCGGGCATAGATATACAAACAGCTCCTCGCGTTTCTTAAGTTCTGCCGCTACTAGAAGACATTTTTCTGCATGCACATCATTTGGAATAAGGTTCAATGATTTCTGGTATCTTGAATTCTGTCTGTTGCACCAGTCTAATGCCTGTTCATTCAGGTCAGTGACATTTATGAATGTTCTTCCTGCAAGAAAATTTCCCTTCACGAACTGTACAAGCCGTTCAACTTTTCCTTTTGTGAAAGGATGGTATGGCTTGCACAATCTGGTCTCGAATCTGACAGTCTTCATGAAAACTTCATAGTCATGGTTCCAGACAGGTCTTCCGTCGCAGTCTCTTTTTGCAACGACAGACTTCATGTTGTCGGTAAGGACTGTTTTGGGAATTCCCATATACTTGAACGCATGGAGCATTCCGATAAACAGGTTTTCCTGTTTTGCGTTTGGAAAGAACTCAATGAACCGCTGCCCGCAATGATGGCAGATCATGGCAAAACAGGCAGCCCGGATTATTTCTCCGTTCTCTGCAAGGACATCAACAAATCCCCAGTCCATCTGATAGCTCTGTCCGGGTTCCGTTGAAAACCTTCTTCCGCGGTTTCCATGCGGTGATATCATCTGCCGCGGTGCAGGTACAAGATTCTTATGCTTCTGAATATAGACTTTTACCGATGTGAGTCCGCCTTCATATCCAAGTTCCTGAAGTCGTTCAAAACAGACCTGGGAATTTGTTATGTTTGTCTTAAGGAAATTGTTCAGTACGGATTCGTAACCTGAAAGAACATTTTCCGCTGCTGTTCTTCCTTTGTTTCCATTTGGTTTTTCTTCAAAACTGTTCTTCTTCAGCCGCCGGAGTTTTCCACGCGTTATTCCGGTCAGTCGCTGAAGCTCAGCAAGATTTACTTTTTCATTTGAAAAATTTTCACCTTCGCGGGTCTTAATTAGTTCCAGCGCCTGTGATAAACTCAGAGGTGAGCTGTTATCAATTTGTTCATTCATGTTTCTCCTTCGATGGGATTTTAGGTCAAATACCATTCTAAGGATTATGGCTAAAATTGATAATGGCTTTTTTCTTTTGACTTTTTTTGGTTAATTTCGCCTGACTCGTGGAGGTTATTTTCTCCCGACGCTAACACTATTTGATATAAGAATCTGTCTTTCCTGATTTTTTTAGAACTTAGCAAGCATACAATTTAATTATTTTTACTTATTTACAATAAGTTTTTAGCGTATTAGAATTAGGTATAGTTGCCATTTCATATATTTACAGTAGGTAAAATTTATGAAAGCAAAGATATTTCGAATCATTTGTTGAATGATTATGTAAAAATGAAAATCATAGGAGTTCGTTTTTGTTTGAAGAAAAGACAAGTTTTATTTTTAGAACCATTTGGAATATCTTTTTCAATAGAATTAAATTATTTGTAATTTTATTGTTTGTCTTGTTTAACTTTATGTCATGTATTTCTTCATATGTAGAAAAACTTAATCTTGAAGATTATGGAATCTTTGATTATCCCAATATGAATGTTTATAAATCCTCTGCAGATGGAATGATTGATAGTACGCAATACTATATAACACAGACAACAATTAATAAAACTGGTTGGGCTAGAATGACAACAAAGAAAAATATTCAATTGGAATGTCTTAAAAAGGCATGTGATACAAGCAGTTCATTGGGTTGTGAATATATTGTAATTTTTAACGAAAATGAAGATATATACGACGAAATCTCAGATGTTCGTTATTTATATGAAATCATTTTTATTCCAATAAATCGTTCAGAAATTACGGAGTCTTTAAAAAGATATAAAATATACAAAAATACTTTGTATGGAACAATTGATAAAAAAACTAATACATTGAAAACTTACAAAGAAAAAGCTCTTACATATTCAAAAATTTCTCCTAATAAATTCACAGTAAATTTTGGAAGTTATACACTAGAATATACATGTCTTAATATAGAATGGAAAGAAAATCTTATTTTTGATACTGATAATACTGTTGTAAAAAATATTTTGAAAGACTATGTAGTAACTTTTGATAATACGGCTCTTGCTCCAGGTGTTAGAAAAGGAACAATGGATTTAGGATATAACACTTGTTATACAACATTTTATGATGGATCAATAATTGTTAACAGTTTTAATCCTTATTTAAATTCTTGGATTTTTGCACACAGATAATAAGTGCAAGGCTCTATATTTACTGCTCGGCTTAAAATAAAGATTTACGCATTTTGTTTCACAATATCCGTAAAGATATCAGGCTTGTCCGCGAAAAACTATTTTCCAGGGGTAAACTGTGCGGTTTGTGCAGAATCCATCCCTAGGAAAATAATCAAATCTGATTTTTTTGCAGCTGATTACGGCTTTTTTTAGAAGCTACATACGGCGTGCAAAAAAGGACGCCGGTGCGTTCAAAAGAGGACAACCAGCGTCCAAAAAGGGACAGCTTAAATTATGTTGATTCTATGTTCAGAATGAATCCCGAGGTCAGTCGTCTGCGAATTGCATCGGATAGAGCCGGTTCATTTTGAGAGCCCATAAAATCTCCCCAGTCAGTTGCAGGATACTGACAAGTAACGATTGTTGAAGTTCCATTATTTTCTCTGATTTTTATCAGCTGAAACAGGATAGAGCTTCGTTCCTCGTTCAAGTGTGTAATCAGGAAATCATCTAAAATAAGAACCTGGAATTTTCCAAACTTATTAAGACTTTGTTTGTACTTAATTCCGTTGCTGTTTTTCAATATCAGCAGCTCGTCAATTAAAGCCGTACAGTCTGTAAAATAAGTTTTGTATTCATTGCGGCAGCATTCGGCACCAAGAGCTTTTGCGGCATATGTCTTTCCAATTCCGCTTTCACCGAAGATACAAATGTTCAGTCTTTTTTCAACAAAGCTCAATGACTTTAATTGTTTTACGAGATTTTCATTGTAGATTCTGCCATTACCGGATTTAAGGTTAGAAACCAGAGCGGTATTCTTTCCAAGTTTGCTGGAGCGCAGAAGTCTGTCGATTCTTTGTTCTTTCCGGCTTTCATATTCAGCAGAAATCAATTCCCGTAGGAACTGTTCTGAAGTCAAACCTGCAAATTTTGGCGAATCCAGAAGTGATTTCAGCCTTTCTTCCAGGGAAAATAGTTCAAGATATTCAATCATTTCCATCAAATCATCATTTTTCATCAGAATAAAATCTCCTGTCTTTTAAGCATTGCATCCATGTCGTATTTTGAATTGTCAACGGCATATGTGTTGAGAGGCTTTGTTTCAGAATCACTCTTTGCTAATGTTTCGGCTGGCGTTTCTGGAGTGGCATATTCAGCAATTGTGTTTTTGATGAAGGTGTAATTGCATCTGTCAGACTCAAAGGCAGCGGTACAGCAATCTTCCAGGGCCTTGTTTCCGTACTTTTTTGCATATCCAAGAATGCCTGCAACCTGACGGAACTTCTGGCAGGGATATTTTGCCCTGCTGAAAATATTGCCGATTACAGCTTTTGTCAGAGGACCAATTCTCGATGCTATCGAAAGGAAATAAGGTTCACTCCATGAGTTGTATTCAGAAAATGAAGGAGGAAGATGTTACGGATCCGTTCTGTATTCGCCTTTATGACTTGCACGTGTCCATTCTGTAATCAAACTTCCTTTTTCAGTATAGATTTCTATACGGAAAGTTGTGGTGTTAGCGTCCGGCGAATTTAACCATTACGAGTCGGGAGAAAATCGCCAATTTTAGTCAGACGAAAATGACCAAAAATCCCATCTCACAATTCAAATTTTATTCGATTTCCTGGCAGATACAGCCAACTCTAATTGGCTGAGCGACAAACACGGAAGCCCAAGTAGCCGTACTGGCGGGCCGGGTAGTAGTTGCCCCGGCGGCAAACCGACGCGTTGTAGGCGTAGTTGCGCCAGCAACCGCCACGTGAAACGCGGAAAGAGCCCGACGAGGCGCCAGCAGGGTCAGTCACATCACCTGTAGAAACACTGTCATACCAGTCGTAACACCATTCCCATACGTTTCCGCTCAAGTCGAATAAGCCAAGTGCATTTGTAGCTTTTTTTCCAACTTCGTGTGTTCCGTAGCCGGCTGTTCCGTCAGATGGATCATCAGTTGTTGTTACTCCATTATTACAAATGTTATGGTAGTACCAGCCTACGCTGTCTAAACCGGTATTTTTTGAAGAAGAGTATGTTGCATTCTCTGCATCATCCGCAGTTGAAACTTTACCTGTTGCGGCTCCACTGAACAAATAATTCCAGTCTGCTTTTGTGCTGTCGCCTCCTCGGGCTGCAAATTCCCATTCTGCTTCTGTCGGCAGACGATAACCGTTTGCGTTTGCAACAGGAGTTACATTTGCATCTATAATATTTCCGTTTGTTTCAGAACTTACACCTGTAACTTCAATTGTATATGCTTTTGTAAGGTTAAGTTTTTCACTTAATGCGTTGCAGAAATATACTGCGTCATACCATGTTACAAATTCTACAGGACGGTATTTCTAGGTTTCACCATCTGCAAGTACAAAATCTGTACTTCCGTCGCTGCAGGAAGATGGTTCTGCATTAAGTGTATATTCTGTTCCACCTACAGTTACTTTCTGCCCATTCATTACAGCTTTGTAAAGTTCCTGTGTTACTTCGTATTTTCCCATAATAAACGGGCTTAAGGTAACGTTGCGGCCTTCTATGAATACACCGGCATAATTGTTTGTATTTGTCGAACCTGTAATTGTTACAGCAGATTTCATAACTTTTTTATCTGCTGTTTTTTCAAGCAAAACGCCGTTAAGTTTAATTCCGTTATCTGTCAATTCAAATGAATCAGATTGCTCCGGTGTCCCAGCTGTTCCGCCACTTTTTTGGCCAAGCAGCACTAGAGCCGAAAGGTTTGAACTGGCGTCTGCATTTGTGTCACATGACGCAAACCCAAATAAAACTGCCGCAATACCGGCAAGTGCTAAAATTTTAGCTACTTTTAATTTTTTCAACTTATTTCTCCCTCAAAAGGAATTTTAACAATTATATCACAAACTTTCCTTAGGCAAATGCATTTTTTATCAACTTCCCACGTATATATAAAGTATGGAAACAATGACAACAAATTATCTCTCACTCACCCCAGAAGAAAAATGGGAACAGGCAACACTTGCGAATAATTTCATATTCTATAAAGTTATGCGGCAACATCAGGATGCATGCAAACAGCTTTTGGAAATGCTGCTTGGAATCAAGATTGAGTCTATGGAAATGAAGCAGGAAGAAACTATTGCCCTTGACTACGATTCAAAAGGCATAAGGCTTGATGTCTTTGTAAAAGATGCAGACAGAATGTTCGATGTTGAACTGCAGGTTGCAAACACAAAGGAACTTCCGGAAAGAGCCCGCTACTATCAGGGCGTGATGGACGTAGACACGCTGAAGGCGGGACAAAAGTACAAGGAACTTCGGGACAGCCACATAATCTTTATCTGTCTTGAAGATGTTTTTAAAAACGGTCTTCCCGTAAACACATTTGCAAACATCTGCCTGGAGGACGGAAAAACAAAATTCGGCGACAGGACTTACAAACACTTCTTT
>JBGVIP010000007.1:0-94032 GCA_045123335.1 Treponema sp.
TGCTGTTTAAAGCTCCATGAGGAGATTTTAAATGAAAAAAATAGTTTCTATTTTTGCCGCTGCTGTACTTGCAGCTGGTTTTATGGGTTGTTCGAATGATTCGGATGACAATTCAGCATTGATGCTTGCTCTTGCAAGTCAGTCTTCTGGAGGAACTTATCTTCCTGCAAGCGTTGGTGAAAATAACCTTTCTGGAAATACTTACAAGGCTGGTAATGATGCCAGAAATGTAACTTATGAATTTTCTTCAAACAGCTTTACAGTTACATCAAATACAAAAGTTGATGCTGTAGCTAATGAAAATTCAGCTTATACATTGAAAAATGTAAAAACTTATTCTTATTCTTATGATTCTGTTGAAGGTATTATTTTTATAAATAATGCGTCTGTAAAAAAATATGTTGTTCGTAATTCAGTAGAAACTCCTTATGAACTTGCTTCATTCTCTAATGATGCTCAGTTTATTGCAGCTGAAAAGGCATTTATTAAACTTACAAAAGATTTAATGCCTGAAACAGATTTGGAAGCTGCTGTTAAAGCATTGCGTTATTCGACATTTAGTGGTATTCCTGGTTTTGATGATGCCGATAACGTTATTACATATACTGATACTAAAGGTACTACAGAAGTTCCTGAACAAATCATAAAGACTTATAATGAGCTTAATGCTTTATATAAAGCATATGATGATAAAGCTGTTGGTTATGTAACTCCATATGCTTATGAAGTTACTTCTTCAAGCTTAAAAGTTTCTTCAAGCAGTGTATATCCAAAAGATACAACTCTTGCAGATTTGTACAGCAAAAAATTTAATTTCATAAAAATGTATGATAGCGAGCATTATTTAATATTAAATAATGCTCATAATCAGTCTTTGGGAATGTTCTTTGATTCTTATAGCGGAATTGAAGCAGGTTCTACTTTATCTGATTTATTTATGATTTCAGGTATTTCTTCGGATACAATCTCTCTGAAAAAGATTAATACTGCAAATGCTAAAATTGAATCTGCTGATCCATGGTCATACACAGAAACAGAAGTTACTGAAGGTCTTAAGGTTACATTAAGTCAGAATTCCGTAGAAAAGGGAAATTTTGTAATTTCTTACAAAACTTCTTCTACATCTTATATAACTTTTACAAAACAGTAATTAAATTGCTGATGTTGTAAAGGTTTTGCCGAAAGAGGGAACTGCGAGTGCGGTTCCCTTTTTTGTTTTAACGGGAGAGGAATTGCAATGAGGTGCTTGCCTTTGGGGAGGTTCGGTGTGACAGGCTCAAGTCGTACGCTTCGCGTACTTACCGAGTTTTCTGAAGAAAACTCGTCACTGGAGAGAGACGAAATGTTGGTGATTGGCTTTCGGGAAGGTTCGATTTGAGAGGCTTAAGGCATATGCTTTGCGTACTTATTGAGAGAGAGTACAATGAGGTGGTTAGCCTTCGGCGATCTTCGATTCGAGAGGCTCAAGTCGTACGCTTCGCGTACTTACCGAGTTTTCTGAAGAAAACTCGTCACCGGAGTTGGATGGGGAAGTTTGGCCCCGGCATGGAAGGGTGGGAGCGGAGCGACCAGGATTTTGCGGAGCAAAAGACCAAGCGTTAGCGGGCCCTGGAACGCCGGTTGCAAAGGAGTGGCCTGGGATGGGGAAAAAGAGAAAGGTGTTTTTGTGCGGGGTTTGTGGTATAATGGGGGTATGCAGAATTCGTTTTTTGGTGAAAGAACTGATGAGAAAAGTTTGAAGTGGGAAAAAGCTGTTGGGCGTGAGATTCCGATTTATGGCAGGAATGAAATCCGGTCGGATTTTGAGAGGGATTACACGAGGATTTTGCATTGTCAGGCTTACAGGCGGCTTAAGCACAAGACTCAGGTTTTTTATGCTCCTCATAATGATCATGTTTGTACTAGGATGGAGCATGTTATGCATGTAGCCAGTGTTGCGGTTACGATCTGTAAGTATTTGGGGTTGAATGAGCAGCTGGCGAATGCGATTGCGCTGGGACATGATATCGGGCATGCTCCGTTCGGGCATCACGGTGAAGACTGTTTGAATTCGTTGATGGAGCAGAAGGAAGGAGCCGGCGCGCCTAAGAAATTTTGGCATGAGCGGAACAGTCTTTTTTTTGCGGATTATATTGAGACGCTTCCGGATCCGGATGGGATTGCGCAGCCTTTGAATTTGACTTATGCGGTGCGGGACGGGCTTATATGTCACTGTGGGGAAATTGATCAGCAGGGGATAAGGCCTAGGAAAGATGCGCTTGATTTATATTCAATTAAGCGGCCGGGGCTGATTCAGCCGTTTACGTGGGAAGGATGTGTCGTTAAGGTTGCGGACAAGATTGCGTATTTGGGGCGGGATATTGAGGATGCAAGGCAGTATCACATTCTGGATATGGGGGCTTACCGGCATATGCGCGAAATTGTTGCCTCGACTTTGAATTCTAAGGGAAGCAACGCGTTCAGGAGCGGAAAGGCTGTTAATACTACTGTTTTGATTAATGACCTGATTGTGGATTTGTGCGAGCAGAGTTCGCCGGAAAAGGGGCTTTGTTTTAGCGATGAATATTTTAAGTTTATTCTTGAACTGAAGAAATTTAATTTTGCGCATATTTATAATCACTGGAGGCTGCTGGAATTTTCTAAGTATGCGGATAACTGTATTGAAACGATTTACAGGACGCTGATGCGCTTTTATGAATATGCAAGGAACGGACGGATGGCGCAGGCGCTCAGGTATTATCCGGTGTTGGCGAAGAATTTTGAGGAATGGCTTTTGAAATATACTCGATATGTTCCTGTATTATGGAAGAAAGATGTTGATAAGAAACGGCTTCTTCATATTAATACTGTGAATATTTTTGATCTGGACGATATTGAGTCTTATGAGAAGTGCGTTGTTGAGTATATTTCCGGGATGACGGATGTTTTTGCAATCAGTATTTATGAGGAGATTATTTCGTTTTAAAAGAAAGGACCGCCGGGAAAAAGGAGGAAACCGGCGGCCCCAAAGACAGGTCTTTATTATTAATCGCTTTCACTAATAACAACATGCAGGCGGCGAATTAGTTACAAAAATATTAAAAAAATTTAACAATTCTTATATGAGGAATTATGCCTTGACTGTTTAAAAAGAATAATGTTAGAATAGCAAAGTAAATGACAAAAATTAAAAAAATGTCATTTTAAGAAAATATTTTGAGGTAAATTATGTCTAAGAAATTTGCATTTTTGTTCCCTGGTCAGGGTGCTCAAGAACCTGGAATGTTGAAAGATATCTGCGAAGCTTTTCCTGAAGCTCGTGCAGTTGTTGATGAAGTTTCAAAAATCACTGGCGTTGATATGCCAAAATTGATGTGGGAATCAGAAAAGGAAGTTCTTAGCCGTTCAGATAACAGTCAGCTTGCAATTACTACTGCTTCTTTGGCTACTATGAAGGTTTTGGAATCTAAGGGAATTACTCCTAGTGCTTCTATGGGATTCAGTCTTGGTGAATTCCCTGCTTTGTATGCTGCCGGCGTTTTGAGCTTTGAAGATGTAATCAAAGTTGTTCAGAAGCGCGGTCAGATTATGCAGAAAGTTTGTGAAGAAATTGCTACTGCAAACGAAGGTCACGCACCTGGAATGACAGCTGTAATTGGTTTGAGCCAGGATCAGGTAAAGGATCTTTGTGCTGGAATTAAGGATGCATACGCTGCTAATTTGAACTCAAGCGTTCAGACTGTAGTAAGCGGTACTTTTGATGCTCTTACAGAACTTGAAGCAAAGGCTAAAGAAGCTGGTGCTCGCCGTGCTCTTCGTCTTGCTGTAGCAGGTCCTTTCCACAGCCCACTTATGCAGAAAGCTGCTGATGAATTTGAAAAGGCAATCGCTGACGTTAAGTTCAACGATCCAAAAATTGAAATGTTCAGCAATGTAACTGGTGCAAAGGCTACAAGTGGTGAAGAAATCAAGAAGAATGCAGTTCTTCACCTTACAAACCCAGTTCGATGGACAGATGAAGAAGCTGTTCTTGGTTCTATCTTGAACGAAGACTGGCAGATTCTTGAAGTAGGTCCAGGAAAAGTATTGAGCGGACTTTGGGCAAAAACAGAACTTGGCGAAACATACAAGGTGCCTTCTATTAATACTGTTGATTCAATTAATGAATTAAACTAATAAGATAAATTGATTGTGAAAGGGTCTGAATAAAAACCGGGTCCCAGCGACGGGAAAAAAATCAAGGTATCCCCCTGCTATTCACTACGCGAGTGCACCTTCGGTGCCGCTCCGTTCGCAGGTGCCCCCTTAATTTCTTTTCCCTGCGTCCCACTTTTTATTCAGACCAATCATCGCATAATATATTATTGATTGCGTTCATTGATTGGATGCAACAGGAGATGAAATTGTTAAAAGGGAAAAAAGCGCTTGTTACTGGTTCCAGCCGTGGAATTGGCCGCAAAATTGTAGAAACTTATCTGGCAAATGGTGCTGAGGTATGGGGGCTTTGTTCTAAGCCTAGCGCTGCTAAAGAAGAATTGGAAGCATTTGCTAAGGAAAACGGAACTGCTTTCCATGAAATCTGTGCAAATGTTGGGGATGCTGAACAGCTTTCTGAAGTTGTTAAGGCAGCTCTTGCTGAAGCAGGAAATTTTGACATTCTTGTAAATAATGCTGGTATTACTCGCGACGGTCTTAGCTTCCGTATGAAGATGGAAGACTGGCAGAATGTATTGAATGTAAACCTTACTGGAACTTTTGTTGTAACTCAGATTGTAAGTAACGCTATGCTTAGAGCAAGAAGCGGTTCTATCATCAATATGAGTTCTATTGTTGGCGTTCATGGTCAGGGAGGTCAGGTAAATTACGCTGCTTCAAAGGGTGGTTTGATTGCTTACAGTAAGTCTTTGGCAAAAGAAGTTGGTGCGCGTGGTATCCGCGTAAACTGTATTGCTCCTGGATTTATTGAAACAGACATGACTGCTGTTTTGAATGAAGACCTTAAGAAGAGCATGATTGATTCTGTTCCTCTGAAACGCGGCGGAAAACCTGAAGATATCGCCAACGCTGCATTGTTCCTTGCAAGTGATTTGAGTTCATACATCACTGGTCAGACGCTCGGAGTGGACGGGGGAATGGGCTGCTAATAAAAGGTAGCAATCTAACGTGCGAGTTTGCGAAGCAAACTCGGTAGTGAGGCGAAGCCGAACGGAGTGGAATGGGAGCCTAAAATCGAAAATCCGTTAAAAAAAATTGTACGACAGTGCAATTTTTTAGGATTATCGAGAAAACGGCTCGCTCCGAGACTTGCGAGGAGCGTGGGAAGCTAGTTTTTGCTGGTTTCGACCCTTCGAGAACCTCAGGGACCGAAGCGCCTAAAACAGGTGGTTTCGACCCTTCGAGATCCTCAGGGATCGAAAAGTCAACCACCGCGCAAAGGGGCTTGTTTTGACGACAGGCCTACGCCAGATGTGAAGGGGCGCGAAGCGCGTGCGTAACGAAAGTGGAGCACCGACCGTGAGGGTAGCCCGGAACAGCTGGGTTGCGGAAGAAATTTCGTACAAAAAAATATAAAAGGGAAAATAAAATGGAAAAAAGACGAGTTGTGATTACTGGTATGGGAGCTGTTACTCCTCTTGGAAACACTGTTGAAGAAACATGGGCTGGAATTAAGGCTGGAAAAAGCGGAATTGGTCCTATAACTTTGTTTGATGCATCAAAAAATAAGGTTCATTATGCTGCAGAAGTAAAGAATTTTGATCCTTCTATTTATATGGATTCTAAGGAAGCACGCAAGATGGCACGCTTTACTCAGCTTGGTGTTGCAGCTGCTAAAATGGCTCTTGATGATTCTGGTCTTACTGGTAATGCAGAAGTTCTTGATGAAACTGGTGTAATTCTTGGTGTTGGTATTGGCGGTCTTGAAGAAACTGAAGCAGACGTTCTTGGTATGGCAAGAATGAACTTTATTAAGACTAATCCAATGGCTATCCCTAAGCTTATTCCTAACGAAGTTGGCGGAAACATTGCAATTCAGTTTGGTTGCCACGGTCTTGTAGAAACTGTTGCTACTGCATGTTCTAGCGGTACTGACGCTCTTGGTATTGCTTTTGACATGATCAGAAGCGGTCGCATGGACTGCTGTCTTTCTGGTGGTGCTGAATCTACTATATGTCAGTTCGGTGTTGTTGGTTTTGAAGTACTTCACGCTCTTTCTACTGGTTTTGATGAAGATCCAACTAAAGCAAGCCGTCCGTTTGACAAAAAGCGCAACGGATTTGTAATGGGCGAAGGTTCGGCTATTATGGTTCTTGAAGAATACGAACACGCTAAGGCTCGTGGTGCTAAGATTTATGCTGAAATTGCAGGTTACGGTGCAAGCTGTGACGGTTACCACCTTACATCACCTAATCCGGATGGAATCTGCGGTTCTAAGTGTATGAGCCGTGCTTTGAAGGACGCTGGAATGGATCCAAGCGAAATTCAGTATTACAACGCTCACGGAACTTCTACTAAGATTAACGATCCTAGTGAAACTAACATGATTAAGATTGCTTTTGGCGAAGAAAATGCTAAAAAGCTTAAGATTTCTTCTACAAAATCTATGCACGGTCACTGTCTTGGTGCTACAGGTGCTATTGAAGCTATGGTTTGCGTTAAGGCTATTAACGACAGCTACGTTCCATGCACAAAGAACCTTGAAGAACAGGATGTTGAAGGCGGCTGTGACCTTGACTACGTACCAAACAAGGGTATTGATATGAACGTTGACGCTGCTATGTCTGCTACATTTGGTTTTGGCGGACACAACGGTGCAATTATCATTAAGAAAATCAAATAGTTTAAATAATTGACATGTTAATGAGGGGGAGCGATCCCCCTCGCTTCAGCCCGCGTTGCGGTCTTACGCTACCCCCTGTGCGGGCTTCAAATGCCAGCCCGCAACGCCTGGCTTTTTTTTGGGAGATACAAATGGCATTAACAACTGATATTAAGTCTTTGCTTCCACATCGCGAACCTTTCTTGTTTGTGGATGCAATTATTAGTGCTGATGATAAAGGTTGTGTTTGTGAACACACATTTACTGAAAATGAATTTTTCTTTAAGGGTCACTTTCCGGAATATCCTGTTGTTCCGGGAGTAATTCTTTGCGAAACTATGGCTCAGGCTGGCGGTGCTGCTTTGCGTTACAGCGGAGTTGTTCCAGCAGACGGTCTTTTCTTCTTTGCCACTTTGGACAAAGTAAAGTTCCGCAATCAGGTTCGTCCTGGTGACAAAGTGCGCATGGAAATCACATATTTGCGCACAAGTCCAAAAATGATTAAGCAGGCCGGTAAAGCCTACGTAGGCGATACATTATGCGCCGAAGCTGAGTGGATGTGTCTCGTAGGCGCAGCAAACTAAGTTTGCGAGCCTACGGAGTAAAAAAAATTCCTTGCACAAAGCGGAGCGCAGCGACGCATGTGCTTAGTAGGATCCGCTCAGTGAGCGGTCCTACGGAGTAGAAAATTTCCTTGCACAAAAGGGGCTGGCTAATAAGTTTGAACTATAAGGTTATTGAGCCTGTCGAAATGACCTTATACGCTATATTTGGTGGTTTCGAGAGCCTCAACCACCGAAATTGAACTTATTAGTCAGCCCCTTTTAATCTGCGAAGCAGATTGTCCACGAACAGAGTGGACTGCTTGCAGCGCGGAGCGTAGCGACGCATGTGTCTCGTAGGATCTGCGCAATAGCGCAGTCCTACGTGTAGGATAACTTCCTTGCACAAAAAGACGAACGTAAAAAGCGTTAGTCTTTTTTTATGCAGTGAAAAAATAATGCTAGAATTAAAGGAAAAATTAGCCGATAATGGATAAGTAGGATTATCATCTTAATTATGCAGAACCGATTTTTTGGCAGACAGATTAATTTTTCTCATTTTGGGCGGGACTGGCGCAAGGGATTATTCTGCGTTTTATTTGCTTTTTTTTCGATTTTGCAGATATTTGCGACCGATCCAAAAACAAAACCAAATAAAGGAACCTATTCTACATATAACTTTGATGCTGAACAAGGTTATGTTATAAAACTACAAGGTAATTTAACTTTAAAGAAAGTTGGAATTTACTCATCAGTTTCAATTGATTTGAACGGCTATATATTGATAATTGGCTCAATTGAATATGGAAACAGTGGTTATCAATCAAGAGTTGCTTCTTTTTCTGTAACAGATTCTGCAGAATCGAAAGGTTCTTTATATCTTGGTGATGTAACTTCAAACGATTATTCTGTGTCTGGTTCTTCATTTACTGTTGGAGACGGTATAACTGTTGTTAAAACTGGAACTAAATATACAGCTTCTCATGTTACAGTCAATTTAGGATCAAATGTTGTAGAGTCTGGTAAGGATGTGTTTTATTGGATTGCAAGTGAAGAAGATCCGAATTGGACTAATAATAACTGGACTAATAAAGAAAACTGGTTATACAATGGAGCTTCCAAATATTATCCTGGAGAAAGCAGTTACACATCAAATAAAATTTATTTTATGGGCACATCCCTGGCTAATGTCGTTTTGGATAGTAATATAACTCTTACGTCAACAGTTTATATCGATTCTAGTGGAGCAGAGCGTGTAACATTTAATCTTAATGGGAATACGCTGACGGTAAAATCTGTAATTTTAAATGCTACAAGTACGTCTACAAATAATTCTAATTTATATTTGTCAGGTTCCGGTTCCTTGGTAACTGATGAACTTGATTATCCGGATACGAATGAGCATACAGTTGACATCCAGGAAAACTGCGAATTAAAGATTAGAGAGCTGTTTTATGGAAACGGAAATTCCAGCGGAAAATTGAAGTTCCAGGGGGATGGTACTCTTTTAATTCCTGGTTCCGGGGCCAATTTAAACTGGAGTTCTGGAACTTCTTCAAATACAAATACTGTTGATTATTCAGATATGAAGAATATTTCGGCTTCATGTCCTCCAAGTTATTATGCCGTTTCTTTTGTTGGTGCAACTGATTTTGGAAAATATAATGATAGTACTGGAAAATATAATGATATTACTGTAAAGATAAAAAAAGCTCAGCAAAAAACAAACGAGCCTGCGTATGCACTTAATTTTCCATATAAGATTTTTCTTACAGATAATTCAAAAAACAGTGTTTTTTCGTTTGGTTCAACAGTGCTTACGGATAGTGTTGATTCTAATATTTCTATAACTGAATACAGTACTGAAGACAGTACTGAATCAAAAAGCTTTGCTGTAAATGATTATACAAAATTTACAAATCTTGAAAATGAAGATGGATTTACAATCACTTTTTATGCACCTGACGGAAGCGGTCTTGTATTGGGTTCTGTAAACTGGAAGAAAAAATATCCTACATGGACAGGAACTAAAAATTCGGACTGGACAGAAAAATCTAACTGGACTGGAATCAGTGAACTGATTACAGGGGAATCGATTTCTTGGTTAAGCAGTTTGAGCGGATATAATATTGTACTTACAAATGGACTTCCTCATTATCCAGAAATAAATGGCAGTCAGAATATTACGGTAGGTTCTCTTGAAATAGAAGGCGGAGCGAAATTTAAGGTTTCTGGCGGAAGTTTTACAGCTCAAGAAAGTATTGTCATAAAAGGCGAATATGATTTTGGAATCTCTGATGTTCAGGTTTCTGGCGGAACTTTAACTGCCGGCAAAATTGAAGTTAAGGGAAACAGTGAATTTTCTTTGTCTGGCGGCGGTAAAGTACAGACAGACGAGCTTTACATAAATGGAAATAACGTCAACAGAAAAACGGAATTTAAGTTTTCTGGCGGAAGTTTGGTAGGAAAGACGGACCCTTATGCGAATTTTAAGGCTGTTCAAAATGCCTGTACGGATTTATCTGTTGATTCATTTGTTGTAAATAATTTCACTCTTTCTGATGAAGGTGTAATTTCACCATTGTTTTTTTTGAACAGAACCGTTCTTACGGTTAATGGTGTGTACTTTAATAATGGCGGTTCTGTATACACAAAAATGCGCTATTCTGAGGACTGTTCTGTTGCCGCTGCATCAACAGACGGTGGAACATGGGTTTTTGTGGCTCCAGAATCAAGTGATAAATGGGTTTACGTAAAGCCTGTTACAAATCTTACTTATAATGATGTCGTAATTGATCTTTCTTCTATAAAGCAGACTTGTATAGGCGGAGATATAAAAGCAAACTCAATTGAAATAAATACAAGCGGTGGTTCAAATGACTCTCTTGTAGTTTTTTCTGATTGTACGGTTGATTCTCCTGTAAGCTATACTTTATCCCAGGACGGACTTACATTTTTAACAACATATACAACATCTTCTTCTGAAAGTCATAATGAAATTGAATTTAAACAGACGGTCAATACAGGTATATATCCTCTTAAAACAAGTGGTGAAGGAAGCGTAAAGTTTAGTGGTGCCGTTACGGCTGGAAGTCTGTCTGCGGATACAGAGGTTACGCTTGCGGCAGATATAACGGTCAGCGGAGCCATTGATTTTTCAAAAGCTGTTACTTCAAAAGGACCGGCAACTCTTACTGCGGCCGGCAATATTACATTTGCAAATGAACTTTTGGTTTCCGGGGCTTTAAGTCTGGTTTCCGGGAATGCAGGTACGCCGGGAATGGTTACATTCAGTTCAACAGTTGATTCTGCATCGGTGTCTGCGGGTTCTGTGACGGTTGGAAGCGAAGAACTTCCAAGTACGGCAGTATTAAGTAAAAGCGTGGGCGCAACAAAAGCTCTGGACTCGCTTTTATTCAATGGTGCCGTAACGGTTGGAAGCAGCTGTTCTCGTATAAAAACTGGCGGAGTGGCAGGAAAATACGCAGAGTTTAAAGGCGGTTTTAGCGGAACGCCGGACATTTTACTTATCGGAAATGCAAAAATTTTCGGTAATAATACATTCAATTCGTTTAAGGTAGATAATTATGCAATTTTAAGGGCAACAGAAGTCCTTTTTGAAGACGGAAAGACTCAGCATTTTAAAACGAAAGTTAATGACGGTTCTGGGGCTGTCGAAATCTTTAAGGGATATCCTAACGGGATTCTTACGCTATCTTCTATAAACCCAGAGTCAAAATGGTCTGCAATTTTTGAAAATACTCCGACTAACAAAAACTTTGCATATACGCGGGTTTCTTATTCAGAGTCTATTGATAATCTCGGGAATGCCAATGACCTGCGTATTCTTCCAAAATCGGCTCTTGTTGATGAAGGAGTTGCGGGAACAACAGAAAACTGGTTTGGGCTTGTGTCTTACAAATGGGTTGGCGGAGAACTCGGAAAGACGGGTTTGTGGAGCGACCTTGAAAACTGGAAAGACCTTTCTGATAATTCAGTTGCTTATCTTCCGGTTTATGATGATGAAGTCTGTAAAATTGAGTTTGCTTCTGATTTCAATTTTGAAACGGCGTTTGCAGGAGTTTCTCCTGATGTAACAGAAATAAAGCTGAATTCCATGGAAATTGCCAGCGGAAAACGTTTTGCGCTTGCAGATGGAAATCTGTCTGTTTCTTCAATGACGATTGACGAGGACGGAACTTTTGCCCTTTACGGAAAATCCGGGCAAACGATAGATGTAAGTGGTGCAATTACGGCAGATTCTTCATCTGTTATAGAATATTATGATGATGGAAGCACTGTCGTTTCTGCAACTCCAGTATTTGCATTGGAAACGAAGACAGACGGAACAAAAGTGTTCAAAAATCTTTCTGTAAAACAGACGGCTTCGGGGTCATCGTTTAATTTTGATTCGGCTGTTTCCGCAAAAGATATAGATTGTTCTGGAGCGGTAAGTTTTGCCGCTGTTACAGCAGAAAGTATAACTTGTACTGGAGCGGTAGGCGTTTCCGGCAATGTTCAGACTTCGGGAATCCAGAATTATGCCGGCGCTGTAACCCTGGGTAGCAACATTTCTTTTAAGGCTGGCGATTCATCAAATGCCGGTGCGGGAATAAACTTTGCCGGCGGCGTGTCGTGCGGTGGAAATGCGCTTTCTGTAGAAACAACTGGAAACGCTGTTTTTGGAAGCGGTACAACTCCTTGTGCAGGTTTTTCAGATGAAGCGGCATTGACTCTTACAGGAAACGCAGAAATTTACGGAAGCAACAGTTTTTCAACTTTAAAAATAGATAATTCGGCTTGCAGTGGTGAAACTACGGTTAAATTTGAAGGCGGAAAAACGCAGACTGTTTCCGGCGAATTTAATGTTTGCGGTTCAGACGGAAATTCTGTAAATCTTTTAAGTTCTTCGGCTGATGCATGGAATATTGATGTTTCTGCTTTGGCGGCTGCGGATCCTGATAAAATCACAGTTTCGTATGCGGCTGTAGAAAATTCAAATTCAACTTATGACAGTATTGTTGCAAAAAACAGTACGGATAAGGGAAAAAATACAAACTGGAACTTTGAGGGTTTTGAGTATGTTTGGAAGGGTACGGTTTCTTCTTTATGGACAAACGTCGGAAACTGGGAACCAGCATCTGTACCAGGCTCTAAAGCTTACGCAAAAATTGAAGCGGCTTCGAACAGTCCAAAATTGACGCAGAATGTTGCGGCTGCAAAAATCACTGTTGATTCCGGAGCGGTTTTTGAACTACAGGGATATTCGGTAACACTGCCGGACGGTTCTGCTTCTTCTCCGACTTTTGTGAACGGCGGAACGGTAAAACTGTTTGGACTTGCCGCTCAAACTGTTTCTGGTACAAAATCCAATGCGCAGGGAAGCCTTGTAGAATACAACGGAAGTTCTTCTGACGCTGTTACAAACGCGGCATGGGGTTCTGAATATGCAAATCTTAATATTTCTTCTGCAGCGGATTTTACACAGAATTTTAATGTTTCTGAAAATCTTGACGTTTCCCCAGGTAATGCTTCTTCTGCAGTGCGCCTTAATGGTACCGTAAATGCAGGAACTTATTCCGGTTCGGTTCAAAAACTTGAGCTCGGCGAAAACTGTACGGAATTCAATATTGCAGGCGCTGCAAACTTGGCGGGAACAGTAACGGCTTCGGCGCCTTCGCTTGCAATGTCGGCTTCCGGCTGGTCTGCTTCTGATCTGACTTTAACCGGAAATAAAGTTTCCGTTTCCGGAGATTTTAATGTTTCCGGGGCGTTTGTATGCAATGCAGATGCAGGCTTTAACGGAAAATTTGTTCAGACCGGCGGTTCAAGCACATTCAAAAATAATGTCTCATTCAGTTCGTACAGTACGGATAACGGGCTTGTCGTTTTTGACGGATCGGGAACACAGTCGGTTTCAAAAAATTCTTCGTCGTCTTCGGCAGGGGAAATTTGTTTTGCAAATGTTCAGATTGGAACGAATTCTAATACAGAACTGCAGCTAAACGCGGCAATGGATTTTTCTGTAAGCGGCACCTGGATGTCTTATGCAAAATTCAAGGCTTCTTCTGGAACTGCAACTTTTACCGGCGATGTAGAAATTAAGGGAAGCAATGATTTTTACGGTTTCTGCTATAAAAAAGCCGATGGGAAACTTGAATTTGAAAAAGCAAACAGTTTTGCAAATCTTGAAATTGACGCAGAAGGCGCAGAAGTTACATTCCCTGAGGGACAGCAAAACTGCCAGGTTGTGCGGACAAAACTTACGATGTGCGGAAAAAGAGAAAAATTCCTTGTACTTAAGTCTGCCGTAAGTAACAGCCAGTGGTACATTGACTTTAAGGGCGATGGAATGGACTTAAATGCGGCGTATATATATTTCATTAAGCTTTCGGACTCTTATGCGGTGAATAAGCTTGTCGCTAGGGAAAGTAAAAACGAATACAACAATATTAACTGGATATTCCCTGGAATGCGCTTTGTGCTTACTCTTGCCAAGCCGGATTCAAACAAGCTTTACCTTATGTTTGATAGAAAAATTGATTTTAACAATTCCGACATAAAGTCTACGCTTAAATTCCTTGAAGAAGACGGTTCCGATACTGGGCTTTCAATTGAGTCGTGTTCAAAATATGCAGAAACTTCTGAATATACGTCTGTCCTGTGTACGCTGAACAGAAACCTTACAATGGCAGATTTAACTGATGTCTATATTGCCTATAGGTCTTCTGCTTCTGGCATAATATGTGATAAAGACGGAATTACTCCGCAGGAATATTACGGACATTCCATAACAGATTTTGCGCTTGACCTTATAACTCCTCTTTACGGATATGATAACCGTCATACTGAATATAATGCCGAACAGTTTGAAGAAAATTTAAATGAAGGAAGCTGGACAATAAGAAACTGGGATGCTGATCAGGGAAATGACGGAACTCTTCTGCTTGGAACAGACATTCTTATTTCCGCTGTTCAGAATCTTTCTACGCCGTCAGAAAAGGTTGTGCTTTATTTTGACAACAATCCTGACTCTGGTTCTGTTTTTGATGAATTTAACAGCAGAACAGGGGCGAAGTTTAGAATTTGGATTCCGGCGGCTACAAGCGATAATGTTGTTGTCCCGGTTCTTGATCAGTTTGCAGAAAAGACAAACAGTTCTGCGCGTAATAAAGCTAATGACTCCGGCAAAAAGAACATTAATTTTGTGCTCGATAAATCTTATTTCACAGATGGAAAAATGAAGTCAGGCGATCAGGTTTCTTTCCTTTTTGGTCTGGAAGATTTAGAAGTTTGCCACGAGCCTGAAATCACCTATACTGGTTCCGGTGTTTCTTTTGGAACTTCAAATAAAACTCCTTTGTTTGCGCTCCGACTTAAAAAATCGGGTGACTATTCTTCGCTCGATTTGTGGTCATTCAAATTAAAGGATGTAATTCAGCAGCGCGGCGGTGTTACCGTAATGAATAACGTAATAAACGCTTCTTCCGGAGAAGAAGCATACGTAAAAGTAAATATGACGGAAACTGGTCCTCTCAGCGTTGTGGTTATGACTCTGGATGGAAACGTCGTTCAGTATCTTCATCATGGAACTGCTGTATTCGGAGACCATATGTTCAGCTGGAACGGACGTACAAAGAGCGGAAAAACTGTTGCCCGTGGAATGTATTTTATCCGCGTATTTGGAAGCGGAATTGACGAGACCAGAAAGGTAATGGTTGTTAAGGACTGATAAAATCTTTATAATGCTCATGTATGAACTCTAAAGAACGGCATTCACAAAGATTTGAAGATATGGGACGCTTTTTTGCACCGGATTTGTGTGCCCTTCCGGGAATTGTTGAAAACATCAGCCGGGATGGCTGTAAAATCCGCTATCAGTTTCCTGTAACAGTTGATGTGGATAGCGATTATGATGTAAAGATTACTTTTGCCCGCGCAGCTTCGGAATCATTTCAGCTTGTCTGCCATCCTCAGTGGGTAAAAGAAGATGAAAAAACAACAGAAATCGGATTTAAAATTTTACCTTCAACAGATTATTCCAGACTTGCTGTTTATATAAATCAACTTCAGGAAGACAGTACGGCTGATGACATAGACATTCAGCTTAGCGATTCTGTCTGTCAAATAATAAAATAAAATGAATTCTATAAAGAAAAAAGGTGCGGCTTTTCTTGCTTTTCCAGAAATGCAGGGAATGCTGCTTACAGAACTTTCGGGGCGCCTCAATTTTAATTCAAAGCCGACTGCAGTTTACGGTGATTTGCTGTATTTTGAAGATTTTCCTGTTGAATCCGTAAAAAATGAAAATGATTTGCCTTATTGGTCGCGCTGCACAATGCTTGAACCGCAGATAATTTCTTTTGAATCAATTGGAGAAGCTGCTTCTGCATTAAAATCAATTCAGAGAAGCTGGGCTCCGTACCAGTACCAGTTTTTCCGCCGCGCAAATTTAATTCAGGAAAAACTGCCGTATGTGAACCTTAAGGTTCGAAAGTTTCCTGTAAAAATCCCGAATTCTCCAATTGGGCTTTATACTTTAATTGATGAAAAAACTATGATTGCAAGCGCGCGTACTTCCAGCTTTATTCCAGCGGGACAGCTTGTATTTGAAGAAGATCATGAAAATCCGCCGAGCAGAGCATACCTTAAAATTCAGGAAAGCCTTACAATGGCAAACCTTTTGAACGGCACGGCTTTGCCAAAAGCGGGAGACCGCTGTTTTGAAGCAGGCGCATGCCCCGGCGGCTGGACTTGGGTTCTGGTCGGGCTTGGTGCCAGCGTTTACGCCGTTGACCGCGCGGAACTTGCGCCGTCGTTAATGGCTCATCCTCTGGTTCGCTTTCAGGCGCACGACGCGTTTACATTAAAGCCTCAGGATGTTGGCGCCTGTGACTGGGTTTTCAGTGATGTAATCTGTTACCCTGAGCGCCTCTTAAAATGGGTAAATGAATGGCTTTCCAGCGGACTTGTAAAAAATATGATCTGCACAATAAAAATGCAGGGCGAGCCGCAGTGGGATGTAATAAGGCAATTTGCAGAAATCCCAGGCAGCAGAATCGTTCACTTAAACTACAACAAGCACGAACTTACCTGGATTCACACTCAGACTGAAGCTGCGCAATAAGTTCCTGAAGTCCGTAAACATTTTCCAGCTTAAAAACTCTTCCCGGGTGCGGCGGAATCCCTTTAAATACAGAATTTGCTTCCGGTGTCAGAGGTTTTCCGTTTTTATTGCCAATCAGAACAGCAGTTCCGCCGATGGCTTTGTATCCGTCAGTGTATTTCTGCATGTCATCCAGAAAAAGAGCATTGTCGATTGTAGCGCCCGCAAGCTCCAGCGCTTTTTCAAACGCAGAAGCATATGGTTTTCCTAAAAGATTGCAGTCCCTTATGTCACATATTGCATCAAACTGGTCGCTGACATTAAGTTTTCTAAGCACGCGTTCTGCGTGTTCCCTCGGTGCGTTTGTACAGATGATTTTTGGAATGTTAATTGATTCCAGAAACGGCCGCAGTTTTTTATCTTCGTTCAGTTCGTCGGCTTCGTTTTCCGGGTGAACATGTGCAAAAAATCCTTCTACATCAGTTAATCCTTCGCTTCTAAGCCATTCCAAAGTTGTAGAAAAATTGCGGATATTCTTTTTTCGTATTTCAGCTGCTTCTTCCATGGAAACCTTAAAAAAATCTGCAACGCATTCCATCATGCGCCTTGTAATTCCTGCATCCATAGCCGCAGAAGCCGGGTAAAGCGTGTTGTCCAGGTCAAAAATCAAATGTTCAATCTGCATGCTTTAATCATATAATATTATTTGTTTGCAGTGAACCCTATATATCTCCCTGTTACAAAGTTGACATGTCAATTTTTTGAGCGTAAGATAATAGAACGTCAATAAAATTTCATGAGGTAAATTGAAATGGGAAAAATGCTTAAGGATGCTTACGGAAAATATTTTAAGGAGATGAGTCAGTATTCAAAAGCACCTGCAAAAATCGACAGCACAAATGTTTATCAGGAAGCTAATAAAGATCTTACAAAGTATATGGAAATGCTTATTTCTGACAATATTCTTCCTGGTTCTGGACTTGGAAATGTTGAAAATTTCAAGGCGTTTTACGATGCCGTAACAAAAGAAGGAAAGCGCGGCCTTATCCTTATGGAACATTATACAAACCTTGATTTGCCGGAAATTATTTATTTCTTGAAGATTCATGGTGAAGACTGGGCAAAAGATTTTTCTGAACGAATTGTAGCTGTTGCCGGAATGAAATTGAATGAAGCTGGTGCTGATATTCGCGTATGGACAGAAGGATTTACTCGTGTAGTTATTTATCCTACACGTTCACTTGATAAAGTCGGTGCTTCGGAAGTAAGTGAAGAAGAAAAACTTGCAGAAGAAAAGAAAGCACGTGCAATCAATCTTGCTGCCATGCGCGCAATGGATGAATGTAAAAAACGCGGACAGATTGTACTTGTATTCCCTAGCGGAACAAGATACAGACCAGGTCATCCTGAAACAAAGAAGGGGCTTAGAGAGATTGATAGTTATCTTCGTCTTTTTGATATTGTTCTTCCTGTTGCAATTAACGGAAACTGTCTGCGCATAAACCCTGATAATCCGGACGATATGGTTGCGGATATTGTAGAAAAAGATAAGGTATTGCTTACTGCAAGCAAAATGCTTGACTGCAAGACTTACAGAAAACAGATTCTTGATAATCTTCCTGCTGATGAGCCGGATCCAAAACAGAAAACAATCGACGGAATCATGGATATTCTTTCTGATCTTCATGATGAAGTAGAAAAAACTCGCCTGAACTAAATTTATTTTGTATCTTATAATTATAGGGAATCTCAGAAGACTGAATTGACCTGAGGTTCCCTATATTTTTTATGCGCGGTAAAAATGCGGCGCATTTTTAAGAGAGGTTCTGGTGGCGAAAAAAAACGGATCGATAGTATATAAATGTTCTAACTGTTCTTATACACAGCCCCGTTGGCTTGGGCGTTGTCCTGAATGCGGTGAATGGAATACAATGGAAGAATGCATTGTTGATTCAAATGCAGTTTCGCCGGCCGGAAAAGGCTCTCCTGTGGCAGAAAAATCCCGCCCGATTCCGCTGGAATCAGTTTCTGCCCAAGATACATCCCGCTACCTTACAAAAATCGAAGAATTTGACCGCGTGCTTGGCGGCGGTGCTACAAAGCGCTCTGCCGTAATGATTGGCGGTGAGCCGGGCATAGGAAAATCCACACTTCTTATTCAGACAGCCTCAGGAATGGCCGTTCAGTATCCTGGGAAAATCCTGTATGTTTCCGGCGAAGAATCTGCTGCCCAGATAAAGGACCGCGCCGACCGGCTTGAACTTCCGTGCAAGGGTATAGAGGTTCTGTGTACAATGCGCCTTGAAGATATTCTTGACGCTCTTGAAAAAATCAATCCGGTACTGGTAATCGTAGATTCAATTCAGACTGTCTATTCTGCAGAAGCTGGGCTTGTTCCGGGAACTGTAAATCAGCTTAAGTATTGTGCAAATGAACTTGTTTCATGGGTAAAAAACAGGGATTCCGTGCTTATAATGACTGCTCATGTAACAAAAGAAGGAACAATTGCGGGGCCAAAAACGCTTGAGCATATGGTAGATACAGTCATTTCTTTTGAGCGTAACAGCGATGACGTTCGCTTCTTGCATGCGCAGAAAAACCGCTTTGGCTCGGTTGATGAACTTGGAATTTTCAATATGACAGAAAAAGGTCTTGTTCCAGTTCTTAATCCGGCAACAATGTTCCTTTCTGAACGTCGCGAAGTTCAGCCGGCCGGCGTTGCATGCTGCGCAGTTTTTGAAGGAAATCGTGTATTTATGGTAGAAATTCAGGCACTTACAGCTCCTGCAAAATCGGCCGTTTCCCGCGTATTCAGCGACAGAATTGACTCGTCCCGTGTAAGCCGCATTGCGGCAATCCTTGAAAAGCGTGCCGGCATAAAATTCATAGGTCAGGATATTTACGTTAATGTTGCCGGCGGAATCCGGCTTAATGAAAGTGCAGTTGATGCTGCTCTTGCCGTTGCAATTTATTCTGCACGGACAGACATTCCTGTAAAATTCGGAACGGCAGTGTTCGGCGAATTAAGTCTTGCCGGCGAAATCCGTCCTGTTTCAAAGATAAAGGCAAGGGCAAAAACTGCAGACAGCTTGGGCTTTAGTAAAATCTATGCGTCTGAAAAATCTGACGGCATAATTCAGGTAAAAGATATTGCTTCCCTTATAAAAACTATTTTTGCCTAGCAGTAAACCTTTGTTCCCGGCGCAACGCTTTCTGTAATCCATGTGTTGCCGCCGATTACAGCGCCTTTTCCAATGACTGTATTGCCACCAAGAATCGTTGCACCTGCATAAATTGTAACGTCATCTTCAATTGTAGGGTGGCGCTTTTTATTCATCAGTTCTTTTTTTACGCTCAGTGCGCCAAGGGTAACGCCCTGGTAGATTTTTACGTTGTTTCCGATGATAGTTGTTTCGCCGATTACAATTCCTGTTCCGTGGTCAATGAAGAATGAGTCGCCGATTGTGGCTCCCGGGTTAATGTCAATTCCAGTGCGGCTGTGAACATATTCGCTCATGATTCTTGGAATGATCGGAGTTCCGCTTTTATGAAGGAAATTTGCAACTCTGTATGTAAGGATTGCCTGTAATCCAGGGTAAGACAGAATGACTTCTTCTTTTGTTTTTGCTGCCGGGTCGCCCTTGAAAATAGCCTCTACATCGAGCATAAGTTTTTCTCTGATTAAAGGAATCTGCTCAATAAGGGCGAATGCAGTCTGTTCAGCAAGTTTAAAGCATTTTGTATCCATTAAGTTTTTTTTGTCATCAGGAGATTTGCATACTGTGTAGACAAGGGCTTTTTGAATTTCAGAAGTAAGGGATGCGATTATGTTATTAACTTTGCGGCCGGTTACAAAGCGCATGTTTGACGGATTTATATCTTCTGCAATTTTAAATCCAGGAAAGATGAGGCTCTGCAGTTCATTCAGAACATTGATGACATTTTCCCTGTTCGGAAAATTTTCCTTTTCGTTTCTATTGATTCCTCCAAATCTGTCGTAAGAATCCAGAATACCGTCTATAAGCATGTCAATGTTCATACATCCTCCTGAGTCAGCAGATTTTAGCATATAAAAAAGAAAAAAACTATAAAATTCTTTATAATTTAGATGAAATTCAATTGACACAAAATTATGTCTTTTATATATTGTATGAACGCATTGTTTTAGATTATAGGGGTGCGTAAACGCCCTTGTAGCTCAGTTGGTAGAGCGCAGCCATGGTAAGGCTGAGGTCTGCGGTTCAAACCCGCACGGGGGCTTTATAACTGAAGCATGAGCAAACAATAACCTAATTTAGGAGTATACATATGGCAAGCAAGAAAAAGGGTGCAGTAGAAATTGTTGCTTTACAGTGTTCTGAATGCAAACGTAAGAACTATACTACTTACAAGAACCGCAAGAATATCACAGGTAAGCTTGAAATGAGCAAATACTGCCCGTTTGATCGCAAACACACATTGCATAAAGAAACAAAGGCAAAATAAGCCTTAATTAAATTTTATATTTTTCATTTGGCTTATGCCAAATGATTGAATATATAGGGCAGTAGTTCAGCTGGTAGAGCAGCGGTCTCCAAAACCGCCTGTCGTGGGTTCAAATCCTGCCTGCCCTGTTTTTTTTATATTATATTTGGAGGAAATATGTCAAAAGTTGGTCAGTTCATACGTGAAAGCAAAGCAGAGATGAAAAAGGTTGTATGGCCTACAAAAGATGACGTTGTTTCTTCTGTAAAAGTTGTTATCATTTCTACAGTAATTGTTGCAGTTGTACTTGGTTTGCTTGATTTTGGTTTTACAGAAGCATTCCGCGCAATTGCAGGTTAGTTGAAGGGGTCTATGGCAAAGTCTTGGTACATGCTTCAGGTTTTTGTTGGTCATGAAGCAAAGATTGAACGAACTATAAGAACACTTCTTGAAAGAAAGGAACTTGATTCTGCGGTTATTGCAGATGTAAAGGTACCTGTAGAAGAAATAATCGAAATTAAAGACGGTAAGAAAAAGACAAAGCATGAAAACTTTATGCCGGGATATCTTATGGTAGAACTTGATCTGCCAGAGATTGGCTGGAAAGATGCTTGTTCATCACTTCGTCGTGTACAGGGTGTTACAGGATTTGTTGGTACAAACCCGAATGAGCACCCGCGCGCAATTTCTGCAGCAGAAGCAAAAAATCTTCTTCAGAAGATTGGCGTGATTAAGAGTGAAAAGGCTGTTAAGATCAAGCAGTCATATTCAATCGGTGATATCGTTAAGATTACAGACGGTCCGTTTGCTTCGTTTAGTGGTAACATTGAAGAAGTTAATGACGAAAAAGATAAATTGCGTGTTAACGTACAAATCTTCGGACGTGCAACTCCGGTTGAAGTAAGCGTTCTTCAGGTTGAACGTGTTTAATTAGTCAAAATTTCAGGTGCTCGCATGCCAGTGCGGGCATTACCTGTTTTTGGGAGAATTACAAGTCCGTTGGACAGAGGTAATTCGTTATACCAATTTTAGGAGAATCACAATGGCAACAAAGAAGGTAACAGCCGTAATCAAATTGCAGTGTCCAGCAGGAGCTGCTACACCGGCTCCTCCGATTGGCCCTGCTTTGGGACCTCACGGTGTTTCTGCACCAAAATTTGTTCAGGAATTCAACGACAGAACAAAGACTATGGAAAAAGGACTTATCATCCCTGTAGTTCTTACTGTTTATTCTGACAAATCTTACACATTCATTCTTAAGACACCTCCGGCAGCTGTACTTATTAAGAAGGCTCTTAAGCTTGATAAGGGTTCAGGAAACCCACTTCGCGACAAGGTTGGAACTCTTTCTCAGAAAGACCTTGAAGAAATCGCTAAAACAAAGCTTCCTGACGTTAATGCTAACGATATTGAAGCTGCAAAGAAAATCATCGCAGGTACTGCACGCAGTATGGGCGTAGAGGTGGAGCAGTAGTATGAAACACGGAAAACAGTATCGCGCATCTGCCGCAAAATACGACTTGTCAAAGAAGTACAATGTATCAACTGCTTGTAAGATGATACAGGACATGAAGTTCGCTAAATTTGACGAAACAGTAGAAGCTCATCTTTGCTTGAAGATGGATAAATCAACTTCTGTTCGTGACACTTTAGTATTCCCAAATCAGTTCAAGGGTGAAAAGAAAGTTTTGGTTTTCTGTAAAGATGACCGCGTAAAGGAAGCTCTTGATGCTGGTGCAACTTATGCAGGTTCTGATGAATACATCAACAAAGTAAAGGGTGGTTGGCTTGATTTTGATATCGCTGTAGCTACTCCAGATATGATGAAAGATGTAGGTCGTCTTGGTATGGTATTGGGACGCAAAGGTCTTATGCCTAACCCAAAAACTGGTACAGTAACAAACGATATCGTTGCTGCTATCGCTGAACTTAAGAAGGGTCGTACAGAATACCGTGCTGACAAGACTGGTGTAATCCACATTGCAGTTGGTAAGGTTTCTATGGATCCAGCTAAAGTTGCAGAAAATATCAATGTACTGCTCTCTGAAGTTGGAAAGAAAGCTCCTAACGGTGTAGTTTCAAACTTTATTTTGTCAGTATCCCTCAGTTCTACTATGGGCCCAGGCGTTTGGGTTGACATGAAGGAAGGTGAGTAATTATGGCAATGATGGCAAAGAAAGTTCAGTCTGTAAAAACAGAAGCTATTGAAGAAACAAAGAAAGCATTTGCTGACTACAGTAACTTCATTTTCGCTGACTACCGCGGAATGACTGTAGAACAGATTTCTAACCTTCGTTCAAAGCTCCGCGAGCAGAACGCTGTTCTTAAAGTTGTAAAAAACAACTTTGCTCGCATCGCATTTGAATCTATGGACATCAACAACGTTGCTGAATACCTTAAGGGACCAACAGTTGTTGCAATGGCTAAAGAAGATGCTAACGTTGTTGCAAAAACACTTTTTGACTTCGCTAAAGATGCACCGGTTGTAGTAAAAGGTGCTTGCGTAGAAAAAGAAGTATTTGATGCAGCAAAAATCGAAGCATTCTCAAAAGTTCCAGGAAAGAAGGAACTTATCGCTATGCTTATGTCTGCAATCAACGGCCCAGCTCGTCAGCTTGCAGCTACAATCAAAGCATACGCAGAAAAGAAAGAAGCAGAAGGTGCAAACTAACAGTTTGTTTACCGGTCGTTTCTTAGTGATTTTTAATCACGCACGCGTTCAGGCTTCATAGCTGTCGACTGTTCGCGTTTGATTTGCAGAACCTTTCGTATGATTGGCAACTGCGCAACCCTCGGGTTGAATATATTTTTAATTACATATTTGTGAGGAAGACAATATGGCAGCATTAACAACAGATCAGATCCTTGATGCAATTTCCAGCATGACAGTTCTTGAATGTTCAGAACTTGTAAAAGCAATGGAAGAAAAATTCGGTGTAACAGCAGCAGTTGCAGTAGCAGCAGCTCCAGCAGCAGGCGGAGCAGCAGCAGCTGAAGAACAGACAGAATTCACAGTTACATTGGATTCATTCGATGCAGCTAAAAAGATCCCAGTTATCAAGGCTGTTCGCGAAATCACAGGTCTCGGACTTGGTGAAGCAAAGGCTCTTGTTGAAGGCGCTCCAAAACCTCTTAAGGAAGGCGTAAGCAAGGCTGACGCTGACGAAATGATTAAGAAGATTGAAGAAGCTGGTGGTAAGGCTTCTAAGAAATAATTTGCTTTTAGCAGGTTATTAAAAAACTGCCGGAAGTTCGCTTCCGGCAGTTTTGTGCGTTTAAATGATTTACTGTTCTTTTAAAAATTAGTATATTTTGGATTAATTTTCTGCTTCCCGGCAGATACATCAGCCGTTTCTGTGCTGTGAGGAGTTTCCTCATGTAGCAGATGTGCGCTGAATTTATATTCCAGGGGGAACTGATGTTCGCAAAAACACGAACCATCAACCGTCAGTATATAGGTAAAGACATCCAGAACTTTATGGATGTTCCTAATCTTATTGCTATCCAGACTTCATCTTATGAAGACTTCCTTCAGGCAGAACGCCTTAAGAGGGGAGAACCGTTGCTTAACCAGGGACTTCAGGAAGCGTTTACATCAACATTTCCTATCGAAAGTCCAAATGGTGACATGTCTCTTGAGTTCGAATACTATGAACTCGATTATGCAAACATTAAATTTTCTGAACTTGAATGTAAACAGAAAGGTGTAACTTATTCTGTTCCTTTGAAGGCTCGTATTGACCTTACATTCTTGAATGACGGACACATTATTCAGAAAGACATTTACATGGGTGATATTCCGCTCATGACAGATCGTGGTACATTCATTATTAATGGTGCTGAACGCGTAGTTGTATCACAGATTCACCGTTCGCCTGGTGTAATTTTCCAGCACGAAAAAGGTGTATGGTCAAGCCGTATCATTCCGTACCGCGGATCATGGCTTGAATTTGAAATTGACCAGAAGAAAGAGCTTATTTTTGCTAAAATCGATCGCAAAAAGAAGATTCTTGGTACAATTTTCCTTAGAGCTCTTGGCTATAATACTCGCGAAGAAATTATCCGCTGCTTCTATAAGACAGAAAACGTTAAAGTTGTTGATTCTACAGAAGCAAGGGAAGAACTTGTTGATAAGGTTCTTGCATCTGCTGTTATCATTAAAGATGATAACGGAGAAGAAAAGCGCCTGTTCAATGCAGGTACTCGTCTCCATCCGCATGATATCGACGATCTCGTTGCAAACGGAATCGATGAAATCTGCGTAATCAAGTTCAATACAAAGTCAAATCCTAACGATAAAGATGAAAAGAACGAATCGCTTGATTCACAGATCATCATCAACTGTTTTGAACGTGAAGAAGTTCGCTTTGTAAAAGAAGGTTCTGTTGATAATGAACCATCTAAAGAAGATGCATTGGCTGCAATCTATGCAATTCTTATGCCTGGTGAACCAATCACTGTTGAAAATGCAGAAAAAGATTTGAATTCTATGTTCTTCTCTGAACGCCGCTATGACCTTGGTCGTGTTGGTCGCTACAAGTTGAACAAGAAATTTGACTACTCTGACGATGTAAAAGTTTTCACTCTTATTAAAGAAGATATCATTAATACAATGAAGACTTTGATCAATGTATACAGTGGAGAAGATGTAATCGATGATATCGATCACCTTGGAAACCGCCGTATCCGTTGCGTAGGAGAACTTTTAACAAATCAGCTTAAGACTGCATTCAGTAGAATGGAACGCATTGTTAAGGAACGCATGGGTCTTAAAGAAACAGATACTATGAAACCGCAGGATCTTGTTTCAATTAAACCTATTGTTGCTGCAATCCGCGAATTCTTTGGATCATCTCAGCTTTCTCAGTTCATGGATCAGATTAACCCTCTGTCTGAACTTACTCATAAACGTCGTCTTTCTGCTTTAGGTTCTGGTGGTCTTTCTCGTGACCGTGCCGGATTCGAAGTTCGAGACGTACACTATTCTCACTACGGACGCATGTGTCCTATCGAAACTCCTGAAGGACCGAACATTGGTTTGATTGTTTCTCTTCCAATGTTTACAAAAATCAACGACTACGGATTCCTTGAAACACCATACCGCAAGGTTGTAGATGGAAAGGCTACTTCTGAAGTTGAATATCTTTCAGCTATGGACGAAGATAAGTACTACATCGGTCAGCTTGTTCCTGGCATGAAGGAAGATGGTTCATTCCCGACAGACATGATTTCTGTTCGTCACCGTGGTGATTATACTCAGAGATCTCCAAAAGATATTCAGTATATCGATGTGTCTCCACGTCAGGTAATTTCTGTATCTGCTTCTTTGATTCCATTCCTTGAACACGACGATGCTAACCGTGCGCTCATGGGTTGTAACATGCAGCGTCAGGGTGTACCTCTCCTGTTCCCTGAACCGCCTTATGTTGGTACAGGTATGGAACGCAAGACTGCTTATGATTCTGGAGTACTTGTAAAAGCTAAGTACGAAGGTGATGTAGTATACGTTTCAAGTGAACTTATTAAGGTTAAGCCTACAGATAAAGCTGCCGGCGAAATCAATGAATACAGACTTGTTAAGTATCAGCGCACAAACAACGATACATGGAACCATCAGCGTCCGGTTGTTGAAGTTGGTGAACACGTAAAGCAGGGACAGGTTCTTGCTGACGGTCCGGCTACATTCAACGGAGAACTTGCTCTTGGTCGCAACCTTCTCGTTGGATTCGTTCCATGGAACGGATATAACTACGAGGATGCTGTACTTATTTCTCAGCGCGTTGTTCGCGAAGATATGTATACAACTATCCATATCAAGGAATTTGAAACAGAAATCCGCGAAACAAAGCTTGGTCCTGAAAAGATTACACGCGATATTCCTAATACAGCAGAAAAGGCTCTTGATAACCTTGATGCAGAAGGTATCGTACGTATCGGTGCAAAGGTTCGCTCTGGAGATATCCTTGTTGGTAAGGTTACTCCTAAGTCTGAAACAGAAACAACTCCTGAATTTAAGCTTTTGAACTCTATCTTTGGTGAAAAGGCTAAAGAAGTTCGCGATTCTTCACTCCATGTTCCACACGGAATTGAAGGTGTCGTAATTGACGTTCAGCGTATGAAGCGTCTTGAAGGTGATGAACTTTCTCCAGGTGTTGATGAAGTTGTAAAAGTTATTATTGCTAACAAGCGTAAGCTCCGTGAAGGTGATAAGATGGCCGGACGCCACGGAAACAAAGGTGTCGTAGCTCGTATTCTTCCACCGGAAGACATGCCTTACCTTGAAGACGGTACTCCACTTGATGTTTGTTTGAACCCTCTTGGTGTACCTTCGCGAATGAATATTGGTCAGATCATGGAATCTGAGCTTGGTGTAGCAGGCCGCTACCTGAACCAGTTCTTTGAAGCACCTGTATTCCAGTCTCCAAGCCAGGAACAGATTGCTGCAAAACTTGCAGAAGCTGGACTTACTTCGGATGCTAAACAGATTGTTCGTTCAGGTCAGACTGGTGAACCGTTTGTAAACCCAATTTTCGTAGGTGTTATCTACTTTATGAAGCTTCATCACCTTGTTGATGATAAGATGCACGCTCGTTCTACAGGTCCATACTCACTTGTAACTCAGCAGCCACTTGGTGGTAAGGCTCAGTTCGGTGGTCAGCGTCTTGGAGAAATGGAAGTTTGGGCTCTTGAAGCTTATGGTGCTGCAAACTGTCTTCAGGAAATGATGACAATCAAGTCTGATGATATGACTGGTCGTTCTAAGATTTACGAATCTATCGTAAAGGGTGACCCTTCGTCTCCGGCGGGTGTTCCAGAAGCATTCAATGTAATGGTACAGGAACTTCGTGGTTTGGCTCTTGATTTCACAATTTATGATGATAAGGGTAAGCAGATTGCCCTTACAGAACGTGATCAGGAATTGATTGACAAAGCTGCATCTGGTTTCGATAAGGAGAATGCAAATGCGTGATATTCAGGATTTCGCAAGCCTTAAAATTAAATTGGCTTCACCGGACACAGTCCGCGCTTGGTCTTATGGCGAAGTAAAGAAGCCGGAAACTATAAATTATCGTACTCTTCGTCCGGAGAAAGACGGTCTTTTCTGTGAACGCATTTTCGGTACTACAAAGGAATGGGAATGCTATTGTGGAAAATTCAAGTCTATCCGTTACAAGGGTGTAATCTGTGACCGCTGTGGTGTAGAGGTTACTCACTTTAAAGTTCGCCGCGAACGAACTGGTCACATTGAGCTTGCTGCTCCAGTAAGCCATATCTGGTATTACCGCTCGGTTCCAAGCCGCATGGGTCTTTTGCTTGATATGCAGGTAGCACAGCTTCGCTCTGTATTGTATTACGAAAAATACATTGTAATCGATGCAGGTGATACAGACCTTAAGAAAATGCAGCTTCTTACAGAAGATGAATATCTTGAAGCTCGTGAACGCTACGGTGAAACATTTACAGCAGACATGGGTGCTGAAGCAATTAAGACTCTTCTTGATTCTACAGACCTTGATGCTCTTGCTGCGGAACTCCGTGCAAAAATGATTGAAAAGGGTGCAAAGAGTGATAAGCGCCTTCTTAAGAGAATTGAAATTGTAGAAAATTTCCGCAGTTCTGGAAACAAAGCTTCATGGATGATTCTGGATGTAATTCCTGTAATTCCGCCGGATCTTCGTCCTATGGTACAGCTTGATGGCGGACGTTTTGCTACATCTGACCTTAACGATTTGTATCGTCGTGTTATTAACCGTAATAATCGCCTTAAGAGACTTCAGCAGCTTTCTGCTCCGGATATCATTATCCGAAACGAAAAACGTATGCTTCAGGAAGCTGTAGATGCATTGTTTGATAACTCTAAACGTAAGCGTGTTGTAAAGGGTGCATCTAATCGTCCACTTAAGTCTATTTCTGACATGATTAAAGGTAAGCAGGGACGTTTCCGCCAGAACCTTCTTGGTAAGCGCGTAGACTACTCTGGTCGTTCTGTAATCGTTGTTGGTCCAGAACTTAAGCTCTGGCAGTGTGGTCTTCCAACAAAAATGGCTCTTGAACTTTTCAAGCCTTTTATCATGAAAAAGCTTGTAGATAAGGGTGTTGTTTTCAATATTAAAAAGGCAAAAATGCTTGTAGAACAGGAAGCTCCGGAAGTATTCGGAATTCTTGATGAAGTTGTTCGTGAACATCCAGTTATGTTGAACCGAGCTCCTACACTTCACCGACTTGGTATTCTTGCATTTGAACCTGTACTTGTAGAAGGAAAGGCTCTTAAGCTTCATCCTCTTGCATGTAAGTCATTCAACGCCGACTTCGACGGTGACCAGATGGCTATCCATGTTCCTTTGACACAGGCTGCTCAGATGGAATGTTGGACATTGATGCTTTCTGCGCGCAACTTGCTTGACCCAGCTAACGGTAATACAATCGTTGCTCCATCTCAGGACATGGTACTTGGTATTTATTACATGACTGCAATCAAGCCAAATGCTAAGGGTGGTCCTAAAGACGGTCATTGCCGCAGATTCAGTTCTCCGGATGAAGTACGTCTTGCTGCAGAATCTGGCTCAATCGAATGGCAGGCAGAAATTGAAGTTCCTGCTCCAAAAGATTCTTTTGACGGCGGAAAATACTCATTTGACGGAAAGGCATTTAAAGCTGGTGATTTGATTCATACAACAGCCGGTACACTTGCTTTCAACGAAGCAATGCCGGAAGGTGTACGCTATATCAACAAGCAGATGGGGGATAAAGCCCTTAAGGCTATGATTGAGCATGTTTATCATACTCAGGGTGCATGGCTTACAGTTCAGATGCTTGATGCAATCAAATCTGTAGGATATAAGAACGCTACATTCTACGGTGCAACTCTTTCTATGAATGATATCATTGTTCCTGCTGAAAAGAAGGAAATGGTAGAAAAGGCAAATAAAGAAGTTGAAAAGATCGTAAAAGATAACGTTAAGGGTATTATTACTGATGAAGAACGCTTCCAGCGTGTAACAGATATTTGGGCTCGTACAAACGATGAACTTACAAAAATCATGTACGATAACCTTGCAAAAGATAAAGATGGTTTCAATACTATCTATATGATGGCCACATCTGGTGCCCGCGGTTCTAAGAAACAGATTTCACAGCTTGCTGCTATGCGTGGACTTATGGCTAAGCCGGGTGGAGAAATCATTGAACTTCCAGTAAAGTCAAACTTTAAGGAAGGTCTTTCGGTTATTGAATACTTTATTTCTTCAAACGGTGCCCGCAAAGGTCTTTCGGATACAGCTCTTAAGACAGCCGATGCCGGTTACATGACTCGTCGTCTTGTAGATGTTGCTCAGGATGTTGTTGTAAATGTTGAAGACTGTGGAACAATTAACGGTATTGAATATTCTGCAATCAAGAAGGGTGATGAAATTGAAGTTCCTCTTTCAGAAAGAATTGTAGGACATTACTCAATTGAACGCGTTGTTCATCCTATTACTGGTGAATTGATCTGTGATGTAAACTCTTACATCGATACAAAACTTGCAAAGCAGATTGAAGATGCCGGTGTAGAAAAAGTAAAGGTAAGAACTGTTCTTACTTGTGAAGCAAAACATGGTATCTGTATTAAGTGTTACGGACAGAACCTTGCCCGCAACAAGATTGTAGAAATCGGTGAAGCTGTCGGAATTATTGCCGCTCAGTCAATCGGTCAGCCAGGTACACAGCTTACTCTTCGAACATTCCACTCCGGTGGTACTGCTGAAAAGGCCGTAGAAGATAACAGAATCGTATTGAACTTCAATGCAATTATCAATGAAATAAAGGGTAAGAGCGTTGATATGGGTGAAGGCAATCAGCTCTTTACTCGTAAAGGTTTCATGAAGGTTATCCGCATTCTTGACAGCATCAAGATTGAAGATGGTGATCAGCTTAAGGTTGAAGACGGTGTAAGTCTTCTTAAAGACAGTGTAGTTCTTACACGTGGCGGAAAAGATGTAGTTGCTCCAGTTTCTGGAAAGATTATTATCCGTGACGGAATGATTTACTTTACAAATAAAGAAGTAAAGGTAGAAATCAGTAACGGTTCTACATTGAGTATTAAGGCTGGACAGATTGTTAAGGCTGGTCAGGCACTTGGTACATTCGACCAGTATTCTGATCCAATTATTGCAGAAAGCGATGGTTATGTTCACTTTGAAGATGTAATTGCAGGTTCAACTCTCTCTGAAAAGATTGATATGACAACTGGTAAGGCAGAAAGAACAATTACAGACCTTCACCTTGATGTAAAGCAGCCTCGTATTCTTATTACTGATGAAGCTGGTAACGAAATGGGTAGTTATTACCTCCCTGCTGGTGCCGTTCTTCAGGTTGAAGACAAGCAGGCAATCAAAGCTGGTGAAACACTTGCAAAGATGCCTAAAGAAGCAGCTAAGACAAACGATATTACTGGTGGTATTCCACGTGTAACAGAATTGTTCGAAGCGCGCAAACCAAAGAATCAGACTGTACTTGCAAAGATTTCTGGACGCGTTAAGTTTAAGGGAATTGCAAAGGCAAAGCGTATTGTAGAAATTGAAGATATGTTCGGAAATAAGTACGAACATCTTGTTCCTACAAGTAAGCATATGATTGTCCGTGATGGTGACGAAGTAGAAGCTGGAGAACAGCTTTGTGACGGAGCTCCAAATCCGGCAGATATTCTTGCAATTCTTGGTGAAAACGCACTTCAGAATTACCTTATGGATGAAATCCAGGCCGTATATCGTGCACAGGGTGTAAGCATTAATGACAAGCATATCGGTGTAATTGTTCGTCAGATGCTCCGCAAGGTTGAAATCATGGCTGTTGGTGACACAAGATTTATCTTTGGTCAGCAGGTTGATAAGTTCAAGTTCCATGAAGAAAACCGCCGCGTAATTGCAGAAGGTGGACAGCCAGCTATTGCACGTCCTATGTATCAGGGTATTACAAAGGCTGCTTTGAACGTAGATTCATTCATTTCTGCAGCTTCATTCCAGGAAACAACACGTGTTCTTACAAATGCGGCAATTTCTGGAGCTTCAGACGGATTGCATGGTATTAAGGAAAATGTTGCCATCGGTCATATGATTCCTGCAGGTACTGGTATCAGAAACTACAGGAACGTTAAGTTGTTCGATGAAGGCGATACAGACCTTGATGTTCAGATGGAAGAAATTCTTGAAAAGCGTCGTCTTGAAAAAGAGGCTGAACAGAACAGCGTTATTGAACCGGTTTTTGATAACGAAGACAGTGACTAGTTCAATAAAGTATCAGCTGTAAATCAGTTGATATAATAGAAGAAAATCGGTGTGTTTTGCATAAACTGTAAAATGCACCGATTTTTTTTATAAATTTAAGGAAATTTGTATTGAATTCATTTTCTGAATTCGGTAACATTGATAAACCTATCCGTATAGGCTATGAATCAGTTAAATCTTCCGGGGTGCTGACCGGAATAAAATAGAGGAGATAGGCGATGCCTACAATCAATCAATTAATTCGTCAGGGACGTCAGTCAGTGGCTAACAGAACGAAGTCTCCCGCACTTCAGTCTTGTCCACAGAAACGTGGTGTATGTACACGTGTTATGACTGTAACTCCAAAAAAACCGAACTCTGCTCTTCGTAAAGTAGCTCGTGTTCGTTTGTCTAATGGTATTGAAGTAACTGCATACATTCCTGGTATTGGTCATAACCTTCAGGAACACTCAGTAGTTCTCATCCGTGGTGGTCGTGTAAAGGATCTTCCTGGTGTACGCTATCACATTATTCGCGGTACAAAAGATACTCTTGGTGTTGAAGATAGAAAACGCGGCCGTTCTAAGTACGGTGCAAAAAGACCAAAGGCTTAATGGAGGACTAAGATGGGAAGACATAAGAAATCAATCGAACGTCCATGTATGCCGGATGTTAAATATAATTCAAAGGTTGTTACAAAATTCGTTAGCCGCATGATGCTTGACGGAAAGAAAGCAACTTGTACAAAAATTATCTATGAAGCAATGGACAAACTTAAGGCTAAGACTGATAAGGATCCGCTTGAAGTATTGCTCAAGGCTCTTGATAATGTAAAACCTGTTGTAGAGGTAAAATCACGCCGCGTTGGTGGTGCTACATATCAGGTACCTGTAGAAATCCGTGATACACGCCGCGAAGCTTTGGCTATGCGCTGGATCATTGATGCTGCACGCAGCAGAAGCGGTCATGGAATGGCTGATACACTTTCTGCTGAATTGCTCGATGCATTCAACAATACAGGTTCTGCTTTCAAGAAGAAGGAAGATACACACAAGATGGCTGAAGCTAACAAGGCTTTTGCTCACTTCAGATGGTAGAATAATTCTTCTGTGTAAAAAAGGCGTTCGGTTTACCGGATGCCTTTTTTTTATGAAAAAAAATCTTTTAACCCTATTGCAATTTATTTTGAAAAAATGTATAAAGTTATAACCTACGCTGTCTATATGGTCGGCGTTCGGTAAAAGGTCTTTGAGTGTCGGCGAATCATGATGATTCATGTTTTTCGGTATAACCGTAAAGTTAATCGTTCTTCGGTTTTCAGGTATATACGGCTCAGAGACGTTGTTCTTGTCGTTGGCAAGGGCGGATGACTTCAGGCGTCTTGGAGTTTCGGCAGGTCTGTGGTACAGACTGAAGTTTCAGATGCCATACCGGTCATCAAAATGTGACGTTTGATGATGTTCGGTGGTTACGGAACGCGGTATTTCGAATAAGTGATGGAATATCAATTGAAAAACAACTTTTCAAGTCCGATTAATCACAATTTAAAACATCCTCAGGTCAGAATAAAAGTGTGTCTGCGAATGCAGTCGTAACTGTTGTTGCGGATTGCATTCTGGCTTAAAGTGCAACACATTAAAAATAAAAATGCCGGTTTAGGGAAAATAATCCGGCAAGGAGACAAACATGGCAAAGGAGAAGTTCGTACGAACTAAACCTCACATGAACGTAGGTACTATTGGTCACGTAGACCATGGTAAGACAACTCTTTCAGCAGCTATCACTTCATACTGTGCTAACAAGTATGGTGACAAGGCTCTCAAGTATGACGAAATCGATAACGCTCCAGAGGAAAAGGAACGTGGTATCACAATCAACACTCGTCACCTTGAATATCAGTCAGACAAACGTCACTATGCACACATTGACTGCCCAGGACATGCTGACTACATTAAGAACATGATTACTGGTGCTGCTCAGATGGATGGTTCTATCCTCGTTATCGCTGCATCTGACGGTGTTATGGCTCAGACACGTGAACACCTTTTGCTTGCTCGCCAGGTAGGTGTACCAAAGATCATCGTATTCTTGAACAAAGTTGACCAGCTTGATGGCGATGAAGAAATGTTGATGCTCGTAGAAGAAGAAGTAAAAGAAACAGTTGCTTCTTACGGATTCTCTCCAGATACACCAATCATCAAGGGATCTGCTTTCAAGGCATTGAACGAAGCTTCTAACCCAGAAAACACAAAGTGTATCGAAGAATTGCTTACTGCTATGGATACATGGTTCGATGATCCAGAACGCGCAGAAGATAAGCCATTCTTGATGCCAATCGAAGATATCTTCACAATTTCTGGTCGTGGTACTGTAGTAACTGGACGTATCGAACGTGGTGTTGTAAACATGGGTGATGCTGTTCAGATCGTAGGTATCAAACCAACACAGGATACAACTGTAACTGGTATCGAAATGTTCCAGAAGACACTTGATCAGGGTATCGCAGGTGATAACGTAGGTATCCTTCTTCGTGGTGTTGAAAAGAAAGACGTTGTACGTGGACAGGTATTGGCTAAACCAGCTTCAATCACACCACATACAAAGTTCGAAGCTCAGCTTTACGTTCTTACAGAAGCTGAAGGTGGACGTCACTCTTCATTCCGTAACGGTTACCGCCCACAGTTCTACTTCCGTACAACAGACATCACTGGTACAGTAATGCTTGGTGAAGGCGTAGAAATGGTTAACCCAGGTGATAACGTTAAGGTTATCGGTGAACTTATTCACCCAATCGCTATGGACGAAGGTCTTAAACTTGCTATCCGTGAAGGCGGTCGTACAATCGCTTCTGGTCAGGTTACAAAGATTATCGAATAGTTAAAGGTTAGGCCGGTTTGCTGTTAAAACAGGTCAAGCCGGCTGTTCCTTGGAGGAATACACTAATGGCTAATGGAAAGATTCGTGTTCGACTTCGTGCTTTTGATGTTGAACTGATCGATCAGAGCGCTAAAGCTATCGTGCAGGCTGTACAGAAAGCAGGTGCAAAGGTTTCAGGACCTATCCCGCTTCCTACAAGAATCAATAAGGTAACTGTACTTCGTTCACCTCACGTAAACAAGAAGTCACGTGAACAGTTCGAAATGCGTACACACAAACGCCTTATCGACATCTTGAATCCAACAACTGATGTTATGGATTCTTTGATGAAACTTGAACTTCCTGCAGGCGTTGCAGTAGAAATTAAGCAGTAATTAGACTGCTGGATTAAGGTACGGTCCCTCCGGATCTGGGATGACGGCCGAATAATTACGAACAAATGATCTAATTTATTAGAATTTGTTCAAATAGGAGATATCAGAATGAAAGGTCTGATTGCAAAAAAAGTAGGAATGACACAGGTTTTCGACGAAGCCGGTAACTTAACACCTGTTACTGTGATCCGCGTTGAACCAAACACTGTTGTTGCTACTAAAACAAAGGAAACATGCGGATACGATGCTGTTGTTCTTGGCGTAGACGATTTGAAGCCTGGCAAAGCAAACAAAGCATACGCAGGTATGTTCCCAGAAAACGTTTCTCCGAAACGTACATTGAAAGAATTCCGAGACTTTGACGGTGAAGTTAAAGTTGGTGAATCTGTTGGTTTGGAACTCTTCAATGGAACACGCTTCCTGGATGTAACTGCTACTTCTAAGGGTAAAGGATTCCAGGGTGTAATGAAGAGATGGGGCTTCCATGGTGGACGTGCTACTCACGGTTCAAAATTCCATCGCGAAGCTGGTGGTACAGGTGCTTGTACAACTCCTGGACACTGTTTCAAGAACATTAAAATGCCGGGACACATGGGATTCAGAAGAGTTACAGTTCAGAATCTTAAGATTGTTAAGATTGACCCAGAATTGAATGTAATTTTAGTTCGTGGTGCTGTACCTGGTAACAAAGACTGCACACTTATCGTGAAGTCCGCAGTAAAAAAGAGCTAGGAGATTAGGATATGGAAAAGAAAGTATATTCAACTTCTGGAAAAGAACTGCGTACAATCACACTTGATGATAAAGTATTCGGTCTTCCAGTAAATGATGATGTTATTTACTATGCTATCACAAATGAACTTGCTAATATGCGTGTTGGTACAGCTTGTACTAAAGGTCGTGCTGAAGTTCATGGTAGTAACGCTAAGCCTTATAAGCAGAAGGGTACTGGTAATGCTCGTCGTGGTGATAAGAAATCTCCTATCATGGTAGGCGGTGGTACAATTTTTGGACCAAAACCAAGAGATTATTCTTATGCTATGCCAAAAAAGGCTAAGAGACTTGCAATTAAGTCTATCCTTTCTATGCAGGCTCAGAGCGATAGATTTACAGTTGTAGAAGATTTTACTGTTGAAAGCGGTAAAACAAAGGATCTTGCACAGATTCTTAACAACTTTGCTAAAGATGAAAGAACAGTAATCGTTCTTAAAGATGATGATGCAAAAATTAAGCAGGCTGGACGCAATATGCCGTCTGTTTCTTTCCTTGCATACAACCGTCTTAGAGCTCACGATTTGTTCTACGCTCGCAAGGTTGTTGTTCTTGAAAGCGCTGTAAAAAATCTTTCAGATTTCTATGCTGAAGACAAGGAGGCTAAATAATGAATTATTCTGATATTCTTATTCAGCCTGTAGTTACAGAAAAGGCAAATGCTCTCCGTGAGCAGAATAAATACGTATTTATCGTAAAGCCAACTGCAACTAAAACAGAAATTAAGGAAGCTGTAGCAAAACTTTTCAATGTAAAAGTTGTTGACTGCACTACTATCAATGTAATGGGCAAGCAGAAGAGACTTCGTGGTAAACCAGGTCGCACTAGCTCATTTAAAAAGGCAATTGTACGCGTAGCTGCTGGTGAAACAATCCAGGCTTTTGAAGGCGTATAATCCGCGTAGACTAAGGGGAAATAGAAATGGCTCTTAAAGTATATAAGCCAATTACTGCAGGTACACGCGGACGCGTTGACCTTGTCAGAGAAGAACTGACAACCGATAGACCCGAAAAAACTTTGGTGTCAGGTAAAAAGTCTAATGGTGGTCGTGGCCAGGGTGGTCGTATTTCTGTACGTCATCAGGGTGGCGGTCATAAGAGACGCTATCGAGAAATCGATTTCAAACGCAATAAGCACGGTATTCCTGGAACAGTTAAGACTATCGAATACGATCCAAACCGTTCTGCTAACATTGCTTTGATTTACTATGCTGATGGTGACAAACGTTACATCATCGCTCCAAAAGGTTTGCAGGTAGGACAGAAAATTATGTCTGGTGAAAATGCAGCTCCAACTGTTGGAAATGCACTTCCACTTGCTAACATTCCAGTAGGTTTTACTATTCATAACGTAGAACTTCAGCTTGGATGTGGCGGACAGCTTGTTCGTTCTGCTGGAGCAAGTGCTATGATCGCTGGTCGTGAAGGTGATTACGTTATCGTACGTCTTCCATCTAGTGAAATGCGCAAAATCAATGGAAAATGCTACGCTACAATCGGTGTTGTAGGAAACGAAGAACACATGAATGTTCAGCTTGGTAAAGCTGGTCATAAGCGTTGGCTTGGTATCCGCCCAACTGTTCGTGGTATGGCTATGAACCCTGTTGATCACCCGCTTGGTGGTGGTGAAGGCGCTGGAAAAGGACGTAACCCTGTTACTCCATGGGGACAGCCTTGTAAAGGTTACAAAACTCGCAACAAGAGAAAGAATACAAGCAATTTTATTATTTCTCGTCGAAAGAAATAGTTGCATAGGAGATAACCGTGTCAAGATCTGTTAAAAAAGGTCCTTTTGTAGAGAAAAGCCTTTACAAAAAGGTAATAGCAATGAATAAAGAAGCAGACCGTAAGATGATTAAAACATACTCACGCTGCTCTACAATCATACCTGAAATGGTAGGTAATACTATTTCTGTATATAATGGTAAATCATGGATTCCGGTGTACATTACGGAAAATCTCGTTGGCCACAAGCTCGGCGAATTTGCTCCAACACGTACATTCCACGGCCATGGTGGTACAGACAAAACAGCTAAGGCTGGTAAATAATAGGTGGATATTATGGCTGAAAAGAAAGGTTATGTAGCCACTACAAAGTTCCTTATTGCTTCACCAACTAAGGTTCGCCCAGTTGCTCATTTGGTTAATCAGCAGCCTTGTACAAAGGCATTGGCAATTCTTGCTAACATGCCACAGAAAGGTGCAGGACTTATCAGTGCAACTCTTAAATCAGCAATTGCAAATGCGCTGAATCAGAACAGTAAGCTTGATGAAGATATGCTTTACGTTAAAGAAATTAGAATTGATGAAGGTCCAAGACTCAAGAGAGTTTGGTTCCGTGCACGTGGTCGTGCAGATCAGCTTTTGAAACGTATGTGTCATATTACCGTAATCGTTGACGAGAAAGCGGGGGAATAAAGTGGGTCAGAAAGTTAGTCCAATTGGTTTGCGCTTAGGCGTAAACAAAACATGGCAGTCACGTTGGTATGCAGATTTCCGTGAATATGCAGACCTGGTTTTGGAAGATGTAAAAATCAGAAAAATGGTTGCAGCTCTTCCAGAATGTAAGAACGCTGATATTGCTGAAATTGAAATCGTACGTCACCCACAGCGTGTAACAATCGTTATTCACACTGCTCGTCCGGGTGTAATTATTGGTGTTAAAGGTGCAACAATCGAAAAGATTAGCGCTGATATTCAGTCACAGTTGACTAAAAAGGTACAGATCAAGATTAAAGAAGTTAAACGTGCAGATGTAAATGCAAGTTTGATTGCTCAGAATATTGGTCGTCAGCTTTCTGGTCACGGTTCATTCCGCAAGGCTTTGAAACAGGCTGTAAACAACGCTATGCGCGCTGGTGCACAGGGTATTAAGATTCGTGTTTCTGGTCGTCTTGGTGGCGCAGAAATGACTCGAATTGAAGAGCATAAGGAAGGACGCGTACCTCTTCACACTCTTCGTGCTGATATTGATTACAGTACATTCGAAGCTCATACAACATACGGAAAAATCGGTATTAAAGTATGGGTTTACAATGGAATGAATTACGGCATTGAACAGAATGAAGATGCAGGTCAGCTTGTTCGCAAGCCACGCCGTGAACGCCGTCCAGCTGCAGATAAGGCTGAAAAATCAGAACCTTCTGCAAAGGAAAGGAGCTAAATTATGCCATTAAGTCCTAAAAGAGTTATGCACCGTAAGGTGCAGCGTGGTAGAGAAAAAGGTAATGCTACTCGCGACAATTTTATTGACTTCGGTAAAATTGCTCTTGTTGCAATGGAACCAACATGGTTGAGTGCTAGAGTAATTGAAGCAGCCCGCGTTGCTATCAACCGTAAGCTCGACCGTAAGGGACAGGTTTGGATTCGTGTTTTCCCAGATAAACCGATTTCTAAGAAACCTGCTGAAGTCCGCATGGGTAAGGGTAAGGGTGCTCCAGAATCTTGGGCAGCTGTTATCAAACCTGGAATGATCTTGTTTGAAATTGATGGAGTTGATTTGAACGTTGCACACAGAGCTCTTGAGCTCGCAGCTGATAAACTTCCAGTTATCACAAAGATCGCTTATAAGCCAACACAAGACTAAGGAGGAATAAGATGGCTGAATCAAAGAAAAAGACAGATAAAGAATTATCTTATTCTGAACTTGTTGCTAAACGTGATGAGCTTAAGAAGAAGTACATGGATCTCCGTTTCAAAATGGTAATTTCCCATGTAGATAACCCAATGCAGAAACGTACAATGCGTCGCGAAATTGCACGTTTGAATACGTTCATCCAGCAGAAAGCTTCTGCTGGTGAAAACAAGTAGGAGCTGAACTGTGGCAGAAAATACTGTTCAGACTGTAGAGACAACAAAGAAACGTGAATTTGTTGGTCTGGTTACAAGTGATAAGATGGATAAATCTATTGTTGTAACTATCACAACAAAGAAAATGGATCGCCTCTACAAGAAATATGTTACTAGATCTAAGAAGTATATGGCACACGATGAAAAGAATGATGCTCACGTAGGTGACACAGTTCGTATCGTGGAATGCAGACCTCTCAGCAAAAATAAGAGCTGGTGTCTTGCAGAAGTTATCGAACGCGCTAAATAAGGTATAAGGAGTTAAATTATGATTCAGATGCAGTCATGTATGACAGTTGCTGATAACTCCGGTGCTAAGATCGCTCAGTGTATCAAAGTACTCGGTGGTTCACACCGCCGTTATGCCGGAATCGGTGACATCGTTGTAGTAGCTATTAAGGATGCAATTCCTACATCTACTATCAAAAAGGGTGCTGTACAGAAAGCAGTAATCGTTCGTCAGGCTAAAGAATACCGCCGCCCAGATGGAACTTACATTCGTTTTGATGATAACGCTTGTGTTATCGTTGACGAAAACAAGAACCCAAAAGGTAAGCGTATTTTTGGACCTGTAGCTCGTGAGCTTCGTGATATGGATTTCATGAAAATCGTATCTTTGGCTCCAGAGGTTCTCTAAGGAGTTATTGGTATGGAAAAGAAATTCAAGATCCGAAAGAACGATACAGTTGAAGTTATTGCAGGAAAAGACAAGGGTAAGCGCGGTACTGTACTTAGCGTTCTTACTAAAAAGGATGCAGTAATTGTATCTGGTGTAAACATTGTTAAAAAGGCAATGAAAAAGCGTAGTCAGCAGGATCAGGGCGGTATCGCTGAGATCGAAGCTCCGCTTAACATCTCAAATGTGGGTATCGTATGTAAAAAATGCGGTCGCCCAGTAAAAATTGGCTACAAAATGGACGGGGACAAAAAAGTTCGCGTTTGCCGTAAATGTGGAGAAATACTGTAATGGCTAATTACGTACCTCGGCTTAAGAAAGTCTATAAAGACGAAATCGCTCCAGCACTCGTAAAAGAGTTTAACTACACAACTCCGATGCAGATTCCTGTAATCAAGAAAGTTGTAGTTAGCATGGGTGTTGGCGAAGCTCTCACTAATAAGAAACTCCTTGATGCCGCAGTTGCTGACTTGACACAGATCACTGGTCAGAAAGCTGTTAAAACTAAAGCAAAGAAGAGTATCGCTAACTTTAAGTTGCGTGAGGGCAATGAAGTAGGAGCAATGGTTACATTGCGCGGAACAATTATGTATGAATTCTTGGACCGCTTGATTAACGTTGCGTTCCCACGTATTAAGGATTTCCGTGGTATCAAAGCTACTGGTTTTGATGGACACGGAAACTTCTCAGTTGGTATTACAGAACAGTTGATTTTCCCGGAAATCGATTTTGATAAAATTACAAAAATCGCCGGAATGAATATCACTATTGTAACTAGTGCAAAGACTGATGCAGAAGCAAAAGCTTTGCTTGCCAAGTTTAATATGCCATTCCGTAAGTAGAGTGAGGGATACATGGCTAAGAAATCATTGATCATTAAAGCCGCTCGCGAGCAGAAGTATGAAACAAGACAGTATAACCGCTGTCAGCTTTGCGGACGTCCACGTGGATATTTGCGTAAGTATAAGATGTGTCGTATCTGCTTCCGTAAATTAGCAAGTGAAGGCCTTCTTCCAGGCGTCACAAAATCATCTTGGTAGAGTGGTAGGAGAATAGAAATGAGTGCATCAGATCCAGTAGCAGACATGCTCACTAAGGTTCGCAATGCGGCTAATGCCCGCCACGAAAAAGTAGATATTCCTGCTTCTAAACTGAAGCTCGAAATCGTAAAGATTTTGAAAACAGAAGGATATATCAAAAACTTCAAAAAGGTTCAGGAAGAAGGACATTCAATTATCCGCATCATCCTGAAGTATGATGACAGCAATAATCCTGTAATCCATGGTGCTAAGAAAATTTCTACACCTGGTCGTCGTGTTTATTCTGGCTACAAAGATTTGCCACGCGTATTCAATGGATACGGTACAATCATCGTTTCAACTTCTGCTGGTGTAACAACTGGTAAGAAGGCTTCTGAAAAAATGGTTGGCGGCGAATTGATTTGCTCTATCTGGTAATTTAGGAGGAAGAAATGTCTAAAATCGGTAAACTTCCTGTTGCAATTCCAGCTGGAGTAACTGTTACAGTTACTGGTAATACAGTTGCTGTAAAAGGTCCAAAAGGTGAACTCAAACAGGATTTCGCTTCTGATATTAAGGTTGAAGTAAAGGATAATGAAGTTATCTTAAGCTTGCTTAATGATACAAAACAGGCAAATGCTTTCCATGGTCTTTATAGAAACCTTATTCATAACATGGTTGTTGGTGTAACAACTGGATTCACAAAGACTTTGGTAATTACAGGTGTAGGTTATCGTGCTGAAGTTCAGGGTAAAACTCTTATGTTGAACCTTGGTTTCTCTAACGATATCTTCGTTGCAATTCCTGAAGGTCTTACAGTAGCAGCTGATGCTCAGGGTAAATTGACTATCTCTGGTATCGATAAGCAGCTTGTTGGTGAATTTAGTGCTCAGATTCGTAAGCTCCGCATGCCTGAACCTTACAAAGGAAAGGGTATCCGCTACGATAATGAAGTTATCAGACGCAAAGTCGGAAAGACTGGTGTTAAATAAGGATAGGCGCTATGTTTAAGAAACTTAATGATAAAGACAGAAAACGCCTTCACAGAAAAATTCACATTCGTAAGAGTGTTTACGGAACTGCTGATCGTCCTCGTATGACAGTAACCCGCAGCAACAAGAATCTTTCTGTTCAGGTTATTAATGATGATGAGGGAAAGACACTTGCTTCTATCTCTACATTGGAAAAAGAATTCGAAGCTCTTGCAGCTAACACTGAAGGAGCTAAGAAGCTTGGTGAAGCATTAGGTGCACGCCTTAAGGATAAAAAAATTACAAAAGTAGTTTTTGACCGTAACGGTTACCTTTATCACGGTGTTGTAAAAGCCCTTGCAGACGGTACTCGCAGTGCCGGAATTGAGTTCTAGGAGTTAAAATGGAACGCAAGAATTTTGATAAAGAACCAAGAGAAAAAGAGTTTGTAGAAAAACTCGTTACTCTTAACAGAACATCAAAAACTGTAAAGGGTGGACGTCGTATGTCTTTCTCTGCACTTACAGTTGTAGGTGATCAGAAAGGTCGCGTAGGATACGGATTTGGTAAAGCTAATGACGTATCTGAAGCAATCAAAAAGAGTATTGATAAGGCAAAGAGAAATCTTGTTACTATGTCAATGAAAAATGGTACATTGCCACACGAAATCATTGGTAAGTACAAGAGCTCTTCAGTACTTCTTAAACCAGCTTGTGCCGGTACAGGTATCAAGGCTGGTGGTGCAGTACGTTCAGTAATGGATGCAGTTGGAATTACAGACGTAATTTCTAAATCTTTGGGATCAAGCTCATCTGTAAACGTAGTTCGCGCAACATTCAACGCTATTGAAAATCTTATGGATGCAAAAGCAGTTGCTGCAGCTCGTGGAAAGACACTTGATGAATTGTGGGGTTAACGATGGCAAAGCAGGTTAAGATTACACTTATTAAGAGTACAATCGGACAGAAGCCAGCCAAAGTTGCTACAGTTCGCAGCCTTGGATTGAGAAAGATTAACTCTTCTGTAGTTCAGGATGATAACGATGCAATTCGTGGTATGATTGCAACAGTTGCTCATCTTGTAAAAGTTGAGGAGGTAAAATAATGTCTGATTACAATCCTGTACTTAGCGCACCTAAGGGTGCAAACAAAAACCCAAAGCGCGTTGGACGCGGTTCTTCTTCAGGACTTGGTTCAACAGCTGGTAAGGGTAATAAAGGTCAGCAGTCACGTTCTGGCGGAAAAGTATACGTAGGTTTCGAAGGTGGTCAGATGCCTTTGTATCGCCGTATTGCCCGCAAAGGATTCTCAAACTATCCTTTCAAAAAGGAATATGTTTGTATTAATGTTGATCAGCTTGAAGCAAAATTTGCAGATGGAGAAACAGTAGATAAGACTTCTCTTATCGCTAAGGGATTCATTTCTGCAAAGGCTTCTACTCTTGTAAAAGTTCTTGGTAATGGCGACATTACTAAGAAACTTACAGTTGATGTTGATAAGGTATCTGAATCAGCAAAAGCTAAGATTGAAAAAGCTGGTGGATCTGTAAAGATTGCTGCTGAAGCTAAAGAATCTAAATAAAAATACGGAGTAGAGGCATGGCAAGCAATCCTGTTATTAATATGTTTAAGGTTAAAGAACTTAGAAGCCGTTTGTTTTTTACATTGATTGTATTGGCTGTTTTCCGCTTGGGAAGCGTCCTTACAATCCCTGGAATCGATGCAAACGTACTTTTTAAGTACTTTAACGATTTGGCATCACAGAATAAGAATGCGTTCGCAAGTTATATGGACTTCTTTGTTGGTGGCGCATTCTCTAACTTCTCAATTTTCATGTTGGGAGTAATGCCATATATTTCTACACAGATTATAATGCAGCTTGCTGTGATTATTTTCCCTTCTCTGAAACGTGCAGTTCAGGAAGACGGCGGACAGCGTAAACTTGCTACATGGACAAGAATCGGTACTATCTTTGTATGTATTCTTCAGTCTTATGCAGTAACAGTTTATGCAAGCAGTATTCCTGGCTGTATCATGATAGATCCACGTTGGAAGTTTAACGCCCTTGCTATGCTTACAGTAACAACTGGATCTATGGTAACAGTTTGGTTAGGTGATCAGATAACTGCCCGCGGTGTTGGTAATGGTATCTCTATGATGATCTTTGCCGGCATCGTGGCTCGTTTGCCAAATGCAATTATTGAACTTGCAAGAAAAGTTTCTGATGGCGAAATCCAGTTCGTTTTCGTTATCGTTGTTCTTTTGATGTGGGTTGCAATCATTGCTTTGGTAATTTATGAAGAAGCTGGTGAACGCAAGATTCCGGTTCATTATGCAAAACGTGTTGTTGGAAGAAAAATGTATGGTGGACAGAACACTTACATTCCTTTCAAAATCAATCCGTCTAACGTAATTCCATTGATTTTTGCTTCGTCACTTCTTACATTGCCTCTTCAGCTGGTATCAATGATTGGAAATAACCAGGATTCTGCTCGTTGGGTAGCAAAGCTTTCTGCAATGCTTACTCCAAATGGTCTATGGTACAATGTTCTTCTGGTTCTTCTCATTGTTTTCTTTGCATATTTCTATACTCAGGTAACACTGAATCCAATCGAAATTGCAAAAAATATCCGTGAAAACGGCGGTTCAATTCCTGGCGTTCGCACAGATAAAACAGAAGAATATCTTCAGAAAATATTGAACAGACTTATTCTTCCAGGTTCATTGTTCCTTGCATTTATTGCGATTGTTCCTACAATCATCCAGAATCTGTTTAATTTCCCACAGTCAGTAGCAATGCTGATGGGTGGTACTTCACTGATCATCATGATTGGTGTAGATCTGGATACAATGAGTCAGGTTGAAGCCCTTCTTAAAATGCATCATCAGGACGGACTTACAAAAAAGGGTAAAATTAGATCTAGAAATTTGTAGAAATTTGGATTTACTAGTAGAAAAAGATTGAGAATATGTGATATATTTCTTCTCACCGAATTGTCTCTCATTGCGAGGTGCCTAGATTCGGTGAGAATGTTTATTCTCAGGGGGTCTTATATGAAAGTACGAACCAGTGTAAAACCTATCTGTGATAAGTGTAAGGTTATCAAAAGAAACGGAATTATCCGTATCATTTGTACAAACCCTAAACACAAGCAGAGACAGGGATAAGGAGTAACAGATGGCTCGAGTAGCGGGAGTTGATATCCCAAACAAACACTTAAGTATTGCTTTAACTTACATTTATGGTATTGGCCGTACATTAGCACAGAAGATTTGTGAAGAAGCTAAGCTTGATCCAAACAAAATGGCTAATGATCTTACACAGGACGAAATCGGTTTGATTCGTGACATCATCGAAAAGAACTACAAAATCGAAGGTCGTCTTCGTTCTGAAATCGGTCTTAATTTGAAACGCCTGATTGATATTGGCTGCTATCGCGGTCAGCGTCATCGCAAGGGTCTTCCAGTTCGTGGACAGAGAACTCGTACTAATTCTCGTACACGTAAGGGTAAGAAAAAGACTGTTGCTAACAAGAAGAAGTAAGGCGGAGGAAATCGATGGCTACAGCTAAAAAGCGAAAAGAGAAGAAGAGCGTTTATGAAGGTAACGTTTACATTCAGGCAACGTTTAACAATACTATCGTAACTATCACAGACATCAATGGTAATGCTCTTTCATGGGCATCATCAGGTGGTCTTGGTTTCCGCGGTGCTAAAAAATCTACACCTTTTGCTGCTCAGACAGTTGCAGAAACAGCTGTTCAGAAGGCACAGGGCTACGGATTGCGCGAAGTTCACGTGTATATCAAAGGACCTGGAATGGGACGCGAAAATGCTATCCGTTCTTTAGGTGCAATGGGATTGAGAGTTAAATCTATTCACGACGTAACTCCTATTCCACACAACGGATGCCGTCCACGCAAGACACGCCGTATGTAGGAAATCATGCTTTTTGCATGATAGTGATCCTGTCTGCCGGATAAATTGGTGGACGAGTATTAGCAGTTAAAATGTTAATAACGAAGTATGAACAATTTAAAAAATTGTTCCGATAGAGGAGTTCTGATGGCTCGCAAAAATCTGCTTAAAGGTTTTAAGAAACCAAAGGGTATAACTTTTGAGCATCTTGAGACTAATCCGAATTACGGTAAATTTACAGCTTATCCATTTGAAACAGGATTTGGTACAACAGTAGGAAATACTTTGCGCCGGGTTTTGCTTTCTTCTATTCAGGGCTATGCGGTTACATCTATTCGTATTACATCGTATGATGCGGATAACGTACCACATGTCATCTCAAGTGAATTTGAAGCAATTCCTCATGTTTCAGAAGATACTTTGGAAATTATCAACAGTCTGAAGCAAATCCGTCTTCGCCTTCCTGAAGACATTGAACAGGATACAATTCTTTATGAATTCAAAGGTCCTGGTGTTGTAAAGAGCGATGATTTTGCAAAAGAGAACCAGGTTGAAGTTATGACTAAAGACATGCTTGTCTTTACCATGATGGAAGGGGCTCATTTGGACGTTGAAATCCAGATCGATCTTGGAAGAGGTTACGTTCCTGCAGAAGTAAATGAACATTACATTGAAGTTGTTGGTACAATTCCAATGGATGCAATCTTTACTCCGGTTCCAAAAGTAAAGTATTCAATTGAACCATGTCGTGTAGGTCAGCGAAACGACTATGATAAGCTTGTTCTTGAAATTTGGACAGATGGAACAATTGCACCAGAGGATGCATTAGCAGAAGCTGCAAAGATTGCAAAAGATCATTTCTCAATCTTTGTAAACTTTAATGATAGTGAAGTTGCTGGTAGTGAAGAAAATGATGAAGATGATGAAAGAGTAAAGGCTATCCTTAATACTCCAGTAGAAGAACTTGAACTTTCTGTTCGCTCTTCAAATTGTCTTAAAAACGCAAATATCCGAACTATTGGTGAATTAACTAAAAAGACAGAGGATGACATTGCTAAGACTCGAAACTTCGGTAAGAAGAGTCTTACAGAAATCAAAGAAAAGCTCCAGGAATGGGGACTTACACTTGGTATGACTGATTACAGTCATCTTAAGAATGCTGTCAACTTAACAAAGCAGAAGGAAGAAACAGATGAATCATAGAAATGGTTTTAATCCGCTTTCACGCACAACAGCTCACCGTCGTGCAATGTCACGCAATATGGTTACTTCATTGTTTAGATTTGAACGTATTACTACAACTAAGTCTAAGGCTCTTGAAGTACGCAAGGCTGCTGAAAAATTAATTACAAGAAGCAAGGTTGATTCTGTTCACAATCGCCGTGAAGTTGCTAAGTTTATTGCAGATGAAAAAATTCTCAATAAATTGTTTACAGAAATCGGACCTCGCATGAAGGATCGCAATGGTGGTTACACACGTGTTCTTAAACTCGGATTCCGCCAGGGTGATGCTGCTGATATGGTTATTCTTGAATTGGTAGACTATAAGCTTGAATCTGAAGCTGAAGAACCAAAGACAGAAGCTAAAGCAAAGAAACCAGCTGCTAAAAAGCCAGCTGCTAAAAAATCAACTGCAAAGAAAGCTGATGCTGAAAAGGCTGATGCTGCAGATAAGGAGTAGGATATGTCTAAGAACCATCGTGGAACTGGTATTCGCTCACTTCCGGCACACGGACGAGCTACTTGCCCTATCTGTAAGAAAGATAACGTAAAGTGTCTTTATGAGCAGGAAGTTGACGGACAGACTGTAAACATTTGTAAGGTTTGTAAAGCAACTTTGAAAAATAAAGCAAGAATTGCTGCTAAGTCAGCACCAAAAGCAGAATCTGCAGCTGCTGCAGAGTAAAAATTAAATAGGAGCATAAAATGGCTACTAGAAGAAGTCCTCGTTTTAAGGAATGTAGAAGACTTGGTGTAAACGTATGTGGACACCCTAAAGCATTGGAACGTGCAAACGCTCCAGCTTTTGCTAAAAAGAAGAAGGTTTCTGAATACGGTCTTCAGTTGATCGAAAAACAGAAAGTAAAGGCTTATTACGGAATCCTTGAAAAGCAGATGAGAAGATATTTCGAAGCTGCTGCTCGTGCAACAGGTAACACTGGTGACGAATTGCTTATTTCTTTGGAATGCCGTCTCGATAACCTTGTTTATCGTATGGGATTTGCAAAATCAATTCGCATGGCTCGTCAGATGGTAAGTCACGGACATTTTACAGTTGATGGAAAGAAGGTAAATATTCCTTCATACGCTGTAAAAGTTGGTCAGACAATCACTTTGAGTGAAAAAGGTCAGAAGTCTGGTGCTTTGAAAGCCGTTTTCCTTGAAGACAAAGGTTTCAAGTTGGAATACATCGAAAAGAATCTTGATGGTTTCAGCGGAAAACTTATCCGTCTTCCTTTGAGATCTGAGATCCCAGTTGAAATTAAGGAAAACCTTGTTATTGAATACTATTCTAAATAGTATTTTGCAAAACGGCAGTCGGTTGCGGCTGCCGTTTCTTTTTTTTTGACCATTTTTTGTGTGGCTTATCATTTTAACTTCAAATCATTTGTTTACTAAGATTCTTAAATCATCTATATTTTAATCAGAACTTTTTTTATTTAATTTTTGGAGGAAATATGAAGAAAGTTGTTTTGTTTGCTGGACTTTCAGCATTGCTTTTTGCTTTTTCTAGTTGTTCTAAATCTGAAAGTGAAACAGTAAAAATCGGTGGATTGGCTCCGTTGTCTGGCGGTGTAGCTGTATACGGTGTTGAATGTAAAAATGGTATTGATCTTGCTGTTGAAGAAATTAATGCAGCAGGAGGAATTGAAGGTAAGAAAATTGAATTTATCTGCGAAGATGATGAAGGTTCTCCTGATAAAACTGTAAACGCTTTTAAAAAGCTTATTACTAAAGATAAGGTTAAGTTTGTTATCGGTTCTTTGACTTCTGGATGTACTCAGGCTGTTACAACTTTGGCTCAGGCAAGCAAGGTTCTTCAGATTGCACCTGCTGCTACTGCTCCTGCAATTACTGATGCTGGAAATTATGTATTCCGCGCATGTTTTATTGATCCTTTCCAGGGAACTGTTGCAGGTAAATTTGCTTATGAAACTCTTGGCTCTAAAAAAGCTGCTGTTCTTTATGATGCTGGAAACGACTACTCTGTTGGTCTTTATGAAAACTTTGTAAATGCATTTAAGGCTTTGGGTGGAGAAATTGTTTCTGCTGAATCTTATGCAACTGGTGACAAGGATTTTAATGCTCAGCTTACAAAGATTAAAAATGCTAAACCGGAAGTAGTTTATCTTCCTGATTATTACGGAACTGTTGCTTTGATTGCAAAACAGCTTCGCGCTCAGGGAATTAACACTCCTCTTGTTGGCGGTGACGGTTGGGACGGTCTTACAGGAAATGCCGGTGAAGAAGTTTTGAACGGTTTTTATTCAAACCACTATGCTGAAGATTCTACAGAACCTGCTGTTTTGAAGTTTGTTGAAGCATTTAAGGCTAAATACGGAAAGGCTCCAAACTCTTTTGCTGTTCTGGGATATGACAGTGTTTACATGCTTAAGGATGCTATTGTAAAGGCAGGTTCTTTTGAGGTTTCAAAGGTTCGCGACGCTCTTGAAGCAACAGATGGTGATTATGTAACTGGTCATCTTACATTTGATGAAAAACATAATCCTGTTAAGTCTGCTGTAATGATTGAGCTTGTAAAAGGCAAAGATGGAAAAATTACAACTGCTTATAAGGCGACTGTAAATCCGTAATTGATGAACTATCCTCCCTTTTGAAGAGGAGGATAGTTATTAAGTTTACTTTACCAATGCCATTAACTTACGGTCATTGAGCTTGGCGAAATAACCATATTTGGTGGTTTCGAGAGCCTCAACCAGCGCAAAGTTAATGACATTTGTTTACTTGACAAGGCATATGAATACTGAAAATACTTCAATCAATCAATCAATCAATCAATCAATCAATCAATCAATCAATCAATCAATCAATCAATTGGAGAAACTGAAATTAATGAAGTGATTTCAAGAATGTTTTATTCACTTCGTTATATATTGACTGTTCTTGTTGTTTTTATACATAGTAAAATAACCCCGGAACAAATTAATTTTTTAACTGCAAATGGGAGAGATGTAACCTTTCCTAATAGTAGTTTTGTCAGAGTAATTGAAGATTTGATAACAAGAGGGCTTGGTTGTTGTGCAGTTCCAATGTTTTTCTTTATTTCGGGATTTATATTATTTAAAAAAAATGAGCAATATAAAGTCTTAATACAAAAAAAATTACATTCATTGGTTATTCCATTCTTATTGTGGACATTTATAAATATTATTTTTTTTGTAATTATAAATGGTAATTTTAGTGTTTTGAAAAGTTTAACATTGTATGAATGGGAAAAAGTAGTTTTAGGTTATGGAAACGAGTATACAAATCCTCTTTTAGGAACCTTTTGGTTTATGAGAGATTTGATAATAATTAGTTTGATTAGTCCGATTATTGTATTTTTAATAAAGAAGTTTCCTGTTGAGTATGGTTTTGCTATAGTTATATTACTGTTTAATAAAATAGAATTTATTTCTTTTTATGAGAGAATAGGAACCGGTTTGTGTTTTTTCTCTTTGGGTGGCTATGCTGCAATGTATGAATATGTGTTTATGAGGGTATTAAAAAAAGCAAATATAATTCTTCTAATTGTTCTATTTATTATTAACTTTATATTTATTGAAAACTTTGTTTGCAGTAGGATTCTTGTATTTGTTTCAAGTTTTATATTTTTTAAATTTGCAGATTTTATAATAAAAAATAATGAAGGATATGAATTATTGAAAAAATGTTCAATTTATTCATTTTTCCTTTATGCTAGTCACTTTATGGTTTTTACAGGATTTATTGAATTGGGATGGCTTAGATTATTTCCAATGACAAACGCTTTATTTCAGTTATTTGACTTTTTTGGAATAGCGCTGGTGAAAATTATTCTTTTTACTTTTATCGGAATTTCTTTGAGAAAAATATGTCCACCTGCATTTAGATTATTGAATGGGGGAAGGTAATTTTTTTTGCCGATACACTGCGCTGAGCGTGGAAGGGTTGGCGGCGCACGGGGTGCGGTGCCAAGGATTTTGCGGAGCAAAAGACCGAGCGTGAGCGGGCCCTGGAAGGCGAGTTGCGGAATCCTTTGCGCCCGTAAGTAATTGAAAGAGATGCGTGTTATCTTCATAATTTAGAATGTTTCGTTTGTATGTAGAAAGAAAGTTTGGATACACGGTGGGCTTACAATGGAAAATATTTTATTGAATGTCTGGATAGAAATGAAAAACGGGTTACTGATGTCACTCAGTTTAATCTGTTCGGAACAAAACTTTATCTGTCTCCGATTCTTGATTTGCATGATCAGTCATTAGTCAGCTGGAATCTTTCTGAGAGTCCGAATTATGCCCAGACAGTTGATATGCTTGAAAAGGCATTTAAGCAAATTCCTGACGGAACAAATCTGATTCTTCATTCTGACCAGGGCTGGCAGTACCAGATGTATGATTATCAGAGACGTTTGAAGGAAAAAGGAATCAGGCAGAGTATGTCCCGGAAAGGCAACTGTCTTGATAATTCAGTGATGGAAAACTTTTTTGGATTATTAAAATCAGAGCTTTTATATTTAAAGGAGTTTGAGTCTGTTGAACATTTCAAAAAAGAATTGATTGAATATTTGTCTTGGTACAACGAAAAGAGAATTAAGGTAAAATTAAAAGGACTGACCCCTTTACAATTTAGGAATCAGTCCTTAAAATCTGCCTAGTTAGAGTGTCCAATAATTGGGGTGCACTTCAAAAATGCCGGCGGATTTTTTTTATACAGAAGAATAATTATAGAATGATAAGTTGATTTAGGTGTTCTTAAAAGGTTTCCGGCTAAAATTCTTTATAGAATGTTAAGTATATGCTAAAATTCAAAATATAAAAGTATTTTTTAATTTTAAACGACAATTTTGCTGTTTGCGAAAAATTAAAAGGATACGGAGAGATTGTGTTATGTGGACGCCCGCACTGGGGCGCAAGGAGTAAAAAAAAATGAAAAAATTAATTTCATTAATTATTTGTATAGGCTGTGCAGCAGTCTTATTTTCAGCAGAAAAACCATCAAAATTAAACAGCGCTTTGATGAAGAAGAATGCCAATATTAAAACAATTAAAAAGCTTATCGACGCTGGCGAAGACGTAAATCAGAAGTACTGGAACCATTATCCAATTGAACGAGTTGGAAATAATTTTGAATTGCTAAAATTATTTATTACAGCCGGTGCAGAAGGCAAAGAAACATATTTTTCTAATGCTCTCTGGAACGTATATGATGATGAAATCATTAAGTACATTTGCAAAAACGATATTCTTGATCCAAATGATTTTGTAAACAGTTTTAGACATTACTTTGATGGTGCAAAAACTCTGGAAGAAAAATGCCTGCATATCGTTTCAGTTACAGATGGAAAATTGAAAAATCCTTTAATTTTAAGATATGTTTCCCCAGAAGAGTATAATAAAGCTTCTGAACTTTTAAATCTTGATTTTAAATACACAGATAAAAAAGGAAATTCTGCACTTCATCAAATTGCCGACTATTTAAATGAAAACTCTGCCAGCATGTTAAAATATGCAATCGAAAAAGATGCAGATGTAAATCATTTAAATAACAATAATCAAACAGCTTTATTCTATGCAATTACAGCATTTGGTCCAACAATCAACTGGGACAATCCTGTAATTGAAGATGAGGAAAAAGCAAAAATCAACTTTATTGGTGATATGCCTTATTATCAGAATCCAAGAGTTTTACAACAGAATCAGGTAGAAATTGTAAACACTTTATTGCAGAAGAAAATTTCAATTAACCAGAAAGATAGTTTTGGCTGGACAGTTCTTCATTATGCAAATGCAGCCTATCCTGCAGGTTTGTCAGAACTTTTGATTGCTAACGGAGCAGATAATAACATTAAAACTAACTTCGGAAGAACAGCTGAAGATATTAGAGCATTAAGAAAATAACGGAAATTATTAATTTAAAGTTGTTGATTGAATAAAAAGACACATAACATGCGCTTCAAATCGGATGTCGGGTCTGCGCCCGCCACCGTTTAAGCGCGTAGTTATGGCGACAGCCTATTGGGCTGCTATTAAAGAAAAAAAATGAATTTTTATAAAGAAACAATAACTAAAGAAAACATAAAAGATTATAAAAGTTTGATTGATTCAATAAGATATATATGCAGTTTTAATGGATATGACCTAAATTTTGAGTACGATGATGATGTAAAAAATCCGTCATTACCAGAAAATGGAGTATTAGAAAACAATCATTTTGTTGGCTTCAGATTAACTGAAACTAAAGAACCTTGTGTATATATTCAATATTACGCAAAATTTATGTCAGCCGATACAGTCTTTCTTGGAGATTTTTTCGAAGATAAAAAATTTCATGGAAAAGGATATGGTAAAGAAATTTATAATCTTCTTGAGAACGAATGGAAAAAATCGGGATTTACTAGAATAGTTCTGAATGTAGATTTGAAAAACTCAGCAGCAATTTTATTCTGGATAAAAATGGGTTTTAAGAATATAGATTTCTCTTTTCAAAGCAATGAAAATGAAACTGAGAAATTTTATATGCTCCGTTTAAGTAAAAATATATGAAATGAAATTAAACTTCAGGGCAAAGCAGGTAGCGATTGTATGCGGCTTTGCGCCGCTTGTTTAAAATATAATTATCTGTTTGATGTAGAAATTGTGGATTACCACTAGGAGTGTAAAAGAAATTACATCCGTGTAATTTCTTTTACAGCAGATTTTGCCTTAAGACAAAATCTGCGATTTCGCACATCCTGTGCGACCACTAACGTGGATTTTTAAAGGAGTAGATTATGTCTGATTTTATCGAAACACCAACAATTGGAGAAATCCTCAGCGAAGAATTTCTTATTCCTCTTGGAATCTCTGCATATAAACTGGCGCAGGCAATAAATGTTCCAACTTCCCGTATTCAGGATATTCTTCATAACCGCAGAAAAATTACAGTAGATACTTCTTTGAGACTTGCAAAATTTTTCGGATTATCGGATGGATATTTTATGTCTTTGCAGGACGATATAGATATCAGAAATGCAAAGATGGAACTTGCTCCACAACTGGAAGAAATAAAGGCTTATGTTTATGCATAAAAAATTGCCATAACATGCGCTTACGACCTGCGGTCGTTTGCATTTATGGAAATTATTTACTAGTGCGCTTACGCGCACGATGCATCAAATCGGATTTTGCGGGTCAAGCCTGCCACCGTTTAAGTGCGTAGTTATACGGACACTGCGCTTCGGAGCTTAAAAAAAATGAATGTACTTGTAATAAATTGTAGTCCAGTTAAAAATGGAGCTACTGCTGAAATGGTAAAAATTGTCTCAGAAAAATTAAAAGAAAAGTATAGTGTAAAAGAAATTTGTATTGGCGATTACAACATCGATTATTGTAAAGGTTGTCGAGCTTGTCATAAAACGGCGGAATGCAAAAATTTTAAGGATGACTTCAAATCAATTGTAAAAGAATTTGAAAATGCAAATATTATAATTTCCTGTTCACCGTCTTACTGGGCAGATGTTCCAGGACAATATAAATCATTCATAGACAGATGGACACCATGGTGTAATACACACGAACCACATGCAAAATTAGAGTCAGGTAAAAAAGGCTATTCCATGGTTTTAAGAACCGGTCCAAACATGAAGGAATGTGAACGACTGATACAGACTATAGAACATTTTTACGGACATTTGGAAATAGAATCAGTAGATAGAATTGGCTTTACATCTATAGAAAATAAAGAGGACTTATTAAAGCATAAAGAAGAAATTCTTGCATTTTGTAAAAATATTTAAATAAGGAATATTTTTAGCAAGTTAAGCTTGCTTAAAAGATGAAATTGAACTTTAGGGCTTGGACGAAGAAGTTTTTTTTTTCAGAATTCCTCTGCGCTGAGCGTGGAAGGGTTGGAAATAAAAGGGGCGGGGAAAGGTCTGGTGGAGTGGGATAGTTTTGATTGTGTCAACTACGGGTGACGGGAGGGGAATTAGCCCCTTTTATTGTAACAAGGATTTTGCGGAGCAAAAGACCGAGCGTGAGCGGGCCCTGGAAGGCGAGTTGCGGAATCCTTTGCGCCCGTATGTAATTGAAAGAGATGCGTGATATCTTTATAATGATGGAATGTTTCGTTTATATGTAGAAAGAAAGCCTGGTTTTGAAAATGAGGCTAAAAGCTATTTTGGTCAGATTAAAAACTTTTTGGGCATTGCCGGTTTGACTGGTGTGCGTTACTTGAACCGCTATGATGTTGAAAATGTGGGCGAGGCTGTGGGTAAGGCTGCGGCTACTCGAATTTTCAGTGAACCTCAGAGTGATTTTGTTTATTTTGAGAAGATTGAGGTTCCTGAGGGCGACACTGTAATTGTTTGGGAATATCTTCCTGGTCAGTATGATCAGCGTGCGGACAGTGCGGAACAGTGTCTTTCTTTGCTGCGTGCGGGTATGGCTTCTTCGGCTCCTGTTTTGAAGGAAGCTCCTCGTGTTAGATGTGCTAAGGTTGTTATTTTGAGCGGTAATCTTAGTGCTGATGATGTTGCAAAAATTCAGAATTATCTTATTAACCCTGTAGACAGCCGTTTGACTGACGATTCTAAGCCGGATACTCTTGAAATTAAGAGTGCGGTTCCTGGTGATATTCCGGTTGTTACTGGTTTTATTGGCTGGAATGATGCTGAACTTGAAGCATACCGTCAGAAGATGGGGCTTGCGATGGATTTTGCTGACATTAAATTCCTTCAGGAATATTTTGTTGGCGAAAAGCGTGATCCTACTGAAACAGAAATCCGCGTTCTTGATACTTACTGGTCTGATCACTGCCGTCACACTACATTCCTTACTGAACTTAAGGACATTAAGATTGAAGAAGGTCCTTATGCTTCTTTGTTCAAGAAATCTTTGCAGAATTATACTGACATGCGTGCTGAAATGTATGCCGGCCGCAACGACAAGCCTGTCTGCCTTATGGACATGGCTGTTATTGGCATTAAGTACCTTAAGAAGCACGGTAAGCTTGATGACCTTGAAGTAAGCGAAGAAAACAATGCATGTTCAATTTACATTGACGTTCATTATACTCATGATAAAGACGGAAAGCCTTGTGATGAAAAAGAAACATGGCTTTTGATGTTCAAAAACGAAACACATAACCATCCTACTGAAATTGAACCTTTTGGTGGAGCGGCTACCTGTATTGGTGGTGCTATCCGCGATCCTTTGAGCGGCCGAAGCTGGGTTTACCAGTCTATGCGTGTTACTGGTGCGGCTGATCCTACTGTTCCTTTGAATGCTACTCGCAAGGGTAAGCTTCCGCAGGTTAAGATTTGCCGTGAAGCGGCTCAGGGATTCAGTTCTTACGGTAATCAGATTGGTCTTACTACTGGTCAGGTAACTGAACTTTATCACCCGGGATATATGGCTAAGCGCATGGAGCTTGGTGCGGTTATTGCGGCTGCTCCTCTTAATACTGTTATGCGAGAACGCCCTGAAGCTGGTGACGTAATTATTCTTCTTGGTGGTGGTACTGGCCGCGACGGTATTGGTGGTGCTACTGGTTCTTCTAAGGTTCATACTGAAAAATCTGTTACAACTGCTGCGGCTGAAGTTCAGAAGGGTAATGCTGTTGAAGAACGCAAGATTCAGCGCTTGTTCCGCAACAAGGAAGTAAGCCTTATGATCCGCCGCTGTAATGACTTTGGTGCCGGCGGTGTTTCTGTTGCTATTGGTGAACTTGCTCCTGGTCTTGAAATTGACCTTGATAAGGTTCCTAAGAAGTACGAAGGCTTGAACGGTACTGAACTTGCTATTTCTGAATCTCAGGAACGCATGGCTTGTGTTGTTCGTGCAAAGGATGCAGAACGCTTCATTAAAGAAGCTGAAAAAGAAAATCTTCAGGCAGTTAAAGTTGCTGATGTAACTGATACTAACCGCCTTATTATTAACTGGCGCGGAAAGACTATTGTAAATCTTGGACGCGAATTCCTTGATGCGGCTGGTGCTCACCACGAAGCTGTGGCTTATATTGAAAGCCCTGCTAGTCAGGAAAAGTCTCCGCTTGTAAATGCGCTTGATTCTGTAAAGGCTGTGCTTGACGGCGGTAAAAATGCTGAAACTTTGAAGAAGGCATGGCTTGAAAATATTTCTGACCTTGCATGCTGTTCACAGCGTGGTTTGGGAGAACGATTTGACGGTTCCATCGGTTCAAGTTCTGTTTTGTTCCCTTATGGTGGAAAGTATCAGTGTACTCCTGAAGCTGGTATGGCTGCAAAAATCCCGGTTGTTTCTCCTTTTGAAACAAGTACTGTAAGCCTTATGGCTAACGGTTATGATCCGCGCGTTGGTGAATGGTCGCCATGGCACGGTGCTCAGACTGCTGTTCTTAGTAGCCTTGCTAAGATTGCATGTATGGGCGGTAAACCAGAAACATGCCGCTTGAGTTTCCAGGAATTCTTTGGTCGCGCTGTAAGCGAAAAGACTTGGGGTTACCCGGCTGCTGCTCTGCTTGGTTCTATTGACGCTCAGGTTTCTATGGGTTGTGCAAGTATCGGCGGAAAAGACTCTATGTCAGGTACATTTGAAGATATCAATGTTCCTCATACTCTTGTAAGTTTTGCCGTAACTCATGATGAAGTAAAAAATGTAACAAGCGGTTCATTTAAAAAGGCTGGAAGTGACGTTTACCTTGTAAGCGTTCCATATTCTGCTGAACTTGCTCCTGATTTTGATACATTCAATAAGAATGCAAATGCTCTTTACAGCCTGAATTCGGCTGGAAAAATCAATGCTATGTACCCGGTTTGCGCAGGCGGTATTGCTGAAGCTGTTTCCAAGATGGCTATGGGTAACAGAATCGGTGTAAAGATTGAAAATATTCCGCTGAGTGCAACTTGTGCTGCAAATGCTGGTGCTTCGGCTTCTGCTAAGGATTTGTTTACTCCATTGTACGGTTCGATTGTTGTTGAAGCTGCCGGAGACCTTGAACTTTCCGGCTTTGCTGGTGGAACTGTTTCTAAGATTGGCGTTACAACTGAAAGTGGCGACATTGAACTTGCTGTTGCTGGCGTTGCAGAAATGAAGCTTGGTCTTGCTGAAGTTGAAAGCGCATGGGAAGCTAAGCTTGCTGAAGTGTTCCCTCCTGTAAGCGGTGCTGAAGTTCAGAAGCCGCTTCCTGATTTTGCAAAGAATATTCATAAGTCTTTGAGCGAAGCTAGAAAGAACCCTGTATTTGCGGCTCCAACTGCTAAGCCACGCGTACTTTTGCCTGTATTCCCTGGTACTAACTGTGAATTTGATATGGCTCGTGCGTTCAATCTGGCCGGAGCGGACACAAAGATAATTGTGCTTGCTAACAGAACTCCGGCAATGCTTGAAGAAAGCCTTGCTAATTTTGAACGGGAACTTAAGGAAGCTCAGATTCTTGCTTTGAGCGGTGGATTTAGTGCCGGAGACGAACCGGACGGTTCTGCTAAGTTTATTGCAAACTGTCTGCGCGAAGGTCGTGTTTCTGCTCAGATTATGGATCTTCTTAAAAAGCGCGACGGTCTTGTTCTTGGTATTTGTAATGGATTCCAGGCTCTTGTTAAGACTGGTCTTGCCATGTACGGTGAATTCCGTGACATGGACGGTGACATGCCGACTTTGACATACAACAAGATTGGCCGCCATATAAGTCGCGTTGTTCGTACACGCATGGTAAGTGCAATGAGTCCGTGGGCTCAGGATGCAACTGTAATTGATCCAAGAATCCATCTTGTGCCAATTAGCCATGGTGAAGGACGCTTTGTATGTGATGAAAAGACTGCAAAGGCTCTGTTTGAAAACGGACAGGTTTACACTCAGTATGTAGACGAATTTGGTAATCCAGCTATTACTGAACCGGACAACCCGAACGGATCTCTGTTTGCCATTGAAGGTATTACAAGCCCTGACGGACGCGTTCTTGGAAAGATGGGACACAGCGAACGTACTGTTGGTATTGATGCAAATGGTGCAAGCCTTGACCTTATTAAAAACGTTGCCGGCAACCCGCTTACAAACGAAAGCGAAAACAGCTGTCAGAACCTGTTCCGTGCCGGTGTAAGATATTTTAAGTAAAATAATGAGGACTAAATGAAAAAAAATGTTATTTTTGCTGCAATTTTTGCGGCAGTGATGTTTGTTTCCTGCGGCGGTGCAGATAAAAACGGATGGTATTCGGATTTTGAAGCAGCAAAGAAGGCTGCTGGAAATAAAAATATCATTCTGTTTGTAAATTCGGACTATGATGTTCCGATGAGCGAAGCTGGAGTTACTGCTTTGACTTCTGACAGAAGATTTACAGACGCCCTTAAGGATTCTTATGTCTGCGTTCATTTTTCTTTTGTGAACCTTCAGAGTTTTCTGGAAGGTTCAGATTTGAATGCAACAAATGCTGAACAGAAGGCTGTTGAAAAGCGGCACGCTGAACTTCAGAGACAGTTTGGAATTGCGGATATGTATGCTGTTCAGGAAACTCCTGCACTGGTGATTGTTTCTAAAGACGGCTATTACATTACTTCTTTGTCTTGTGATTTTACAGGTTCTGATCCAGACGGTTATGTTGGTCTTGTAAATGCAGAAAAACCGGCTGTTGAAGAATTTGAGGCTAAGATAAAGGCTACGGAAACTGGTTCTGTAAAGGAACGGGTTGCAGCAATTGATGCAATTTATGAATCTTCTACAGACAATCAGAGACTTGCCCTTGTTAATTTGAGCCGCAAACTTGTAAAACTCGACAAAAAAAATGAAACAGGTCTTGTAAGCAAGCATCTTTTTGCAGTTGCAAATGCAGAAGCTTTTGACCGTCTGAACAAGGTTGATTACAGCGGCGCAATTAAGGTTTATACAAAATATGCGGAAGACAAGAGGATTCTGCCGGTTGATGCTCAGGCTTTGTATTTTATGGCAGCTTCGGTATATGCAAGAAGCGGCATTGAAACTATTGAGCCGATAGTAGGAAACCTTCAGAAGGCTGTGGATGTAGCTCCTGACAGCGAAAATGTAGAAAATATTAAGGCAATTATTGAAAGTCTTAGGGCAAACCAGCAGCAGGCAGAAGATCTTGCTGCACAGCAGGCTGCTATGGCTGGCTCTGAAGCTACGGATTCTGAATCTGGAAATTCTGAAGAGAATGCCGGCGGGGAAGAGTAACGCTTGGATAATGCCTTTTTAATCGGGCTGTGTGTTTGCTCCGCAGTCCTGATTGTACTTTCCATGCTCTTCAGTATTTCGGAGAGTGCTTTTCTTTCCATGAATAAGCTTAGGCTTATGATTCTGCGTAAGGAAAGGAATCCGCGTGCTGTACGGGCTGGAAAGCTTCTTGAAAAAAAAGAACTTCTTATTAATACTCTGCTTGTTGCAAACGAACTTGTAAACATCCTTTTGAGTTCAATTATTACGGCTGTTGCCATGACTCTTTTTGGAAACAGCGGTGTTGGTATTGCAACGTTTGTTGTTACTATCTGTCTTTTGATTTTTGGCGAAATTACGCCTAAAGCTGTTTCAACAAGAAATCCTGATAAAATTGCATACGCCCTTGCGTTTTTTGTAGATGTCGTTATGCATCTGCTCTATCCGTTTGTTTTGATTTTTACGCTCATCTCGCGGATTATACTTAAAATCCGCGGAATTAATGTAGATAAGCCGGCTCAGACTTATTCGGAAGAGGATATAAAGTCGTTTCTGGATGTAGGAGAAGAAGCCGGAGTTCTGGAAAATGCAGAAAAAAACATGATGAGCAGCGTTTTTAAATTTAACGACCTGAATGCTGCGGAAATTATGGTTCCGCGTACGATGATTGTTACCTTAAGCGAAAACGCAAGTTATGATGAAGTTATTGAAACTGCTCAGCGCACAAGGTTTTCACGCTTTCCGATATACAGGAACAGCATTGATGATATAGTAGGCATACTTTACCTTAAGGATTTGCTTAAGACGACTCCGAAAGAGTTTTCCGTAAAAAAAATAATGAGGTTTCCACTCTTTATTCCGGGAACACGAAAGATTACTTCTGTTCAGCAGGTAATGCAGGAAAATCGGCATTCCATGGCAATTATTATTGATGAATATTCTGGAACTGACGGGCTTATTACGCAGTCTGATATTCACCGTGAAATTTTTGGTACGGCGGTAAACAGAACTCCGTGGGGCGGTGAATTTAATATAGTCGATTTAGAGAAAGCTTCTTCTTTTGAGCTGGACGGAGCAACCTTGCTTATTGACCTGAAACTGCATCTGGGAATTGCCCTTGATTCTGCGGTGAACGACACTCTTGGCGGATGGATTATGGAACGGCTGGACAGAATTGCGGTTCCTGGCGACAGGGTTAAAACTGATGTATGGAATTTTACTGTAATCAAAGTAGAAAAGCGGCGGATTATTTCTGTAAAAGTAGAAAAAATTGATAGCATAAAGAGGGAAAGATGATAAAGACTGCTCTTTTTATTCTGATTCTGCTTTTTATAGTTAGGATGATTGCCTTCTTTGCCGGTTCAGAAACGGCATACCTTTCAATTACTCGCATAAAATTAAGGCAGATGGTAAGGGCTAAGAAGAAGAATGCAAAGACTGCGGAAAAGCTTCGCAACAACATGGATGAACTTCTTACGGTAATTCTGATTGGCATTAATTTTTTGAATACGCTTGGTTCATCGCTTGCAACGGCGATTGCAATAAGCATTGCGGGAAATAGCGGCGTCGGCATAGCAACATTCATCTTTACGTTCCTTTCTGTTGTTTTTGGAGAAATTGTTCCTAAGACTGTGGCCGCAAGATATACAGAACAGACTGTCTGTCATAATTCTGTGCTCCTGCTGGTTCTGGAAAAAATATTTTTTCCGGTAGTTGCTGTTTTTAGTGGATTTTCCAAGGCTACGGCTCATCTGGCGCGGAAATTTTTTAGGGATGATCAGGACGTTATAACAGAAGAAGAACTTAAAACGTTGATTGAACTGGGGGAAACAGAAGGTACTCTGGAATCAACGGAAAAAAATCTTCTTTATAAGATATTCAAATTCAATGATCTTGCGGTTCACGACATAATGAAGCACAGGTATTTTGTCCGCTCCGTCTGGGAAGATGCATCCCGAAAGGAAGTGCTTGAGACATTTGTAGATTCCGGGCTTTCAATCCTTCCGGTTTATGCAGATTCAAAGGATTCAATTGTCGGAGCTATTCATTATAAGTCGGTTTTGTTTGGTGTCTGCGCGGATGAAAACGAAGCTGGCTATGCAAAAAAAATAATGAAAACCGTGATGTTTGTGCCGGAAACGTATTCGGCGCTGGAACTGCTTGCAAAATTTAAAAAGGAACGTACGGAATTTGCCGTTGCCTTAAATGAACAGGGCGAAATGGCAGGAATCGCTACGGTAGATGATATTCTGCGGGTTGTGTTCAGCAGAATGACTGACGAAGACAATTCGCGCGTTGCGCCGGAGCAGCGCATAAAATTTGTTTCCGGGAATGAATTTATAGTGCCAGGCGACATGGCTCTTGAAGATGTAAATGCAATCCTGAAACTTGACCTTGAAAGTGACATGTTTCAGACTTTGGGCGGATGGCTTCTGGAAAAATTTGACAGGCTTCCTTCTACCGGGGAAATCTTTTACTGGCAGAATGTGCTTTTTGTCATAGAAGATCAGGCGCAGAGGCGTATACGGCAGGTAAGGATAAGGTTCAGGGGTGTTCGTGCAGTAAGGCAGAGCGCAATTTTACATTAGTGGTGAAAAAAAACGGTGGTATGCTTCGTGCTCTTGCGAGTCGACAGGTTTAACCACCGTTTTTTTTATATAGGGCGCTTATTTGCTTAGCGGGTCTACGTCGTAGATTTTTGCAAGTTGTTTTCTAAGGGCGTCCATGTCCTTCTGGTAAGGAGCCGTAAAGGAAAGGCGTTCTTTTGTAATAGGATGAGTAAAGCTGATTTTGTAGGCGTGAAGTCCCAGGCGGCTTAAAAGAGGCTGTTCTTCAAATTCGTCGCCGCGCCAGTTGCGTTTGATTTCGCTCAGGCGGATCGGCTTCTGGTTTCCACTGTAAAGAGGATCGCATACAATACAGAATCCGTTTTCTGCAAGGTGAACGCGGATCTGATGAGTGCGGCCGGTCTTTGGTTTTGCTTCAATCCAGGAAAAAGGCCCGCAACTGCCGATGAGTCGGAATGCAGTTTCTGAAGGTTTGCCAAGCTTCTTGTTTACTACGGTTCTGTGGCGCGCATCTCCGTCCGGAAGGAGTGGAAGGTTTACAGTAAGGTCTGTCCATAGCGGGTGACCGTGTACCAGGCAGTGGTAAGTTTTTTCTACGGTACGTTCCTGAAACTGCATGGAAAGGTCTTTGTGTACGGCCGCGTTGCGTGCGTAGATTATTATGCCGGATGTATCTTTGTCGATGCGGTGGACGGCATACAGTTTGCCGAATTCTTCTTCGGCCTCTAAGTCCAGTCTTGGAGCATCTGGGTCATAGCGGTCTGCGGCAATTAAAAGTCCTGATCTTTTATTAAGGACCACAATTTCATTGTCCTGATAGATTGTTGTGTAATCCGGTGTCTTCTTCATGGTTAGAGTATATCAAACGTCGGGGAATTTGTGAACGAGCAAAAAAAATAAAAAAAAATCGAAAAAAATTGCATATATTGCAACATTTTTTTTAAGATATTGTCTATAATAGAGACAGTATACTAGCGTAATGTCTGATGATTTTTTAATCAGGAAATTTGTTATTACATAAGGAGTTTTTATGTCTAGTTTATATCATGAGTTTTTAGTTGAAGACAGAGAATTCAAAGATTATGACGATTTTAAGAAACACTGCAGATTAAAGACAAAGAAAGATTTTAATTTTGCATACGATATTGTTGACCGCTATGCAACCGATTTTCCTGGAAAACGAGCATTGGTATGGATTGACGACAATAATGAGGAAAAGACTTTTACATTTGATGACATTTCAAGGGAATCAAAGCGCGCTGCTTACTGGCTTGTTTCTAAGGGAATTAAAAAAGGCGATACAGTAATGCTTATGCTTCGCCGCCGCTATGAGTGGTGGATTCTTATGCCTGCACTTCACAGAATCGGTGCAATTGTAATTCCTGCTACAGACCAGCTTTTGCAGTCTGACCTTGAATACAGAAACAATGCTGCAGAAGTAAAGATGATTATTTCCTATGACAATCCTATTGTTCAGAATGAAATTGAGAAGGCATTGCCTAAATCAAAAACCGTTCAGTATCTTGTTACTGTAGGTAAAGAAAAGAGAAGCGGCTGGCTCAGCTTCCATGATGAATATGAATCAATGCCTGCAGAATTCCCGCGTCCGGTAGGAGATGCTGCTACTCACAATGAAGATCCAATGCTTTTGTATTTTACTTCTGGTACATCAGGATATCCAAAAATGGTTCTTCAGGATTATGACTATCCTGTTGGTCACATTATGACTGCAAAATACTGGCACGGTGTTGTAGAGGATGGACTTCATCTTACTATTGCAGAAACAGGATGGGCAAAGGCAACATGGGGAAAACTTTACGGTCAGTGGATTGCTGGAACAGCTCAGTTTGTATATGACATGAACATGTTCAAGCCTGCAAAAATGCTTGAAATGATTGCAAAATACGGCCTTACAACTTTCTGTGCTCCTCCAACAGTTTATCGCTACCTGGTTCGTCAGGATTTGAGCAAATACGATTTAAGCAAGTGTACAAGGTTTAGTACAGCCGGTGAGGCCCTGAACGGCGAAGTTTATAATAAATGGCTTGAAATAACAGGCAAAAAGATTTATGAAGGCTATGGTCAGTCTGAATCTACTGTAATCTGCGGTAACTTTATGGAATACTGTGAAGTTCGTCCGGGTTCTATGGGCCGCCCTAATCCTTTGTATGACGTTGAAGTTCTTAATGCAAATAATAAGCCGGTTCCTGCCGGAGAAATGGGTGAACTCTGTATTCATGTTGAACACGGACGTCCGTACGGTCTTTTGATGGGATATCACAAGGATGTTGTTCTTACTGCTGACGCATTTGACGGCGGTGTTTATCACACAGGTGACAATGTTTACATGGATGAAGACGGTTACGTTTGGTTTGTAGGCCGCAAGGACGATATTATTAAGACTGCCGGTTACCGCGTAAGTCCGTTTGAAGTAGAATCAATCCTTCAGCAGCATCCTGCTGTAATGGAATGTGCCGTTACTGGTGTAGAAGACGCAAAGCGCGGTATGGCCATTAAGGCAACTATCGTTCTTTCTCCTGGATATGACGCTAAAGATCCTAAAGAAATGGAAACAGAACTTTCTACATTTGCCAAAGAAAACACAGCTATGTACAAATGCCCGCGAATCTTTGAATTTGTAAAAGAACTTCCAAAAACAGTTTCCGGCAAAATCCGCCGCGTAGAAATCCGCGAAAAAGACAAGGGAAAGGACATTGATAGGATAAAGCAAGAGTTCTAAAAAAGCGAGCAGTGCGGAGTAAGAATGCTGCGCATTCTTAATGAGTTTTTTTTCAAAAAACTCACGTTTCTAAAACGCCTAAATCGAAGGCAATCCGAAAGGATTGCCAACGTGGCGCGAGATGGGAGCGTGTTTTAACACGCGGACATCAAAGCGCCTTGTTATTACTGATAAAACAGTCCGAATGTTGAGTGTAAATTTTACTTGACATTAGGGCTGTTTTTTTAAATATTTGAGAAATAGTTTAAAATTAATGGAGAGATTGTAAATGAAAAGTTTCTCAAAAATTGCCGCTCTGTTTTTAGGGCTGGTACTCACATTTGGTTTTGTTTCCTGCGAAACGGAAGCAGATAATTCTTTAGCATTGGCAGCACTTGCCCTTTCTTCTGGTTCTAGTGGAACTGTAAATCCTTCCACAGAAAATACCTGCACAATAACGTTTGATGCAAACGGCGGAAGCATTACGACTGCAACACAGACCGTAACAGCAGGCGAAAAAACTGTGCTTAAATCAGCAAGTGAACTTGGGCTGAGCAGGGCAAATTATGCATTTGTCGGCTGGGCAACAAAGTCTGATGCAACGGAAGCAGAATACAATGATGCGGCAGAAGTGACATTGTCTGATAATTTAACGCTGTATGCAATATGGAATGAACTGCCTGTAAACGAACAGCCGCTTACGCTGGAATTTATTAACGCTGGTACAATTACTATATTAAATAAGTGGAGCACTCTTAAATATTCTTTAAATGGCGGAGACCTTACAGATGCAACGGAAAGCATAATAGTGGTAGCTGGCGATAAGGTTTGTTTTTATGCACGGAAATCGGAGAGTAGTAGTAAAAAACAAACAATTAATTGTGATGCTGACTGTTATATATATGGAAATATAATGAGTCTTGTTACTCTCGCAGAAAACGGTGAATGGAATCCTTTGGAAACAGCCTTGTATGAAGAATATGAATTTTATAGTCTGTTTAAAGAAAACTCACATATCAAAAATCATGCTTCAAAGAAGATTATTCTTCCTGCAACGAAATTAACTAAAGGTTGTTATGGTGAAATGTTCTTTGGATGTACAAGCCTTACAACAGCTCCTTCACTGCCTGCAGAAACTCTTGCATCTGATTGTTATTCTGGTATGTTCTCTGGTTGTACAAACCTAACAACCGCTCCATCACTGCCTGCAGAAACGCTTGCTGCTGATTGCTATTCTAGCATGTTCTCTGGTTGTACAAGCCTAACAACGGCTCCATCACTGCCTGCAGAAACGCTTGCTGCTGATTGTTATTCTGGTATGTTCTCTGGTTGTACAAGTCTTACAAAAGCTCCTAAACTGCCAGCAGAAACGCTTGCAGAATATTGTTATTCTTATATGTTCTATGGTTGTACCAATCTTACAACTGCTCCAGAACTGAAAGCAGAAACACTTGCAGATGATTGTTATTCTGGTATGTTTTATGGTTGTACCAGTCTTACAGCTGCTCCAGAACTGAAAGCAGATACACTTGCAGATGAATGTTATTCTGATATGTTTAATGGATGTACAAGTCTTACAAAAGCTCCTAAACTGCCTGCAAAAACGCTTAAATACAAGTGTTATTCTTATATGTTTTATGGATGTGGCAGTCTTACAGTGGCTCCTGAACTTCCTGCAAAAACGCTTTCTGTTGAATGTTATTCCGGTATGTTCTATGATTGTACCGGTCTTACAATGGTTCCAGAACTGCCTGCGATAACGCTTTCAGACGGCTGTTATTGTGATATGTTTAGAGGATGTACTAATCTTACAACGGCTCCAGAACTTTTAGCGGAAACTCTTAAAGTTAAGTGTTATTCTGGTATGTTCAGAGGTTGTATAAGCCTAAATTCTATGAAATGTCTTGCAACAGATATATCTGCGGAATGTTGTACAGATAGTTGGCTTTGGTATGTTTCTACATCTGGAACATTTGTAAAGGCTAAGGATATGACGTCATGGGAAAGCGGTGCAAGCGGCATTCCGAGTGGTTGGACGGTAGAAGACGCAGAATAAAAGCGACGGCGGCGGTTTCGAGAGCCTCAACCACCGCCGGTCATTGAGCCCTTCGACAGGCTCAGGAACCACTTGTTGAAATGACCGTGATTACAGATGTTGCTTTGTGTACTTACTCAATCTCTGAGAAAATTAGAGAATTTTTTCCTTGTTGAGGAAATTTGCGTAGGCAGAGATGTGCCAGTCGCCGTCTTCATTATATTCGCGGACGAAAATTACTGGGGTGTAGGTTCCGGATTTTTTTTCGAGCGGGCGCATTGTTGACTTGATGTTCGTGTATGCAGAATTTACGCGGAGCGGTTCGTAGGCTGTACTGGCAGCCATGGTGAATCCTTCGATTTTTTGTCCCGGCTTGAAAGAGCCGTTTTTGGACATGAAGAGTTCGAAGCGAAGGTTGCCTGTTTTTTCGCCGGATTTATTTTTTAGGGTTGCTACGGAAATTGTGACTCTGTCGGTGCGGGCGCTGTAACTGTATTCGCAGCCGTCAAGGATAAGCTGGCTTGGTGCGCCGGATTTTGCGCCGGTTTCCTTTTTTTCGTATGAATAGCCGGTGTTGATTTCTGTATCGGCAGAGGAATTTTCTAATGTATCGCTGGCTTTTACGCCTATTTTATGCCAGGTTGCTGAACGGCATTTTTCGCTGCAGAAAACGTACATCTGGTCGCCTATCTGCCCGAAAACTTTGTTCATAAAAATAACTTTTCCACAATTATAACATGTTTTCATATTTGTTAAATTATAGCACAGAAACTGTCGGTTTTGCAAAAAAAATAGGAGAGATTAGTGCAACATGGTAAATGCATTATAAATAAAAAATATGCTCACAGTCATGAATCGAAATGAAAATCGCCCGCTGGCGGGCTGTTTAGCGTTTAAGCGCCGGCGGCGATTTTCTGGATAAGGGAAACGAGTTCGTCCAGTTTCTGGTGCGTCATAAGCGGGTTGAGCAGAGTGAATTTTAAACATACTCTGCCGTCGGAAACTGTTTGCCCGATTACTATGCCGTATTTGTGGAGCAGGGTGCGTCGGACAGATTTGTTTGTTTCATCGTCTTTTTCTGCGCTGGACGAGCCGCTTACATAGCGGAATACCACAGAACTGATTTCCGGTTCTGCAACGACGGCAAAATTCGGGTTTCCTTTTATTATACTGTAAAGGTAGGAAGCGTTTTCCATGCTGGTTGTTATGATTTTGCTCCAGCCGTCTTTTCCGCGTGCTTTAAAACTCATCCAGACTTTGAGGGCGTCAAAGCGGCGGGTTGTCTGCAGGGACTTGTCTACCAGGTTGGTGTATCCGTCCTCCTCGTCTTCTTCCCGGTTAAGGTAGTCTGCATGAATTGTAAGTGCGTTAAAATCTTCTGCGTCTTTTATAAGGACTGCGGAACAGCTTATTGGGAGCAGGAACATTTTATGAAAGTCTACTGTGATTGAATCTGCAAGGTTAAGGTCCTTTACGCGGTCTGAGTATTTCTGGCTTAAGATTACGCCGCTTCCATAGGCTGCGTCTGCATGAAGCCACATATTGTATTTCTTGCAGAGTTCAGATATTTTCTTTAATGGATCGATTGAGCCGAAGTCTGTGGTGCCGACTGTTGCTACTGCAAGGAAAGGTATTTTTCCTTCCTTTACGTCTTTTTCTACGATGCGCTCAAAGGCTTCAAAATCAATGCGTTTTTTGCTGTCTACAGGGAGCTTTACTACGCTTTCGTAGCCGAGTCCCAGAATGTGAGCGGATTTTTCCATTGAAAAATGGCTGATTTCGCTTGTGTACATGCGGAGTTTTTTGAAATTTTCTGGCAAGCCGTGTTTTTTTACATCGTAACCCATGATGTTTGTTATGAACCAGTCGCGCGCCAGGATGATTGCCGTCTGGTTTGACTGGGAGCCACCGCTTGTAAAGACGCCGTCGCTTGATGCGGGGTAGCCGTAGAGCGCACACAGGTGCCGTATAATTTCAACTTCTATTTCTGTTGCCACCGGCGCCTGATCCCAGCTGTCCATGCTCTGGTTGAATGCCGAAACTATCATTTCGCCTGCAATGCTTTCTAAAGTGGCCGGTGAATGTAAGTGCGGCATGTAGTCGGTACTGGATGTGCGCAGCAGATTCGGCAGAATAATGTTTTTTGTCTGGGTAAGAACTTCGTCCCATCCAAGACCTTTTTCTGGAAGAATTGAATCTTCTTTTACAAGTTCCTTTAATTCCTGCGGGGTAGGGCCGGAATAAGCCTTTGAATCTGTAAATGCTTCTGCAACGGCCTGTGCAGTTTGGCTCATCATCTGTTTATATTCGTTTTTTGAATCTTCCGAGTCTGTAAGAAAAATATTATTCATTTTTTTAGTATAAAAAATTTTCCATATTTAGAAAATAGTGGTAAAATAATTTCAGTTTTTATGGTAAATAAACAGCTTGATATTGTACACAAATTCTTATCCTCATGTAAAAGCAAGGTTAGCTTTCTGCGTGTCCCGGAATATGTACTGTCAGAACTGAAAAAAGAAGATTTTGTTGTAATTGATGCAGCCTTGGAATTTTCTCCATACAAACCTTTTCTTTCCATTCTTACGGCAGACGATATTTCCATTGATATGGATTTTGTCCGGGAAAATTCCTATTCAATACAGAAGGATACTTTTGTTTCATACTTTGAAAAAGGTATGGCTGACCTGCGCTATGACATTCCCCTTGGAAATGAAGAAAAATATGAGCAGAAAAGATTTATTCAGACAATTATTGAACTGCTAAAGCAATATACGACTAAAAAATATCTTGTCCTGAATGCTCAGTGCCTTTCTGCGGAATCTGTTGAACTAATACGACTTCTTTTGGATACGGAAATTCAGAGCAGCTTTGTATTCTGTTTTTCTTCATTTAATAATGAGATGGAACCTTCGGCTGTGTTCAGATTTGAGGAAGAAATAAAGGATGCAAGCAATTATCTTCACCTTGTTTCGCCGCTTATTTCCATTTCTAAAGATAAGGTTGAATACAATACGATTCTTGATTTGCCGGAAGAAATCCAATATGAAGAAATTTACAGGATTTTGCGTAATAACTATATTTTTATGATGCGCGAGCAGCTTAAGGATTTTCTGCTTTGGGTGTCTGCAAACTATTCAAAGCTGAATCTTTATGAAGACCAGCGCCGGGAACTTTGCCTTGAACTTGGGCGTGCGCTTATTTCGTGCGGGCTGCTGGACGAAGCAATCCTTTATCTTAATGACATAATCGACATGCAGATGGATGACGAAATTCATTCGATTGCATTGTATCATCTTACCTGTGCCTTTGAAAAAAAGAAGTCTCCGGTTCTTGCACAGAAATATTTTGCGCTTGCAGAAAAGGCTTTTGAGGCAAGTGATAATAAAATCTATCTGGCTTTGTGTTCCATCCTTGATTTTAATATTGCACGGACCAATTCTGCGGAAGATACCGTAAAAAAATATCAGAAGTGTACAAAGCTTCTTGAAGAGCAGGGCTTTATAAATAATCTTATAAGCATTTCCCTTTCTATTCCGTGGAAACTTATCAGTGATGAAGGTGCAAGGGATGCACTTGAAGCAGAAATTGATAAGTGTCTTGAGCTTGCAAAGAAAATTGACAACCAGCATTTAATTTCTTCGGCATGTCACTGGAAGGGAATAATCTGTTCTCACTATGGAGAGGCAGACAAGGCAATTAAGTGGTACGACAAGTGTAACGAAATCCGTACTCAGATAGGAGAAATTGGTCCTATCCTGAATATTCGTAACGGGCTTTGCTACGACGCTAACTGTCGGGCTATGTATAAGCGCGGCTATGACCTTGTGAACGGCATTATTTCTAAACTGAACGATATAAACGATGTTGCAACAATTACGGATACATTAAAGAATATCGGGTATTCGCTTTTCTATTCGCGCCATTTTACAGAGGCGTACGAGATTTTTAATATAATTACGCACTACCTTACTGTGTTCAAGATGAGCGAAATGCTTAACAGTTCATTTCTGCCGTCGCTCAGCGACATGCTTATGTTTAAATCTATAATCAATTTTGATTCAGGTGATTACATAAGGGCGCGCGTAAACCATTCGAATATAATGCAGAATCTGAATACGCTTTCAAAAGAAGATATTCCGTTTGTGTATTTTATAGAATCTGTACTTCACATTGTAGACAATGAACTTGTGTATGCAGAAAAACTGTTTGAGCACTGTATAGAAGAATTCAATCACATCAAGAGCAAGATGAACCATAAGGTTGTCTTTGCAAACTATGAATTTGCCGTAATGCTGCACCGTTTTGGATATGATGAGCAGGCAGAAAAATACATGAAGACCGGCTATGAACTGGCAGAAAGAGAAGGTTACATGTATTACATGGGAAAGAAAGTTGTTGAAAACGGTGAAGTAATTTCTTCTTCCGGCGACAGGAACTGTCTTACTGTTCAGGAATATATTGACGGTGTTGAAGAATTTGATCCGCTGAACGTAAATCTTTCTAACCTTATGGCAAAGGCAGAAAAGGAACAGATTCTTATTCTTCTTCATAAAAAGATTCATGACTACCAGCTTATTAATAAGATAAAGGGCGGAAAGGGAACAAGTACAAACGAAAGGCAGTACGTTCAGTCAATTCTCTTTGATCTTGCAGAATATACTTTGTGTGACAGGATTTACTATGCATTCTTTGAAAACGGTTCATACAAATGTTACGATTCAATCAGCAACAAAAAATCTGCGCCGCTTGCCCAATCTGTATGGGAATCTCTGTTTGAGCAGTCTAAGAAGAGTGAAAATGCCCAGCTTGTGTATAACTCGGATGTCGGCGTATATTTTGGAAACTGTTCTTATTTGAAGTATAAATTCGGAATTGTAATTATTACTCCGGAAGATAAGCCTCTGTCTGTTGATATAATTAATACGGTAAACATTGCGCTTTCAAGCATTCAGTCGCAGGTTGTAATCTTTAAGCAGGAAGAAAATCTGATGATAATGTCTTCTACGGATCAGCTTTCATGCCTTAAGAACCGACATGCCTTCCAGGAATGCATTGCTATCGAAAGCGAGAGGGTCAGAAGGTACCAGCAGCGTAAGGATACGGTCATTCAGATTGCGGTTGCGTTTATCGATCTTGATAACTTCAAATACTATAACGATACCTTTGGTCACAATGTAGGCGACCTTTTGATTAAGAATTTCGCAAATCTGCTTAGGGAAACCTGCCGCAAGATAGATTTTATTTCGCGCTACGGTGGAGACGAATTTGTAATCATCATGATAGATACTAACGCAGATGAAGGACGGCGTGTATTCCAGCGACTGAACGAAAACCTGGAAAAGAACAATTACTTCCTTCCGGATATAATGGAACTTCTGGAACTGGATTCAATTGATATTCCGGAAAACCGCCGTATTGGATTCAGTATGGGAATAAGCACTAACCATGATATAGAAAAGTGCGACAACCTTGATCTTGTTGTTCAGAATGCGGATAAGGCCCTTTATTATACAAAGGAACACTGTAAGGGTGGCGTAACTGTCTGGAGTACCATAAAGGATAAAGTTTAAATCTTTTAGTTTTTGCAAATTGTGCTATAATTAACCTATGACCGAATTTATTATGAACAATATTGTGTGGTTTTGGGTTGCGCTGATGGTTTTGTGCGTTGTTGTGGAAACTCTGACTGTTTTTTCGCTTACAACTGTATGGGGTGCCGTTTCTTCTCTTGTAATGATTTTCTTATGCCGCACTGGGATGCCTTTTGCATGGCAGATTCTGATTTTCCTTGTGCTTACAATCGTTCTTGTTCTCTTTACGCGTCCTGTAGCTGTAAAAAAACTCCATATCGGTTCTGTAAAGACAAATGTTGACCAGATGATAGGGCAGGAAGTTGTTCTTACAAAAGGAATTTCCAAATTTGAAAAAGGAGAAGCAAAAACTTCTAATGGTGTAATCTGGTCGGTTACTTCTGCAGACGGTTCTGAAATTGAAAGTGGAACGGTGTGCGTAATAGAGGCAATTAACGGAAATACTCTTTCCGTTCAGAAAAAGTAAAAATAAATTGGAGGTATTTATCAAATTATGATGTATGTATTTATCAGTGTGCTTATAGTAATTCTGATTCTTATTCTTGTGAATGTAAGGATTGTTCCGCAGTCAAGGGCATTTGTAATTGAACGTCTTGGTGCTTACTGTTCAACTTGGAACGTAGGACTTCATGTAAAGCTGCCGTTTATTGACCGCATTGCAAATTCAATGAGCCTTAAGGAACGCGTAATGGATTTTGAACCGCAGCCGGTTATTACAAAGGATAACGTAACTATGCAGATTGACACTGTTGTGTACTGCCAGATTACAGATCCAAAGCTGTATACATACGGTGTAGAAAATCCTATGAATGCGCTGGAAAACCTTACTGCAACAACTTTGCGTAATATAATCGGTGAACTTGAACTTGATGAAACGCTTACAAGCCGTGATGTAATAAATTCCAAGATGCGCTCAATTCTTGACGAAGCAACTGATCCGTGGGGAATTAAGGTTACCCGCGTAGAAGTTAAGAATATTGAGCCGCCGCAGGCAATCCGTGAAGCAATGGAAAAGCAGATGCGTGCAGAACGCGAACGTCGCGAACAGATTCTTATTGCAGAAGGTCACAAGCAGTCGGCAATACTTGAAGCAGAAGGAAAAAAGCAGGCAATGATTCTTGAAGCAGAAGCGCAAAAGGAAGCTGCCGTTCAGAAAGCAAAGGGTGAAGCTGAAGCTATTAAGGAAATTCAGCAGGCAACTGCACAGGGACTTAAGATGATAAGGGAAGCTGCTCCGGATGAGGCGGTTCTTAAACTGCGTGCAATGGAAGCTTTTGAAAAGGCTGCTGACGGACAGGCAACAAAGATTATAATTCCGTCTGAGATTCAGGGAATTGCGGGGCTTGTTGCAGGAATTACGGAAGCTGTAAAGAAATAATGCATAAAAGAAAAGCGGTGGTTCAGTAAAACCACCGCTTTTTTTTTTACGGTAGTTGAGGTTTCTCGAAACTACCGTAAAAAAATTTTATCTATAGTCCTTATCAACGGCAAGAACTGCCTTTTCAAAAATGTCCATGGCCTGGTCAATTTCTGAATCAGTTACGGTCAGGGCGCACAGACAACGCATTACTGAACCGCCGCGTCCGCCTTTTTCCATTATAAGCTTGTATTCGAAGCAGAGCTTCTGAACTTTTGCAGCGGCTTCTCCGTTTGCTGGGAAAAGTCCGGCACAGTCTTTTTCGCCTTTTGGATTTATAAATTCACAGCCTATCATAAGACCCTTGCCACGCACGTCGCCTATAATTGAAGTCTTTGACTTTATTTCGTTCATGCGGGCCATGATTTTTTCACCCTTGCGCACAACTTCATTAAGGAAGTCAGGTTTTGCAACGCGGTTTAAAAGAACTGTTCCTGCCTTCATGGCAAGCTGGTTACCGCGGAATGTTCCTGTGTGGGCGCCAGGCTGCCATTTATCAAGTTCTTTGTTGTAAATAACAATAGAAAGAGGCTGACTTCCGCCGATTGCTTTTGAACAGAGAATTACATCAGGAACGATTCCTGCGTATTCAAATGCAAAAAGCTTTCCGCTTCTGCCAATTCCACACTGGATTTCATCGCAGATTAACGGAATTCCAAGTTCTTTTGTTACACGGCGCACTGTCTGAAGGAATTTTGCAGGAGCCGGATTAACTCCGCCTTCGCCCTGAATTGCTTCCAGAATTACAGCTGCCGGTTTAGTAATTCCGCTTTCCGGATCTTTAAGGGTGCGTTCAAAAAATTCGCAGCATGCGTTTATGCTTGCTTCTCCTGTAAGACCGAATGAATCACGGTATGTATTCGGATATGGGAAGTGGTGAACTTCCGGCATAAGCCCGTTCACGCTGATTTTTGCGCCAAGATTTCCTGTGCAGCTTAAAGCTCCGTGTCCCATTCCGTGGAATCCACCCTGAAATGCAATCACGCTTGTTCTGCCAGTTGCTGTCTTGCAAAGTTTTAATGCCGCGTCTGTGGCATCAGTTCCGCTCGGAGAACAAAACTGAATTTTACAATTCTCTGACAGTTCCTTTGGAAGATAAGAAAGTACTGTATGTACAAATTCATCTTTGACCGGAGTAGTCAGATCAAGGGTATGCAGAGGAAAATCGCCTGTAAGCAGCTCTACCATAGCCTTGTTAATTTCATCGTCATTGTGACCCAGTGCAAGAGTTCCAGCTCCGCACAAAAAATCCAGATATTTGTTTCCTTCAATGTCCTCAACCCAAGATCCTTTGGCTTTTACCAATGCAAACGGAAATTTGCGAGGATAACTGCGGGCATTAGATTCTGTGGAATCCTGTCTGGTAATGTAATACTGATTGGTGCCCTTTTCTTCAAGCATCGACGTTCTCCATTACTTAGTGGATTTACTGATAAGGCAAACTTCAGGACCTCCTGGAGCTGCCCATCCCGGCCGCTGACAACGGCAGTTTTTTCTAGTCGGGAGTAATACAAGATACAACTTTTAAGGGGTTAGGGCAATCAGTATGGGAGATTTTAAATTTTTTCTTATATTTACTTTCAGGCGAATCGTTTTGCAACCCGACCTTTCACGGCCCGCTCACGCTTGGTCTTTGCTCCCGCTCTGCGTCCGCAAATCCTTGTCTGCGCTCCGCGCATCCAACCGTTCCACGCCGGCGCCGGCTGCATCTTCATCTTTTAGATATTTGAAAAAAAATATTTATTACTATAATATTGATAAAAAAAAGGAGAAATGTATGATCAACTCAACTCAACTCAACTCAACTCAACTAATTTATCTGTAAAGAGAAGAAATTCAAATTTGGAATTACTTCGTATAATTGCTATGTTTCTAATTGTGCTTACGCATACGCCAACTCAAAGTTATTGTGCTGGTTATGGGTTGGAGTCTTGTCTTGGAGCATATGTATTTATGGGGATGGTTTCATGTTTCGGAACTTTGGGTAACTGCATATTCATAATGATTTCTAGTTGGTTTCTTCTGGATTCAAAATTTTCATGGAAAAATGTATTTAGGATCTGGTTCTCTGTTTTTTCTGTGTCATTGATTATATGTTCAATAGTATTTTTCTTTAAGTTGGAAATTGTTAGTTTTTTAGATGGAGAAAAGTATCTGAGTTCAACATATGATGAAGTGAAGCATTATATTACTGGAAAAGAGTTGAAACTCAGTATTTTACCTTTGTATCATAATATATATTGGTTTGCTGGTTCTTATATAATTTTTTATATATTTGCACCGTTTTTAAATGTTCTTGTAAAAAATATAAGCCAAAAGCAGCATATGATTCTTTTGTTGCTGGTTTATTTTCTTGTTTGTATTTTACCTCTGTTTCCTCATGAATCATTGTATTTTCCGATGAATAATGGACTAGATGTGTTTCTTGTTTGTTATTTTTCTGTAACGTATGTAAAGAGATATAAGCCTGTAATTCTATTAAATGCAAAGAAAAATATTATGACGGGGACTTTGCTGTTGGTTTTTATTTTGACAGTTTCATTTTTGTGTAATTATTTTAAATTTCCAAAACACGGATTTGTATATCAGCACGTGGTGACTGTATGGAGTCTTTTGTTAAGTGCTTTTTTCCTTTTCTGTGGATTTGTAACTCTTGAACCCAAATATAATGATTTTATTATAAAGGCAGGAAGTTTGACATTTGGTGTTTATTTGTTTCATGGACATCCATTGTTTTATCCTTTTGTTTTACAGAAGATATTTAGAATCGGCGAGAATTTAACTAAACCATGGATAATTCCTTATACATTGCTGAGCACAGTTATTATTTATATAGTTTTTTCTTTGTTTGAATTGACTCGAAAAGAATTGCTTGAAAAAAATATCATGAAATTGATATTTAAGAAGCAATAAGTTGCAGGAAAAAAGTGAAAAAAATATTATTTTTTTTCACTTTTTTTTAGTTTTGCTGTTGACACTTATTTTGTTTTTCTATATCTTAAGGATACATCTTTTTTGGAGCGATACCAAAGCGGTCGTACTGGGGCGGTCTTGAAAACCGTTGATCTTCACGGGTCCGGGGGTTCGAATCCCTCTCGCTCCGATAGCTGGAGGTGTGGTAGAGCGGTAATACAACGGATTGCTAATCCGTCAGTTCCGAAAGGGCTGGGCAGGTTCAACTCCTGTCGCCTCCGATACCAAACAACTTTAGCTGGCACATTTTGAATGAGATTGTAGCTCAGTTGGATTAGAGCGCCACCCTGCGGAGGTGGAGGTCGCACGTTCGAATCGTGTCAGTCTCAAAACTAAAACCTGTCTTTGTGACAGGTTTTTTTATTTTAACAAAAGAATTTTATATTTTCTGTAACACGATTCGAACCGGAGTGAGCGGGCTTAAAAATTGCGAGCAGTGCGGCGCCATGGATGGTGGTGATTGTCGCTGCGAATCGTGTAGGTCTAAAAATTAAAAGGGGCTGACTAATAAGTTAAGTGCGTATGGTCATTGAGCCTGCGGTTTCTGAGCCTGCCGAAGTATCGAAATGACCATGTACGAAATATGCGGTGGTATATTTCGTGCTCTTCGAGTCGACAAGCTCAACCACTGCAAAACCGAACTTATTATTCAGCCTTTTTTTTGTAATCGAAATTGATTTGCTTACTTTTCAGCAAGTATTTTTTCTACTTTTTCAACCTTGGACTGCATTGTCCCAGTAAAGCCTGGACGGATGTCCGCTTTTATAATTACTTCTGTGCGGATTCCTTTTTCTGCAAGAACAAAAGTTGCGTCCTTGATTACGCGCATTACTTCGTCCCATTCACCTTCAATTTCTGTAAACATTGAATAGGTTTTGTTTGGAAGGCCGGATTCGCGGATTACACGGACTACTTCTGAAACTTCCGGTGCAAGTTCATCTCCTACGCCAAAAGGTGCAATTGCAACAGCTACAAGTGTATTCATATTATATTTCCTCTACTGTCATTGGATTTGAAGCGATTTCTTCTGGGGTTGCATTGTAAAGTGCGTCTAGGAATGCGGTCTGGAAGCTTGCTGGGCCTTCTGCAAGTTTTTCTGCTTTTGAGCCGGCAAAGTTATATGCGGCTGTTGCTGTAACGGCAGCTGTAAACGGATCAGAAACTGCAGCGTAAACTGCGCATACGCCGCCAAGAGAACATCCTGCTCCGGTGATTTTTTCCATATAATGAGAACCGCCTTTTGAGCGGACAATTGTTTTTCCGTCTGTAACAAGATCTTCCTGGCCAGAAACGGCTACGGCTCCTTCTGTATATCTGGCAATTGCTGTTGCTGCGTTTTTTGCTGAATCTACAGAGTCAGCTGTATCTACACCGCGGGCGCCGGAAGAAGATGTTTCGTCTATAAGGGTCCATATTTTTGCAATTCCGATGATTTCTGAAGCGTTGCCGCGGATGATGGTCGGCTTGTATTCCTTTATCTGCTGTACAAGTTTTGTCCTTAGTTCCCCGATTCCAAGTCCAGGTACATCCAGTGACCATGGTTTTTTGAGTTCGTGCAGTTTTTTTGCTGTGCGCGGAATAGTTTCTTCATATACAGGAATTATTGTTCCAAGATTGATGTAGAATGAGTTTCCGGCTGCGGCGCAGAATTCGCCTTCGTCCGGCATGTAGACCATTGCGGCTGAACCGCCTGCTGCAAGCTGGGCATTTGCTACGAAGTTTACTGTAACAAAGTTTGTGATTGACGGTGAAAGCGGTTTCTGGCTTTTTGCATTTTTTACGGCTTCTGCAATCTTTCCTTTTAATTCTGCTTGATTCATTTTAGTCCTCCATGTTTAAGCAGCAGAAAATTCTGTCTTGCACAGAAATTTTCTTTCTTAGTACGGAGGGAACAAAAAAAGCCCGCATATGCGAGCCTCATCAAATTTAAGGCGGAACTTTAAATCTGAAATTTGCGGTTCCGCTCTGTTTTGACTTGCTCCCTTCCACAGTATTAACTGACAGGTTCTAAGGGTCAGGTTTTACCTTCTCAACTTGCACGTGCGTGCTAGTTCCCCTGCAATATAAGAAAGTTATATCTTTTTTTGATTTGTTTTGCAATGGACCCCTTCGCGCTATTTTTTTTGTTCTGCAATTATAAAATTTAAGCTTTATTATGCGCTTGCCCTGTGTTCAGCGACTACAGGTTGACAAACCCCCTGATATAATTTAAATTTACACCATTGGTCGGATGCCTTTCAAAGTATTCTTCAAAACCCCGCCAGAGCCGGAAGGCAGCAACGGTATGAAGTCTAAACTTGTGCTTAGGATTATCCGACCTTTTTTTGTTAAAAATCTATTACTTTGAAAATCAGTCCGTTGCTGCCGGAGGCAGCATAAGGTACTCGCAGTGCGCGTGAGCGCATTTTTAATAAATTTCCTTGCAGAGCGCTGTACTAGGATTTATTGTATTTGAAACTACATTTTTCTACCTTGTACGTCAGTTTTCAAAGAAATCTGAACAGCGGAATCAGAATATTCAATATTTTATTAATCTGATTTTTTTTGAAATTTTTGTAAAAAATATTGGGGCGTTGGTCGGGCTCTTTGCGTCGGTTTGAAAATTGTGTATAATAATCTTGTCCTCTTTAGAGGAACGAGGTGAGCTATGAAACAGAATAATCTATTCTTAGGGTTGGTACTGACATTTGTCGGTCTTATAATGGTGTTTTTGCCAGGTGCCTGCATAAAGGCAGTTGTAATTCTTTTGGGAATAGAGGCGCTTGCAAACGGTGTATATCAGCTTTTATATACACGAAAACTTTATTCAGACGTTACTTTTCAATATTCAGTTTTAATTCGTGGAATGTTCAGTATTGTTGTAGGACTTCTTGCGTGTTTTCTTCCTCTTAGATTTGCTCAGATAATGTGGACGGTAATGCTTTATGTTCTTGCATTTTACCTTCTTACAGGTTCGGCACTTCTTTTCTTTTCAATTGGAAAGTTAAGGGATTCATCTGTTGAACGCCGTCAGCTGGTTCTGGAAGCAGTAATTTCAGTGCTTATAGCAGTAATTATCATCATTATTCCGATTAAAATTGGAACAACACTTATAAGACTTGGCGGAGTTGCAATTTTAGGAATTGGAATTGCGTATGTCATTTATTACTTTAAAAACCGCCCGGATGTTCAGGAAACTATAGAAGTTATGGACGATATTTCCGGCGATCTGGAAAAAAGCAACGAATAGATTTTCATTAAATAAAAACAGGAATTTAAAATGATTAAGATTGAAAAAACAGAGATTTTTGGTTGGGAAGCTGCTATCCGCGGAATGAGAAATTCTTTTAATAGCTGGGATAAGAGCGACAGTAAATATAATCCTCAGACAGGAAAGTACGAAGTTGGTCCTGCAGATGTTGAACTGATGGACAGGTTGAGCCGTTCCGGTCCGAGTCATGCAAAATTTTTGCGCTATATAACTGTTCAGTTTGATGTAACAGCTCCACGTTACTGGTGGGCAGAAATGGATACATACAAAGTTGGAACTGTTCGTAACAGCTGTTCAACAATGCACAAGGTTCAGGCAAAAGAATTTGTTCGTGACGATTTCAGCTGCGAACATCTTAATGAAGAATCCTTGAAGGCTCTGGACGTGCTTATTTCTACAATAAATGCTGCCCGTGACCGTTTTAATAACGAAGGAAAAAACAAGGATGACTGGTGGCAGATGATTCAGCTTTTGCCGGCAAGTTTAAATCAGAAGGCAACAATGCAGCTGAACTATCAGGTGCTTCAGGGAATTTACGAAACCAGAAGAAATCACAGGCTGGACGAATGGCATGTTTTCTGTGACTGGATAAAACAACTTCCGTATTCGAACCTTATTATTCCGCCTGCAAAAACAGATTCTGAGTAGATTTTATGGACTATCTCTTTATGGGAATTGCCGCAGTGATTATCATTGCGGCTTTAATGTATTTTAAGCGCATTTATTTTGACTCAAAAAAACAGGCGCCGGTACAGAAAAAGCGTCCGTCCGGTGGATTTGTAAACTGTCCGGTATGTGGAACAATGATGCTTCCAGGTGAAAATATAGTTTCTAAAGTTTTTACGACAACCGGTCAGGTAAACGACCAGATTTGCTATATTTACGGCTGTCCGCACTGCTATCCTAGATGTGAGCCCGGCGTAAAGCGGACATGTCCGGTATGCCACAAACCTGTGGAACAGAATCAGTATCTTCTTGCACGCCGCTTCAATAAAACTAAAAGTGGCACTCCTCATGTTATTGTAAATGGCTGTGGCAACTGCAACCGGCACTAAAATTTGCTGTAGGTTCCGGTATTGACAAAAATAACGGGGGGGGGATAGTATTCCCGTTACGGAGTTTATCGGCTAGTTGCTGGTTTTTACTCCGTAAGGAGAAATTACATGAAAAAAATGTTAGCTGCCGTAGTTATGGCTCTTGCTTTGACTCTTACTGGCTGTACAACATTTACCCCTGTTTCTGCAGGATCTGGAGAAATTGGTGAAAAGAAAGGTACTGCAACTGCCGTTCAGTTGTTTGCACCATACGGAATTGATTATCTTGCTCTTTTGAATTTTGGTAATAATTCCATGCTTAAAGCTGCAAACCGCGCTGAAATTACAAAGGTTGCTACTGTTGATGCAAAAGAAACTCGTATTCTTTGGGGTCTTGTTATTGTAAAGACAACAATCGTAACGGGTGAGTAATATTTTGTAGATTATTCATTTTATGGAAAGGCGCTGGAACAAAACCTGCGTCTTTTTTTTCTTTGCTGAAAACGCTGCGCCGGGCATGGAGTGGTGCACGGAGTGCAGGCGAACGTAAGTGAGACCAAGCGTTAGCGGGCCACGGAACGCCCGTTACGGAAAATGCTGCGCTGAACAAATTTTTATTGTAACTTTTGTGCAGTAGTTTTATTCTATAAAGTATGAAAAGATTTATTTCGATTTTAGCTATTGCCTTGATTTTTGTTTCCTGCGCAAAAAGACCGCTTGCGTTAAAGGAATCTGCAGTTGCTTCTGCCGGCTTTACTGCTTCTCGTAAACTTATGGCGCAGGCTGCATCTCCTAATGAATATGCGCTCGATTCTGCAGATTCTGCTGACGGTTTGCAGCAGGGTTCTTCCTATGAACGTAAACTGATTAAAAACGGAAATATTTCTGTAGAAGTGCAGAAACTTCAGGAAGCTGCTGAACTGGTTTTTGCGTGGTGTACTTCGTTTGGCGGATATATTGAGTCTTCTAATTCCAGTCAGTCGAATTGCAGTTTTACTGTAAAGGTTCCTTCTGCAAAATTTGATGAAGCAATGGAAGCTGCCGGTTCTTTTGGTACTGTAAAAAACAAAGGTGTTTCGGTACAGGATGTTTCTGAGCAGTTTTATGACCTTCAAACCCGTCTGGAAACACGCAAGGTTCTACGCCAGAAGCTTCAGGGATATTTGAAACAGGCTTCTACAATGCAGGACATGCTTAAAATTGAGCGTGAACTGAATAACGTTCAGTCTGAAATTGAATCAATGGAAGGTCGTTTGAACCGGCTTTCTAATCAAATTGATTTTTCCACAATCAATGTTTACATGGAACTCCCGTACAATACAACGACAGGCGGATTTACTTTTCCGGATTTAGGTGACGGCGTACGCCATTTTGTGGCAAATGTTGTTTCTTTTTTTGCGGGATTTATTTCTGTCATTTTTTATATGATTGTATGCGGAATTCCTTTGCTTGCTGTTGCTGCACTGGTTTTTTGGCTTCTTTTTGGCAAAATCGGTTTGCTGGTAAAACTTTTTAACAGGCTGAAAAAATAGATTTTTTGCGGCAAGTTTGCTGATTAAGCCCGAATATCGGATTAAAGCTGATATTCGGGTTATTTTTTTTATTGTTAAATTGCGGTACGACCTCTGAAACTTCGGGCAAGTGTAAGTTTGTCGGCGTATTCAAGGTCTCCGCCTACAGGAATTCCTGTGGCAAGTCTGGTTACTTTTACGTCTGTGTGTTCTGCTAAAAGCCGCTGCAGGTAAAGGGCTGTTGAATCGCCTTCAAATGTCGGATTTGTGGCGATTATAATCTCGCTTATTCCGTCATCTTTTGCGCGCATTATAAGAGAAGCAATGTTCAACTGATCCGGGCCAATTCCTTCAAGAGGTGCAATTACTCCGCCAAGTACGTGATAAAGACCTGTGTATCCGCCTGCTGCTTCTATAGTCTGAACGTCCTGCGGCTGTTCTACAACGCAGATAATGCTTCTGTCTCTTACCGGGTTTGAACAAATCGGGCAGGGATCTTTTTCTGTCCATGAGCCGCAAATGGAGCAGGGTTTGATTTTTTCCTGAAGTTCTGCAATCTGCTTTGAAAATGCGTGCATGTATGCAGGGTCAGCTTTTAAAAGATGATTTACAATTCGTGCTGCGCTTTTTTTGCCGATTCCTGGAAGCCTTGAAAAAGAGGCTGTAAGTTCATCAATTATATTCATTAAAATCTCATCCCAGGAATGTTAAGGCCGCCTAAAAGGGAAGAGGATTTATTCTTTATCTCTTCCTGAACTTTAGAAATTGCGTCTCTGTGGGCTGCAATGATAAGATCTTCAAGCATTTTTACATCCCTGTTGTCTACGCAAAGCGGATCAAGGTGAATTTGAGTCATTTCAAATTTTCCGTTCATTGTTACGGTAACCATTCTGCCGCCGCTTGAACCTTCTGCTGTGATTGCAGCCATTTCGTTCTGAAGTTTTTCTGCCTGTTCTTTTATGGCAGCGGAATTTTTAAGTAAGTCAAAAGGATTCATATATACTCCAAAAATCTACAGATTTTTATTTTTTACCGCCGATAATTGTTCCTTTGAATACTGAGCAGACAAGCTGAACCTGAGCGGGAACAGGCTGTGTTTCCTGAACCTGCTGAGGAATCTCTTTTTTTGCTATTTCAAATGACATCGGTGTTTTGCATATATTTGTCAGAATGCCGTTGATTTGTGGAACTGCATCCTGAATTGATCGGAGCTGAAACTCTGATTCAATTGTCGTTAAAATTGTGTTGCCTTTAAAAATCCATTCGCCGGTCTGCATTAAAGCGGAGCCTGCCATAGGATTTTCTGAGGAAAGTTTTGAAATAAGCTGTTCATAAACGCTTGAAACTGTGATTACAGAACCGTCCGGAATTGTAATGCTCTGATTCGATTTATGAATGTCTTCTGTATTTTCTGTTGCAAGCTGAGCATCAACAGACGCTTCGTATGATTCTATGATTTCTGTTTCTGCAGAAACTGGATCTGTAACAGTCCATTCTTCGTCGGGAATATTGCCGGTTTCCGGATTTCCCAGATCATCGTACGAGTAGTCTGAATTGTTGTCAGCTGTGGCCGCTGTATTATAAGGCGGTACAGCTCCGCCATTATAAAAAGGGTTCGGATTCTCCGTTATTGCAGTGGGGTCTGCGTAGTTTCCCCCGGAAGAATCTGTACCGCCGTTTCCCTGCGCATTGTTCTGGAGCATGCTGAACATCTGAAGTCCAGCCGGCAGAGAGCCGTTGTTCCCCTGTGCGGCAGTTTCCGCCCCTGTTCCCGCTGCATTTACAGCGTTACCCGCTGTGCTTCCGGCATTGTTTGTCGAAAAAACAGCGTTGTCTGAAGATGCGCCTAAAGTGTCGGAAGCGCCCATGGCGTTTCCGCCGTTAAGAACTGCGTTGCCTGCAGCAGAAGCGTTGTTCCCGCTGGAAACAGCGCCAGTGCTTGTAACGGCAAATGAACCTGCGGCTGCAGAATTTTCTGCGTTTGCCGGAGAAGCGCCGTTATTCTGGTGTGCCGGCGCGCCCTGTGAAAATGCGCTGCTTGCCATAGCGTTACCGGCAGGAGCAGCGGAAGATGCGTATGCGGCATTATTGGCGAACGGGTTTGTGTTAGCGGTTGCGCTACCTGTCATATTGCCGGCAGGAACATTTCCCTGTGCCGGTGCAGAGCATAAAAGCGCATGTGCTTTATCAATTGCGGCTTTTACTTCGGCCGGCGAAACGTACTGCTTTAACCAGCAGAGTCTCGAAAAAGCAAGTTCAAGTTCGTAGCGCGGAGAAAGCGAGTAGCGTATGTCTCTGTAGAGCTGCAAAAATATGGAAAGCGCTCTTTCTGTCTGAATTGTATTCCAACCGTTCAGAACTGCCGTACTGTATCGTTCCGGTGACTGACCTAAAAGAGATTCCTTTTTGATTCCGTTTTTAATTAAAAGAAGACTTCTGAGGTATTCCGTAGAATTTGAAATAAGCTGATCAATAGAAATTCCTGACTGAAGGAATGAATCCAACTGGCTCAGAACATTTTCCGATTCGCCGGAAGAACATGCTTCAAAAAGGGAATTAAGACGATCAACGCCCAAAAGTCCAAGTTTGTCGCGGATTTTTTCATAAGTAATTTGACCGTCGCTGAACGCTGCAACCTGGTCAAAGAGAGTGTAGCAGTCGCGAACGGAACCGCCGGATTCTTTTGCAATCCAGTAAAGCGCTTCGCTGTCTGCCTGAATGTTTGTTTCGCGGCATGCATCTTCCAGAAGTTCCTTAAGGCGATCCGTAGAAACCAGCCTGAAGTTGTACTGCTGACAACGGGATTTAATTGTTGCCGGAACTTTCTGAAGTTCAGTTGTGGCAAAAATAAAAATTACATGAGCCGGCGGCTCTTCAATCGTCTTTAAAAGTGCGTTGAATGCACTTGTAGAAAGCATGTGAACTTCATCGATAATGTAAATTTTGTATCTGCATGAAGTCGGCGGAAACATTACTTCATCTTTTATCTGGCGTACGTCATTTACGCTGGTATTAGAAGCACCGTCTATTTCAATTACGTCTAGACTTGAACTGTTTGTAATTGCCTTACACGATTCACACTGGCAGCATGGAGTGCATGTTGGTTCGCTTGAATTCTGACAGTTAAGCGCTTTTGCAAGAATTCTGGCTGTAGATGTTTTTCCACAACCTCTTGGTCCTGCAAAAAGATACGCGTGTGCAAACTGCTTTGTCTTTATTGAATTTTTAAGTGTTTCTGCAACAAATTCCTGTCCTGCAAGATCTTCAAACTGCTGGGGCCGGCGTCTAGTTGCTGTTACTTCGTAAGCCATTTTTACCACCTTTCTAGCACTGTTAACTATAACAGAATAATTCACTATACTCAATTAAATGAAAGCTCCATTTTTTAATCTGATAAGAAAGATGTTTCCTGTGTTTGTAGCTTTTCTTTTTATTTCCTGTGCTACAATAAATACAAAAAATTACGAAATAAATGATTATGAATTAGAAGAACAGATTTGTATTGTTCAGGTTTCTGACTTCCATAGCAATGATTTTGGAAAAAATGAAGAAAAACTTGTGCAGAAGATAAGGAACGCTTCTCCGGATGTTATATTTTTTACAGGTGATACATTTGAATTTTCAAGAAAAGGAACAAAAACCGAGGATAATGTAAGGCTTCTTCTTGAGGGAATTAAAGGACTTGCTCCTTTCTACTATATAACTGGCAATCATGAATATGCAGGGACTCACAATGATGATTATGCGCCTATAGTAAAAGAATATGGCGGTACGGTTTTAAAGGATGAAACGGCCGTTCTAGAAATTGAAAAAGGAATAATTGAAATTACGGGAATTGACGATCCGTTTGCAGATCTTTCTTTGGAAGAAAGGTTAAAAGAAAAAGATGATAAAGAAAAATATCTTGTACGCTTAAAAAATGTTTCCGAAAAAGCAGCAGTTTTAAAAGATGAATTAAAAAATGATAAAAGATTCAGGTTTTCTGTTCTGCTTGCGCACCGTCCGGAATATATACATGAATATTTAAAATATGATTATGATCTGATTCTTTCCGGACATGCACACGGCGGACAGTGGAGGTTTCCGCCGTTTATAAACGGTATTTACGCGCCCATGCAGGGGCTTTTTCCAAAGTATGCGGGCGGACGCTACAAATTTTCAAAAAGTCCAGCTGTATTCATAGTAAGCCGAGGGCTTTCCTACCAGGTCCCGAATGTTCCGAGGATTTTTAATCCCCCGGAACTTGTTGTCATTCATATAGAGCGCTGACAGCCCGCTCGTTATTACGCTGACTTTTTAAGTAGTCGCCTACCAGCCGCCGGAAGCTCCGCCGCCGCCAAAATGACCGCCGCCTCCACTAAAGCCGTGTCCGCCAGAGCTTAAGCCGCTGGAACCGCCAAATCCGTTGAAACCGCCGTAATAGTTTCCTCTGTGGCGGCGTCCGGCACTGCTGAACAGAGCATCTAACAGAATCCAGGAAAGTAACCCTCTGTTTCGGCTTTTTGCCAGTGAAGAAATCAGCATGAGCCAGCCGACAAGGAAAACAATTCCTATAATTATTCCGGCAAAGTCTTCTTCGTTGTCACTTTCCTGATTCAGAACTTTTTTAGAAATCAGTTCTGCGTTATCTGTGGCAATGCCGCCCATATTCCTGACTGCCTTGTAAATTCCAGCTGCATAATTACCGTTTCTGAACTCCGGAATAATAATGTTCCTGATTATTAGTCCGCATTTTGCGTCCGTAAGTTTTTCTTCAAGTCCGTAGCCTGTTTCAATCCTGATCTTGCGGTCGTTCAGTGCAATTACAAGAAGCGCCCCGTTATCCTCTTTTTCCTGACCGATCTGCCATTTTTCTGCAACGTTCATGGAAAAAACTTCAAGGTCATCTCCTTTAAGGCTTGGAATTATAAGAACCGCCATCTGAACTCCTGTTGTGTCATCCAGCGATTCAAGATATGAAGAAATTTCCCTTGTCTGGTTTGCGTTTAAAAGTCCTGCGTAATCGCTTACGTATCCTTTTGGAGACGGCACGGAAAGCGCAGAAATATTTACTGCAAAAAGCACAGTAAAGAGAAAAATGAATATGTTTGTCCGCTGTTTATGCAGGTCTCTGAAAGCCTTAAAGTTCATAAAATTCTCCTGTTAAAAGTCCAGATTAATTGTCAGTTCAGGATTACAAGTCCGTCCGGCAGTTCATTCGGGTTTTCTGCCTTGGCCGGAAAATGTTCCGCTAGAAGTTCGCCGCATTTTTCTACGGCATTTATAAATCCTTCTTTTGTTTTTCCGGCTTTAATTCCCGCTGCAAGATCGTCTGCAATTATGTTCCATAAATCCTGCGGAATTTTTTTGGCAATTCCGGAATCTGCAATAATGCGGACCTGACGTTCAAGGAAAGAAACAAAAATCAGAATGCCTGAATTTTCTGCGGTTTCGTAAACGCCGGATTTTGCAAAATGTTCAAAAGCTTTTGAAGTAACGTTTCTGTGCTGGATGCTCTTTGGAATAATCAGTCTGTCCAGTGCCGGAATATTCATTACAAAAAATGCCGTTACAATGGTGGCAAGAGTTGTTATTCCGTAAAAAGCCGGCAGAACCCAGGAACGCACGCTCCAGAAATGCCTTTCGTAAAAATTAAATATTGCTCCGGCAAACGGAAGCAGCATGATGAATACTGCCGCAGCAACATAAGTCGCAGAGAGAAGTTCCCAAAATGAATAGGAATCGCTTTCTGCTGTAAGTGCAAGCGCAATCTCGCCGTTTGTCTTTGATTCAGCGCGGCTAACGGCAGCTTTTATTTCTTCCATATCTTTGTCAGAAAGTTTAATTTTCTTCAATAAATAGCGTGTTGTCATAGATTTTAGAATTCCACTTTTGGCGCAGTCTGAGCCTGTTCAGAAGCTGTAAAATATGCCTTTGTTTTAAATCCGAAATTTGAGGCAAACATAACTGTCGGGAAAGAACGGATTTTTGTGTTGAAAGCCCTTGCAGCATCATTGTAGCGTTTTCTTTCTACGGCAATGCGGTTTTCTGTTCCTTCCAGCTGATCCTGAAGCGCCAGAAAGTTCTGGTTTGCCTTAAGGTCAGGATAGTTTTCCGAAATGCTCAAAAGTCTCTGAAGTGCACCGCCCAAAGTGTCCTGAACTTTCTGGAACTGTGCCATTTTTTCAGGGTCATCTGTAATGCTGGAATCGATATTTACAATTCCGCCGGCTTTAGAACGCGCTTCTGCAATCTGAGAAAAAACTTCGCTTTCATGAGCGGCATATCCCTTTACGGTAGAAACAAGATTAGGAATAAGATCATAGCGACGCTGGTACTGGTTTTCTACCTGTGCCCACTGAGCAGTTACCTGTTCGTCCATCTGTACAATTGAATTATAGGAACCGGTTACGCATGAATAGCAGCTGAATGCCAGAACGGCAATGATTCCGATTATGATCAATGAATTTCTTAATTTTAGAGACATTTTATCCTCCGTTTGTTGCAATATTAATTTAAATATATGGAACAGAGGATTCCGGGTCAAGAAAAATATATTTTGATCTGCAAAGTAATTGAACGAAATGCCGGTTTTGTGATATCCTAACTTGATACACCGTGTGTATTTTCAGGAGCTAAAATGTTTAAGCCTAAGAATTATGATTTTACTGTAGAACAGTTGGGACCATGCAAAATTAAGTCTCCAATCGAATTGTCGACTGTTGTAGGAGACGCCTGTGCAAATTATGTTCGTGATACATCTTTTGTACGCAACCGAATTAATGTTTTCAGTCCTGATGAGTTAAATTCTGTAGATTCTTCAAATCTTCTGCAGAAAGCTGGTCCGAGAGAAAATATATATTTTGATCCAAAAAAAGTTAGGGCCGGTATCTGTACTTGCGGTGGACTTTGCCCTGGTTTGAATGACGTAATTCGCGCAGTTGTACGCTGCCTTTGGAATCGTTATGGAGTAAGGGAAATTTTAGGTTTTAGATTTGGATACAGAGGATTGTTCCAGGATTCTAATCTTGAACCTATGAAACTTACTCCTGATGTTGTAGATGAAATTCACAAGATCGGCGGTTCGTTTATAGGAACAAGCCGTGGCGGTGGAGACAGACTTCCAACTGACGGTGTAGATACAATTGAACGTCTTGGCATTAACATGATGTTTGTAATTGGTGGCGATGGAACACAGCACGGTGCGCTTACACTTGCAGAAGCAATTCAGAAACGCGGACTTGAATGTGCAGTTGTAGGTATTCCTAAGACTGTTGATAACGACTTTCTTCTTATTGACCGCTCATTCGGTTTTGAAACAGCCGTTCAGCAGGCAAAGGAAGCTATTGCTTCAATGCACATGGAAGCACGTTCGCAGCCAAACTGTATTTCTGTTGTAAAACTTATGGGTCGTGAATCCGGCTTTATTGCAGCTCAGGCAGCTCTTGCTTCTCACGAAACAAACTTCTGTCTTATTCCGGAAGTTCCATTTGACATGGAAGGTCCAAACGGATTCCTTGCAAATCTTGAACGCCGCTTAAAGGAGCATCAGCATGCAGTTGTTGTTGTTGCTGAAGGTGCAGGTCAGGAACTGTTCATAACAGACGGAGCAACAGATGCTTCCGGTAACAAAAAACTTGCAGATATCGGTGTATATCTCCGCGATGAAATTAAGAAGTATTTTGCTTCAAAAAATATCCCTATCGATCTTAAGTATTGTGATCCTAGCTATCAGATTCGTTCTGCGGTTACAATCGCTTCTGACTCTGTATACTGTGAACGCCTTGGAAACAATGCTGTTCATGCTGCTATGGCCGGAAAAACAAAGATGGTTGTAGGTCTTGTTCATGACAAGTTCGTTTACATTCCTACAAAAATGGCAATTGCAAGCCGCAACTTTGTAGATCCTGAAGGAGCTTTGTGGCGCGATGCACTTGATGCAACTGGTCAGCCAATCCTTATGGTAAATGATGAAGCTAAGGCAAAAAAAATGATGCGTGAAAAGCTTGGAATCATAAGCAAATAAATGGTTCTAAACTGAAATAGAATGCCGTCCGGTACAAATGTATCTGGCGGCATTTTTTTTTTGCTGTAATTTGAAAAAAAATTTTGACATATTAAAAATTCGCCCTTATCATAAACTTAATTAATAAAGTGAGGATTATTATGTTAAAAAGTTCTGTTCAGAGATTATTGTCTTTGGTTGCTTTTCTTGGAATTTTTGCAGCTTTATTTTCTTGTTCAAATCAAATTGATTCCGACTCAAAAAATTATCTGGCTTATGCGTTGAATTCGGGCTCTGATTCTGGCTACGGAACGATTGTTGTTTCTGATTCGGAAAGCAGAAGTTTAAATTTGTCTGAAGTTGATCATGCAGAAGCAGTTGTGTATGGTTCGGGAATTTTAGACGGCAGTGAACCTCGTGTAACAGATATTTCTATTGGCAGCAATGGAAAAGGCAGTTTTGAAATTACAAAAGTTCCGACCGGTTCGAACCGTATCGTTCAGATTCAGGCTTTTGATTCAAAAGGAAATGTGCTTTCTGATGGGACTTTACGTCTTGTAATGGATGTTTCTTCCGGAATAAATACCTGCCCAAATATTACACGTTCAACTACAAAACTTGCAAATGTATTCTATTTTCTTAAAGAAATGGAATTTGATATTGCAGGTATTTCTAAAAGTGAAAAATCTTCTATAGAGAATGTAATAGATGCAGACGTGGATTTGTCAAAAATCAATACTGTGGCAATTGCCGCTGATTTTAATTCTGGTCGCGTTCCTTTCCTTAAAACTAAGGCAGATTATATAATCGGCGAAAACGAAGCAGACAAGGTTGTGCTTCATGTAAAGGGTTATGAATACATTCATTATTGGGAAACCGGTAAAAATGGAACTACAGTAAAAATGGAAGCCGATTCAGAAAAAGGAGAAGGCTGGTATACAATTACATTGGATTACAATTCTATTAATTTTTTGTTTAAACCTAATGCAGGAAATGACTGGTCTGGTCAAACTGGCAATATGTCCCGCACTGCTGGAATCTGGTATTACGAAGATGGAAACTGGAACGGCTCAGCTTCTTCTGATTCTATTGCTCCTACTGTAATTTGGGTGCGTCCGTCAGCAAATTCTGTGATTTCTGAAAAAGCAGAGCTTTTTGCCCTTGCCTCAGATGAAGGTGGAATTAAAAAAGTTGAATACTATGCAGGTTCTACACTCCTTGGGGAAACAGATGGAACATGTGCATTCAACTGGGATTCTACAGAAATTGATAACGGCTCTTATTCACTTAAAGCAGTTGCTTATGATAAGGCCGGAAATGCAAAAGCAACATCAGGTATTTCTGTTACAGTAAAAAATGATATTGCGCTTAAGGCTGTAATTTCTTCATCAGCAAGTGCAACTGCTACAATCGCAAAAACTTTTGACGGTTCTTCTTCTAAGGGCGACATTGCTTCTTATTCATGGAACTTTGGGGACGGCAGCACAGGAACTGGCGTAAAACCTTCTCATACATATTCTGCAAAAGGAAAGTACACTGTTACCCTTACTGTAAAAGGCACAGACGGAACAACAGATTCTGTAACACAGGTTGTAAATGTTTTGGAAAAAACAGATTTCCAGCACCGCGACTTCCGCGAAGAAACTATTTACTTCATGATGACAGACCGTTTTGCAGACGGTGATTCTACAAATAACAATATCTGGGGAGACGAATTCCTTCCTGCAGGTAAAGATATTTACGAATATGATGAAAGCAAAACCGGAGTTTTAAGCTACTATCACGGCGGTGACTTTAAAGGAATTATCAACAACCTCGATTACATTGCTGATATGGGCTTTACTGCAATCTGGATTACACCTAGCGTTAAACAGTCTGAGGGGCGTTTTAAAAATGGTCTTACAGGCGATAAATTTTATGAAGCAAGCCCATTCCATGGATATTGGGGTTATGAATTTGACCAGATTGAACCCCCTCTTCAATCAAGCGGTAAAAACACTCACGGTTGGGATGATTACAAGGCA
>JBGVIP010000008.1:0-17916 GCA_045123335.1 Treponema sp.
TGCTGTTTAAAGCTCCATGAGGAGATTTTAAATGAAAAAAATAGTTTCTATTTTTGCCGCTGCTGTACTTGCAGCTGGTTTTATGGGTTGTTCGAATGATTCGGATGACAATTCAGCATTGATGCTTGCTCTTGCAAGTCAATCTTCTGGTGGAACTAATCTTCCTGCAAGCGTTGGTGAAAATAACCTTTCTGGAAATACTTACAAGGCTGGTAATGATGCCAGCAATAAAACTTATGAATTTTCTTCAAACAGCTTTACAGTTACAACAAATACAAAATTTGATGCTGTAGCTAATGTAAATTCAGCTTATACATTGAAAAATGTAATAACTTATTCTTATTCTTATGATTCTGATGAAGGTATTATTTTTACAAATAATGCGTCTGAAAAAAAATATATTGTTCGTGAAACAGGAGAAACTCCTTATGAACTTGGTTCATTTTCTACAGATGCTGAGTTTATTCAAGCTCAAATGGCATATATTAAACTTACAAATGATTTAATGAGTGATGCTGATTTGGAAGCTGCTGCTAAAGCATTGCGTTATTCGACATTTGGAGTTATTTTTGGATACAATGATTCAACAGATGCTACTGAAGTTTCTAAAGAATCGATAAAAAGGTATAATGAAAGTCGAGCAAGCATTGAATCTGATTTTAAACGTGCATCATTATTTATTTCCCCATATGCATATGAAGTAAATTCTACAAGCCTTAAACTTTCTGTAAGCAATGTATATCCTGCATTTACGACACTTTCAGATTTGTGCAGCAAGAAATATACTTTCACAACTTACTATGAACTTGGCTATACTTTTACTATTAATGATATTTCTTCAGTTATATCTGAGTCATGTGGTAGAATTGCACCTGAACTTATGATTACAGGTGTTTCAAGTGGCATTATTAATTTGAAACGGTTTAATACGTCTACACTAAATCTAGAAGTTGCTGATCCATGGTCATACACAGAAACAGAAGTTACTGAAGGTCTTAAGGTTACATTAAGCCTGAATTCTGCAGAAAAAGGTAATTTTGTAATTCCTTACAAAACTTCTTCTACATCTTATACAACTTATACAAAACTGTAATTAAATTGCAGATATCGTAAAGGTTTTACAGAAAAAGGGAACTGCGAGTACGGTTCCCTTTTTTGTTTTAACGGGAATGAAAGTGCAATGAGGTTCTTGCTTTCGGGGGAGTTTGGCCCCGGCATGGAAGGGTGGGAGCGGAGCGAGCAGGATTTTGCGGAGCAAAAGACCAAGCGTTAGCGGGCCCTGGAACGCCGGTTGCGGGGGAGTTGGCCTGGGAGGGGAAAAAGGGGAATCTTGTTTTTGATGAGAAAATAGTGTAATATGCTAGATATGGGTCTTATAGAGTCGATTTTTCTTCTGGTTGGAAGTCTTGGATTTTTGCTTTACGGCATGCGGCTGATGAGCGATGGTGTGCAGAAAAGTGCAGGAGAAAGGCTTCAACGTGCTCTAAGTATGATGACTGGTAACCGTGTTGTTGGGGTTGTTACTGGTCTTTTGATTACTATGATTATTCAGTCCTCTGGGGCTACGACTGTTATGGTTGTATCCTTTGTTAATGCGGGGCTTCTTACTCTTGCGCAGTCTGTGGGCGTTATTTTTGGTGCTAATATTGGTACTACGATTACGGCGTGGATTGTTTCTCTTTTCGGATTTAATTTTAAGATTTCATCGTTTGCGATTCCGATTTTTGGGCTTGGTTTCTTTTTGACTTTGATGAAGGATTCGCGGTCCAAGAATATTGGTGAAGCTGTAATGGGTTTCGGGCTCCTTTTTATGGGATTGAGCGGGCTTTCGGACGTGTTCAGCTTTGACGCATCGAGCCTTGGATTTTTAAAGGATGCGCAGAGCTGGGGAATTTTTTCAATTATAATTGGACTTTTGATTGGTATTGTGATTACTGCGCTCATGCATTCTTCGAGTGCGTTCAGCGCGATTGTAATTACGATGGCATTTAAGAATATCATTACGTGGGAAATGGCCTGTGCGATGACTTTGGGAAGTAACATTGGTTCTACTATTGATGCGATTATGGCGGCGGTTGGAACTAGTGCTGATGCGCGAAGGTCGGCTGTGATTCACGTTCTGTTCAATGTTCTTGGTACCTGTTTTGCTCTTTTGATTTTTAAGCCGTTTATCAGTTTTGTTGTTTGTATTACTCCTTCTTCTAATATTGCAATTCAGATTTCTATGCTTCATACGGTATTTAAGACTGTTAATACCTTGATTCTTCTGCCGCTTTCGGATCAGTTGATAAAGCTTTCTCATTTCCTGGTTAAGGATGATGTTGAGGCTGATCTTAAGACTTACAGGCTTGAATTCCAGGATTCTTCGCTTGTGAAGGAAAGTACTGCAATGCATATTATCCGTCTTGAAAAGGAAATTGCGGATATGACTGATGTTGCTACTAATATGTTTGACAGGCTGCAGATTGGTATTATGAAGCGCAATCAGGAATTTATTGATTCGCACATTGAAAAGCTTACTGCGGCTGAGGATTACTGTGATCAGATGCACGAGCAGCTTGCGCGGTATATTATTAACTGCCAGCACCTGCCTATAACGGATGCACAGCGTAACAATCTTTCTCTTATGGTTTCTATTGTCGGCGAACTTGAGGGAATGACTGATCAGGTATTCTGTGCCGGTAAACTGATTGAAAAAAGTATTGAAAAGAAGATGAAGTTTCCGCAGGAAGATATGGAGCGTCTTGTTCCGTATGTTGAACTTGCGCGTCAGTTTTTGCAGTTTATTCGCATTAACATTAACAAGCATCTTAACGAAGACAAGCTTGAAATGGCTACTGAACTTGAAGATCAGATTGATTTATATAGAAAGAATCTCAGAAAGGTTGCGCGAAAGAGGCTTGAAAGCGGTGCTGACGTTAAGGCTGAGCTTTTGTACATTGACCTTGTGCGCCAGATTGAGAAAATTGGTGACCATGCATTTAGTATTTCTGAAATGCTGGCGCAGACGGCTTAATGCGGCTGTTTTGCAGATTTGTTGATTTGAGCGTTTTTTTTTCTTACAGTATTAAATCTACAACTTCGGCGTCGCAGGCTTTTACAAGGTCTTGAGGGGCAAGTGTGAGCTGCATTCCGCGGACGCCGGCCGAAATGTTTATTTTCTCCAGTTCGAGTGCGGACGAATCTATGAAGGTTCGCAGTTTTTTCTTCATTCCTAAAGGCGAACAGCCTCCCCTTACATAGCCTGTTGCGGCCAGGAGTTCTTCCGGTTTTATTGGGTTTATGTCTTTGCAGCCGGCGGCGTTACGTGCTTTCTTCAAGTTGATTTCGTGAAGCGAGGACTGGAGGAATACGCATAGTTCTTTGGTTTCTGTGCGCATTACGATTGTTTTGTAGACGGTTGCGGGATCGACGCCGAGTTTTTCTGCGGTGCGGCCGGCGGCGCCTTTTGCAAGCGGATGTTCGCCGTCATCGTCGTATTCTTTTGCTTCGTATGGAATCTTTAAGTTTTCAAGTATTCTGATTGCGTTTGTTTTTTTTATCTGTGCCATGGAAGCAGTGTAGCACTTTTTGCAGTATTAGCGCAAATGATGAATCTGACTGTATGTGAATAAAAATATTGCTTCCAGTCGGGGACAGGATCAGTCCAGGCGGATGGCTTTCATGCTTTTTTTTCTTGTATTTGCTTATTTTATAGAAGGGACGTTTATAGACATTTTTTAACTCTGTGTTTACAGCGGTATTGTTGATTACACATCTTTCTATGAAGGAGATTTATGATTAGGTGTTCTATAGTGAGAATTCTTTGATTGATTAATTAAGTATTATAAGATTTTGAATTTATTTTTTTTGATGGGGATAAAAGAAGGCGAATTATAAATATTTGGTAAAAGCGCTTTATTCTTTACAAGATAAACAACTGATAAATGTAATTGTTATTAATCATGTTTTTCTTTATAATGGCGGTATGGAAACACGTAATATTTTTGAGAATTTGAGTTGTATCGATCACAGATACTCGTTGTCGGAAAAGGATGCTTTTGAGGGCCTTTCTAAGTACATTTCTGAACAGGCTTCTATTCGTTCATGCGCTAAGTGTGAAGCAGCTTTGGTTAAGGCTCATCTTAAGGTTCGCGGAACTTTGACTGATGCACTTGCAAAAGAACTTGATGATGTTGCTGCTAATATTGATCCAGAAGAAGTTTACGCAGAAGAAGAAAAGACAAAGCACAATATCCGCGCTCTTGTAAATGTTATGAAGACTAAGGTTAGCGCAGAAATCGGACCTTTGGTTCACCTTGGTGCTACAAGTGTTGATATTCTTGATACTGCATTGAGTTGCCGTATGCGCGATGTTACAAAAAATGTTGTGCTTCCTGAATTGAAGCAGCTTGAAAAATATCTTTGCGAAATTGCAGAACGCGAATGCGCTACTCCACAGGTTGGTCGTACTCACGGTCAGCATGCTGTTCCTATTACTTTTGGATGGAGCATTGCTGAATTTGTTGCTCGTCTTGGAAAATCTATCCTTAAAATTGAAGAATTGAGCGATGACCTTGTTGGTAAACTTGCAGGTCCTGTTGGTTCTTACAACGGTCCAAGTATGATTGTTAAAGATCCTGAAGAACTTGAACGCATTTATACTGAATTCCTTGGTCTTAAGCCTTCTGAATATTCTAACCAGCTTGTTGAACCTGAACACGTTCTTCGCCTTCTTTTGGAGATGAATGTTGCATTCGGAATTATTGCTAACCTTGCTGATGACCTTCGCAACCTTCAGCGTTCTGAAATTGGTGAAGTTTTTGAATACTTTGCTGCAACTCAGGTTGGTTCTTCTACTATGCCTCAGAAGAGAAATCCTTGGAACAGCGAACACGTTAAGTCTTTGTGGAAGGCTATGTGCCCACGCGTAATTACTTTCTACATGGATCAGATTTCTGAACACCAGAGAGACCTTACAAACTCTGCTTCACAGCGCTTTATTGCTGATTATGTTTCAGGCTTTACTATGGCTGTTGCCCGCATGAACAGTGTTGTTAAAGGTCTTCAGGCTGATAAAGAAGGAATGGCACGAAATCTTGAAGGTGCCGGCGGAAAAGTTAAGGGCGGCGTTCTTGCTGAACCTGCTTACATTCTTCTTGGTGAAGCCGGATATAACGACGGACACGAAGTTATCCGTAAGATTACTCTTGAAGCTGAAAAGACAGGAAAGACATTCTTTGAAGTGCTTAAAACTCACGAAAAGGAATACAAGGATATTACAGCTCAGCTTGAAAAACTTGGCGTAGAAAATCCTGCTAACTTTTTCGAGCATCCATCTAATTATTGCGGTTTGGCTGCAAAGAAGAGTAAGCGTCTTGCACAGAAATATATGGAACTTTGCAAATAAGTTTCAATGTGTTTGAGTAAAAAAAAAGAGACCGTTTTGCGGTCTCTTTTTTTTTGGCTTATTGGAAAAACAAAGGCGTCAGCGGCTCTTTACATATTTAATCAAGAGCCTGAAGTTCTATGGCGATTTCTTCCATTTCGCGGTCGGTCATGGCAATTGTTTCGGCGCAACGCTTTAGTTCGCGTCGGATTCCTTCTGGGATTCTGGTTGTTGTCTTGTAGCGCAGTTCGTGTTCAAGGCTGGCCCAGAAGTCCATTGCAATTGTACGGAGCTGAAGTTCAACGTTTATGTGGTGTTCTGTCTGAGAAAGATATACCGGAACCTGCAGAACCATGTGAAGGCTTCTGTAGCCGGATTCTTTTGGAGTTGCAATGTAGTCTTTTTCTTCAATGAGTTTTAAGTCCGGCTGCTTAAGAAGAATGTCCTTGATTGTGTAGATGTCGGAAATGTACGGACAGATTACCCTTACTCCCGCAATGTCGTTCAGGTTTTCGGTCATGTTCCTGAAATTTACAGGAATGCCGCGTTTCTGAAGCTTGTTTGCAATGCTGTCCGGCGACTTTATCCGCGATTTTACGGTTTCTATAGGATTTCTTCGTCCTGTGACTTTATATTCCTTGTTGAGGATTTCAAGTTTTGTTTCTATCTGCTTGATGGCGCTTTCATAAATCATCATGATTTCCTGAAACTGGAGCGCCATTTTATAGAAATCTTCGTGATTTTCTAATTCCTTCTGGACAATTGTAAGGTCTGTAGAATCAGATGAGATGTCGGTTTTTATGTCTAAAACATTTGCTGTAGATGAATTCATATCTATATTTAAAAATAATATGATTTCCTAAAGGTTTCAAATAAAATCGGTGTTTTTATGGAAAAATTTTTAATCACCAGCTTACTTTCCATTTATTTGTTATTAGGCTAGAATAAACTATGAGTGTTTTGAATTTGATTATGCGCATTCGATTTCTGGTTATTGCAGTTTTGATGGTAATTTCCGGATGCACCAACAGGAAGCCGGTTCAAGAAAATGATGAAATGCTTGTTTCGCTTTTTGATGTAGATTTGAATTCTGGGGAACTTGATGAACCTACTCATACATGGCATGTTTCGGATGAATGTATTTGCGTGGTTTATGGATACGGCTATAATGATTCGGAATTTGTCCAGTCCATGAATAATGAGCTGTTCCGTCAGTATGGTTCCTATGAAGACGGCGGAGCAATTTATCCTCTTGTTTTTCCTGGGGATTTTAAAAGGGGAACAAAGCATTACATAAGCCTTTTAAGCGAGTACCTTGGTTCTAGGAATGTAAAGGGAATTATCATTCTGGGAGCTCCGGAGGGAACATGTTCTGCGCTTGGAAGAATGCAGGATAGTTATGGCGGACAGCTTCCGTACCCCGTAATTTCGCTTTTCAGTCAGGATGATGTTCTGGGAATGGAGTATTCTTCTGATTTTGTACTTGATAAGTCGCTTAAGGCAGAGATAAACGGGATTATTGCAGAAGAAGATTCTGAAAATTTTGTAGAAAATGTACCTGAAATCTTAAAGACATGCGTAAAATATGTTTCCATAAGTGACGCGCCTTTTGAAAAAAATGCACGGCTTCTGGAAATTGTAAAGAAAGTTACAGGTCAGTCTGAAACTGGACGATATTCGGATCCGGATACAGGACTTTATTCAATCAATCATTTTGTTCTGGAGTAGGAATGAACAGTCTTAGTCAGCTTGCGAACGGTATTTTTGCCACAGAAGAACAGCTTGAATCATTAAAGAAAAAAAAGAATGCAAAGATTCTTGTTATTTCTGATTCTCATGGTGACGCAACGGTTGTGGGTGACATTTTTAAAAAGTTCGGTCCGAACTGTGATGCGGCAGTTTTTGCCGGAGACGGAATCTATGATCTTATTTCTCTTATGGAAAAGGCTGTAAAATACAATGAGCCGAAGGAATGGCTGCCGCCTGTAATAGCTTTTGCCCGCGGAAATAATGATCCGTCTTCTGCGAGCAGTTCATTCTGCAGGAAAATTATTGTTCCGAAGCGAGTGATTCTGGAAACTGGTGTACGCCGCATTCTTATAACTCATGGAAATGAAGAAGGCGTATATTATTCCACTGAGCCACTGGAAATGGCTGCAGAAGAGGAAAATGCAAATGCTGTTATTTACGGACATACGCATTTTCCGGCAGAACACATGCACGTTATTTATTCTATGAATCCAGGAAGCTGTTCCTGTCCGCGGTACGGGTCTAAGCCTAGCTGTGCAGTTCTTGAAGTTTTAGGAAGAAATATCACTTCTATTTTTTATTATGTTGATCCGGCCGGAAAACAGGAATTTGTGCCTTATTTTCCGGAGCACTATGGATACTGATTCCGCCTACAGGCTGTTTTCCTTTAATGTAAAACCGTAAAAGTCGTGACCCGGGAAAATCCGGCAGTCTTCAGGCAGTTCTTTATATAGGCGGGTAAGTGTTTTTATCATCTGATTCTGATCGCCGCCTTCAAGATCTGTGCGTCCGTAGGAATGATAGAATACGGTATCGCCAGAAAATAAAACTTTTTCCTTTTGGTTATATATGCAGACTGAGCCTTGTGTGTGTCCCGGTGTGTGAATAAATTTCCAGTCAGAAAGAATTTCTTCTGTTTTTGAATTCTGAGTTTTTATTAAATCTGAAAGAGAGCATTCCTTTTCTATGATTATGTCTGCGTCCGGAAGTTCAGAAAGGGCAGTGGCAAAAGCTTCCATACCGATGTCGCAGAGGGTTTCTCCCTGAATTTGGGCGGCGTTTTTACCGCACATAGGAAAGTCGTTTTTGTGGCAGATAAGCGGCACGGAAGGCCAGAGCGCTTTAAGGACTCTAGTGCCTGCAATGTGATCAAAATGTCCGTGTGTAAGGATGAATGCAAGAGGAGTAAGGTTTTTCTGCGCCAGGAAAGACGAAATTTTTGTTTTGTCGCCAGTGAATTCTGAAGCGGCAGGATCAATTACGAGTGCGTAGGAATCAATCTGGATTACCCAAGTATTTATCTGAAAAGGGCCTGTAATAAGGCGATGAATATTTATGTTCATGATATAGTTTCAGCATAAAAACAGGATTTATACAATAGGGGGGAGAGAATATTCTGAATGATGAGTTTAGGGAATCAAGAAAAAAATATACTCATCATTCAGAATAATAGCGAACGCTTTATACAAGCATGTTGCCGTCGTCAGAAGGCTGCTCTTCTGATGAAGAGTAGTGAGGAGCTGAGAAAACTTCGTTAGAAGAAGCTTTTTCTGCTGCTGCGTAAGCTGCTGCGTCTTCTGCGGCTGCCTGTGCATCAAGACCTTCTGTTGTCTGAGAATCATCTGCTTCTGAATCTTTCTGGCGTGAATAGCTTACAGAAAGGCTACGTCCGCGGTATTCGTAGTTGTTAAGAGCGGCAATTGCTTTTTCTGCATCTTCTGCAAAAAGCTGAACAAAAGAGTAGTTTGCAAGAACGCGGATGTCTCCGATTCTGTCGCGGTCAAGACCTGCGGCACCAACTAAAAGACCTACAAGGTCGCGCGGAAATACGCGGCGGTTGCGTCCAATGCTGATGAAGATTGTAGATGCAAGTGCAGGATCAATCTGTACTCTTGGGCGTGGCTGGCGTTCTTCTGTCTGTGTATTTTCTTCTGTAACAACAGGTTTTCTTTCTCTAATAGGGCGCTGATTCTTTTTGTTTTCCTTGAAATCCTTGCGAGGGCGGTACTGACCGTGGAAGTGCTTCATCTGGTCTTTAATAAGATATGCCGCAAGGTATGAGCGCATTGTAAGCGGAACATTTTTTTTGAAAACTTTTTTCAAATCATTAAGTACATCAGGGTTTTCCTGTGTTCTGATTTTTTCTACTGCATCCTTTAAAAAAAGTGCAACTGAGTCCATGTCGATTTCTGAATCGCGGTTATACATATTTTACTCCTAATCTACTGGATTTTTGCATAATAACAGGTTCCGTCTTTCTTGAATCCTGAGGAAAGGAAAAGTTTTTCCATTGATTCTGATGTGGCAGCTGTTAGCATTATCCATTTTTTGCCGTGGGCTTTTAAAACATCCATATACTCTGAAATAAGTTGAGTGCCAATGCCAAGCCCGCGAAATTTTCCAAGAACATAAAAACTTGTTATGATCATGGTTTTGTCTGTTTTTTTTGAAAGAGGTGCCGCTGTAATGCAGCCTATAAACTCCTCTGTCAGAGACCGGCATACAATTCCAGTTTGTCCATTCCTCCCTCCATTTTCAAACTGCTGTTGCCATAAATCAAAAATAGTCTCGTTTAATTCTTCCTGAATATCCGAATGGAATTCGTTTTTGCCTGCGTAATCAAAATAGCCGAGTATTTCACTGTAATCATTATTGTTATACTCTTGAAACTGGAAATCGTCGTTCAGCAGGTCACAGGTATCTTCCGGTTCCTGATCTAAAGTTTCTAATCCCCAAATTTCACGCAGGCTGTTGTACCATTCCGTGATGTAGCGGTGCATCTGTCTGTTTTTAAACTGATGCCATAATTTTTCAACTTCAGGAAATTCCTTTAAGCTTTCTTTAAAACTTCTGAAAACCCCCCTTCCAGAATGGAGAATACGCTGCAGTTCATCTTTTGCTATTGAAGGATGCAAAGTGCTTACAAACTCTTCTCTAAGGGAAAAACCCTGCGAGGAGTTCCATTCCGGTAAAGCATAAAAACTGTCTTCATTGCCGCTGAGCCCCCGATCTGCAGGAACAAGGACTGCATTTTCTGAATCAACAAGAAAAGTCTGTTCCTGATTTTCTAATGCCTGAAGAATTTCTCCTTCAAGTTTTGGGGTCAGCTCAAATACCATTTATTTTTCCAAATCTTCACGTTTTGAAATGATTCTTGAAACCAAACCGTAGGTAACGGCTTCTGAAGAATCCAGCCAGTAGTCGCGTTCTGTGTCTTTGGTAACCTGTTCAACAGATTTGCCTGTCTGGTCTGCAATAATTTTATTAAGGATTGCCTTTGTTTTTTCCATTTCTTTTGCATGGATTTCGATGTCTGTGGCAACACCTCGCATTCCGCTTGAAGGCTGATGAATGAGATAGCGGCTGTTTGGAAGTGCAACACGGTTTTCTTTGTCTACTGCAAGAAGAATAAGGGCAGCGGCACTTGCAATAAGCCCCATTCCGATAAGAATTACCGGTGACTTAATGAAGCGGATCATGTCAAAAATTGCAAAACCAGCGTCTACATCTCCGCCAGGGGAATCGATGTACATATAGATAGGCTTTTTGCTGTCATCGGCTTCAAGAACAAGAAGCTGGCGGACAATTTTTTCTGCCAAGTCTTTGTTGATTTCACCAGAAAGAAGAATCTGGCGTGTCTTAATGAATTTTTCTGCAAGAGGATCCGGCATTTCCGGTGCTTTCTTTTTTGCATCCTCTTCTTCAAAACGAATTTCTTTCATCTGTACGTCCATAAAAAATGTGATGAGTTGCATTCTGATTTTTTTAATGCACTTTCTTATAATATAGCAAAAAAATTAAGCGTTTTCAATTTTTTTTATGCAGATTGATGAAGATTCTGCGGTGCTACAGTCCTTTTGTCTTTGCTTCGTTCCAGAATTGTTCGGCTTCTTTAAGGTGATTTTTATCCTGGGGGATTTTTTTCTGTTCCATCTGATGTTCCACGTATGTAAAGCGGTGGTAGAATTTCTGGTTTGTGCGGTTCAGTGCTGTTTCTGGGTCTACGCCAAGCATTCTGGAATAGTTTACGACGGCAAAAAGAAGGTCGCCGATTTCTTCTTCTACATGTAGCTGGGCTTTGTTTACATTTCCTGAAGAATCTTTAAGGAAAGGGGATTCCTGGCCGCATTTATTTTCCAGTTCGAGGCGGGCAGCCTGCACTTCTGCAAGTTCTTCCTGAACTTTTTGCAGGGCTTCTGAAATATTGTTCCATTCAAAGCCTTTTTTTGCTGCTTTTTTCTGAAGTTTTGCGGCGCGTAAAAGCGGCGGAAAGCCCTGCGGTACTTCGTCCAGAATTGAGTCTGATTTGCGGCCTTCTACGTTTTGCTTTATGCGTTCCCACTGGCTTAATACGTCTGAAGAAGTTTCTGCCTTGCCGTCTGCCTGAGAGGCGCCCTGGCTTTGCGGCCATACGTGGGGGTGGCGGCGTATAAGTTTGTCTGTAAGTTCACGGATTGAATCTGCAATGGTAAAAGCGCCGTCCTGTTCGTACATATAAGAAATCATTGCGGTGTTTAGGAGGACGTCGCCGAGCTCTTCTTTTGCGTGTGCAACATCCTGTTGGGTTATTGCGTCTACGGCTTCAAAAGTTTCTTCTATAAGCGACTTGCGCATAGAAAGGGGCGTTTGTTCCTTGTCCCAAGGGCAGCCGTTTGGGGAACGCAGTGTATGGATTGTTTCCAGAAAGCGGCGGAATTCCTTTACCGCATTTTCTGTGTTTTCCGGGTTAGGGTAATCTGAATGCATTGCGTCCTCCGTAAGATTATTCGGCAGCGAGTTTTTTCTTTGACCATTCCTGAAGGAATTTTGACGGATCTTTGCTGAACAGAACTTTTGCAAGCAGTGTTGCTGCCTGCGGAAAAATCTGGCTGAGTATTATCTGCTGGTCTTCCGTGAATTTTCCGAGCACGTAGGACGCAATGTCCTTGTCGGTTGGTTTTGTAAGTCCAAAGCGAAGGCGCCAGAAATCGGCCGTGCCGAAAACCTGTTTTGTTGAACGAAGTCCGTTGTGGCCGCCAAGTCCGCCGCTCCACTTAAAGCTTACGGTTCCCAAAGGAAGCTCAAGTTCGTCGTGAACTATAAGGGTTTCTTCAGGTTTGATTTTATAGAAGTTTGCGAGTTCAATAATGCTTTCGCCGGAAAGGTTCATATAGGTTTCCGGTTTTAGAAAATATATTTTTGAAGGCATTTCTTCCGGGATTATGACAGGGCTTCCGTCTTTTTTTGCAAGAACGCCTGTCTGTGCGCACCAGGAAGCCAGCTGTTCCGGTTCTATTGCTGCATAGTTTCCCTTAAATTTTGACTGCCAGCTTAATTTGTCTGCAAACGGCAGGGCTGACTCAAACTGCCACGCTACGTTATGACGGGTTTTTTCGTATTCCCGTCCGTAGTTTCCTAAAAAAGCCACTAACTGAATCATGCGGCTATTATATAGAAAAAACTGTTTTGGGTGAATGCCCTGCGCCGGCAATGGAGGGGGCACCGAAGGTGATTGCGGAGTGGAACGGAGCAATGAGCGTAGCGGAACCCCGGAACTGCCGTTGCAAATGAATTTGCGCCATTATATAATAGAAGAATGTGTGTTCTTGTTATAAAACAGCTTTTTATTATGGTTTTGATTGCCCTTTTGGGATTTTTTATTACGCGGAAATTTAAGTTCGGGCAGGCTGAGCAGAAATTTGTGAGCAAGGTGCTGATTTTTTTGATTAATCCGCTGCTTATTGTGAATCATTTTGATATGGATTTTTCCATTGAAAAGCTTAAGGCTCTGGGATTTGTTTTTGCGCTTTCGGTTGTGATTCATTTTGCAATGCTTTTTGTGGCTCTTGTTTTTATTCGCTCTAAGGATGATGAGGAGCGTAAGCTTGACTGCATTGATAAGCTTTCTGTTGTGTTTACTAACTGCGGGTTTATCGGGATTCCGCTGATTTCCGGGGTTTTTCCTGATGGAAACGGGGTTCTGTATTTGCTTTCGTTTATTGCGGCGTTTAATATTTTTTTGTGGACGGCCGGATATTATATTATCTGCGGAAAAATTAATCCTGTAAAAATTATTACGAATCCGAATATTATTGCGGTGCTTTCGGGCATTTTGATTTTCTGTATGCCGTTCAGGCTGCCGTATGTTGTTGCAAAGACTGTTGAACTTGTTGCGTGCATGAATACGGCGATGGCTATGTTCCTTTTGGGTATGCTTTTTGCCAACTTCCGCGGATTTAAGGCTTCCTATTTGAAAAGGATTGTAAGGCTTTGCGTTCTGCGTCATGTTGTCGTGATGGTTGTTGTGCTTGGCATTGTTGCGGTAACATACAGGCTGTTCAGCGGTGTAAACGACATTCTTCTTATGTGCTTTGTGGCTTACATTGCGGCTCTTTGTCCTGTTGGAATGAGTGTTTCAAGTTTTGCGGTTCTTTTTGACAAGGATGAATCTTACAGCGGGCTTGCGGTACTGGTTACTTCTGCGGTTAGCGTTATTATGCTGCCGGCCGGGGTTGCGATTGCGGAACTAGTTCTGTAGTTTTGCGGGATTTGCGCGTGGCGCGGTTGCTGCGGCGGGCGCGCTACGGGCAGGGGGTCTATAAATTTATTTTACAGATTAAGCCGTAGTTCTGCGCCTGAAGGTCTGCGACCGGTGCAAATGAGACTGTGGTTTCTGGTTCTGGGAAAAGGCATGATTTAAGCTGCCGGTTGTAATTTTTGCTGTAGTGCCACGGGCGTACAAGTCCTATTATGTAGCCGGCGGCGCAGAAACCTGCTCCAAGGAACATGTTGAAGATTCCGGATGCATATGAAAAATCGTTGCTGAAGCCGAATAAGTCCCGGTTTATGGCTGTTTTTACAATGCTTGAGGCGCCGTAAGTTACAAATGCAAATGCAAATCCAAATCCTTCGTAATCACGCTGAGTCAGTGAACCGATTCCTAATCCTGTAAATGTATTGAGTAAAAAAGGTGCTACTGTTTCTTTTTTGTAATCTTCGTAAATTTGATTTTTCTGTACGGGGCTTAAACCTTCTGTGAGTTCTGTAATTTTTGAGCTGTACCGCTTTTCAGATATGTCCTTTTTTAGGATTTTGCAGAGTTCTTTGTCTGCGGATGTGGTTGTTTCGGCGTGCTGTACAGCCTGTGCTGTTTGTTCTTCGGTCTGTTTTTTTTCTTTTGAAGATGAAAATACCGGAATTGCAAGAAGCAGGATTACGAGGATGGAAAAAAGTTTTGAAGTCATTGCTGTCTCTCCTAAGGCTGTTTATTTTCTGCCGACCAGAACCATTGTGCGGGCGTGATTGTCATAAGGGGATTTGTTAAAATCTCCGTAGATTTCTACGCTGGAAAAGCCGGCTTTTAGGAACATCTGGCGGAGCTCTACGGCTGAATAGAGGCGCTGAACGAACTCGTGCTCGATGCGTTTTCCGTCTTTATGAATTAGAATCCATTTTGAACGGAGGCCTTCCCAGGCGCCGACAACAGAGAATTCTGTAAGGCATGTAATGCCGGCGCGTTCAAACCATTCGCCTTCTGTAAAGTACAGGATTGCGGTTTCTCGGCTGGTGCATTCCAGAATGAATGAGCCGCCGTTTTTCAGGCTGGACGCTATGTTGTTCAGAATCTGCTGGTCTTCTTCTATTGTATCGCAGTACCCGAATGAGGTATACAGGTTTATGGCGCAGTCGAACTGTTTTTTTGGGCGGAAAGTGCGGAGGTCGGCCTTGATGAGCGTAAGTGGGACGTTTTCTGCGGCGGCTGACTCAGCGGCGGCGTCAAGTTCTGACTGGATTATGTCTACGCCGGTTACGTCAAGGCCAAGGGCGGCAAGTTCTACGCTGATTCTTCCGGGACCGCAGCCGGCATCAAGAACGCTGCAGCCTTCCTTTAACTGAGCAAGTTCCTTTACATATTCTGCAACGGCCGGAGCTTCTGCCCAGCGGCTTTCGTCAAACATTATAGGGGCGTAATTTTCCCAAAATGAGTCGTATTCAAACCATTCTTTGTTTTCCATAGGCTAATATAATAGCATGTTTATTTGAATATTTATGCAATTTTATTCATTTTTTGAGTTTTTTTTGCAAAAATATTTACTAGCACAAAAAAAATATAGTATAATGAACCGCTTGCCCACCTGATATAGGGAGCAAATAAGAGGTTAAATTTTATGAAAAACGCTTACGTAAACCGTGTATGGGAAGAAGTAAAAGCTAAAAACCCAAACGAACCTGAATTCCTTCAGGCTGTAGAAGAAGTTCTTACAACACTTGATCCAGTTGTAGATCAGATGCCAGAACTTGAACCAAATGCAATCCTTGAACGCCTTGTTGAACCAGAGCGCGTTATCCAGTTCAGAGTACCTTGGATGGATGATAACGGTAACTACCATGTAAACCGTGGTTTCCGCGTACAGTACAACAGTGCAATTGGTCCTTACAAAGGAGGACTCCGCTTCTCTAAAGAAGTAAACCTTTCTGTATTGAAGTTCTTGGGCTTCGAACAGGTTCTTAAAAACTCTCTTACAACACTCCCAATGGGTGGTGGTAAAGGTGGTTCAGACTTTGATCCACACGGAAAATCAGACAAAGAAGTTATGCGCTTCTGCCAGTCATTCATGACTGAATTGTACCGCCACATTGGTCCAGATACAGACGTTCCAGCTGGAGACAAAAACGTTGGTGGACGCGAAATCGGTTATCTCTTTGGTCAGTACAAGAGAATCCGTGATGAATACACTGGAGTTTTGACTGGTAAAGGTCTTACATTCGGTGGTTCTTTGATCCGTACAGAAGCTACTGGTTACGGTCTTATCTACTTTGCACAGGAAATGCTCAAGAAAGTTGGCGACAACTTCAAGGGTAAGACTTGTGTTGTTTCTGGTTCAGGAAACGTTGCTGAATATGCAGCAGAAAAACTTCTTCAGCTTGGTGCTAAAGTTGTTACACTTTCTGACTCAAACGGATACATCTACGATCCAAACGGAATTACTCAGGAAAAACTTGACTGGGTTAAAGAACTTAAAGGTGTTCGCCGTGGTCGTATCTCTGAATATGCTAAACAGTTCCCAGGTTCTGAATACCATGAAGGTAAGAAAGTTTGGGAAGTTAAATGTGACTGTGCATTCCCATGTGCTACACAGAACGAACTTCTTGGCGAAGATGCAGACATGCTCTTGAAGAACGGTTGTAAGCTCGTAGCTGAAGGTGCTAACATGCCTTCTAACATCGACGCTGTAAACAAGTTCCTTGCTGCAAAAATCCTTTACGCTCCAGGAAAAGCTTCTAACGCCGGTGGTGTAGCTACATCTGGTCTTGAAATGAGCCAGAACTCTGAACGCCTTTCATGGTCTGCTGAAGAAGTTGACGAAAAGCTCCACAACATCATGATCAACATCCACGACAACGCTTACAACACAGCAGTTAAGTTCGGTGCAAAAGACGGTAACTTTGTAAACTACGTGGCTGGTGCTAACATCGCTGGTTTCGTAAAAGTTGCAAACGCTATGATCGCACAGGGTCTTGTATAATCAAAACTCATCGGCAACAGGACGTTGCCGGAGAGTGCCTTTCATTTGCGTAGCAAATGAAAATCGATGAGCGAAGGCAGGGATGCCTGAGCCATCGTGCTGCACAGGGTCTTGTATAATATTAATTGGTGTGTTTATGCGCACCAGCCACCCTGTCGGGTGGCCGCTCGGTAAAACCGAGCGAGACATTAATAAGTAAACGCTAAAAGACAGTCCGCTGGACTGTCTTTTTTAACGCGTTTTCTATTTTAGTCAGGTGCAAACATTGCCGGTTTCGTAAAAGTTGCAAACGTATCGCACAGGGGCTTGTGTAATATAATTAAAACTCATCGGCAACAGGACGTTGCCGGAGAGCGCTTTTAATTTGCGGAAAGCCATTTCGACGAAAAGTCGGGATGGTTTTTTTTATGTGCTTGGAGATTTTTGTTGGGATTAAGTTTGCAAATTAAAATCGATGAGCGAAGGCAGGGATGCCTGAGCCATCGTATCGCACCGGGATTAGTGTAATCAAAACTCATCGGCAACAGGACGTTGCCGGAGAGCGCTTTTAATTTGCGGAAAGCTATTTCGACGAAAAGTCGGAATGGCTTTTTTTATGTGCGTGGAGATTTTTGTTGGGATTAAGTTTGCGAATTAAAATCGATGAGCGAAGGCAGGGATGCCTGAGCCATCGTGTTGCACAGGGATTAGTATAATCAAAACTCATCGGCAACAGGACGTTGCCGGAGAGCGCTTTTAATTTGCGGAAAGCCATTTCGACGAAAAGTCGGGATGGCTTTTTTTTATGTGCTTGGGGATTTTTGTTGGGATCAAGTTTGCAAATTAAAATCGATGAGCTCCTATCTTATGTGCAGAATTTACCTCTGCAAAGAAACGGGTTGTTTTACGATTTCGTTTACCTGCTCAATAGTCATGTTCAGGGATTTTGCAATAAGTTCAATTGAGACTCCGTTATTGTAAAAACTTCGAGCTGCTTCCATGCGTCCATCTTCCTGTCCTTTAGAAAGCCCTTCAGAAAGACCCTCTGCGTAGCCATCTTCGCGGCAGATGCGCTTAAATTCATCTTCATCAAATTCCGTTAAACTCATACCAATTACCTCTGCTTTCTGGATTTTGAAGAAGTTGCCTAAGAGGTGCTCTTTTTCTGCCCAACCGATTGCTTCTTCAATGGCTTCGTCGTTTTTCATGCCGGATTTTATGTTGTTCTTGATTCTATAGACGTAGCAACTGTAATCATACAACGCTTTGCAGTTTTTTTGAAGTTCTTTTGCATAAACCGGGTGAATATTTAGC
>JBGVIP010000009.1:0-55285 GCA_045123335.1 Treponema sp.
AATTTTAGTTCACTTTGAAACAGACAATACTCAATTTATCCAAAATATATCTACAACAGTAGAAATTTTAGTTCACTTTGAAACCTTTGTTCATTTTCTATTTCTCCTTTTCATCTACAACAGTAGAAATTTTAGTTCACTTTGAAACCCTTCGAAATGTACAACGGTACTGTCTGTTACTGTTTTTCGCATTTAATGCAGGAAATTTCGGCAAAAAACGACAAAATTCCATATTTTTCTCCAGTAAGACCTAGGGTTTGCAATTCTTAGCCAATCACGAAAACCTCTTTTTCTTCGTTTTTGGCATATCCATAACAAGTTTTTTTACAAGTCTCGGATAAGTTAAATATAATAATAGAATCCTCTTCTGTAAAGGTTTTCATATAGGTATTTTGAATCTCAGTTTCAATATTTTTTAATACAGTGTCACTGTTTGAAATTTCAAAAACAGAATACTGAAGACGAAATCCAAACTTTGAAAGGTACTTGGAAAACTTTGTTCGAACTTTGTCATTACTGATATCATAACTGATTAAAAGCATCGATATTTACTCCTCCTTTTCAAACATTTCAAAAACAGGAAAGTCCTCCGAAGATTTATTTCTCATAAAAGCACGATAATACGACTGCAAATAAATGAAAATTTCGTTCTTATATTCCATAATTGCATTCAAAATCAGCCCGACATATTTCTTTGAATTTTTCCATGGAAGAATATACTGATTCTGATTTTTCCAGAAATCTTTTTCACTTACCTGCCCCAGATTCAGCGCTTTTAAAATCGCTTCATCCACAATCGGTCTGAACGATTCTTCCAAATCACACACCAATGATTTACGATGAAAAAACTGTGTATGTAAAATTCCGACATATACATCGAAACCGTACATTTCCAGAAGCGAATTTATAACATTAAATAAAATCGTATAGCCTATATCCATTAAAGTATTCGTTATATCGCATTTTGTACGTGGCTGACGGCTTTTCCAATTATATTCTGAAAACAGCGATTTAAAATATAGCTTTGCACTGATTCCTTCTACTCCCATAATTTCCTGCGCGGATAAATCTGGCTTTAATACATCTTTTTCAAACTGTTCAAGTTTTGCAATTATTTCTTTTTCTTCATCTGTTTTTTTACGTTTCTTTTTTAAAAGTGCACATTGATTATGGATTTTATTCGAAATAACGTGAGCAGCAATTTCTGTCTTATCATATAAATATTGTTTTTTACGAAGCAGTACATTCCCCTCTGCTTTTGAAGGAAGCATGCAAGTCATCCTAAGATTTGGAGTCATAAACACAATTGAAAAACCAAACTTTTTAGACCGGTCAAGAAGTCCCGAAGTTAAACAAAAATCCCCGCAGATAAAAAGTATAAAAAGCCGGTAGCAAGTAGATTGATGAATTACTTTTCCGTCTGCATCCGTAATCAAAAGATTGTCATTCTTAAAACTTATTTTCTGCCCTTCATCAGTAAAAACAAATGCAATCTGTTTGTATTCAAAATCTCGCGTACTCATCATCGCCCAACCTCACTAAAATCCGCCACGGTAAGTTTTTGGAGCAAGCGGGCGGTCACAAAAATCGTTATAAATACAGTTCCGGCATTTATCTTCTGATTTTGGCTGATAACTAGAAACATCAAAGGTCTGCATTGCTTCATTTGTTGCCTTGAAGTTTTCAAACATTTCGCAGTCTTCTTCGGGCAGTTTTACAGGATAAATCTTGTTATCATCACTAGAATAAAACCTGAGTTGTCTTACTTTGTACCCCATTTCCCGAAGACAAATACATTGTGCATAAAGTTGAAAAACATACCCGTCATAAATCGTTTCAATATGTTTTTTGCGTTCAGTAAGAAGTCCTTTTTCTATGTCAAAAATATCAATTTTTCCGCTGAGTTTATATTCATCAGAATAAACATCAAGACTTTGCAATATATTTTTATGCGTTGAATAACGCTTTTCATCAACTGCAGAATGAGCAGCCTTTCCATCCAACTGAGCCTGTCCGTAATACATTCGTTCAGAAAGCTCACCATATAGCTGATGATAATAAATTGATAGAGGACAAAAAATAAAATCATTCAAGTTACTGATTTTCAGGTAAAGTTCCATTTAATTTCTATCCCAGTTTTTTCACATCCTCAAGAAACAAATCATAATCACTTTTTAAATCTGCAAGTTCTTTCTGACGGAATAAGTCGTATTCTTTTTCTGCTTTCTGCATAGCCTGCTCATGGGAAATTGTACCTTTTCCTTCAAGAATTTTCCGCTGATGCGCTACAATCTGATTATCCAGAGCTGTAATCCAGTCCTGCATTTTCATAGGCTTTTCTTCAAGTGCCTGAAATTCTGCAAAGTCTAAAAATTCAGAAACGAGCAGATTAAGCCTCTGCAACTCAATTTCAGAAAGATAGTTTTTTGCAATTTTTACATCATCTTTTGTAACATAATTGCCTTTAAAATTTGTCATTCCAACAAAAGGCTTTTCACTGTCTACACGCTCGTAAATCAGTTCTGCGGCTGTATGTTCATGGACCGCATAATGAAGCTTATTTTGAACAGTTGCAAAAAAATTTAATGTCATCTTTGAGCGCGGATCGTAATCAGTTGCAGTTGCATAAATATCAGTAACCTGCTGATAGAAATTCCTCTCACTTGAACGGATATCACGGATTCTCTGCAAAAGTTCCTTAAAATATCGGTTTCGCCCCTGCTTAAGCCGCTCATCGTCCAGCGTGAAGCCTTTCTGAATATATTCATGAAGTCTCTGCGTTGCCCAACGGCGGAAACGAACCGCTACATCAGACTGAACACGGTAACCGATTGCAATAATTACATCGAGATTATAATGATCAATCTCACGTTTAACTTCACGACTTCCCTCTTTTTGAACTATAAAGAATTTCTTTACAGTTGCCTCTCGCGGAAGTTCTCCATCCTTAAAAATATTTTCGATATGTTGGCCAATATTCTGCCTGGTTGTATTATAAATTTCTGCCAATTGGACTGCAGTTACCCAAACATCTTCATCTGCAAAACGAACAGAAACATTCGTCTTGCCATTTTCATCAGTGTATAAAATAATTTCATTCTGCATAATCTTTCTCCTGTGCAAACTTGAACCAGTCTGCATTTGATATATTTTCAATGTAGCCTTTATCGTTCAAGTTAAAATCATTCTTCAAAAGATACAGACCTTTAAGCGCGATATGATATGCTCCGTTCGCATCAGCATCGACTGGCAATTTTGAAATCCACTTTCCGCTTTCGTCTTTGCCTTTTGCAGCTTCAACACGGCTGTCATAGAAAGTTCCATCCTCTGCCATAACAGGCGAAATCAGATAATCGTCTTCCTGATTTGAAGAATTCGGTTTTGAATTTCGCATCTGAAGAATTGCCATAAATGAGCGGTACAATCCGTCATAGAAAGAACAGTTTTCACGTTCAGCCTGAACAGCCTGAATCTGATCAATAAAATTGTCTTCCGTATTCCAGTTTATTCCCTGCTTTTCAAACAATATTTTCAGATTTTCCGTGGGATTTACGCAAACCGCAGATCTTTCCACTTTACTGTAAACAAGCCTTTCTCCACAGGAATACACTTCCCATTTTTTCTTAAAGTCTGCATTATCAGAAAAGTCAGAATAATCGAACGAGAACACAAAAGAATCTGTTTTTCTGTCAAAGCGGATTGAATCAAACGTGTCGAAAAATTCCTTTTTCTTTTCTACATTGGTAAGTCCTGCTGTATAAAATAGATTTGCAAATCCTGTTTTCGGGTCAATTTTTGAAGTATATGCTGCCGGAATATAAAAAATCCATCCGCACTGCTTTCCAACATCACTTACATTTGCAGATTTATTTGTAAGCTGGTATGCGTTCAAAACTCCGCCTGGCTCGGTAAGTTTTTTATCTTTGAACACAAGATAGTTCAGTTTTTCAATGAGCATGTTTTCAAATTTCTGATAAACCTGCCGTTCAACCGCAAAGCGCCCCCGTTTAAAACCAAAATTCAAATCTTCCATTACGACAATAGCATTGTTTTCTACCATCAGTTTTGCAATTTCGTGAACAATATTTGAAAGATACCCTTCCTTGAGTTCCTTGATATTGCCGATTGTCTGCCAGTTTTTACGTGCTTTATCGCGGTCGCCTTCCTTCTGAACAAGTTTTTCCTGATAATTAACTTTTACAGTTTTATCATTGCGAACCTGCTCAACAAGATTCAGCGTTTTCTGAAGTTCAATTTCACCTTTCTGATTTATAAGCGAAAGATAAATTAAATGTCGTTCACCACGGTCAAGACCAATGATTTTTACATCAGGATTATTTTTCAAAAGAGATTGAACTTTTGTATTGAAATCTTTATTTGAAATTTCAGGAGCCTTAAAATTCATTGTAATCGGACAATGGAAAAGATATGTTTGTTTTGTAAAATGTCTGTCTTTCGTGATGTCAAACTTAGCTTCTTTGCAGACAACTTTTCCGCTGTCGAGAAGTTCTTTTGCTTTATCAGAAAGACTTTCAGACTTTTTATTCTTGAACTTATAAATCTCCTGATAAATGTCTTCCGGAATTGTTGAACCGTCTGTCATTGTGCGATTTACTAGAACAGAGCCTTTTTTGTGGCAGACGTCTTTAACATTCGGATTTACATCCCGCCAGAAAAGTTCAGCTTCTCCATTCAGCTTTAAGCAGACATCACGCAAATTTTCCTCAGAAAATAGATTTTCCCAATACAGCGTATGAAGGTTTTTATTTCCAGTAGAACCGTTTCCGCCGTCTTTTCCTGTTGAATAATCTTTGTTATAGATTTGGAAGAGGAATAGTTTGCCGGAATCTACCATCTTATTAACATATTTTTTTGAAATATTTGTAAATGAAACATCATAAAATTGACTATCAACTTCCGAATAAAAATCTGGCAAGTTTTTATAATCAGTTCTATTGGAAAATTTTATAGAAAAAAACTTATTCCATTCCTCATGTTGAGTAATAAAAAATTTATAATATTCAATCAATTTTTGTAAATCATCTTTACTAGTCTTGAATGATTCTGTTTTTTTTATTCTTATCACTTCTTCAGGAATTTTTATCTTTTGTTGCCAAAGTCGAGAAAAAGCAATTCTTGGAAGCTGTTGACTTATTTGACCTAACTGTTTATAAATCATCTTTTCATAACACTCTTCTTCATTTGTACAAGACTCAAATTTCGGTTTATCCTTAGGATTGTAAATTCCAAGATAATAATTTCCGTTTTTACGGAGAATAATAGCATCATTAGAAGATTCTTTGTTCAAATCCCAGCCATTAGCTAAAGTCGGGCAGTCAAAATTCAACTTAACTTTCTTAATCTCATTCGGTTTCTTGGTAACAAAATTACGAACCTTGTTATATAACGGTACTATTTCAGAAAGTTCCAGCAAAATTTTATCGAGTTCTGAATAAAAATCAGAATCTTTCTGTTCTTCACCACGATAATCAACGAGCTTCAAGTAGTGGTATAGATTCTGTACTTCATCAAGGAAATTCTTTATAGGCGTTGCAGACTCTTTTTCTTTTATGAGGTTTTCCTGTTTGTCAAAATCGATTTTTAAATAATTTTCGTTTACTTCCTTAAGGATTTCGACAAAAGACTTTTCTTTTGTGTTTTCATCAGGACGGAGCTCAGCAATTCTAAAATAATTTTTTGCCGTTTTCTCTACTGAAGTATTGTTCTCTTTAGTCCATCTTTCGTAGGCTTTCTGCAAATCTGCAAGAGAACAATCTCTTTTAGCAATTTCTTTTCGAGTATCATCAATCTGATTTTCTGAAAAATTTTTCTTAGCATTATCTTTTTCAAGCAGGAAAAGTCCGTCTTGCAAAATTGACCAGTTACCAAACAGCTTCAAAGAAAACTCAGTGACTTCTTTTGCAGGAACATAAATCTGGTTCAAATCATAATCAGTTTTTTCAGTCAGTTTCTTTACGAGAGGAATAACTTTATCAAGGTTATGTTCCTTAAACTGTTTTACAGATTCATATACTTCTTCACTTGTCTCAAAGCCAACAGGAATAAAAGATGACGTACTTCTATCACTCAAAATCTGTTTATAAAGAACTGTCATCTTGCGCTTAAGTTTGTATTTTTCTTCCTTAGGAAGCTGCTGACTTGCAAGATTAATTTTTTCATTCAACCCCTGAACCTTTTTTGAACCAGCTTCTTCAGAAATACCACCGATTACAGTATTGTAAAAATCTATTCCACTCTGAGCTAAAACATCATTAAATCCATTTTCAGAGAAAACGTCAGAAAGTTTTTTTCCATTCAAAAATACAGAGAGAGATTCTTCTGTATCTTTAATAATTGCAGGAAATTCTTTTTGCAAATATTCAAACAGTTTTACATTTGCATAAAACTTCGGGAAGTTCTCATTTACAATTCGATTGCTGATTGCCGTTGACTGGGCTTCTTCGCTGTACATATTTTGGCGATTTTGATGAAAGCCTGTAAAATATGTTGCAAAACCTTTAAAAGCATCAAGAGCAGCCTGTTTATCAGAAATTGTACCAGATTCATCATTTTTTATAACAGTCGGAACAAAATCAGATAAAAGTTCTTTCTTAAAAAGTTTGTCAAACCTTTCATCTTCCTTGAACTTTTTTACAATCTGCTTACGCATTACACTTTGTAGTGTTTCAAGTTCTTTCTTGATTTTATTTTTCTTTTGTTTATCTTTTTCATTCTGATATAGGTCAAACTGATCATATAATGGTCCCCATTCAAGTACAGCAGTTGAAAGAACTTCCTCAATAAAGACTCGATGAAAATCATCTATCAATTTTTTCACTTCTACATATGCCTTTGACCGACTTATATCTTTATCAAGAAGTTTCAGTTTTTGAATATTTTCCTCGGTTTTACCAATTGGAATAAGTGCATTCCTCAAAGTTATTGAACGTGAATATCCATTTTTCTGTCCACAAAAATCATCAATAGTTTTCATAAATAATTTTTCCTTGTTTAAAAACCATAATTTATTATACAAATCTATCGTGTCATTGAACGGCACTGATTTTTATTTATGTTTATATTTTCTTTCTTTAATCTGTCTCTTTTTATACCATAAAATTATTATATCACGATTTATAGTTTCAGTATTAATGCCTCATCTAATATCTCACTTCCCCCCTTTCATATATCTTTATTCTTTCCCCAAAATTCGCTATTCTATACGCATGAACGAATTACAACTCAAATACGGATGTAACCCTAACCAGAAACCGGCGCGGGTTTTTATGGAAGACGGAAAAGATTTGCCAATTACTGTTTTGAACGGCAAACCTGGTTTTATAAACCTTTTGGACGCTTTTAACGGCTACCAGCTTGTAAAGGAACTTACAGAAGCAACTGGACTTCCAGCTGCAACAAGTTTTAAGCACGTAAGTCCTGCCGGAGCCGCAGTTGGAAAACCTTTGAGCGACACTTTGAAGCAGATTTATTTTACAGACGGCGTTGAACTTACTCCTATGGCTTGTGCTTATGCCCGCGCTCGTGGTGCTGACCGCATGAGTTCTTTTGGTGACTTTATTGCTTTAAGCGGAGAATGTGACGAAGCAACTGCCCTCCTTATCAAAAAAGAAGTTTCTGACGGTATCGTAGCTCCTTCATACTCAGAAAAAGCTCTTGAAATTCTCAAGGCAAAGAAAAACGGAAACTACTGTGTAATTCAGATTGACCCTAGCTACGTTCCTGCTGAACTTGAAAAGAAACAGGTTTTCGGCGTTACTTTTGAACAGGGACACAACTTCCTTAAAATCGACAACTCTTGCCTTTCTAACATTGTAACAAAGAACAAAAACATGAGCGACGAAGACAAGATGAACCTTGTAATTTCTCTCATCGTTCTTAAATACACTCAGTCTAACTCAGTCTGCTACGTTAAAGACGGACAGGCTATCGGTATTGGTGCCGGACAGCAGAGCCGCGTTCACTGTACACGCCTTGCAGGTCAGAAAGCTGACAACTGGTGGCTCCGCCAGAGCCCACAGGTTCTCGGACTTCAGTTTGTAGACGGAATCAAACGCGCTGACCGCGACAACACAATCGACGTTTACATCGGCGACGAATACGAAGACGTTCTTGCAGAAGGCAAATGGCAGAAGCTTTTCAAAGTAAAGCCAGCTGTTTTCACACGCGAAGAAAAACGCGCATGGCTCGACAAGAACACAGACGTTGCAATCGGTTCTGACGCATTCTTCCCATTTGGAGACAACATCGAACGCGCAAGAAAGTCTGGTGTTACAGTTGTAGCTCAGCCAGGCGGAAGCGTACGCGACGACCAGGTAATCGAAACAGCAGATTCTTACAACATGTGCATGGCTTTTACTGGAATCCGTCTATTCCACCACTAATTTATGCGAGTTTCGTGAAAACGAAACTCGGTAAGTGAGCGAAGCGAACGACGCTTTTACAGGTATTCGCCTCTTCCACCACTAAAAAGCCCTAGCACGATTTCTGTTAGGAAATCGTGAGACACGGGCACAAGGCATTTACACTGATGAACAGCACTGACAGCCCGTGTCGCTATCATTAAAATACACTTGCAAGTTTGCCGCAAGGCAAACTTGAGAGATGGGCAGTACGCCTTTACACTGCAGAATACATTGTAGCCCATCTCGCCATCATTAAAATAAGTCGTCAGTTTTTGCGCATGCGAAAACTGACGACTTGGGTTGAATCAATTATTTTTCACAATCATTATTTGCCCAAGTCGCAGTTCTTTGCTGTCAACTCAAAATATCTTTTCAAAAATCTATAGAAGTTTTCTGCCTTAGAGTTATCCGTCTTATTCTTCTTGTATGTAATCAGAATATCCCTGCTGCAAAGAGGATCAGTAATCGGAAGCAACTTCACTCGCTTGTTTTCAACCTTTTCCCAGCTGAATTCCGGCCAGAACCCAACCCCCATGTTTGCCGCAATCATGTTTTTAACGGCGGCAGGACTGTCGCTTTCAAAAATGATGTTCGGCTTTATTCCAGCATTGCGGCAGTATTTATCACAGATTGCACGAAACTGCTTAGCTCCGGAAAGCGAAATAAATTCCTCGTTCTTGATTTCTTCAAGTGATATGGAACTTTTTCCCTGAAAACGCGGAATGTCCGGCACAGCCAGAAAAATATTTTCCGTGCAGACAAAAACTGAATCATTTTTAATTTCCGGCTCCTGATAGAAAAGTTTTGTCGTTACACAGATGTCGCACAGATCCATCTGCTCGCTCTGGTTCAACTGAATGTGAAGACTGTCATCAATGCGCTGATATTCAATTATTGCCTGAGTTACAAGACTTGAAGCCGCAAGGACATTCAGGTGTATCGTAGAATTTTCAAGATGACTCATGGAATGAAGCTGTTCCGGCAAATCCAGAATCTCCGTAAGCAGAGGAGAAAGCTTATCGTAAAAATAGCGTCCGTATTCCGTAAGAACAATGTTTCTTCCCTTTGAAGCAAAAAGCGGAACTCCTAGTTCATTTTCAAGCCTGTGAATTGTCTGCGTAAGCGCCGGTTGAACAATATTCAATTCCTGTGCCGCCCTTGTTATATGCTGAAGTTCTGCAACCTTTAGAAAATATCTTAACTGCGTCAATTCCATACATTCAACCTTATAATTTAAACTTTAATCTATAGATTTATCTATATCGTTTTAATCATAATAATATATTATACGCTATCTATACAAGTAAATATACTGTAGCCATAAAAACAAATCGAGGTTAATAAAATGACAGAACTTCTGGAAGCTACTATGCTTGTATGTTTTGGTCTTTCGTGGCCAATGAACCTGTTAAAAAACATAAAGGCTCGCTCTGCAAAAAACATGAGTCTTCGCTTTATCTTTTTAATCATCATTGGATATGTTGCCGGTATTTCCGCAAAAATCATCCGCGGAACTTTTAACTATGTCTTTGCAGTTTACGTACTGAACATCCTGATTGTTTCTGCAAATGTTGTCGTTTACTTTATCAACAAAAAATACGACAGACTTGCAAAACTCAGCATTAATCAGAACTCTGAATCATTTACTGCAAAGGAGGCAATCTGATGAAAGACTTTTCAATAATGAATCAAATCTGTAAAAAACAGCAGACAGTTTTCTTTGGCTCAACTAACCTTTCCATGATGGATTTAAGCGAAATGCTCAGAGAATCTACATCATCACATATTTACAACCGCAGCATCGAAGGCCTTAAACTTAAGGATGTTGATGAAGTTATTGCAACATGCGCCGTTGAACTTCAGCCGTCAAAGCTTTTCATCAATCTTGGCGAAGAAGACATAAAAAACCCGGACTTTGACCGCAAGTCATTTATCTTCAAATATGAATGGCTTCTGTACCAGCTGCACACAAGATGCAAGAACTGCACGCTTTACATAACTTCTGTAATGTCAGATTCCCACGAAGCTGCCCTTGTAAACAAAGACCTTGAAGCTCTTGCCTCAGACACAGGCTGCACCTACGTAAGAATTGCAAGAAATTCTCCATGGGATTTTATTAACTGCGTAAAACACTTTGTACGCAACTCCCCGATTACATTCGGCGAAGCAATGCAGTATGCCGGCTAAAACTTGCAGCCTTTTCATTTTGATTTATTAAATTTAACATTTGTTCTATAATATAAATCAGAATGAAAAGGCTTATTCTGACCCTTGCAGCCACTGTATTTTTTTCCTTGTCATTTTCCGCGTCTGAACCGCTTCAGAAAACAGAAAAACCTGCTGAAGCAAAGGAATCCGTCTCTTCAAATGATAATCCTGGTTCTTCTGACGGCACAGAATCAGAAAAAAACTCAGAAAACGAAAACCCCGACGAAAATGAAAAGCCGAAGCCTAATTTTTTAGAAACAATTTTTCATGAAGAAGGCGCCGACACAAGCTATGACGAAGAGCCTATCACCTTTCTGGGAATTAATGCCCGCTGGCTTTCTGACAAGCTTCCGAACCACTCTCTTTCTCATCTTTTTTCAATGGATTTGGGATATACGCTTACCGGCTGGAAAAACAACGGATGGGGAATAGGCTGTAACTACGAACAGAAAATATGGCGCTATTTTTCAATGCGCGGAACCCTTGCAACCCAGACTATAAAAATCGGAGACTCTGACACCTGGTGCAACGGCTACGAAACAGACCTTAGTTTTTTTTGCTATCCGTTTGGCAAAGGACTTGAATGGCTTTATGCCGGCTGCGGCGCCGGAACAGACATGCTTTTTTACTCCGGAGACGATGCGCCGGAAACAAATTTTGATATAATTTTCAGCGTAATGCCTTCAATCGGCTGGAAACAGATTTTCTTCAAGAACTTTATGGTCGACTTAAGCGTCGGCTACAGATTCATAATCGACAACACCAACAATTACGAAGACAGCGAAACCTTAATCCGCTCAGGTTTTCAGGTTGGCGTAAAATTCAACATCTTCTGGCGAAAACTTTTAAAATCTTTTATTGATAACCGTATTCTAAAAAAATCCTCATAATGATATATTAGAAAAAAAATTACGAAAAACGGCACCGCCGCATCTTAACTGGAGGCTGCAAATGGCAGTAAAAGTATTTATTGATGGAAAAGAAGGTACAACCGGCTTAAAGATTTTTGAACGCTTTGCAAAAAGAAGCGACCTTGAAATTCTTCAGATTGACGAAGAAAAACGCAAGGATCCTGTAGAAAAAGCAAAGATGATAAATGCTTCTGACTATACATTCCTCTGTCTGCCGGATGCAGCTGCCATAGAAAGTGCAGAACTCTGTACAAATCCAAATACAGTAATTATTGATGCTTCTACTGCACACAGAACAAATCCTGCATGGGCATACGGATTCCCGGAACTTTCTGCAGAATTCCGCCGCAAGATTGAAACTTCAAAAAGAATTGCTGTTCCTGGTTGCTATGCAAGCGGATTCATTTCACTTGGATACCCGCTGGTTCAGTCCGGAATTCTTCCAAAAGACTACCCTGTTGTAATTCATGCCGTAAGCGGATATTCCGGAGCAGGAAAAAAGGCAATTGCCCAGTACGAAGACCCGGCAAGAAACCCGGAACTGGATTCACCGCGCCTTTATGCACTTACACAGAGCCACAAGCACCTTCCTGAAATGAAAAAAATTACAGGACTTGATTACGAACCTGTTTTTAATCCTTATGTATGTGACTACTTCCAGGGAATGACAGTTTCTGTAGGACTTCATTCAAGACTTTTGGGCAAAAAAGTAACTGCAAAAGATGTCTGGGAAATGATGAGCGAACACTATAAGGACAGCCGCTTTGTAAAAGTTGCCGGATTCATGGGCGAAGGAACACTTACAGAACAGTTTATTCCGGCAAATACACTTGCAGGAACAAACAACATGCAGATTTTTGTATACGGAAACGACGACAGAATCATGCTTACAAGCCGCTTTGACAACCTTGGAAAAGGTGCCAGCGGTGCAGCCGTACAGTGTCTTAACATAAGCATGGGAATTGATGAAGGCACAAGCCTGTAAATAAACGCAGGGGATGTCTAATACGGTGGTTGAGGCTCTCGAAACCACCATATATAGCTTAAATAGTCATTTCGACATGCTCAGAAATCACCTGTCGAAATGACCGCAGATTCATTAAAAATACTGATTAAAGCACAGCCTGAAGAAACTGCCTTAAACGCGGACTCTTCGGGCTGTCAAAAATTTCGGCCGGTGTTCCTTCTTCTTCAATAACGCCGTCAGAAACAAAAAGAACCCTGTTTGCAACTTCACGCGCAAAACCCATTTCGTGGGTAACGACAACCATTGTCATTCCTTCATCAGCAAGATCCTTCATAAGCTGAAGAACTTCTCCAACCATTTCCGGGTCAAGGGCACTGGTCGGTTCATCAAAAAGAATTACGTCCGGTTTCATTGCAAGGGAACGCACAATTGCTATGCGCTGCTTCTGTCCGCCACTAAGAGAATTCGGATATGAATTTGCCTTGTCTTCCAGCCCGATTCTTTTAAGAAGGTACATTGCATACTCTTCCGCAGCAGCTTTATCCTGCAGCTTTAAGGTAAGCGGTGCCAGCGTAATGTTCTGCAGGACAGTAAGGTGCGGAAAAAGATTAAAATGCTGAAACACCATATTCATCTTCTGGCGGATTTTATTGATGTCGCAATTTTTGTCGGTAATATTCTGACCTTCAAAAATGATGGATCCACTGTCCGGAGTTTCAAGCCTGTTCAGACAGCGCAGAAAAGTTGATTTTCCGGAACCGCTAGGCCCGATGATTACAACCTTGTCGCCTTTTTCTATTTTTGTAGAAAGACCTTTAAGGATGTTCAATTTTCCAAAAGAAAATTTAAGATCATTTACTTCTATCACTTTTTGCCATCCTTTTTTCACAGAATGCGAACAATTTTGTAAGTCCCACCGTAAGACAAAGATAAACTACGGCACATGACAGAAGAGGAATCCACGCATTATATGTTGAATTGCGGATATTATCACATGCCTTCTGAAGGTCAACAACGGCAATAAAACTTGCAACAGAAGTTTCCTTTATGAGTGTAATGAATTCACTTGTATAGGTTGGAAGCACAGTCCTTACAGCCTGAGGGAGAATAATTTTAGCCATTGTCTGCGACCACGAAAGTCCAAGCGAACGTCCGGCTTCCATCTGCCCTTTGTCTACGCCCTGAATTCCTGCCCTGAAGATTTCTGTACAGTAAGCCCCGGAATTTATTCCAAAAGCGATTATGGCAACTGCAACCGCATTCTGCATTCCCAAAGGCGCAAACACAACAAAGTAAAAAATCATAAGCTGTGTTGCCATTGGGATTCCGCGGATTATTGTTGTATAGACTTCTGCAACAGCATTAAGCTTTTTATTTTTAGAAATCTTAAAGAGCGCAAAAATACAGCCGAGCACGGAACCTATAAGGATTGCGCAAAAAGCGATAAGAAGCGTTATTCCAAGACCTCTTGGAATAAGCTGCCATCGTCCGTGATTTATCATCACATCATAAAAACTTTGAAACATTAAAACCTCAGTTTGAAGATAAATTATAAATCTTCAATAGAAACAATCTTTACGTCTCCGTCCAATGGCATGTAGGCATCAATCAATTTCTGATATGTTCCGTCTGCCTTGATTTTTTCTATAGTCTTGTTGATTGAATTCAAAAGTTCTGTGTTTCCTTTTTTTACGGCGATTGCATATTCGTCTGTGTAGAAATCATCATCAACAAGTTTAAGTTCTACGTTGCGGCGTACAATTTCCTGAGCCGGTAGTTCATCAATGATGATTGCTTCAATTGCTCCGTTCTTAAGGGCAAGAGCAGCATCAATTCCTGTCTTGAATGACTTTACGTTAAGACCTTCAATTTCTTCTGTAGCAAAAAGTTCACCTGTAGTTCCAGCCTGAACACCTACAACCTTTCCCTTAAGATCATTTACAGACGCAACTGTTTTATCAGAAGCCTTTACAATGATTGTCTGCTTTGACTGATAATATGGTTCAGAAAAATCTACGTTCTTGCGGCGTTCTTCTGTAGCTGTCATTCCGGCAGCAATAAAATCAATTGAACCGGACTGAAGAGCAGCAATAAGACCGTCAAAATTCATGTCTACAATTTTAAGAGTCTTTCCGTAGTCGCGGGAAATAAGCTGACTTACAGTAACGTCAAATCCTACAACTTCTGTACCGAGTGTGTATTCAAACGGTGGAAATGCAGCATTTGTTCCCATCTTGATTACATCATTTGATTTTGAGCAGGAAAAACTGAACAGGGCAGCCAGCGCAATAACAGTCATTATAATTTTTTTCATATCTTTACCTCTGAAAGTGCGTTTCAAGGATGAGTAAAATTACGAAGGGGGTCAGCAGGAAAACCTTGAATGCACAAATTTTGTTCTATAATATCACTTAGTTCAAATCTCTACAATCAGCAAAAAAATTAGCTTGCAATTGAAAAAAATAGCTCCCAGTCGGAAAAACACTTTCAAAACCGCCCGCTAGCGGGCTACATGCTGTTGTGCCCCCGGAACTATTTACGTTGCCGCTCACGCGGCAGCACAACAGAATGTTTTTGAAAGCATTTTTCCTCCTTCGCGCTATTTTTTTTTCAGTGTACAATTGATTTTTCAAATAATTAATTTTTTTTCATGTTACTATTGACAGTAACAAAAACAGAATGTATATTTATATCAAGATGTTACTATTGGTAGTAACAAAAAAAAGAACAGAAAACAACTGGAGGCATTTATGCTGTACGAAATCCTTCCTGGAGATAAATTCACACCTTTTTCACTTGCTAAAAAATTCGGAGCAAAAGCAATTCTTGAATCTGCTAACTTTTCTTCCGGCAAAGACCGCTATTCCATGATCATGCTGGACGAAGCGTTCAGAGTAATTCAGGATGACGAAGGGACTGCCCTTGTTATAAACGGAGAACGCCATCCAATCTACAATATGAACGGCGGAGACATTCTTGACGTGCTTACAGAAATCGCTGCTGAAAATCCAGCTGAAGAAGGATTTGACCTGCCTCTTCCAGCTGCCGGCATGGGTTACCTCAGCTACGAATTCTGTGCAAAATGCGACACAATTCACCTTGCCGCACAGGAAGACCAGCTTGGCATTCCGGAAAGTGCATTCATCATCGGACATACATTCATCATCTTTGACCATTTCTGTGACAAAATCTACATCTGTGCACAGAACTACAAGGAACACCAGATTAACCTTGAAGAAGCAATTGAAGGAATCAAAAAACGCCTGTCTGACCTGGATTTTTCTTACCTTGCAGAAACAGATACTAACTACGAATCAGAGGTACTTACTGACGAAGAGCAGAGCAAGGCGGAATACTGTGAAAAAGTAGAAGCCCTTAAAAAACATATTTTTGACGGAAATATTGTACAGGCTGTTCCAAGCCGCCGCCTTCAGATACGAAACAAAGTGCCGGCAATCGAAATCTACAGACGTTTACGCTCTGTAAATCCGTCGCCGTACATGTTCTACCTGGATTTTTCTACATTCCAACTTACCGGTGCATCACCAGAAAGCCTTGTTCGCGTAAGGGACGGAGAAGCCATGATTCATCCTATTGCCGGAACACGCCGCCGCGGAAAGAATCCTGTAGAAGATGCAGAACTTATGAACGAACTTAAAAACGATCCTAAAGAACAGGCTGAACACCTTATGCTCGTAGACCTTGCACGCAACGACCTTGGACGCGTATGCGAATCTGGAAGCGTTACTGTAACACGCTACATGTTCACTGAACTTTATAGCCACGTAATTCACCTTGTTTCAGAAGTAATCGGCAAACTTAAGGCAGATACACCTGCAATCAAAATTTTAAGGGCAGCATTCCCTGCAGGAACTGTAAGCGGTGCGCCAAAAATCAGCGCCATCGAAATCATCTCTGGCCTTGAAAAATACAAGCGAAACTTTTATGCCGGCGCAGTAGGCTACATCGGAAACAAAAACAATCTTGACTTCTGTATTGCAATCCGCTGTGCACTTAAAAAAGACGACATCTGGACTCTTCAGGCAGGCGGAGGAATTGTTCACGCTTCAAATGCTGAACGAGAATATACAGAAACCTGCGAAAAACTCGGAGCAATGCGCGCAGTAATCGAAAACAATAGAAAATAAATCAGCTTAAGGGATAAAGGAGCCGGACCATGATTTTAATTATAGATAACTACGATTCATTTACATACAACGTATACCAGTCGATTACAAAACTTACTCAGGAAGAAGTAAAGGTAATCAGAAGCAAGGAAACTACAATCAAGGAACTTGAAGATCTTAATCCTTCAAGACTTATCATTTCTCCAGGCCCAGGACGTCCGGAAAATGCAGGAGTTTCTGTAGAAGCCATCCGTCATTTTGCAGGAAAAATTCCTATCCTTGGAATCTGTCTTGGTCACCAGGCTATCGGCTATGCGTTCGGCGCAAAAATTGTCGGTGCAAAATTCATTAAGCACGGAATTGCAGAAGAAATCAACCTTGACGGCAAGGGCATGTTCCGCCTTATGGGAAAGAAAGAAACATTTACGCGCTACCATTCGCTTGTAATTGACGAATCTACACTCCCTGAAGAATTTGAAGTTACGGCACGCGCAGAAGACGGAGACATCATGGGAATCCGCCACAAGACTCTTCCAATCGAAGGCGTTCAGTTCCATCCGGAATCAATTGCAACTCCAAAAACAAAGGAATTCTTTACTGCATTCCTTAACTACAGGCTTGAACCGTTCCCTGCTTCTAAAGTTCTTGCAGATTTAATTGACGGAAAAAGCATGAGCCGCAAAATGGCAGAAATGTTCATGAGCGACCTTACAGAAGGATGCATGGATGAACGAATGACAGCCGCAATCCTTACAGCACTTGCAGCTAAAAAAGCCGCTCCAGAAGAAATGGCCGGCTGTGCAGGAATCCTTGTTGCAAAGCGAACTCCGCTTCCTCTTGATACAACCGAACTTACAGACATCGTAGGAACAGGCGGAGACAGCAAAGGCTCTTTCAACATCAGCTCGATGAGTGCGCTCTGTGCGGCAGCTTGCGGACTTGCAGTTGCAAAGCACGGAAACCGCGCTGTTTCATCAAAATCCGGAGCCGCAGACTTCTACGAAGCATTGGGAATTAAAATTGATAATCCTCCTGCAAAAACAGCAGAAGTAATCAAGAAAACAAATTTCGGATTCCTTTTTGCACCAGTTTACCACAGCGCAATGCGTTTTGCAGGACCTGTACGCAAAGCACTCGGTGTAAAAACAATCATGAACCTTATCGGACCTCTTTCTAATCCGGCCGGAGCAAAATATCAGATGCTCGGCGTATATTCAGAAGAACTTCTTGAACCGGTTGCACGCGCTTCTAAAATGCTTGGATCAAAACGCGTAATGGTTGTTGTTTCTGAAGACGGATTTGACGAAATTTCTCCTGTTGTCCCTACAAAAGTTTTTGAAATTAACGAAAAAGGCGAAGAAAAACGCTATACTATTAATCCGGCTGACTACGGACTTACAGGCTGTAAAGACGAAGACCTTTCTGGCGGAACAGGTGCAGAAAACGCTGCCCTTGCCATGGATATTCTAGCCGGAAAAGGACGCCGCACAATCAAGGCTGCCGTTGCACTTAACGGAGGAGCAGCACTTTACATTGGAGGAAAAGCTTCTTCAATTAAAGAAGGTTGTGTAAAAATCATAAAGGCTATAGATTCAGGAGCAGTAACAGAACTGCTTAACAAAGTAAAGGAAGCAAGCAATGCCTGAAACTAAAAAAGACATACTTACAGAGATATGTGAAAAGCGCCGCGCAGACATAGAAGCAAAGGGACTGACTTTTGGTCACGCAATTCCAGAAATCCGCGAACGACCTGTAGTTCCTTTTCTTGCAGAGCCGGGTACAATTCTGGAAATAAAGCGCTCATCTCCTTCAAAAGGAATGATTGCTCCAGACCTTAAGGCAGATAAAACTGCAAAAAGTTACATTAAGGCTGGAACAAAGGCAATAAGCTGCCTTACAGAAGAACGCTATTTTAACGGCTCGCTTGAAGACCTTATTAAAACCTGTAAAACTGCCGGAAAAAAATGTGCAGTTTTAAGAAAAGATTTTCTTCTGGAACCGGACGAAATTGAAATTTCCTATAAGTGCGGCTGTGATGCAGTTCTTTTGATTGCAAGAATCCTTGAAGAAAACAAACTTTTTGCAATGGCTGAAAAAGCATTTGCAATGGACTTAACTGTTCTTCTGGAACTCAGGGAAGACAGCGACATAGAAAAAGCGTGCAAAGTTCTTGAAATTGCAGAAAAGCTTAATAAGAGCGATAAAATTATTCTTGGAATCAATTCGCGCGATCTTGCAACCTTTAAAATTGACCTTTTGATTCCGTTAAAACTTAAGGAACGCATTTCAAACTTCTTTGAAAGCAAAAACCTTAAAGTTCCTGCGCCGCGAATCATTTCTGAATCAGGCGTTTCTACCCCGGAATCTGCAAAATTCGTTGGAAGCGTAGGATTCCATGGCGTTTTGATTGGAGAAGCTGCTGCAAGAAATCCTAAGAAAGCAAAGGAACTTGTAAAGGCATTCAAACTGGGGGCAGAAAAACAATTCCCGGAAAACTTCTATTCTTTCTGGAAAAAACTTGCTGCAATTATCGAAAAAAACGGCACTTCCAGACCGCTCGTAAAAATCTGCGGACTTACACAAAAAGAAGACGCAATAAAAGCGGCAGAACTAGGCGCTTCGCTTTTGGGATTTATTTTTGCCGAAAAATCGCCAAGAACGAACAGCCCGGACGATGCACTTAAAATCAAAGGAATAAGAAGACAGCTGCAACAGCTTTATTCCGAAGGTTCAATTTCTGTTATGCCCCTTTTAATCGGCGTAATAGTTGATCCGGCTTCCGAACACGGACTTGCCGCATACGAAATGTTCTATCAGGGAATTCTAGACGGCATTCAGTTCCACGGCTGCGGAGAATATGCACAGAGCTTTGCCGGCTACCCTGTTGTTCCAGTTTCGGAAGAAGCAGACCTTACTGCCCTGGATGAATTTTTTGCAGCAGGATTTCCGCGCATTCTCATCGATGCAAAAAATCTTTCAGAAAGCAATGCACAGGGAGACGTACGCTACGGCGGAACGGGAAAATGCATTCCGGAAAAAATTGTGGAAGCGGCAGCCAAAAAGAAAATACTGTGGCTTAGCGGCGGAATTTCACTTGATAACGCAGCATCGCTTGTCAAATCATTTTCTCCGGAATTGATAGACGTAAACAGCAGTTTGGAAGTTTCTGCAGGAAAGAAAGACCATGAAAAAATGCAGAAATTATTCAAAATAATAGAAGAAAATTCAAAATAGGAAAAAATTATGACAGAATCAGACAATGGATTTTTTGGTAGATTTGGCGGACGCTATGTAGCAGAAATTCTAAGGCGACCGATAGAAGAACTTGAAGAAGCATTCAACAAATGCATGAACGATCCGTCCTTTTTGAAGGAACTGGAAGAAATTCGTGCCGACTTTATTGGGCGCCCTACACCGCTTTACCATGCAAAACGTCTTTCTGACCAGCTTGGCGGCGCACAGATTTTTGTAAAACTTGAAGGACTTGCAAATACAGGCGCTCACAAAATAAACAACGCAATCGGACAAGCTCTTGTAGCAAAAAGAATGGGCAAAACACGAATCATTGCAGAAACTGGCGCCGGTCAGCATGGTGTAGCAACAGCCGCAGCATGTGCAAAACTCGGACTTAAATGCCGCATTTACATGGGCGAAGTAGACGTAAGGCGCCAGCAGCCTAATGTTGCTACAATGGAAATGTACGGAGCAGAAGTTGTTGCAGTTACTTCAGGTTCAAGAATCCTTAAGGATGCAATTAACGACGCAATGCGCGATTGGGCAACTAATTTTAAGGACACACACTATCTTATCGGTTCTGCCCTTGGCCCTTCACCGTTCCCAGACATGGTACGCACATTCCAGTCTGTAATCGGACGTGAAGTTCAGCAGCAGATGGCAGAAAAAGGCCGTAAAATAGATGCAATGGTAGCCTGCGTAGGCGGCGGTTCAAACGCAATCGGATTCTTTGAACCGTTTATTAACGGCACAGAACCAAAACTCTACGGTGCAGAAGCCGGCGGAATCGGTCCTGGAAAGGGAAACAACGCAAGCCGCATGGTTGGCAACGACGCTGTAGACGGAATCATGCAGGGATACAAAACACGCTTCCTTCTTGATGAAGACGGCCAGGCTGGCGTAACACGTTCAATTTCTGCCGGACTTGACTATGTTGGAATCGGTCCACAGCTTGCATTCCTTGGAGAAACAGGCCGCGTAAGCTTTGATGCAATCCGCGATGACGAAGCCCTTCAGGCCGTTTCTACATTTGCAAAAACAGAAGGAATTCTGTTTGCAATGGAAAGCGCACATGCCGGAGCTCTTGCACTTAAACTTGCTCCAAAAATGAATAAAGATCAGAACATTGTTGTAAATATGTCTGGCCGCGGCGACAAGGACATCTTCATTACCTGCCCTGTTTTCCGTCCGGAAGAATGGAAGCAGTTCCTCAGGGCAGAACTAGAACGCCTTGAAGCAGGGAAAGACATTCATTTTGCAGATTCCATGAAGAATTCGGGCAAATAGATTTTCAGGATTCATTCAGAAACAGACGAGGAAATTATGAACAATAAATTATTAATGGCTCATCAGGTAGCCGGATATCCAGATAACGAAACAGCACTTACAGCTGCAGAAGCACTTATCGCTGGGGGAACAGGCATTCTTGAAGTTCAGCTTGCATTCAGTGATCCAAGCGCAGACGGCCCGGCAATTCAGACAGCATGTTCTTCTGTCCTTGCAAAAGGCTACACAGTAAAAGACGGACTTAGCTACATTGCCGAAATCAAAAAGCGCCATCCGGAAATCCCGGTTTTCATCATGACTTACGGAAGCCTTGTATACCGCCCAGGCGTAGAAAACTTTGTAAAGCAGGCGCATGATGCAGGAGTTTCTGGACTTATCGTTCCGGACCTTCCATTTGACTGCGACGAAGGCCTTACAGCAGCGTGCAAAAAATACGGAATGCACAATATTCCAGTTGCAGCACCTTCAATGACAGAAGAAAGACTTCACAAAATGGCAACAGCAGGATTCAAGTACATTTATACAGCCCTCAGAGCTGGCATTACAGGCTCAAGGACAGTAATTACAGATGAAATGCTTTCGTTCATAGACAAGGCAGCAGAAGGCGGCTCTACAATCCTTGGCGGATTCGGAATCTCTACAGGCGAGCAGTCAGCACTTCTGGCACCACACGTTACAGGAGTAATTGCCGGTTCAGTATTCGTAAACCTAATTACAAATAACTACGATCCTGCAAATCTAGAAGAAAGCCGCAAAAAAATCTTCGAAGCCATAAAAGCAAAGGCAGAAGAACTTACAGCCCCATTAAACTAAAACTTTTTCAAATGCCGGGAAACAAAACCGAACGACGGCTGTTTTTGGGTTCTGGCATTTGAAGAAAAATTTTACAATATAATTTCCTTGAATTAGCATAAATCTGTGGTAAAATCTTTCTAAAGGACATTGGTGGAAAGTACATTGATAAGAAGGACTTAGCATGGCTGACAAAATTAGAATTCTTCTATCAGTATCGGAATCAACAATTGCGGAATTCGTTAACTATTCTCTTATTTCGAATATTGAAGTTATATTCTGCCTGACAGAACAGGATTTCCTGCAGCAAATTGATATTGGAACTACCCCTGCTGCTATCGTTATAGAAAATCATGTAAATTTTGACATCACAAAAGATTTTCTGGATAAAATTATAAACCACACTTCAATGCAGTATTCCCTGAACCTTGATCTTTTTGCAATGACACCTGTAATTGCGTTACTGCATGACTATACCCCAGAAGAAGAAATTTCGCTTTTAAATTGCGGTGTTTCAGAAGTTATTGACCTTAAAACAAACAAAGATGTTATCTATCACCGGATTTTAAAGGCAACACAGTCATTTACAAATGAAATCAAAAAATTCCTTATAATAAACAAACAGCACGAATATGCACTGACAAGAATTTCCCAGTTAAGCGGAAAAACAGGAATTTTTAACAAGCAGACATTTATTGAAAAAACAAAAGATATGCTTTCCCAAAACAAGGGAAAAACATTTATCTTCATTCAATTTGATATAGACCGTTTCAAAGTATTTAACGATCTCTTTGGATTTTCTGAAGGTGACAAAATTCTTATGGGACTCGGCGAATATTTTATTCAGAAAAACAGGCAAAATACCCAGTACGGACACATTTACGCCGATCACTTTATAATCTGTACAGAAAAAGACAATTTTTCTCCGGAAACATTTGTAAAGGAAATTACAACATTTACAAATAAACTTTTCCCTAAATTTGACTTTATAGTTCGTGTCGGTCTGTATGAAGTTTATAACGACGGCAAAATAGACATTTCGCTTGCCTGCGACAGGGCACAGCTTGCGCTTCATTCAATTAAAGCAGATTTTTCTGCGCGCTACGCATTCTTCTCTGATGACATGATTACTGATCTTAAGGAAGAACAGGAACTCATTACCGACATGGTTATCGGAATCAGAAACAATGAATTCAAAATTTATATTCAGCCGCAGTATGACTATACAACAGATTCCATGAGCGGAGCCGAAGCCCTTGTACGCTGGCAGCATCCTACAAAAGGCCTTATTTCGCCGTCTGTATTTATTCCTGTTTTTGAACGCAACGGATTTATTACACAGCTTGACCAGTACATTTGGGATAAAACCTGTGCCTATATCAGAAAATGGAAGGACATGGGCTTAAACCCGGTTCCTATTTCCGTAAACGTTTCCAGACGGGACATCTACAACCAGAATCTTGTAGCAGTTTTTTCAAGACTTCTAAAAAAATACAACCTTACCCCGGATTCGCTCAGACTAGAAATTACAGAATCTGCATACATGGATAACCCTTCCCAGCTTATCAACGTTGTAAAAGACCTTAAAAATCTTGGTTTCTGCCTGGAAATGGATGATTTTGGAAGCGGTTACTCTTCCCTGAATACGTTAAAAGACGTTCCTGTTGATATTCTTAAACTGGACATGCAGTTTATTATCGATTCTACGGAAAAAAATATAAACAAGCCTAAACACCAGAAACGCAGCAGCAACATCCTAACTTCTGTAGTAAGAATGGCAAACCTGCTGCAGCTTCCGGTCATTGCAGAAGGAATTGAATCAAAATCTCAGGCAGACTATTTAAAGAGCATCGGCTGTTTCCACATGCAGGGATTTTACTTTTCAAAGCCAATGCCGGCCGAAGACTTTGAAACCATGCAGGAAATGCTGCCGGAAGCAAATGTTGAACTCCCGGAAGAAAAAGAAGATGAAAACGGCGGAAATTTTCTGGATTCATCGTCAATTAACAACATGCTGTTCAACAAGTTTGTAGGGGCAGCCGCAATAATTGAATGGAGCGGAGACAAACTTGAACTTCTTCAGCTGAACAATCTTTATCTAAAAGAAATCGGTACATCAAGGGCAGAATACAGCCAATATCAGAAAGATATTCTTCAGAGAATCGAAGAAAAAAGCCGTCCTGCACTTATTGAAGCAATGGCACAGGCTGTAAAAACAAAAGAAATGGAATTCTGTGAAGTTGAAGTCCTTCCTTTGGGAGCCGAAAAAGAAACTTTCTGGCTTAGAATAAGACTTGTACACCTTTCAAATACAGCAACAGGAGACATTTTCTTTGCGGGTGTAGAAAACATTGATTTCAGAATGCATCTTCTAGAACTGACAACAACGCTTTCTGAACAGCTTGCTTCAATTCTTGGAAATGTTCCGTACGGCGTTATTATGCTGGAAAATAAAGACGGAAAATTCTATACAAAATATGTAAATGAACCGGCAGCCCAGCTTGCCGGCTACGGACAGGGCGAATTCCGGGCAAAAGTAAATGAAAGTCTTTTTGACCTCTTTAAAACAGACGGCCACAAGGATTTTAAGACTTTCCTGAATGAACAGTTTATTTCCGACATCCCGACTTTCTCTGAAAATTTTAAAATCGTCTGCAAGGATAATTCGGAAAAAGAAATCCAGTTTACCGGAAACGTTATAAATCAAAGTAACGGAACAAAAATAATATGCGCCGCTTTATGGAAATACCCAATCACCTGACAAAACTTTCCCCTGATTCTAAAAATCCGGGCGGCAGGTAAATTCCATAATTTCACCAGTAGAAGGATGCTTAAAACTTAAATAAGAAGAATGAAGAAGCAGCCGCTCTCCCGGCCTGCATGTTCCATAAAGGGTATCACCAATAATAGGAACTCCAAAACCATGGACGTCAGCGGCCGCAAGCCTTAACTGATGGGTTCTTCCTGTATGAGGAATAAACTTAATCCTAGTTGCAGTCCGTTCAGAACCGTCTGGAGCAATGTAAGTTTCTTCATTTAATTTGTGCCATTCCGTTACGGCATTTTTTCCGTATACTTCGTCCCAAATCTGATGAGGTCTGTTATCCAGATCAACCCTAAAAAACAGTTCCATCTGTCCGTCGTCTGCAAATCTTTCAGGAAGTTTTCCGTCAATTACAGCAATATATTCCTTTTTTACTTCGCGGTTTTCAAACTGCCGGTTAAGATTTTTGTGAGCTTCTGCCGTAAAAGCAAGCACAAGAAGACCGCTGGTTTCCATATCAAGCCTGTGCACGGACGGCTGCTGAATTGCTTCCGGAAAAAGCCGCCTGAACCTGTTTACAACGCAATCCTGTTTTTCCGGCCCCCGCCCCGGCACGCTCAAAAGCCCGCTCTGCTTATTCACCACAATAATGTCATCATCCCGGTACAAAATATTAAGCCCAAGAATTTCCGGTAGAATAAGCGCACACCGCTCGTCGCAAGGTCCGTAAAGTTTTCCGCATTCCTTGGAGCCGCTGCTCCTGCCATAAAATACCTCTGCCATGCTGAGCGGCCTAAGGCCATTTCTGTACGCATAATCGAGCAGTTTGGGAGCGCAGCAATCCCCTGTACCTGTAGGCGGAAGTTTATTTTTGCAGATTGAATTAAGCGTTTTTTCACTACCGTCTGAACAGCAGAAGGAATAAAGGTCGTAAACAGCCTGCAGGGACTGATTGCACAAAAACTGTCGTTTTGCGACCATTAGCCTTTCTTCTTCAGACTGATTGTTAAACTTGCCGTCTTCGCGCCTCCGGCCCTGCTTTAATGCGTTTATTTTTTCTGTAAGTAAATGGATTTCTGAATCGTTTTTTTTGAGAGCGTCATTAACCGCTGCCTGAGAAACAAGCGGCTCAACAAAAATTCCATCGCCCTCAGGAAGGACCAGCCGCCGGGTAATGCCGGAAACTGTTTTTAGAAAAACTTTTACACCATCCTGATTAAGGCAGACAAGAACACCAAGCATGATTCCATGTCCGTCACGCCCGGAAGGAGAAAGCCCTGATTCTGTCAGTTTTATTGTGCCGGATTCAAGCCCAGCTATAAGCCTGCGGCATTCTTCAGCAGCTTCCTGTTCCGGAAACGGTGCAAACATATACAGCGCCTAAAGACCGCGGATTTCTACTGTACCGTCTTCCCTTGCAATAAAGGCAGCCGGTTTATTTTTTGTAAAAAATCCAGTTTCAACAACGCCAGTTATTGAATTGATTTTATCTTCAAATGCAGCCGGATCAACAGGCTGTTTCCAAAGACAGTCTACAATCTGATTTCCGTTATCTGTAATTACAGGACCGCATTTTCTTACGCCTTCCCTCAGAACAACTTCTGCACCAAAAGATTCAAGAGTCTTTTTTACAGGAACAAATGCTTCTGCAATGATTTCTACAGGAAGTGCAAACTTTGTTCCCAAAGAATGAACGGCCTTTGAAGAATCTGCAACAATTACAAATTTTTTTGCATTATATGCAACAATTTTTTCCCTTAAAAGAGCAGCTCCGCCGCCCTTTATGCAGTTGCATTCATCATCAATTTCGTCAGCGCCATCTATTGCAAGATCAAGTTCTCCACCAATAGCCCTGTCTTTAAATGAGTATACAGGAACACCCCAGTCAGCGCAGGCATTTTCAGTCTGAAAAGAAGTTACAACAGCCTTAATGTCCTTTAAGGTTCCGTCTGCAATATATTCAGAAAGACGTTTTACTGCCGGTAAAGCAGTTGAACCGGTTCCCAAACCGATTTTCATTCCGCTAAAAATCAACCCCTTCTGAACCAATGTTTCAATTGCAGTCCTTGCTGCCAATACTTTCTGCTCACTCTGGCTTAAGTTCGTCATCGTAGCCGACTCCTGTAAAATATTTAAATTGTTTGTATCCCTGATATTTAAGCATTGAATAGCCGTTTCTTACCTTACATCCGGCTTCCTTTGCAACTCTCATTACCGGCGTTACCTGAGGATCATAAACTATATCATAAAGATATTCATGCCCCTTAAAATTATAGAACCAGATAGGATTGTTTTCTTTATTCGGAGCTTCCTCGCTGTTCATTCCAACCTTTGTTGTCTGAATGATTACGTCAGAATAGCGCTCCAAAAGACCTGCACTTTCCGGTTCAAGAACGGCATATTCAAAGCCGAACTGTTCTGCCAGAGCCTTTGCATGACTTTCTGTTCTATTGAAAACGCAGGCCTTTCCGCCCATTTCTTTTACGGTATACGCAATTGCTTTAGCGGCACCACCGGCACCGATTATGGCAACCTTTCTTCGTCTCAACTTACGGTCACCAATAAATTCAGAAAGAGCTTCGTAAAAACCAAAAGCATCTGTATTGTGACCAACCCACTGGCTGAAATCCTTTACAACTGTATTGCATGCACCAATTTCGCCGACTTCAGTATCAACTTCATCAGCAAGCTCCATTGCATCATGTTTGTAAGGAACCGTAACAGCCATTCCTTTAATTCCAAGTTCATTTGCAAACGCAAAACTTTCTGCCATAGAAGTTGAACACATAGGAATAAAGACATTATTAAGGTTATGTTCCCTGTATCCTTCATTATGAATAAGCGGACTTGATGTAACTTTAAGAGGATATCCGGTAACAGCAAAAATTCTTGTATTTTCATCCAGATTCCTAAAATTGTACATTTCATTCAATGTAATCGGATCAATATGACCGATAGACTGAACATTGCCGTTTGTTTCTATTGGAGAAGAATATGTAAGGAATGAACCAAGTTTGTATGCAAGAATGCGGCTTGGAACTCCAAGATTTCCCATTGCAAGAAGAATGTGGTCAAAATCCGTACAGGAGCCGGCTTCCCTAAAAAGACGTGTAACATCGCTTAAAGTTTTTGGCATAAAAGCGATTTTAGGGATTTCAAAAGGAGTCTTTCTCATTGAAAGGCATTTTTTCTTAAGGTTTACAACAGGACCGTCAAACTTATGGCACGAACGGATGATTTTTACACCGAACGCCTGGGTACTATCCAGAAGCCCCGGAACATGGTAATCCTCTTCAAAATCTACGTATGCAAAATTCTTTGCAGGGTTCTGATCTGCAAAAGCAAGGGCACGCCCAAAAAGTGCAGTTCTTGAAAATTCTCCGCTATTATAAAGACCACCATCTTCTACCCTTCGTATTGTAAGGATACAGGGAATATTGATCATTGAAGGAAACTTGCGCACATGAAGCTGTTCAGATTCATCAAGATGATCCACACGAAGTTCTGCAATATCAATGTGGGAAGCATATTTTTTTACATACTCAGCATCTTCCTGTAATGTTTTTCCTGTAAGAGTAAGACAAATTTTAGGCTTTACCATGACATTCCCCCAAAAGAACTAGTGAACTGTTAATTTCTTCTGTTCTTTATCAACAACGTAAAGGATTAAAGTTGTTTCAGAAGGAACGGCATATGGCAGAGTTAATGAACCGCCGGTATGCATAAAGTTTACAAGAGTATAAGTGTTTCCGTCAGAAGTTGTTGCATCAAGCCTCATTGGAACCGGATATGGATAAGAAGCGAGAGATGCAGAGAAAATACCGTAAACGTTATCTTCATAAACTCCAGAAGGCATTGCCATTTCCAAAGACATGTGAGAATAGTTCGGAATGAATTCTTCTTCAAATTCCTGCTGAGAAACTACAGTTCCCGGCTTTTCTGTCTTATCTGCAGCGTGAGAAGTAAAATCAAATATTATGCGGCTTCTGGCAATAGTCTGAAGCATATCGTTAAGGGAAGTTCCAACAAGACGAGGAACCCTTGTATTTTCAAATGTTGCTCCGCGGCTTACTACAAGATTAAGTGTAACTGCATCCGAAATTTTTGTTCCTTCCGGAGGATCCTGTTCAAGGATTGTACCTGCATCAGAAAGATCCGGCTTGTAAGTCGGTTCTGCAAGAACAATAAGAGGATTTGCTGAACCTGCAAAAAGTGTCTGAAGGTTCATCTTAAGTTCATCAAAATTCTGTCCGACATAATTTTCTACGTGGTCAACGATTACACCGCGGCTTACTACAAGAGAAACCCGGCTGTAACCCTTTACTATGGAACCGGCAGAAGGTGACTGATCAAGAATAGTTCCCTTGTCTCCCGGCACTTCTGAATAGCGCAGCGTAATTTTTGGATAAAGTTCCTTTTTCTGCATTTCAAGAAGGGCCTCTGTAAGTTCTTTTCCAGTAACAGCAGGAACCATTACTTCTTCCGGTCCCTTTAAATTCAAGAAAAATACGACAAGTGCAAAAAAGCACATTACAAAAACTGCTGCAATTACAGTAGCAATAAAAGTCTTTCCATGAGCCTGAAGTGACTCAAAATATGAAGTCAGAGTTACACGTCTGAATCTAAAATCCTTTACTTTTTCACCTGATTCTTTTGCTTTTTCGATAATACTGCCTATATTATTTTTTATATCCATAGTGCTTTATAGTAGCATTTTGAACCATTATTTACAATAAACAATTCATAATGAATCAGAATAAACGCCTTAGAATGAAAATCTCGTTCCTATAAAATCTTTTGCGCCGTTCATAAATGATTTATAATCCATTGCGTTTTTTCCCTGACGCTGAAGCTTTGTTATTGCGTAGAACCCTGATCCGCAGCGAACAAGAATTCCCTTCTGCTTGGAAAAAGCCGATACAACGCCGGCCGCTGCATTTATGTCTCCGCCCAAAGACGAGCCTTCTTCATCAGAAAGAACTGCACCCGACATGATTTTAAGCGGCGCACCGTTTTCCTCTGTCCACGCATTCGGATCCGGGTAATACGCCCGCACCGCACAGTCAATTTCAGAAGCAGATTTTGACCAGTCTAGTTTTGCGTGTTCCTTTAAAATCATTCCAGTATAGCTGGCTTCTCCGCTCTGAGCAGTTCCTTCTGCAATGGCGCCTTTATCAGCCACATCTTTAAGGACATCTGCCAGAAGAGTTGCCCCGCGTACAGCAGCATCATTCAAAAGGCTTTCTGCAGTCTCTTTTCCGGTAAGGACAACTTTTTCCGAAGCCATAATATTTCCTTCGTCCATGGCGCGACTGACTTTTTGAACGGTAAATGCAGTTTCTGAATCACCGTTAAGGATTGCCGCATTTACAGGTGTACATCCCCTGTATTTTGGAAGTGCCGACGGATGAAGGTTTATTCCGCCAAACTTAAAAAGTTCCATAAATTTCGGGCCGAAAATATGACCGTAAGCAAAACAGACAAGAATATCAGGGGAAACGGCATTTACAGCTTCTCTTGCAGCAGAATCAAGATGTTCAGGTGCAAAAATTGGAATGCCATTTTTTTCTGCCACTACCTGAACTTCGGTAGGAACCGGAGTTTTATGCCTTCCGCGTGCACTTGGAGGATTTGTAAGGACTCCGGCAATCTGAAATCCATTTGAAGCAGCGTTTTCTATAAGAATCTCAAGAGTTTTTGCAGAAGCGGCAGGGCTTCCAGCATAAAGAACGCGAATCATAATTCCTCCTGACGTTTATCGACCGGTAGCTATTTTTTTTTGCAGCAATAATATAAAACTCGAAATTAAGTTAATTTAAAATATTATTTGTTTTTTGCCGCTTTTTTTGCAGCGATTTTTGCTTCTTTAGCAGCCTTTGCGCGTCGCTTTTTTTCTGCATTTTCTGCGCGGCGAGCAAACTGTTCTTCTGTTTTTTTGGCAAAATCTTCATCACCGCGGTCTATAAAAAGATGACCGTCAAGATGATCGTTTTCATGCTGAATTATGCGCGCCAAAAGTCCGTCCGCTTCAAGAGTAAACGGCCGTCCCTTTTCATTAAAAGCCTGAACAGTAACTTTTGCCGGTCTCTGAATGCTTTCGTAAACGCCAGGAACGCTAAGACAGCCTTCTTCGTAATCGCAGAGTTCTGCACTTGTAGAAATAATCTGCGGATTAATAAATACGCGGCGAACATCGTCATCAGAAATAACAACAAACAGGCGTTTGCTTACTCCAGCCTGAGGACCTGCAAGACCTACACCGTCCGCTTCAATCATTGTATCAAACATTTCTTCAATAAAAGCACGAAGTTCGTCATTTATTTCTTCCGGTTTTACAGGTTCTGCAACCTGACGCAATATTTCTTCACCAAGTTTAGTAATTCGCATAAATTTTCCTTAAAATATTTATTAAAAAAAGTCCGCAGGTTCTGAGCATTTCAGCAGAACCTGCATTACATAGATCTATTTTTCAAGTCTTATTCTTGCAGCACGTGCGTGAGCGGCAAGTCCTTCTGCATCGCCCAATGCACCGGCAGAATTTGCGCTGTTCTTCATTCCTTCAGAACCGGCTTTAGCCCTTAAAGTTGTTACAGTCTTAAGGAATACGCGAACGCTAAGTCCGCCAGTATAACGTGCAGAACCGCTTGTAGGCAAAGTATGATTAAGACCGGCAGCATAGTCCCCGAATACTTCTGCAGAATAGTGGCCAATGAACAGGGAACCATAATTCCTTACTGCACTGGCAATCTTGTCGCGTGCTTCCCCGTCTTCCATTGCAAGTTCAAGGTGTTCCGGTGCCTTGCGGTTTGCAAACTTAACAGCCAGCTCAAGAGAATCTACTATAATAATACGACCATAGTTATCTATGCTTGCACGAGCTGTAGCCGCAGTAGGCAGAGTTTCAAGCTGCTTTTCAATTTCTGCGCTTACCTTTTCTGCAAGAGAGCGGCTTGTTGTTGCCATAACCGGCTGAGCAACAACATCGTGTTCTGCCTGAGCCAGAAGATCAGCGGCAACCCATGCAGGATCTGCGCTTTCATCAGCAATAATGAAAACTTCTGTAGGGCCTGCAATCATATCGATTCCAACCTGTCCGTAAACCTGCTTTTTTGCAGCGGCAACAAACTTGTTTCCAGGTCCAACAATTACATCAACAGCAGGAATTGATTCCGTACCGTACGCCATTGCAGCAATAGCCTGAGAGCCGCCGCACGCAAAACATTTTTTTACACCGCAGATATAAGCCGCAGCCATAATTCCTTCGTCTGCATACGGTTTTCCGCCGATGAACGGTTTTCCTGGAACACCGAGTCCCTGTTTTTCAGCTTCTGCCCTGTCGTCCGGGTGAACTCTTGGCGGTGTACAAAGAACAATTTCTTCTACACCGGCAGCAGCAGCTGGTGTTACAGTCATTATAACAGTAGAAACAAGCGGGAATCTTCCGGCAGGAACATATACACCGGCTTTTTCTACAGGAATAGTTTTCTGACCTGTAAACATTCCCGGCACAAGTTCAATTTCAAAATCATCAAAAGAATTTTTCTGACATAGAGCAAATTTCATCGCCATGTCATGTGAATAGCAAATTGCATTGTAAGTTTCAGGATGTTCCTTCTGGAGTTTGTCTGCGGCAGCCTTAAGTTCTTCCTCTGGAATCAAAAGAGAAGCCGGTGCACTTACATCAAATTTCTGACCATACTTTTTAAGTGCAGAATCTCCGTTCTCTACTACATCAGCAATTACTTCCTGAACAGTCTGATTTGTTTCTCCGAACACACGTCCGTTGAACCATGAATCTTCAATTTCATTTGCATTCAAAATCTTTATCATAATACGATGATTCTAACGTTTTTTCTTTTTATCCACAATGGTGAATGGCAGGCTATTCAGCCTAAAAATCTTGACGCCAGGCTGGGAAAATAAGTATTTTATAATAGCATTAATGTCGAGTTTTACCCATAGTATAAAAAAAATAGCGGGAGGGAGATAAAAGGATGTCAAAAACATTCTGATTTGCTGCCGCGTGAGCGGCAATGTGGATGATTCCAAGGCAAATCTGCATGTAGCCCGCTAGCGGGGGGTTTTGACAGACTTTTATCGACCGGTAGCTATTTTTTTATTGCAATACTATTAAACTCGAAATTAAAACTAGTAAAAATTTGATGCGAGGTTTATATGACAGACGTAAAAGAAGGAACTCTTGAATTTGACGAATCAGAAGGAAAATTCGTTATTGCAAATGAAGAACACAATGTAATTATAAAAAATCTTGAATTCGGCGACACATTTGAAGTAAAAGTTAAAGATAAATGGGTAGAGACAGCCCTTGAAATCGGCAGCAACGACAAAGGCGAAATGATTTTCAAACTCCGCGGCACTCCTTATGTTGAATTTATTACAGGAATTGCCGCAAGATAATGAGCTGCAACTGCTCAGATTAGCAAAATAAATCTGTGTTTGAAAAAACAGCTTCCAGATAGTAAGTATAAAAAAATGGCGGCATGAATGCCGCCTTTAATATTCGCAAATGCATTACGAGTTTTGCAGCATGCAAAACTCGCTAAAAACAAAATGCCGTGAATGGCATTTTGTTTTTATTTTTCCTTGTGGCGTCTATCCAGTTCATCGTAAACGTCCTGCCAATTAACGCCTTCCTTATACATGTGTTGCTCATCTGGAAGCGAGCAGTGCGCAGCTTTCAGATGGCTAGTGTTGAATAAAAGAACTTCGTTCAGAAGTTCTTCCTACTTCTCTTTATGTCGACGGTCAAGTTCATCATACACGTCTTGCCAGGTAACATTTTCCTTATACATCAACACGCTCACAAAATACAGCAAATCCGCAGCTTCCCAAATCACTTCATCCTTTCCGTCAGCTTCGCAGATTTCTTCAGCTTCTTCTTCTACCTTTTCGCGAACGCGTTTTCCGTCAAGAGTTGCAGTATACGAACCCGGTCTAGGATTAGCAAAACGTTCTTCAATAGTTCCGTACAGGCGTTCCAAAGTAGAACGTTCATCAGGATCTGCGCCAAAGCAAGACCAGCTTCCTGTGTGGCAAACGCCGCCGTGTGGAATAACAGTCGCAAGAACAGTGTCGCGGTCGCAGTCAACACGGAGTTTTACAACTTCAAGGAAATGACCGCTTGTTTCACCCTTAGTCCAGAGCACGTTGCGAGTACGGCTAAAGAAAGTAAGTTTCTTTGTATCAAAAGTTTTTTCAAGGGCTTCTTTGTTTGCATAGCCCATCATCAAAACCTGACTGCTTCTTGCATCCTGTGCAATTACAGGAACCATTCCATCAACTTTTTTCCAGTCAAGGCAGCGCATAAAACTGTTTTTAAGGCTTACTTTGTTTGTATAAAGCGCCATTCCAAGCTGAACGTCACAGCCCATGCGTTCAAGTTCTTCAATTTCATCTTCTGTAGAAACGCCGCCAGCAACAACAACGCGGCACTTAACAGCCTCGCGAAGTTCCTTCGCCATCTCCATGTTAGTTCCCTGCATGCAGCCTTCTTTTTCTACGCAGGTAAACAAAAGTTCAGAACAGTATTTTTCCGCCATCTTTGCGCCTTCAATCATTGGCACATCAATAGTTTCAGCCCAACCCTTAACCGCAATCTTACCGTTCAAGGCATCAACACCAATAATAATACGCTGCTTTCCGATTGCCGCTACCAGCTCTTCAAGAAATTCAACATTAAGGACATTCGAATTGTTTTCAGGATCTTTTTTCCATGCGCTTGAACCGATAATAACTTTTTCAGCACCCAATGAAATAAGTTCGCGCGCACGCTTAACAGAACGAACACCGCCACCAGTACGCACATTTCCCTTGCGCAAAAGGCTCTTTAAAAGCGGAGTATTTACAGTGTCACCCTTAGGATTTGTATGCCCCATTGCCGCATCAAGGTCAATTACAGCAACTTCGCCATAAGTATTAAATTCACTTATAAGAGCGTCAGCATCATCGCGCTGCAAAACAAGCTCTTTTCCATTTTTTAACTGAACAACGTGACCGTCTTTAAGGTCTATAGAACTAATTACCATACAAGCGATTCTACAGAATTTCCGTCGTTTTTACAATTATCAACCGCAGGGCAGCTTCATCCGCAACTCGCCTTCCACCGCCCGCCTACGGCTCGGTCTGGCCGCCGCAAAGCGCCGTCCATCCTGCTTCGCACGGTTCCACGCTCGGCCCGGCAGCATCTGAAAACCGCAGCTTAACCCGCAGCCCGCTTATCATTTATGCTCAAAGCTGTACTGGCAGCCCGGAAGTTTCTTGCATTCATAAAGAAGTTCATCCGCTTTCTGATAGAGATGGTCAAAAGTTTCCCCCTCTGCTTCAGAGAATACAGCACCCAAACTTACAGAAATCTTCCTGTCACGAAGAGGTTTTATTGAAATCTGCGTAACAGTATTAAAGAAACGTTCAATACACATTGCACCGATTTTTTCATCCATAACGCCAAGAGCAAAGATTGCAAATTCATCTCCGCCAAGACGCATTATTATATCGTTGCCGCGGAAAGCCTTTTTCATAGCTTTTGCAATTTCTATAAGAACTTCGTCTCCTACAGAATGACCAAAATTATCATTAATCGACTTAAATTTATCTACATCAAACAGACAGAACATGCCGCATCCACCTTTTTTAAGCAGCATTTCTATTCTGCGTTCACCGCTTCCGCGGTTATTAATCTTTGTAAGCGCATCAGTCTGCGAAAGATAGAACAGTTCCGTTTCCATCTTTTTATTTGCAGTAATATCCGTAAACGAATTGATTACAATCTCTTCATGATTAGAAAGTTTTACAACTTTAGAATGACCTAAAACCCAGCGGAATTCAGTTTCATTCTTTTTAATTGAAAATTCGTAAGTATATTCCGGGTCTCCGTTACGCAGTGCAAGAATCTTCTGAATTATGGCATCTCTTTTTGGCGATTCCATTTTGCCAAGTACCGCCATAATATTGTCCTGCGCATTTACAATTGAATCCCAGCCAAACAAATTCAACGCAGCAGGATTCATCATAAGAATTTCATGGCTTATTCGTTTAAACGAAAAAATACCCGCACTCTGCGCCTGAAGCATTTCCGTATAAATTTCATTCTGATTTCCAAGCGTATTGCGCAGGATTTCCTGATATTCAAGTTCACGGCGCTTTTCTTCTTCTATCTGCTGAATGCTGAAAACCACATATTTAAGTTTACCGTCTATATCATAATTTACAGGCATAAAATTCGCACGGCACCAGCCGAACATTTCACCATGAAATTCATGACTGATAATATTTTTTTCTTTAATGCGGTCTGCAATCGTATTAAGGTCAACAAATTTAAGAAGCCCGTTTATAAAATCATTAGAGGCAATTTTAGAACAAATTTCACGCAGCTGGCGGCTTGCATTGTCAAAGTTAAAGGAATCGTTGCTGCACAAAAATTCATCAAGTTTTTCATTTCCTTTTGAAACATGGAAATTATTGTCTGCAAGATTGATTACATAAAGGGAAAGAGTTGTTGACGTAATTGCCTGTACAATACGATGTTCAAAGGAATCATTCTGTTTTATATCCTGCAATATAAAACCGGCAACAGACTGCAAAAGCAAAAATGACTTCTTGTTGCGTTTTACATTTCCAACAGTAAGGAAACCTATAAATTCTCCGTCCTGAAGAAAAGGAACAGACATAAAATTCATTAAATCATTCTGACCGGCAAGATAATCATCTCTTTCAGAAGAAGAAAGCTTAGTAGATTCCACATCAAAATAAAGTTCACCTTCTTCCTGCAATACCTTTATCCATTCCTGATTGATTTTATCATTAAGGTCAAAGATTTCAACAGATTCCGTCTTTTCAAAATTTACATATTTATATGTACATCTAATAGTTTTTCCGTCGCCTACAAATTCATAAACGACAACGCGGTCAGCATCGTAAAATCCAGCAACAATTGAAAGTACATTAGATATAGAAACGCCCAAATCGTTAGATTTAGACTGCAGGGACTGTATACATTCTACAAGAGTTTCCTGAGTTTCGAGACGGCTTTCCAATTCTTCATAACTTAATTTAGGCATTGTTTCCATGCAATTTATTATAACATACTAATTCATATTTACAAATTTTGATTTGAATAAACTGCTCTTTTACAGCAAAAAAAAGGCTCTGTCTTAAACAGACAGAACCTGAAAAAAGCCGTTTAACAGAATCGAACTGTTGACCTCTTGATTACGAAGCAAGTGCTCTACCAACTGAGCTAAAACGGCAGAATTTTCGATGTTTTAGTTCGGGCAACTCCCGGCACAGCGGGCTTTTACTCCGATGCAGACCCCTGGGTCTTATAACGCATTGTTATCTGAAGCTGCTTTTCCGACTGAGTGTTGTAAATATCAACCAGACGGCGCATTTCCGACATTGTGCCGACAACAAGATATGTATCAAACAGAGAAATCTTTCTCTTTTCAGAGAATTTACTCAGTTCATCTTTTGTTACTTCGTAGCTTAAACCAGCCCAGTGTGCAATATCAGAAATTGTTGCATCAATTCTTACATCCTTGTCAGATTTAGACTGATTTGGATTCATTTCGTGCAGCATAAGAAGTACGTCTGCAATGCGAGCCTGATTGTCTTTGATTACAAGAACCTTAAATCTTCTGTGCTGGTCATAGATTCTCTTGCAGAAAAGTTTAAGAAGATTAAGTGCAAGCTGAGGATTTCCTGTAACAAGAGTTTCAAAATTAACCTTGCTGAATTCAAGACACTTTACAGAAGTTTTTGCCATACATGTTGCAGAACGCGGAGAATTGTCAAGGATTGCCATTTCTCCAAAGAATTCACCTGCGCGAAGTATATCAAGATTCTTGGAAGAACCGTTTACACATTTTAAAAGCTGAACTTCACCACGCTGAATCAAATAGAAAGTGTCACCCGGTTCAAATTCAGAAATAATTACCTGACCCGGTGCATATTTTTTTGCAAAGCGTTCAAATGCCGGCAGCTCAAACTGCTTAAGGGCACCCTCGCCATCCTGAACAAATTCATCGTAAACCGAAGGATTTTTATCAATATGAGCCTTTGATTCCTTGAACATGTTTTTAATTTCGTCTATGCAGCCCGAATTCGGGAAACGCTGAACGAATTTACTGCATACGTCGTAACAAGAAACATAGCGTTCATCGGCAAAGAACGAGCGTGCAACAGAAAGCATTCCCGTAATCTGATTTTCAGGTGAACTCTGAAGTATGCTTTCTATCTTTTTATGAATCTGCCTGAGCTGATTAGAAAAGACTCTGAGCATCTTCATTATAATCTGTTTGTTTGTACTGAAATTTGCTTCAAATTCACTTACTGTAAGGCATACAACTGTGCTGTCGTCGGAAGCCCTTGCAGTTTCTTCCCTTGGAAAACGTCCCAGCGCTGACTTTACGCCAAAAAATTCACCGGGCTTTACAAAATTAACAACTGGAGCTTGAGTTTCTGGATCGACAGAAGAAAGATTAATAGTTCCCTTCTGCAGAATAAATATACGATCGTCTTTGTCGCCTTCAAAATATGGAATAGAACCTTTTTTATAGGTAATAATTTTTGGCATCAGTTTCTCCGAAAAAAGAAAATCTCAAGAATCTTAACTATTATATCACAAAAATAAATTTTATGCTATGTTAAATACATGATTGATTTGCACACACATACAACAGCTTCTGACGGACAGTATACGCCAAGTGAATTAATTCATAAGGTTTGCGATAAAATTTCCGTTCTGGCAATTACCGATCATGACACTGTTGCCGGACTTGAAGAGGGAAAAAAAGCCGCAGAAGAATGTGGGATCACGCTTGTTCCGGGAATTGAACTTAACATTCAGCGTCCCGGCTGCGAATTTCATCTTCTTGGACTGGGACTTACAGAAATTTCCCAGAGCCTTAAGGATGTAATCCAGGGATTAATAGACAGCAGGGACAGCAGAAACCAGCAGGTTGTGCAAAAAATGAACGACACCGGAATCAAAGTTACGCTTGAAGAAATTCAGGAAGAATTTGCGGGACAGGTTTTAGGCAGACCGCACTTTGCACAGTGGCTTGAAGAACATAAATACGTAAAAAACCGTCAGCAGGCATTCAATAAATTTCTTGCGCGCGGACGTCCATGGCATGTTGAACGGACTGGCGCAGACCTTGACCAGGCAATAAAGGCAATTTACGAATCTGGAGGACTGCCAGTTGTTGCTCATCCTATGTCGCTTTATCTTTCCTGGTCAAAAATAGAACCGATTATTGAAGATTTTAAAGCCCGCGGAATTGCAGGTTTGGAATGCTTTCATCCAGGGGCACGCGTAGGAGAATGCCTGCGACTGCAGGAACTTGCGCGCAAACTTGATCTGTTTGTTACAGCAGGAAGCGACTTTCATGGAGAAAAAATCCGCGCAGACAGAAAACCAGGACACACCTGCGGTGGCAAAAAAATAGAAGATACATACTGGTACGATGAACTTCTGCCCGCTCTGGAAAATTACCGCGCAAAGCAAAAAACATAAATTTTCATTTTTTTTCTCCGTAAAATGCAGAATTCTGCATACAAACACAGATATATTCTCTGAGGTGTTTTATGCAGATTTATTCTTTTTCTCCATTCGGATATGAAGGCGCTCTTGTAACAGTAGAAGTTGACATAAGGCGCGGAATTCCCGCAATTGATCTTGTAGGGCTGGCTGACAATGCCGTAAAAGAAGCCCGTGAACGCATGCAGGCAGCAATAAGAAATTCCGGTTTTGATTTTCCGCCGGAACGCGTTCTGATAAGTCTTTCTCCGGCAGATTTAAAAAAGGAAGGAGCCGGATTTGACCTCCCGATTGCGCTTGCCGTTCTCCATGCACAGCAGAACGGCACCAATCCGGAAAGCGATTCCGCCGCCAGTAACGCCCAGATTCTGATTATGGGTGAACTAGAACTTTCGGGGAAAATTCGGGCTGTACGTGGAGTTCATGCGGCGGCTTCTACTGCAGCAGCCGGCGGAATACGCATGTGCATTGTTCCCGCCGCAAACGCTGACGAAGCAAGGGAAGCAACCGGAATGGCTGTTTTTGGAGCGGACACGCTGGAAGATGCTTTTGCCGCACTAAACAACCATGATGTTTTCAGCAAAAAAACGACTTCTTCAGAAAACGGACAGGAAATCTATCCTGACTGCGAATTTACAGAAAACGTTCCGTTCTGCAAAATTACAGATGAACTTGAATATGCGCACGTAAAGGGACAGAAAAATCTTGTGCGAGCGCTTCAGGTTGCAGCGGCTGGCGGACACAATCTTCTTGCTGTAGGAGCACCGGGCTGCGGAAAAACCATGGCACTCCAAAAATTCCCGGCGCTAGTTCCCGCCCTTACAAAAGAAGAAAGCCAGAGCGTTTCAAGGATTCATTCCCTTGCCGGCCTTATGAGCCCAGACAAACCTGCTGTCTGCATGCCGCCGTTCAGAATGCCGCACCAGACTGCAACCATAGAAGGACTCTGCGGAGGCGGAGCTCAGTGCCGCCCGGGAGAAATTTCCCTTGCACACAACGGAATTCTTTTTCTGGACGAAGCCCCGGAATTTAAATCTTCTGTACTGCAGATGCTCAGGGTGCCGATGGAAACTGCCAGAATTTCGCTTTCAAGAGCCGGCAGATCCACTGTTTTCCCGGCAGACTTTCAGCTGCTTATGGCGGCAAATCCCTGTCCATGCGGAAACTTCGGCTCGGAAACAAAAATCTGCCTGTGTTCAGCGCGCTCCATCGAAAACTACTGGAAAAAGTTTTCCGCACCATTATTGGACAGGGTAGACATCAGAATTCATGTTTCAAATGAAAACGAAAGGGATTCGCAGGAAGATTCTGTTTCTACAGCAGAATTACGAAAGGACATTGCAAAAGCCGTTTTAATTCAGCGAAAAAGGCAGGGTAAAAAGAATGCAAAACTTACTCCGGCAGAAATTGTCCGTTTCTGTAAGATTGATGAAGATTCAAAGGCCCTGCTTGATGGTTCCTGCTCAAAATACGGTTTTTCTCCTAGAGCCGCATCAAGCATACTCAAACTTTCCAGAACGATTGCAGACATGGAAGGAAAAACGAATATAGAACAAAAAGATGTAAAAGAAGCTATAGAATTAAGAAAATCATTCTGTAATTTTATGGAACCCGCAGAATAATGAAAAATTCTCAAAAAAAAAGGTTCTGAACTTAATCAGAACCTATTATACCGGAGAAGAGACTTGAACTCTTACGCAGTCGCCCGCAAAAGATTTTGAGTCTTTCGTGTCTACCATTCCACCACTCCGGCGAGATGTCTTAATTTATCAAATAACGCACTCTTTTTCAAGAGGTTTTTATGCGATATACTGATTTTTACAGTAATTTATGGACGAAATAAAACAGCGCGCAGAACAGATATTAAAAACAGTTTTTGGATATGACTCATTCAGACCGCTCCAGCTGGACATCATAAAAAATGTACTGAGCGGAAAAGATACGCTTGCAATCATGCCGACCGGCGGCGGAAAATCAATGTGCTATCAAATTCCGGCGCTTATATTCCCTGGAATAACTATTGTTGTTTCTCCGCTCATTTCTTTAATGCAGGATCAGGTTTCTTCCCTTACAGAAAATGGGATTCAGGCCGTTTTTCTTAACAGTTCACTTGAATGGGATGATTACCTTGAAACCGTAAAACAGCTCAAGCAGGGAAATATCAAACTTGTATATGTCTCCCCAGAAGGACTTGCAACAGAACGGATGCAGAGCATTCTTCATGACTGTTCAGTACCGGTCAGCTGCATAACAATTGACGAAGCACACTGCGTTTCTGAATGGGGACACGACTTCCGTCCTGACTATATGAGCATTGCATCTGTAAGGGAACAGTTTCCAAATGCAGTATGCCTTGCCCTCACTGCTACTGCTACAGTTCATGTACGACAGGATATAATACGAAACCTCAGGCTTAAAAATCCGTCTCTTTTTACAGCAAGTTTTAACAGGGAAAATATTTTTCTGGAAGTAAAGGCAAAGAAAAATCCTCTTAACCAGGTCATTGAATGCATAGAAAAGCACAGAGACGAAAGCGGAATCATCTACTGCTTTTCTAGAAAACAGGTAGATCAGCTTTACGAATCACTGGGAACACTGGGATATTCAGTTTTGAACTATCATGCCGGGCTTTCTGATTCGGAACGGGCTAAAAATCAGGATTTATTTATAAAAGACAAAGTAAAGATTATGGTTGCAACCGTAGCTTTTGGAATGGGAATAAACAAACCGAACGTGCGCTACGTCATTCATCATGACATGCCAAAATCGCTGGAAGAATACTATCAGGAAATAGGACGCGCCGGCCGTGATGGTCTGGAAAGCCACGCGCTGCTTCTGTATAGTCCGAGCGACATCCATAAAATACGCTTTTTCTTTCAAGAGGCAGCGGATCCGGAAAAATCGGAAATGCTGCTTCAGGGCATGATAAACTACGCAAAATCAAGGGCATGCCGCCGGCGCCAGCTTCTTACGTATTTTGGAGAAGAATATCCGCCGCAGGAAACGAAATCCGACTGCTGCTGCGATATCTGCTCCAGCGAACCGGTTCCAGAGAACGACCTTACAATTCCGGCTCAGAAATTCATGAGCTGCATGGTAAGGCTCCAGCAAAGATACGGCGCTGCATATATCATCGATGTGCTTACCGGTTCACGACAAAAACGCATACTTGAAAATAACCATAATCAGCTTTCTACATGGGGAATAGGAACCGAACTGAACAGGGAACAGTGGTTTGAACTTTGCGAACTTCTTCTGGAAAACGGCTACATAATCCGCACCGGGGAATATAATATCCTTATGCTTACACAGTTCGGAAAGAATGCCCTTGTAAACAGAGATAAGATTATGCTTCCTCTTGATATAAAGGCTGTAAGAGTCCTGAACATGCCTAAGCCGAACAAACCGCTTTTTGCACTGCATAAAAAAGGCGCATTTGCAAAGAGCCTCAGCGGGAAAGACCTGGAACTGTACAACAGCATAAAGGAATGGCGGCAGAAACAGGCAGAAAGCCAAAACGTACCGCCGTATGTTATTTTTGGAGATAAAACACTGGAAGAACTGGTTGAAAAGAGGCCTAAGAATGAGCGTGAACTTCTGAATGTATTCGGAATCGGTGAAGTAAAAGCCGAAAAAATCGGTTCCCAGCTTCTGCGCTTAATTTCGGAATACCAGTAAAAGTTAAGGGGTGCCTAAAAGTTCATCTCAGGCACCCCTCATATATATGTGAACAGGCTGCGGCTTTGCCATGACCAGCCTGGAACCACAGCGTTTAACCGCCGTGGGAAACAGATTGGCAAAATTGCCAACCCATAAAAAAAGGATTGTCCTTTCAGACAATCCTAAAGGTGTGGATAGGAGTTGAACCTACCAATGACGGTTTTGCAGACCGATCCCTTACCGCTTGGGTACCACACCATGTGTTGAACACTATATCACTCTCAAAAGAGAATGTCTAGTGCCTTTATGCTCTTTTTTAAAAATTTCCGGTCAAACTAATCTTTCAAGGCAGAGAAATTTGCCTTCAGCTCTTTAAGTACAGTTTCCTTTTCTTCTTCTGAATTAAACGAAAACGTAACGGACTGCTTATTTACAGTTAAAATGCACAGTGCGCAGGAATACTGTTCGCCGGTTCCTGTTTCAGAATTGCAAAACCTGAGCATGTCTGACGCAAACAGATACTTACCGTCTGCAATAAGACCGTTTGCATAAACACCAGCAAAAGAATTAAAAATCACGTCCTTAAAGCTTATGCCTGCGCCAAGCAGAACCGTAACGCATATCACCGCATTTCCGGCCATTCCCAAATCGCGGAAAACAAGAAGAACCAGCACAAGGGCGCAGACTGCCAGACTTAAAATCTGGAGCCTTGGATTTTTTCTTGAAAGAGGAAGAAATTTTTCTCCCATTTTTTTTACAGTAAGCCTGGCAGACAGCGGAATTACCACAAGAATCAGCGCAAAAACTATGCCGCTTACAATTACCATTCCAATCCTATTCATTTTCTGTTCCTTTTTTCTATCCATTCAGACAGAGCTTTTCTTGCAGACGGAAAGGCAAGCGGAAGCCGCTCTACATCTTCACGGGAATCTACCCTGCATGCAAGAAATCCTGTAACTTCAGACTGCTGACCATGAAGTTTTTTTATAAGTTCTTCAACAGAACCTTCTGATTCCGGTACAGTTGCCGTAAAAAACAGGTCACAAGTCTTATATGCAATATTCCTGTATTCATAATCATTTGGAAAACTGCAAAGATAAGAGACAGATTCAACCTTCATCCCTGTTTCTTCAAGACATTCCCTTGCAGCCGCTTCTTCTGCAGTTTCATTCTGATCAATAAAACCGCCGGGAAGCGCCAAAAATCCTTTTCTCGGCTCCTTTGCACGTATTTCAAAAAGCACATTATTGTCTGAATCAGAAATTACAACTCCAACTGCACCTGCAACATTATTATAAAGGTCAAAACCGCAGTCGCGGCAAAACCACTTTTTATTCTTAAGATATTCTACATTCTGCTTTCCACATTTCGGGCAGAACTTAAAGCTGTTATCGCTCATTTAAAACCCCGTGCTGTAAGTGCATCCGCCAGTGCTTCTGCCCGCTTTAATGTCTGAATGATAAGCGGAACAATAAGCGGCAAAAATGCCCTGATTTTATTCATAAATCCTTTTGCCCGTCCAAGTCCGCCGCGAATCAACTGTGTCTTTACAATGCAGACTGCTTCTTCTACAAGCAACGGAACAAACCTGAATATGATTTCCATAAGGACAAAAATATCACGCACTGGGACGCCAATATACTTTAAAGGAGACAGAAGCTTTGTGACTCCGGATATAAAATCATCTTCCGAAACAGACGTTACATATGCCCAGACAGCACCAAGCGCACATTCTGTACGAAGCAGTACTTTAAGGCACAGCAGAAGTTTTTCGCGGGTAATGCAGATCCATTTGAATTCAAAAAACACAGAATCTGAATCATTAACTGCGCCAAACAGAATCTGGAAAACGGCAAAAAACAGGAGGAATGGAAGAAGCTTCGCCATTCCTTCAAAAAGATTTTTTGGTTTAATTCCAGAAAAAAGACCGTACATTACAGAAAGCACAAGCAGCAGAGCCAGACCTTTGAACGAGCCTACAATTATTATTCCTGTAAAGAAACATAAAAACAGCAGCGTCCTTAAAACTGCCGGCACCCTTGAAATTACAAAGGAATCAGATTTATTTTCAAATACAACTTTTCTAAAGCCGTCAAGAACATCAAGATTCGGAAGAACATTTATTTCGCTTAGTTTTACCGGCTCTACATATTCCTTTTTATTTTTTTTGCTAAATCCAGACAAAACGTTTCCATTTTCTATATGGAGCACACTATCTGCAAAAGCCGCTTCTTCCATATTGTGAGTAGAAAATATAACTGTTTTTCCCTGATCAGCAAGAGAACGCATTAAAGTCATTACTTTATTTCGTGTCTGTCCGTCTAAAGCGGCACAGGGCTCGTCAAACAGAAGAATATCTGAATCAAGTGCAATTATTCCCGCAACGGCCAGCCGCTTTTTTTCGCCACCGCTAAGACAGTAAGTCTGCCGGTCAGCATATTCATCATACGGCAGGTTTACGGCTTCCATTGCAGAGCGTACCTTCCGGGCAAGCTCCCTTCCCTTTATTCCGCTGTTCCTTAAACCAAACGCAACGTCATCTGCTGCAAAATTTTCAAAAAGAGCGGCGTCGCAGTTCTGCTGGCATAGTACAGGGCGGCACACCCCGCTTACAGTTCCGCTAGCGGGCTTAAGAAGGCCTGAAAGAATTTCCAGAAGAGTAGACTTTCCGCTGCCGGAAGCACCTGTAAGCGCAACAAGAGAACCGGCTTCTACTTCAAAGGAAAGGTTTTTCAGAACATCCTCTGTGCCGTATCCAAAAGAAAGATTTGAAACACTCAGCGAAACTGGAACTTTTTTTTCGGCATTCCGCCTTTTTTCCTTTACAAGCGGTTCGCCGGACAGTTCAGATACCAGTGCCTTTTCAGAAAAAAATGCCCTGGATTTTCCGCCCCAAACAATTTTTCCCTTTCTCATAACAAGAACATCAGAAGCACGCTTTACTCCGTATAGTTCATGCGTAATATGAATTATCGTCGTTCCCTTTGCATTCAAATCATCCAGAAGTTTAAAAATTTCTTCCTTTGCGGCTGGATCAAGCATTGCAACCGCCTCGTCAAGAATAAGGATTTCAGGATTGAGGGCTAAAATTGAACTGAAAGCAAGTTTCTGTTCCTGACCTAAAGAAAGTTCCTGAACCCGGGAATTGCAGCAGTGCAGAAGATTTACGGCACTAAGTCCTTCTATGAGCCTTAATTCAACTTCGCTTTGAGGAAGTCCTTCTGTAACAGGACCAAATGCAACATCCTTTCTTACGGTACCGCAAATTATCTGGTTCTTTGGAGACTGAAATACGATTCCGATTTTTGCACTGCGGCTTTTTTCTATGCTTCCTGAATCCGGTTCAATGATTCCCGCCAAAATTTTAGCAAGCGTGCTTTTTCCGCTGCCATTAAGGCCCACCAGCGCAGAGTAGCTTCCCTTTTCAAGCTCAAAGGAAACGTCATCAACCGCTGTTTCAGGCGCATTTTCATAAGAGAAACTTACATTCTTAACAGAAATAGCTTTCACGCCTTTATAATACAATATACGCAGAGTTTTGAAAATGTTTATAAATTGTGGATAACTCTGCAAATAAGTGGACAAAAAACTTTTAAAATAAAAAAAATATTTTTTTCTGATTATATTTTATAATTCTTTATATTATAAATATTTAAATTCAGCATTTTTTATTAATGCGGATTTTTTTCAAAAAGTTTTCCACAGGTTCCCAAAATTTCTGTTAAAAATGTGGATAACTTGTGTAAAAAAGGATTTTTAAAGTGAATAACTTGTGTTTTTGCTGTATAAAAACAGTGTAAAGAAAAATGTCAAGCCCCGAAAAACACTACACATTTTATATAGTGTTGACATGCATTATGATTTTTTGTCCAGTCGTTTATCCTGTTCCAGCGGACAAAAAAAACCGGCCTGTGCAAGCCGGTTCTCGAATCGAAGTTTTTTTATTAACCCAAAGAAACAACACCCTGGTCGTTGATTGCAAGAATTGACTTGCATTCTGAACAGCGGAAGCGGCCAGATCTTGTTGCCCTTAAATGCTTGTTGCACATAGGGCAGGCAAATACTTTAGGGAAGATATTTTCTGCAACAGGAGCACCCTGCTTAAAGAATGCAATTGCATCTTCTGTTGTATCTTTAATATTAAAGAACTGAGAGAATCCCAAAAGCTGGAAAACTTCATATACCTTAGGCTGGATTTCAAGAAGGACAATATCTCCTCCCTTTGGCTTAAGCATCTTAAGGAAAGATGTAAAGGAACCAATACCGGTTGATGATACATAATTAAGTGCAGAACAGTTAAAGATAAGATTTATATATCCGGCTTCAACAACCTTTGTAATCTTCTTCTGGAAAAAGTTTGAGTTGTACGTATCAATATATCCGTTCAAATAAATTCTAAGACCATTCTGAACAGAATCAATTTTTTCTAGAGAAATTTTCAAACTGTCGTCTCTTTCTTCATCAAAACCCGGAACGATATTATTATTACTAGTCATACTCAAGACTCCCATTATTTAAAAGACCTTCTACAAGTCCTACATATAATTTTACTATAATTTGAATGATAGGTCAAATTATTCTGCAAAAGTTTGAAAAAATAATTTGAAGACTTTTTAAGTTTTTCCTTTCTTTACATTTTTCTGACTATCAATATACTTCTCCTTATGGATCTTAACAAAGTTTATATAGTTCTCGATCATCCTGACGAATGCAGGAACATTGGAGCTGCCTGCCGCGCAATGGCTAACAATGATATAACACACCTGAGGATTGTAGGTAACAGGGAAAACTACGATGTAGAAAAAATTCACGTGCTTGCAATTCATGCCGCATACATTTACGACAATGCAGAATTTTTTGATTCAATTACGGAAGCTACAAAAGACTGCTCAGTTGCAGCCGGCACAACAAGACGCCGCGGACAAAACAGAAAAGGCAAACTTCTTCTGCCGGAAGAATTTGCCGACACTGTAAGTCCTATAACGGGAGCCGCCGGAAACGATTCTGACGGAACAAACATTGCCGTAGTATTCGGAAATGAACGCACAGGCCTTACAGACGACCAGCTTAAAGAATGCACAATGGGCGTTACAATTCCTTCAAGCAACGATTTCGGTTCATTAAACCTTTCTCATGCAGTTCAAATTATAAGCTATCATCTTTTCAGAAAAAAGAATGACCACCTCACAGGCTATACACCGCTCACTTTGGAACGCCTGGATAAAACAGTAGGCTCAATTGCAGACAGCCTTCAGAAAATAGGATTTTTTAAGGTTACAGGAAGACCGGACATGGAAGCTTTCTGGCGCGGCCTTCTTTCACGTTCTGCAATTTCAGAGGGAGAAGCCCAGTACATTGAAAAAATATTTTCAAAGGCAGCTGGGCTTATTCAGAAAAACTCATAATAATCTCTAAGTGAACAAATCAAGAATAAAAAAAGGACTGCACGCAGCAGAAGACAGGCAGGAAATCTCCGATGCCCAGAATCTTCTGCCGCCGCAGCCCCCCCTTAAGTAAAACTTCTAGAAAACAAGGTCTTCAGGACCAATTATCTGATCCCTGTACAGTTCGCAGGTTACCTGCAGACAGCTGTCGAGCTGTCTCACGTTACCCGGCCACTCATAGTTTTCCAGCCGTTCCAACGCTTCTTTTGAAAAGCAGCTGAAACTATATCCCCTTTTTTTAAGAATCGATTCGGAAATAAGCTTTATATCTTCCTTACGAGTTCTTAGGGGAGGAATTCGAATAGCAGCTTTACGTATTCTGTAATACAAAGCTTCATTGAATTTCTTTTCCCTGACCAGTCCTTCCAAATCTGCATTAGTTGCACAGATTATTCGGACATCCACATGGTTTTCTGCTGTTGAGCCGACCCTGAAAAAATTCCCCGTTTCTACAAAATGCAGAAGCTTTGCCTGCGACGACAAAGGCATTTCTGCAATTTCATCCAGAAACAGAGTTCCGCCTCCAGCTGCAGCGACAAATCCAGCCTTATTCACTGCTCCCGTATACGCTCCGCATACAGTTCCAAACAGTTCAGATTCCATAATGGATTCCGGAATTGCAGCCATGTTTATGCATACAAAAGGTTTTCCCCTACGCTGCGACAACTCATGGGCTATTCTGGCCATTAAGGTTTTTCCTGTACCGCTTTCTCCAAGCAGAAGGAAATTTAAATCCGTACTGGAAATTCTTTTCAGCTGGGATTTTACAAGACTCATTGCCGGCGAATTACCGACAATCCTCAACAGAGCATCATCACATGATACTGGTGATAAACAATAACTTTTTGTAATCAATTATTTCCCCTTTTATAATTGATGACAAATTATGGTTGCTGCCAGTGTTATCGTCTGAAAAGCCTGTAAAAAACCAATATAATTATATATTTGAGATATGGTAAAAGTAAAAAGATTTTTAAAGGATTTTTAATAATTTCATGCCAAATTTCATGAGCCTTGTTAAAAACCTGCTCATCTACACGTTTTATTCGTTTAGAAAAGATACCAAGAGAATCTTTATAGTAGCAGAAAATACTTGAAGAAAACTTATTGCGCCTTTTATAAGCCCAAAGTGCGTTTTCCTTTATACCTTCGCTTACAATAACCATAGACGGCGCCGATTTATAAATATTCACAACAATATCTTCTTCTTTTGCCTTTGGATAATAACCTACATGGCGGCCGACAATCCTTAAATTTGGAAAAGTTGAACGCAAATTTCGTTCCGCAACATGAAGAGTCTGTCCGCGGGAACCAAGCAGGTAAAGTGATTTAAAATGCGAATCAAGAATAGAAAGAATATTGATTGTCTGAGTAAACGGATTATAGCGCACAGGAACTTCTTTTTTCAGGAACCTTGCACCGTCAAGAATACTTTTTGAAACAGGAATAATAAGGTCTGCACTTTTAATGAATTCCTGAAATTCTCCCTTATGACGTGCCCTTAAAAGATCCCATATAGAAAGAAAGACAATATATTTTGCTCCCGGTTTAGCCAGAAGTTCAAGAATCGTAATTTCCAAATCTTCCTGCTTTATTACATCAACCGGAACACCAATAAGATCAATCCTTCTAACAGCCATTTTTTACATTTCCCCCAACATTGACTGAACGGCCGCAATTCCATAAACGGCAGCCGTTTCGCATCTAAGTATATTACCGGCAAAATGAACCGGTATAAATCCACCCTGCATCAATAATTCAACTTCATCCGGGCCAATTCCACCCTCGCAGCCAACGGCAAGGGCAACCCGCTTTGTACCGGCAGAAAGAATTTCTTTAAGCCGGCGTGATTTTTCATTGCGTTCCCAAAGAACGATTGCGGCACTGTCTTCCGTACGGGCGTTTTTCCAGAGCTCAACAGCCTGTTCCGTAGTTACCGGCTCAAGGACTTCTGTATCTACAGGAGAGCCGCTCTGCTGCCGGGCCTCCCGAATAATCCGTTCAATCCGCTCCTTTTTGCCCGACTGCATTGCCTGCACATTCTGCTTCTGCGAATAAAGCCCGGCAACCGGAACAATGAACCTAATGCCGCATTCCGTTGCCTGGCGCACAATCTGCTCCATTTTTACGGGCTTGGCAATATACTGGAACAGCCAGTATTCAACGCCTTCTGTTTCCTGCTCAGATTCAATCTGACCGGCCTGAACGCCACGGGTAACAGAGCCATTACTTGTATCGGCACAAATTTGAAGAGTGATTATACGGTTTTCTTCATTAATTTCGCAGACAGTTGTATTCTGCAGGGTACCGTCAGGAAGACGCACGCAGAGCATATCCCCGGTCCTGAGCCGCAGAACCTGCCTTAAATAGCGGTAATCTTTTCCTTCTACTTTTATAAGCCCCTTTTTATCTGCCGGTCGGGAAGAAATAAACTGCCGCATTACTGGCCGTTCCCCGAAGCAGAAGCGTTAGAACCGTCCGCAGCCTTGTCACCTGCTTTTTCTGCTGCCTCAGATTCCTGCTGAAGTTCCTTTAACGTCTTTGCAGAAGCAACCAGTTCCTTAAAATTCTTTGTATTTTTAAGGACATCAAGGGCCGCATTAAGCTGAATGTCGTAATCAAGGTCATAGATTGCACTGGTGTTGTATCTATTAACCTGCATCCTTACAAGACGGCGAAGAAGCCTTTCTTCCAGATTAAACTCTTTTTTAAGTTCGACTGCAAACGCAGAAATATCAGCCTCTGTCATTCCAGCATGTGCTTCTACGTAATCCTGAATTTTATTTGACTCAACAAGAGAAACATATGCTTTCTGCGCTTCTTCCGAAAGTTCCGGGTAAGAAACTTCAAGATCCGGAGGAATTCCAATCTTATCGATATTTGTATCGCTAGGTGAATAATAGCGGGCAATTGTCATTTTTATTTCTTCATCTTTTCCAAGCGGAACAATCTGCTGGACGGAACCTTTTCCGTAAGAGCGCGAACCTACAAGATATGCAACGTGATAATCTTTAAGCGCACCTGAAACAATTTCGCTGGCACTTGCCGAACCTTTATTGATAAGGACAACTACAGGAATATCCCTTACAACTGTATTTTCCGGGCTGGCAGAATAAGAAGAATTCTGATATGACAGGCGCCCCTTTGTAGAAACAATTACGCCTTCATCAATAAACTTGTCTGCAACGTTAATTGCGCTGGTAATAAGTCCGCCACCGTTGTCACGAAGATCAAGAATCATATTTTTGTAATTGTGTTCCTTAAAATAATTAAGCGCATCCTGAAGTCGCGGTGCCGTATCCGGAGTAAACTGAATAAGTCTTACATAACCGGTATCTCCAATCATTGCATATTTACATGTCGGAACTTCAATAAGGGCACGTTTAAGATCAACAGAAAAACGAAGTGTCTTTCCGCGAAGAATAGTTATAGTAACAGGAGTACCAACCGTTCCCCGAAGGCACTTAAGGACATCCTGCATTGTCATAGGTTCAGTAGGCTTTCCGTCAATTTCTACAATCATATCCCCAGAAAGAATTCCAGCCTTTGCTCCAGGAGTATCTTCAATTGCAGAAGAAACTTCTACGTAGGCAGGCTTTCCAGGCTTTGATTCAAACGCCTTTGAAATCATAAGTCCTACGCCGCCAAAATGACCTTCCGTTGTTTCCGCAAGGTCTCGCTGAACAGTTTCGTCAAGGTAAGAAGTATAAGGATCGTCCATTGAAGACATAAGCCCCTTCATCGCCCCCTCGTACAAAACCTTAGGATCTATGTCATCAACGTAATTCTGCTGTACAAAGTCAAACACAGAATTCAGTTTCTTCAAATAATAAAAATTAGAATTTCTGGCCGGTTCCGTAGAAGACTGCGCAAAGCACTGCGACGAAATCACACCAAGAATAAAAAATGAAAGAATAGTATTTGTATGCTTAATTATTTTTTTCATAAATTCATTTTATGACGAAGACAGAGTTTTTTCAAACATTTACAGTAGTTTTTCGCTATGTTATAATAAAATTATGCAGATTTTACCAATAGCAAGCGGAAAAGGTGGAGTTGGAAAAAGCCTTCTGTCAGCAAACCTGGCAATAGCTCTTGGTCAGGCAGGAAAAAAAGTCGTTCTTGCAGACCTTGATCTTGGAGCTTCAAACTTACACCTTGCATTAGGACATAACGTAAAGAACAACAGCATAGGAAGTTACCTTACAGACAAGTCATCCTTTCAGAGTATTATAGAAGCAACTGAATATGAAAATGTAAGTTTTATTGCCGGCGACAGTCAGATTCCGGGACTTACAACCTTAAAGGCTGCGCAAAAGACAAAGCTCTTAAGGAATTTTCATTCAATCGACGCAGACTTCCTTATCCTCGACTTAGGTGCCGGAACCCATCAGATTATTCTGGACATGTTCCTTCAGTCACCGCAGGGGATTCTTGTAACAGCGCCAACTGTAACAGCAACCTTGGACGGATACCTTTTCCTGAAGAATTCCGTTTTTCGCCTTTTGAATACAACTTTTAAGCGCGGAACAGCCGGTCACGCATACCTTGAACAGCTCAGGCAGAACTCAGATGCCATGAAGAGCATTTACATCCCAAAACTCGTAGACAATCTGTTTGCAGTTGACCCTGTAAATACAGCGCTTTTCAAAACCCGCATGAACCAGTTCAAGCCGCGCCTTGTAATGAACATGATTGACGATCCTAAAGACGCCGACCGCGCACAGCGAATCCGCAATTCCTGCAGCCAGTACCTTGGAATGGACCTGGAATATCTTGGACTCATGTACCGCGACCAGCTTCAGGATAAAGCGCTTTCTTCAAGGCTGCCGGTAATAATCTACAAGCCAAACTGCCTGCTTTCACAGGCAATCTACCGCATTGCAGAAAAAGTCCTTGCCGCAGAACCGCGCAAATTCGACGACGAATTTACAAAGGCAATCGATTCGGCCGCAAGCTTTATGCAGGCAGAAGAAGACGCAAACGAAGACTACAACCTTAAACTGTCCGGCTTAAACGACCTTATCGGAAGCGGCCAGCTTTCTACCGGTGAACTTATCGACATGATAAAAACACAGGCCTATGAAATCGGTCAGCTCAGAAAAGAAAACAACCTTCTGAAATCCAAAATCGTAAAGGCCGCAAGCCAGGGCTTCAGACTGTAAAAATTAAAAATATTAAAAGGACAAAAAAGGACACAATATGTTTTTATTCGTAAACTTCCCGTCATGGATACACCCAGAAATCTTCCCAGGAGTTCCCGTACTGGGCTTGCTTCGCTGGTACGGCCTTATGTACATCTTTGCGTTCGGAACAGCCTACATAATTCTAAAACAGACAATGAAAGAAGGCATGCTGAACACAAAAGATTTTACCTGTACCGAAGATGACCTTTTCAGCTTTATTTCAACCGGAATCATATTCCTTTTAATAGGCGCCAGAGTTTTTTCCACAATCGTATACGACACAACCGGCATTTACCGCTCAAAACCTTGGCTCATCTTCTGGCCGTTCAACCAGTACGGTCAGTTCACTGGTCTTGCCGGAATGAGCTACCATGGCGGCTTTATAGGCGGCTGGCTCGGCATGATTTTCTGGTGCATCTGGAAAAAGAAACGCATTTTCCAGTGGGTCGACGCAATGGTATGTGCAATTCCACTCGGCTACACATTCGGCCGTATCGGAAACTTCATGAACGGCGAACTTTTCGGGCGCATTACAACTGCTCCGTGGGGAATGGTCTTTCCGGGCGCAGAACGCTTCAGCTCAAACCTTCCATGGGTAAAAGAATTCGCAGAATCAATCGGAATGACACTTAATTCACCAATGGCAAACCTCCCGCGTCACCCTAGCCAGCTTTACGAAGCATTTTTAGAAGGAATCGTGCTTTTTGCCGTAATCTGGTCAGTGCGCAAATATAAAAAATGGGACGGAATGCTCGGCTCAATCTACATGGGCGGTTACGGACTTGTACGCTTCATCATCGAATATTTCCGCGAACCAGATGCCGACCTTGGCTACCGCATTGCAGCAGACAGTTCAGCCCCAATCTACCAGAATACAAACCTTTTGAACTTTTCAACTGGCCAGATTCTCTGCTTCCTTATGATTGTAGGCTCAATAATCCTTGCAGTTTCAACAAAAATCTACTACGGGCGTTCCGGCAAAGCCGTCGCTTCTTCCGCAGCCCGCTAACGCTCGGTCTTTTAAGGGGCTTGTTCTGCGCGGTCATTGAGCCTGTCGACTCGTAAGAGCACGAAGTAAATGACCAGCAAAGCAACCGCAGTTCATTCTTTTGAAACCGCCCCTTAAAATCCTGCCTCCGGCACTGCTCCACACGCTAACGCATCCAAACTTTTTTCAAAAAAATCCCCTGCAAATGCATTTTTCGTCATTCTTCCGCGTATATATAAAGTATGGAAACAATGATAAATAACAATCACAAACTAACCCCGGAAGAAAAATGGGAGCAGGCAACGCTTGCGAATAACTTCATATTCTATAAAGTTATGCGGCATCATCAGGATGCATGCAAACAGCTTTTGGAAATGCTACTTGGAATCAAGATTGAGTCTATGGAAATGAAACAGGAAGAAACAATTGCCCTTGACTACGATTCAAAAGGCATAAGGCTTGATGTCTTTGTAAAAGATGCAGACAGAATGTTCGATGTTGAGCTTCAGGTTGCAAACACAAAGGAATTGCCCGAACGAGCCCGCTACTATCAGGGCGTAATGGACGTAGACACGCTGAAAGCGGGACAAAAGTATAAGGAACTTCGGGACAGCCACATAATCTTTATCTGTCTTGAAGATGTTTTTAAAAACGGTCTTCCCGTAAACACATTTGCAAACATCTGCCTGGAGGACGGAAAAACAAAATTCGGCGACAGGACTTACAAACACTTCTTT
>JBGVIP010000010.1:0-30231 GCA_045123335.1 Treponema sp.
ATTGTTTTGAATAAAATGTTTCATTTCTTTGAAGGTTCTGATAAGCATTTTACTCTGAGTGACGGCGAGTTCACCTTTTAGAACAGTCATAAGCATGTAGATTCCCTGCTCGGTGAAGGCATAAGGAAGATATTTTGAATATTTTCCTTGTTCTAAGGTCAAAAATTTTGACCTTAGATATTCATCAACTTCATTTTTTGTAAGTTGAAATCTAAAATCCTCATCAAAACGTTCTATGTTGTTTTTAACCTGTTGATTAAATGCTTTGGTTGAATAACCATAGATTTCTGCTAAATCAAAATCCAGCATCACCTGTTGACCGCGGATAACATGAATCTTTGAACGAATAGAGTTTTCTTCCAGAATTGAAATTTCATTTTCCATACCATATTCCTTATGAGTCATTTTGTGTTTCAGCACCTGTCCAACCTCGGGTCTGAATTATGGTAAAGAAAATTATAAGAAATAAAAAAATGCTGTTGTAACTGCACATACTAAAACTGCAAATTTATTGTTGGATATGGTCTTCTGTGCAGAAACTTTACAAATTAAATATAGTAACTTTTGGAAGTAAAGTCATCTGTTTTTTTTAATAGCACAAATTCAGAAGTTAATTTTCCCACCCGTCTATATACTCGCGGCAAGAGGTATAAAGATGGACATTCAAAAAATCAAAAAACAGAAGGTTGCGAATCTTTTGCAGTTCGCAATTCCTACTACAGTCGGTATGATTCTTACTACGCTGGTTACGCTGACCGACGGTTATTTTACAGGAAACTATGTTGGTTCCGCTGGGCTTGTAGCGGTGAATCTGGGCTTGCCGATACTGTATCTTTATCTTGCCGTGGGGCTGATGGTCGGAGTCGGTGGAAGCGTAATTTCTGGAATCGAAAACGGTGCGTCCAACCGCAAAAAAGCTAACGACATTTTTAATCAGAGCCTTGTACTCACGCTTTTGGTTACGGCAGGCATTTCAATTTTGCTTGGGCTTTTATTTAATCCGGTGATGAAACTGCTCCGTGTTCCAGATGAAGTCGTTCCGCTTTTCCACGATTATTATTCTATGTTCCTGATTTTCTGCCCGCTTATGGTGCTGGATTCAGTCTTTGGAATGTTTATGCGCGCAGACGGAAAGCCTGAGATTTATATGGGAATCAACATTCTGACGGTGATTTTGAACGCCGTGCTGGATTATGTTTTTGCGGCAAAACTCGGCTGGGGAATCCGAGGAATCGCATTCGCTTCGCTTATAATTCTTTCGCTTTCTGTTGTGCTCTGCTCGATTTATTTTTTGAAAACAGGAAGATCCGCGGAACAAAAAGGCCTTCATCTAGCAGGATTCAAGTGGCACAGAACAGAAATCGCGCACACTTTCCTGAACGGAAGCTCGGAATTTATCGGTGAACTTGCGGGCTGCATCAGCATGTACTGCTACAACTTTGTTCTTTTGAAATATTCGGGGGAATCCGGCGTTGCGGCCTTTACGGTTTTGAGCTGGTCAATCTATGTTTTCAGCATGATTGCAATCGGATTCGGTGAGGGAATGAGTCCGCTCGTAAGCTTCTGCTTCGGTGCAAAGGAATTCAAGCTTGGCGTGCAGCTTAGAAAAATCACAAACCGCTTTGTGTTTTCAATCGGCTTGATTTTTGCAATCACTTTGTTTTTCGGTGCAGAAGTTTATGCACGCATTTTCGTAAGAGAAACTGAAATCATCAGCATGGTCGTTCACGGCTTTAAACTCTTTGCGCCGATATTCTTGCTTCAGGGCTTCAACTTAATCGGCTCAATGTATTTTACTTCCTGCGGCATGGCAAAAGAATCCGCTGTCATTTCAAGCGCACGCGGCCTTGTAATTCTTTTGATTTCAATCTTCGTGTTCTCAACTTTATGGAGACTGAACGGAATCTGGCTCACCGCTCCCGCAACAGAACTTTTGACTCTCGGAATTACAGAGTATTTTGTATTCAAAGAAACCAAAATGACTTCAAATTCAAATTTTCCCCTCTCCCGCCCGTAAAACATGATTGACAGAAAAAAAACTCCGTGTTAAAAGTGTATAGTTACTAAACTATATAGCAATTAAACGGAAGAAATATGAATGATTTAATCAGAGATTTTGGCTGGCTTTGCGAACGTATAATTCTTAAATACGCACAGATTGAAAAACTGCCGCAGAAATATTGCGGCAATCTGGTGCTCAGTCAGTCAGAAATCCACATCATTGTAATAATTGGCGACCAGCCTGGGATCGGCATAACCCAGCTTGCAAAAATGCGGGGAATTACAAAAGGTGCAGTTTCCCAGATGATTTACAAACTTGTAGCCAAAGAACTTGTCATAAAAAAGGTTTCACCAGATTCCGATGCCGCAGTAAATCTTTTTCTTACAGAAAAAGGCGAACAGGTACGAAAAGAACATCGCAAAATGCACGAAACCAGGAGCGAAATGTTTCAGAAGCTTATGAGTTCAATTCCAGAAGAAAACCTGCTTTCAATGACAGAATTCTTAAAAGAATTAGAAAAAGAATTAAATAAAGAAATTGAAAAAATATAGGGGATGAAATTCAAAGAATTATTGCGCATAAGTGTATAGTTACAATACGGTTTAGTAATTAAACATATCAAATTAACATAACGTTCATTGAACTTGCGGTTACAGAACTTTTTGAAATATCAAAATGACCATACCTTGGAGGTAAAACATGAAAACTCTTTATTTCAGCTCAACAGGAAACTGCCTGTATTTTGCAAAAGAACTTGGCGGAGAAAATTTTGCAATTCCAAAATTGATTTCGGAAAACAAATTTTCTTTTAAAGATGATGTAATAGGCATTGTATTCCCGATTTACGGGCTTTGCATTCCTCCATACATCGAAGAATTCTTAAAAAAAATCGAAGTTGAATGCAATTATCTTTTTGCAATCGCCACTTACGGATTTTTCCCGGGAGCCGTCTGCACGGAATTAAGAAAACTGACTTTAAAAAACGGCCGCAAATTCGATTACATCAATAAAATCAAAATGGCAGAAAACTGCATAACATTTGCCGACATGAAAAATCAGCAAGGTGACAGCAAATCTCAGCAGCAACAAATCAAAACAATAATAAACGAAATAAAAAATAAAACTAATTTTGTGCAAAAAGATTCTTTTTTCCATAAAATCATGACCGCCCATCACAAAAAGAATTTTGAATATCCAACAGGCACAGGTATTACAGACAAAATAACAGTGAACGACAACTGTGCCGGCTGCGGACTCTGCACAAAACTCTGCCCTATGCAAAACATAACCATAACAAAAGGGAAACCATCTTTCGCACAGAACTGTATAAGCTGCGGCGGCTGCATTCAAAACTGCCCGAACAATGCAATTCATCACAGCGAAGAAAAAAGCTCTGCCCGCTACCGGAATCCTCATATAAAGGCAGAAGAACTGATTATACGAAATTAACTACAACAAATTTAAAAAAAATAAAATTCTCCTTGACAAAGTGAACGCTCGTTTACTAAAATACAGACAGTAAACGAGCGTTCACCGTTTAATCGAACAGGAAAAGTTATATGACTGATACAAAAGAAAAAATTCTAGAGACTGCCCTAAAGCTTTTTGCCAAAGACGGATATGAAGCCGTATCTGTAAGCGACATTGCAGACGAACTTGGCATAACAAAAGGAGCATTATACAAGCATTACAAAAACAAGCGGGATATTTTTGACAGCATCCTTACCCGTATGGAACAAAATGATGCAAACCAGGCAACAGAACACGATATGCCAGAGACTTCCCTATCAGAATCAGAGGATAAATACAAAAACGCCTCAATAGATGACATGGTAGAGTTTGCAAAATCAATGTTCCGTTACTGGACGCAGAATGATTTTGCCTCGCAGTTCCGCAAAATGCTTACTCTGGAACAATTTCGCAGCGACGAAATGAAAAATCTTTATCAGCAATACCTTGGATCCGGTCCTCTAAACTATATGACAGATTTGTTCAGCAGTACAGGTCTTTCTCATCCGCGGGAGAAAGCCGCAGAATTTTATGCGCCAATGTTCCTGCTGTACAGCGTCTATGACGGAGCGCAGGACAAAAATGCAATACTTGAACTTCTGGATTCATGTATGGAACGCTCAAAACAAAATCTTAACAAGGAGATGTGATAAAACATGGAAAACAACATTACATTCCGCAAAGAAACACAAAATGACTATCAGGCTGTTGAAAATCTCGTAAGGGAATCATTCTGGAACGTATACAGACCAGGCTGCACAGAGCATTATGTTCTGCACATGCTTAGAAACGATCCTGCATTTGTAAAAGAACTGGATTTCGTTATGGAAAAAGACGGAAAACTTATAGGACAGAACATCTTTATGCGTGCCCACATAAAATCTGACGACGGCAAAGAAATTCCAATTCTTGCAATGGGACCAATCTGCATTACGCCAGAATTAAAGCGCAAAGGCTATGGCAAAAAACTGCTGGACTGGTCACTGGAACAGGCAAAAGCCTTAGGTTACGGTGCATTATGTTTTGAAGGCAACATAGACTTCTACGGAAAAAGCGGCTTCACTTATGCAAGCAGCTTCAAAATCCGCTACCATGGACTTCCAGAAGATGCAGACTCGTCGTTCTTCCTATGTAAAGAACTTATTCCAGGCTACCTGAACGGAGTAACCGGTGAATACGCACCTCCAGAAGGCTATTATGTGGCAGAACAGAACCCTAAAGAATTCGAAGAATTCGATTCAAAGTTCCCGCCAAAAGAAAAGCTTAAGCTGCCAGGTCAGCTATTCTAACCAGTTTTGCGGACACATAAACTAAATGCGCTTATGCTGTCCGCAATGCAACAAGCACTTTTATCAAAAATAACGAAAAATAATAAACGCAGGCATACGGCTGATTCATCATGCAGGAAAAAATGATTCCGAGCGAACTGAATGCGCATGAAAAAATCAGTTCCATATTTTGCTTCCACTTTTCCTGAACATTCTGAAACGCAAGTTCAAGCGCTCCAAACAAGCCGTTCATGCAGACAAGCGCAATAAAAAATGCCCTTACAACTTCATTCACAAGCACAAGATTCTGTAATGTCACAATAAAAATCTTACCGTCAGAGCGGTTTGCACACACAGGAAGCACAAAAAGTAAAAATGTCATAAAATCCATGATTCCAAGCAGCAATGACCTGAACACCCTGGATTTGTTTTTACTATGAACTTCGGCAATATCAAGCAATTCTTCCGACGAAAGCAGCGCATCAATTGAAACGTCAAACACTTTTGCAAGCATCTTAAGGGAGTCAAGGTTAGGATATCCTCTTCCCGCCTCCCATTTAGAAACCGCAACCCTGGAAACGCATACTTTTTCTGCAAGCTGTTCCTGAGTCAGACCTTTTTTTGTCCTCAAATGCTGAAGTTTTGTGTTAAAATCCATGCTTTCATTATAACACATCATTCTATTCAAAGTCTTAAAAATTATACTTGAACATCAAAGCCGTCGGCGAAACATTCATTTCAAAGCCGGAATTTTTCTTTTCAGACGAAGGCTTAAACCACAATGAATTTACCAATGGAACCAAAAATCCTATACCGGTTCCTACTGCCGCTCCGCAAAGTACGTCTGTCATAAAATGATTTCCGCTCGCAATCCTTAAGCCAGCCGTAGCAGCCGCCAGAGAATACGAACCCGCAATCACCAGAGGCTTAAATCGCGAATCAGGAAAATACTGACAGTACATGAACGTCGTAAAACTGGCAGCCGCAAAACTTAAAGTTGTATGCCCGGAAATAAAAGAATCGTCCCAATCATCGTCTTCAAACTTATCAACTGGGGCTCCGTTAAAATACATATAAGGACGGGCCCTGCTTACATTCATCTTGATAAGTTCCTTTACTCCGTAAGCCAATGCTATTGTTTCTGCATATTCAAGCCCGATTTTCCAATAATCTTCTTTTGGCGCCGCAAACATAACAGACGGAGTTAAAAGCGTAAGAGCTGTAAAACCGGTTCCTGCGTAATCCAAAGTTTTTGAATAAGGATTCATAATAAGCCGGTCAAAACTGTTTACGTCATCCTGATTCAATTCCAGCTGATTTAGTTTCATCCTGTATTCAGAAATCAAGTTTTCTGCGGGCAAATTGCAGAGCATTACAAGACTAGACAAAACAACAGCAATTGTTTTCTTAAACGTAAAAAAATTAATAAATAAAGACATTTGTTTCTCCTATAAAAATTACACGGATGCAATTTTTATCATGCATTCTGTAGCCAAAATCTCGCATATCAGCAAAAAACAAACCATAAAATTCTGTTTACATTAACGATACTTTTCGTAACAAAGCAAAATTCAGCTTTTCCCCCACTTGCAACACCAGCCCCTTTCCTCCTAACATATATGCAACAAATATTTCTGCACCTGGGGAGAGTTAAAATGATTGAAATTAAAAATCTTACAAAAGAATTTAAAACCGCTGTGCGCGAAGAAGGCGTTTTCGGAATGTTCAGGACGCTTTTTTCTACTAAGTACAATATAAAAACCGCTGTCAATAATATTTCGCTCAAAATTAACGACGGAGAAATGGTCGGTTACATCGGTTCAAACGGCGCCGGAAAATCAACTACAATCAAAATGATGTGCGGCATTCTAACTCCAACTCGCGGTTCTATAGAAATCGACGGAATTGAGCCTTACAAAAAGCGAAAAATAATCGCTTCCAAAATAGGTGTCGTATTCGGACAGAAAACCCAGCTCTGGTGGGACATCCCTCTCATCGAATCGTTTAAAGTCCTTAAGGAAATCTACAGAATCAGCGACATCGACTATCAGGAGCGTCTCCAGTTTCTTTACGATGTCCTTGGAATTAAAGATTTTATAAAACAGCCGGTTCGTACCCTTAGCCTTGGTCAGCGAATGCGAGCCGATCTTGCCGCCGCGTGGCTTCACAATCCAAAAATCCTCTTTCTTGATGAACCTACAATCGGGCTTGATGTGCTTGTAAAAGAAAAAATCCGCAATGCCATAAAAATGATGAACGAAAAGTTCAACACAACCGTAATTCTTACGACCCACGACATGCAGGATATCGAAAATTTGTGCAAACGCCTGATTATAATCGACAAAGGCTCAATCATTTACGACGGAACTCTGGAAAATGTAAAATACCGTTTCGGCGATTTAAGAACTTTGACAGTAACACTTCGCGAAAAAAAGTCAGACACGCAGCTTTATGATTACGAAGGAAAACTCAAATTCCTTAGGGACGAAGAAAACGAAAACAAACTCATCATCAAATTTAATGCCCAGGAAATTACACTGGAAACCGTAATAAACTACGCGTTCAACCAGCTTGGTGCTACCGACATGAAAGTTGAAGAAATCGGCATTGAAGATGTAGTTAAAAAGCTTTTGTAATCGGTACCCCGCGCAAAGTTTTTTCAGGAGATTTTATGTTTAATAAATACAAACCGTTTTTTAAAGCCGGAGCAATGGCTCAGATGGCCTATAAATTCAATCTGTTCAGCTGGTTTTTAATCTCCATTTTTGAATGGATTTGTCTTATCTGTCTTTGGTTTTCTGTATATAAGGCAAGCGAAGCAGGAATGGATTCCGTAATCAACGGCTTTTCTTTTAAAGAAATGATTGTTTACACCGTCCTCATCAACATTCTTACTTTTGCAGTTTTTGTAAACGAAACTTTCGGTCAGATAAGTGATGAAATAAAAGACGGAACGATTGCAATTTCGTTCATACGACCTATTTCTTACAGAGGACGTTTTGTTGCACAGAATTTAGGAATGGTTGCAACCTGCTTTTTAATTCTTGCGCTCCCGGCCCTTATCCTAAGCATGCTTGCATTTATCAAAATGGGCTTTCTGTCATATCAAAGCCCCCTGATTCTGGCACAAAGCATTATATTTTTCATCCTTACAACATTTTTTGCTGTCCTTATAAATGACGCAATCAGCTACATAATGGGAATCATGTGCTTTTACACAACGCAGGCATTCGGCTTAAACCAGATGCGCGAAATTATCGTAAGTTTTCTAGCCGGCGCGCTCATCCCTGTTTCTTTCTTTCCTGGAAAATTCAAGGATATCGTAAACGCCCTTCCTTTTGCAGGACTTGCCCAGAACCCGATTCTTATCCTTCAGGGAAAAACAAATTTAAGTGAATCCGTTTTTATGCTCGCAAAAAATATTTTCTGGCTTTTTATAATAGAAATCCTAGGCTGGCTTTTATTCAAAGCCGCAAGCAAAAAAGTTACGGTACAGGGAGGTTAAAATGAATTATCTGCGTCTTTACTGGATTTACTTAAAACGCTCGTTTGTTGCCAAAATGGAATTCAAAATGGATTTTTTTATTGGCATCGCAGGATTTTTCATCCAGAACCTTGCCTACATCCTTACGATTTTCTTTATTGTAAATTCAATTCCAAGTCTTAACGGCTGGAACATGTATCAGTTGGGATTTTTGTACGGATTTACCCTTATGCCAATTGCATTAGACCATCTTTTTACAGATGAACTATGGCGAATCGCCTATTTCCGCGTTGCCCGCGGCGACGTTGACAGCTATTTTCTGCGCCCAGTCAGCGTTCTTTTTCAAGTAATTGCAGAACGTTTCCAGCCGGATGCCCTTGGTGAACTTGTCCTCGGAATCATAATGATGTTAGTCTGCGGTCCAAAATGCAGCATCGCCTTTACATGGAAACTTGCAGTCCTTTTTGCAGTTGCAACAGTTTTTGGCGCAGTCTGCATCACTTCAATAAAAATATTTGCCTCTAGCTTTGCGTGGGTTTACAAACGTTCCGGCTACATCGTTCAGATTCTGTATAACTTCCGCCGCTATGCCCGCTATCCCCTGACAATTTTTCCAAAAGCAATCAGGTACTTCCTCTGCTTCGCCGTTCCTTTCGGACTTATGAGCACACTCCCAGTAGAAACGCTTTTTTTCAACACCGAAAATCCCCTCATCTTAAGCGGCAAAATCATCCTTATAAGCGCAGTCCTGCTAAGTTTTTCGCTTTTTGTCTGGAAAATAAATATCTCCAAATACGAAAGCACCGGCTCATGAGTTTTGCCCTGCCATACGGGAAGCATTCCCTTCCCGTTAAATAATCTTATACAGAATCCTGTACAGCGTTTCTGCTTCTTCCTTAGAAAGATTCAGACAGGCCCCCATTTTTGCAGGAATTTCGGCAGCCGCTTTCTTCAGTTCCATTCCCTGCTCCGTAATTTTAATGGTTACAATCCGTTCATCTTCTTTTGCACGGGAGCGGGCAATCAGATTCTTTTTTTCCATTGATTTTAAAAGAGGAGAAAGAGTCCCTGTATCCAGAAACAGTTTTTTCCCAACTTCACCAACAGTCATCTCCTTATGCTCCCACAAAACCATAAGGACAATGTACTGCGTATACGTTAAATCCAGCGGCTTTAAAAGCGGCGTATATTTCCGTAAAATTTCACGGGAAGCAGCATACAGCGGAAAACACAGCTGATTTTCCAGTTTAAGGCAGTCATATGCTTCATTTTCATTACTTTCCATTTTTCTGTCCCCTTAAATATTCAACGGCAGAAAGACCTGCAACAGCACCTTCATAAACTGCCTTGCTTACCTGCAGGAGCCCGCCGTTTACATTTCCGCACGAATAAATTCCCTTTGCGTTTGTCTGCATTTTTTCATCAGCCGCAATGCTGTCTCCATTCATTGTAAGTCCGATTTTCTTGGCAAAATCCGCTCCGCCGGCTTCTCCAAGAGCAACAAAAACTCCGTCTGCTTCCAGATTTTCGCCTTCAGAAAAAGCTACTCCGCTTACCTTCTGTTCCCCTAGAATCCCAGTAATCTTTCTGGAATCTACAGCAATTTTTGCAGCCACTTCTTCAGAAATGCGGGCACGTTCCTCTTCTAGAAGAGACTTTATCACTGCATCGCTTCCGTTAGTAAGAATCGTTACGCTTTCTGCAATATTTGCCAGATGAAGCGCCTCCTGCAGGGCATAGCGTTTGTCACCAATAACGCAGACCTTTTTGCGGCGGTAAAAAAATCCGTCACAAACCGCACAGTAGCTTACTCCTTTTCCTTCCAATTCTGCAATTCCAGCAACATTCGGCCTGAGCTTTTTATTGCCTGTTGCAAGGACTACAACCGGAGCCGTATATTCTTCCGAAGTTGTCTTTACCCCATACAGCGGAAAAGAATCCATGGAAACAGCTTCAATATTCATTACCTCAGAATTAACTACATCAATTCCCAGGTTTTCTGCCTGCTTAATGCCGTTTTTATATAACTGCGAACCCGAAATTCCTTCTTCAAATCCGTAGTAATTATCAATCTTATGAGCTTTTTCCAGCTGACTTTCGCCATAATAAAGAACAAGAACCTTAAGATTTGCCCTTCCAGCATAAAGCGCCGCAGAAATTCCTCCCGGACCCGCACCAACTATAATTACGTCATATTTCATAAATTGTTCTCCCATAAAAACATGCACTACACAAAAAGTGCTAAAAACTGGACAAGGCAGCCGCAGACAGAACCGCAGCCGCCCAAAAAATTACAGAAGACCTGCAATGCAGTCATCAATTGTCTTTGGCTCAACAGTAGATTCAAAGCGTTCAACAACGTTTCCGTCTTTGTCTACAAGGAATTTTGTAAAGTTCCACTTGATGTCAGGATTATTTTTATAATCCAGATCAATTTTTGCAACCACAGATTTCATAACAGCGCCCTTTATGCCGGTAAAACCTTTAAATCCCTGCTTGGACTTAAGAAATCCAAAGAGAGGAATTGCATTTTCGCCGTTTACTTCAATCTTCTTAAACTGATCAAAACTAGTGTGATACTTCATTGTACAGAATTCATGAATTTCATCATCTTCACCCGGAGCCTGGTGCCCGAACTGGTCGCACGGAAAATCAAGAATCTCAAGCCCCTTTTCATGATACTTCTGATAAAGCTCTTCCAGCCCCTTATACTGAGGAGTAAATCCGCATCCTGTAGCAGTATTTACAATAAGAATAACTTTTCCCTTAAGTTCACCAAGAGAAAAATCCGAACCGTCACGTCTAGAAACTGTGTAATCATAAATTGTCATAGTACCTCCATAAACCCCAAGATGCCTTACTTCTATTTGATTACACTATATTGTATACAATATAATTTTGTCAACTATATTTCTTTGAAAAAAATTCCCGGGTCTTAAAAACCCGGGAGGTTTCTTTACTTATGAATACACTAACCTCTACTTTCGCATCAGATAATCCGCAACAGCCTCATATGCCGGAATCGAAAGCGGATCAATATACTTATTAGAAGCCAGATAGTTCGAAGCAAACCTTACAATTACCATTTCTGCCTTAGGATCAATGTAAATTGCCTGACCGTGAACCCCTCGCGCCATGTAAGCGCCGTGCGAATTATTTGTAATCCACCACATGTTCCTGTAGCTCCAACCCTTCAGCATAGGATAGTCGCTCCTAGCAAACGCCTCCTGCGCCTTCAAGTTGCATCCGCCGGTCGCAATGTCCTTAGCCGCTGCTTCAGGAATAATCTGGCGGCCATTCAGTTTGCCTCCGTTCCTAAGCATTTCCCCAAACATAGCCATATCCCTAAGATTCAGGCTCAAACCGCCGCCAGCAAACGCAACCCCAGAAGGATCCAGCTGGTAATAAGCGTCGTAATGCGCACCAAGCGGCTTCCAGATTTTCTCAGAAACCAGTTCAGCCAGTCCCTTTCCTGTTACCCTGGAAACAATCCAGCCTAAAAGCTCAGTATTAATCGTCTTATATCCGAATGCTTCCCCATGCTCCTGGCCCTCAATCTTTTTAACAGTCTTAAGGTACTCATAGTAATTTTGCGGACCTTTATAATCCTTCGGCCTGAACACATTACCCGCCGCAGAATAAGCCCAAACCTCAGCCTTAGGATTATTGTAATCCTCGCTGTACTGCATGGCCGTCGTCATATCCATAACCTGACGCACAGTCGCATCCTCGTAACCCGACCCCTTAAGCTCCGGAATGTAATCAGTTACCTTCTTAGAAGGATCCAGCTTTCCTTCCGCAACCAGAATCGCAGCAACCGTTCCGCAAAAAGACTTGCTCACAGACATAGCCGAATGCCTTCCGTCCGGTTTAAGACCTGCCGGATACTGCTCATAAACAATTTTTCCCTTATGCATAATAATAATGCCGTCAGTATAATTCGCAGCCAAAGAATCCTTAAAAGTCATTTTTTTATCAGAATTCCACGGCGTAAACTCAATCGAATCAATGTTTTTATCAAGCTTAGTTTTGACAGAATACCTGTTGTCTTCCGAAGCAGGAACCGTACGTGTCGGAAAGAATTCCTGCATATGATTTACACTGTACCTTAAATTAGGAAACTCAAAAAAAGAACCGTCCGAAGCCTTCAAAGTTTTTTCCGGAGCCGGTGGAAATCCCTGCATCCATCCCATTTTGTCCGGATTAGAAACAATTGCATCCGGTTTTTCCTGACCAAATCCCAAAGTGCTGCATCCTGCAAGCATTACCAAAGAAAGAATTTTTTTCATAACTACCTCCAAAGCAGAGGATTTTCATCTCATCTGTTTTCATATATAAAACAACTCATCTGAATTTAAGTAACAATTATTTTAAGGGGCCATTTTTGCTCCGCAAAAACCGCGCTATCCGTACTTCGCCGTCTAACCGCGGCTCATCCCTCTCTTCGTTCGGGACTGCCTCCGGCAGGTACTCCTATCGCTTGTCCATACACACATGCGTTTTCCCAATTTTCCCAAAATGTAAAATCTAACCGAATTTTTACACATCTCTTTTTTCTGTGTTATAATCTTTACATGAGTGACATTTATCAGCTACTTCAGGAGAACAAATTTCAATGTTAAACTCTCTTAAAACCCGCTTTATCTTCATTTCAGGGATTTTCATCCTTCTTTCATTAGGAATCGTAACTTTAATTGCATCAAACCAGCTTGTAAAAACAGCCTTATCATTTGCCGCTTCACAGGGCGACCCAATCGTTCAAAAAGTTGCAAACCATATAAACGGCGACGAATTTGAACAGTTCACAAAATCCATGGATCCGGACGACGAATACTACGACACCTTACGCCTCTGGATGCTCGACCTTAAACAGGCAACAGGCTGCCGCTTTCTGTACACACTTTCAAAAATCAACAACGAATATCAGTACGTAATAGACGGAAGCTGCGATCCTAGCGACGAAGATAATTTTTCTGCCTGCGGCGATACAGAAGACCTTGAATCCTGGGGCGAAGCACCGTTAAAAGCCCTTCACACAGGCGAATTAACACATTCAAAATTCGAAAAACAGGAAAAATGGGGCTGGACAATCAGTTCATACCTCGGAATCCGAAATTCAAAAGGCAAAGTAGTCGGAATGATTGGCTGCGATTTTGGCGCAGGCGAAATCGTTTACAGAATTCAGGAAGAAATCCTTAAAATCATAATAATTTCAATCATCCTCATCGTAGTTGCAGGCACAACAATCTGGATTTTCTCAAACTACATGTTCAATTCAATGAGTAAAATTTCCGACCAGATGGAAGAAATCGCAGCCGGAAAAGCCGACCTTACAACAAGAATTCAGGAAACCGGCGGACTTGAACTAAAAAACCTCGCAAAAAGCTGCAACAACGTAATCAGCAGCCTCGCAAACCTTATCAGAAACCTTCAGGAACAGAGCGACGTACTCCACACAACCGGAAACCAGCTCTACGAAAAAATGAATTCCCACATCGGCCAGATTGACCTTACAGTTGCAAACGTAAACACAATTGCAGAAGAAATTAACCTTCAGACTTCAAAAATTTCAGAAGTCGCAGACAGCGTAGGCCGCGTAGACAGCCAGATTTCCGGACTCGGCACAAGAATGACAGAACAGCAGAACGCAATCCAGCAGTCTTCAAGCGCAATCGAAGAAATTTCTTCAAACATAGAATCCGTTACAAAAAGTGTTAAAAAAATCACCGCAGAATACGGCGTCCTTGTAAACGAAACAGAAACCGGCAAATCAAACCAGGAAAAAGTTGCAAAACAGGTTTCACAAATCTCAGAACAGTCCAAAAACCTTAACATGGCAAACCAGGCAATTGCTTCAATCGCCGCCCAAACAAACCTTCTTGCCATGAACGCCGCCATAGAAGCCGCACATGCCGGAGAAGCCGGAAAAGGCTTTGGCGTAGTTGCCGACGAAATCCGCAAACTCGCAGAAACATCTTCAAAACAGTCCGGCGAAATTAAAAATCTCCTGGAAGGAATCACCGAATCAATAGACGAAATCGTCCTTTCTTCAAATAATTCCGCAAAATCATTCTCCAGCGTAGAATCCCAGATTCTTAACATGAACAAACACATGCAGGAAGTTCAAAGCGGAATGGAAGAAGAAATGCTTGCCGTCGGCGACATTCTTAACACCGTAAAAACCGTTAACACAACAACAGCCGCAATCACAAAAGCTTCCGGCGAAATGAAAACTGAAAGCTCCAGCCTCTTCCAGAACATAGAAGAACTCAAAAAGATCGCCGTCGCAACCCACGAACGCTCAAACAACGTTTCCGCTTCAATCTCAGAAATGAAAGACACCGCCCAGACCGCCGTCGATGCCAGCCAGCTAAACCTAGATTCCGCCGCCAGCGTAATCGAAATGGTAAAAGGCTTTACAGTTTAAGCGTTAGAATTGACGGAAATTGCTTCTTGCAATGGGATGGTAGAACCTACTATAATCTGGGCGTTTCTGTCTGCTATCGCAGCCAGCCGGGCTTTCCGTGGTTCCGGCTTTCGCCTTCATTCCTCTCACACTTTTGAACTTATCTTGAAAGTCTCCTCCGCTTTTTCCGCCTCTTCATATTTAAGGTCAAATTTTATAGGACTTCCGGTTACATTTGACTGAACGGTAATCTGCCTGCGCTTTTTGTTCACCATAACAACATTGCCTTCAAAACCAACAAGCGGACCGGAAACAGCCTTAATCTTCTGACCAGGCAGAAAACGAACTGTAGAAACTCCCCAAAGCTCACCGTTCTGCATAAAAAGTTTTAGTTCTTCAAGAGAGGCTCCCTTTATCTGCACCGGACGCTGATTATCCGGCAAAATGCGGCAAAAACCCTTTATCTTTCGCAGTTTTTCAAAAAAATCTGCAGACATTTCATCAATCGAAAAAAACAAATAACTTGGAAAAAGCGGAGCATTAAACCAGCCGCGTCGCGCATTAAACAGTTTTCTTTCAAAAAAATAAAAGCGCACGCTTGGAAAAAATTCTTTCAGGGAATCAGTTGCCAGCGCCTTAAAGGACTTTTCTTCGCCCGTAAGCACCATTATACAGTAATATTCCATGATTCCCTACTTTTTCAGAAAATCAATAAGGCTTACGCAGCCCATAGATTTTAACCGTTCAATATCACTGTCTTCATTAAGCTCGCCGACAATACAAAAAGCATCGTTTTCAATAGAATCATCCAAACTTTTTTCTACAAACCCAACGCCCAAAGTCTGGCACGCATAAACAAGCAAGAATTTAATATAACTGTTTCCGTAAAGAACAACCTTTGTTTTACCCTGATTTTTTGCATCTTCAACAGCTTTGCACAAAGACTCATTGTATCTGTTTGCCATTTCAAAAGTACGCTTCGCAAATTTCTGACTTCGCAAAGAAAGTTCAGAAATGCCGGCCGGAGTAACAGCATAAGAAAGTTTCCTTAAGTTTACATTCGTAAGCATAATCCAGCCGCGCTCTACAAATCTTTTAAGAATTGCATTCATCAGACCAATAGAAATACCGGCATTTTCCGCAAGCACGCGCTGACTGGCAAGCGGTTCTTCTTTCAAGGTATCTGCAATATTCTGCAGTATCTTTACATCACTGTTCATATTATGAATATTCTAACTAAAAGAGCAGACCTATACAATACTCAATACTAATGACATAACGGAGGTTGAGACTCTCGAAACTACCGTTATGTTACCGACATTGATATAATACGTCAGTTCCGCAAACCAGTAATAACCAGTCTTAGTAGTGCAAAAACCTTCTGCAGCCGGCTTCATAAAAACTATAAAGTTCCTTAACGTACTTTACGCCTTCTTCCTGCGAAACATCATTCATCAAAAGTTCAAAAAAAGAAGCAAACATACCGTTTATAACTACTTTTTTAGTAAACGGACTCATCTCAGAAGGATTCTTTCCCTGTTTTTGTAAAACATTATAAAAATTACGTGTAGATTTAATTTCAGAGGCAGCAAAATCATGAATAAAATGCTCATATCTGGTGCCGGCCGAACACTTAATTATAAGCCTGAATGACTGAATGTTTTCATAGGCATAATTGTACATTGATACAATACTTTCAGAAGAATACAGTCCAATGCTTGAAGCCTGTTTTTCGGCAGGAAGATTTTCAAAATCTGCTAAAAACTTTTTGTATAGCGCAATAAAATTATCCGCATGTTCCTTTACAAGAGCATCAAAAACGGCTTCCTTTGAATCATAATAGCCATAAAATGCACCGGTTGTAACACCAGCCTTGCGAACAATTTCTCTTAACGAAGCCTTTTGAAATCCATTTGCCATAAATTCTGTAGTCGCAACTTCCAGAATTTTTTTCTTTGTAACCGATTCTTTCTGTCCCATGATATCGTCCATTATTAAATTTTCCAATCTTTTTTTCAATCAGAAATTAAAAAAACATATTAAAAACTAAAGTCTTTCCCCTAAAAACCGAAAAATAAGATGTAAGCAAAGCACTTAGTATATTCCATATATTTTGTGGGCGTTCCGAAGCAAGTTTCGGAACGCCTTTTTTTTGCTGCAGAGATAATAGAACAAACTCTTGCAAACTTTCCCCGCATTCATGCTATAATGAATTCTATGGAACAGCCGCCTGTATGGAACTACAAATTTTCAGAACTCCTAAAGCAAAAAATTGCCTTAAATTCCTCTACAGGATGGATTTACTGTCATGACGGAACAACTTATTCTCCAGACGAATACAAACTGATTTCCGGAATAAAAAATTTCCCGATCCAAATTCATCTTCTTAAAAAAATCTTTAATGGAACAATCATTAAAAGCCCGCAAAGCTCAGGAGACATCCAGAAATCCTGAACCAGCGAATCAAAACCATTTTACTGCCAGTTGTAGCGTTTTTTCTTCATGTCGTATCTTATGGTAAGACCAACAACTGAAACAACAATAACAAAAACAACAACAGAAAGCATAAGCACCTCCAGAATTTCTCTCCATTCTGAAAAAAGTGTATCATATCACAATGCCAACGAATGACACTTAAAATTCTTCCCTTCAAAAAAAAGCAGAAAATTTATGTTTTTTTGCATTTTTCCGCTCTCCCCCGCCGGTTTTGCTGTAAAATATATTAGCCGCTGTTTACGCCGCCTAAAGTTCCGCTTTGCACAAGCCTAAGTACTTAGGTTTCGCATAAACTGCATATACCCAAAAACATCACTTCCCGGGAGACCTTATGACTTCCTTCAAAAAAATCATTTTGCCTGTCATCTTCTGCGCATTCCTTTCATCCGCATTTTCACAGGACATCCATCACAATCCCTGGGAACTAATCATTTACAGACCGGAAAACGGCGGCTCCATAAATGATGTAAGATGTTTTCTAATAATAAAAGATCAGAACGGAAATAACGTTACAGAATCCGCCGTAAAAGCAACTTATAAATGGGTCTCTATTCCCGGAAAAAAATACCCTTACAGAAAAAAACTATTTCTTTCCGGCGGCATGGCAATGCACCTGAACATAAAGCCCGGAAAATACAACTTTTCTTTTTACACCCCAAAAGAAAGCCAGTACCCCTACAGCTACCCGCAAAATGACACATGGGAATCAAACGTTTTTTCCTACGACACGCAAAATCCCACAAAAGTAATATTTGTCGTTCCCACAGTAGACCAAAACGGCTTTTATAACGGCGGCTGGTACATAGACTACAAATGCCCGCCCTGGTTCAAATTCACAAAACCCGCTAGAACCGCAGACAGTACAAACACCTCAGAAAACACAGACTAAAAATCCCAAACTACAATATTTCACAAAAAGATAAAAAAAAAGTGCGCAATCTCATTTTATGGCTTATAATTTTACAAAATTAAGGCTGTCACAAAAGCTGCTCATTCAGTTTTCGTGCTAACTCAATATCAAACTTTATTCTTTTTATAGGAGATGCTTATGGAAACACGTATTTACATTGCTTCTACAAAAACGCTGGAAGATGCAGAAACTTTCGCTGCCCTGTATAAAACCGTACCAAAATACCGCCAGAAAAAAATCGACTCCTATAAAGAAGCAAAGGACAAGCGCCTTTCCCTTGGAGTCGGCCTGCTGCTTACAAGGGCACTAAAAGAAGCCGGAATAGACGAAAATTCCCTTGAACTCTACCATCAGGACAACGGCCGCCCGTGCTTCAAAGGACACCCGGAAATCCACTTTAGCCTTTCCCATTCCGAAGAGCGCGTAATGTGTTCAATCTCCGACCTTCCAATCGGCTGCGACGTTGAATTCATCACAAAAGATACAACCGAAGAAACCGCGAACTGGACAAAAATGGAATGCTACGCAAAAGCCTCCGACACCAACATGATGGACTTAATAGGCGGAAAAAAATTCTTCAGCAAAGAGTACACATTCAAGGAAATCACAAGAGACGACGGCTATAAATACATAGTTTGCGCCAAACAGCCCCTAGAAGACAGCATGATAACCTGGCTGGAAAGATTCTAACCGCGTCGCCAGAGCATAAACTTAAACGCTTATGCTCTGGTCAGTAGAAAATTTCTTCCCTACATCCAGCTTCACCAAGCCCGGCTTCTTCACCCACTGATGATCAGTATTGTCAGCATCCGGCATACCATACCAAGGCTCAATACAAACAAAATTAGGTTCCCCCGCATTCTGCCATATCATCACATAAGGATAATCCTTTGTATTTACCTTTATGATTGAACCGTCTTTCTTATTGCGAAGCCCAACCCACGCAGAATCAGTTTCCGTAAAAAGATGCCCGTTGCCAAAACCCGCCGCCGTAACCGGAATAATTCCAGGCTCAGCTTCACCGTAATCCCTCACATAAGGACAATTACCTTCAGCATCCTCCGCAAGCAGCCCGTTTTCGCAGCATACAACATTTCTAAGCGGCTTCTTATTTTCAAATTCAATCTGATAATTTTCTACGCCATCGTCAATCGCAAATGCACTATGACTTCCAGCGCTGAACATAAACGGCTCAGAACCAGTATTTTTCACAGTAGTAGTAAATTCAAGTTTATCTTCCATTAATACATATTTTACGCTAAGCCTGAATCTGTACGGAAACCTTTCCAACGTATATTCATTTTCAGTCAATTCAAATTTAACAGAACAATCCGTCTGCTCAACAAGCTTAAATTCAAGGTCTCGTGCAAAACCGTTACTCTTAAGCGGATACTTCATGTCGTCAATAATTACAAAACCATCCTTAGTCTTCCCACAATGAGGAAACAGCACCGGCGCATGAAACTTCCATATATCTGGACTTCCGTTCCAAATAATGTTCTTCCCGTCAGCCTTAGTAAAGGAATTTATTTCTGCACCTTTTGAATTAACAACAACCTTTAATTTAGAATTCTGCAATGTAACAGTCATAAAACCCCCAATATTTTCAAAGCTTATTTCCTATAATTATAAACTCAAACCCCCCATAAAGCAAATGAACCCCTCAAATCCCCTTTTATTATTTTTTATCAGGCGAAATTCCTCCGCAAAGGAGTATGTAACGGTGATTGAGGCTCTCGAAATCACCTGAACTGCAAATCATCCTCCGGCATTCAAGCAATGTAATTTCTGTTAAATTTTACTTTTGCGTGCTATAATTCCATTGTGAACGTATACGATTTTGATAAAACTATTTTTTATCCCGACAGCCTCACGCAGTTCACCTTGTACTGCATATTCAAATATCCAAGGCTCTTAATATCGTATTGTCCAAAAACCCTGCTTGCCGCAATTTTATTCCTCTTCAAAAAAATCACCGTCACACAGGCAGTCGAACAGCTTTCCAGCTTCGTCCGCGAAATCCCCGACATCGACAAAGAAATCGAACTTTTCTGGAATAAAAACGAACATAAAATTGCCAGATGGTATCTTGCCCAAAAAAAAGAAACAGACCTCATAATTTCCGCATCCCCAGAATTTCTTCTAAAACCGCTGACCGACCGCCTTGGCATAAAACTGATTGGAAGCCAGATAGACAAACACACAGGAAAAGTTTCCGGCCGCTGCTGCTACGGCAAAGAAAAAGTAAAATACCTCGTAATCAGCGACTACTTCCCGGAACAAAAAATTGAAGAATTCTATTCCGACTCACTAACAGACGCCCCTCTGGCATCCTATGCCGAAAAAGCCTTCCTCGTAACAAAAAAAGGCAAAAAAATCCAGCCATGGAATCCCTCGCAAAAAAGCAGGTAGCCGTAATTTCGAGTTACGATAACTTGGGGCAACTACATTAAAATTTCAAAACAATTTCGCTTTGCGACTGGGAGCACATCTTTTATGAATTTTTATTTACAATGTATTTGCACTAATCATTGTCGTTATTTTTTTCAATTATATAAAATCACGTAATTACAGCTAAATGCATCTCATGGACTTTTATAATACTTCGTCCCCCTTTTTTTGCCGCCAATTCATGGACTTTTATAATCAAACCATGGACTCTTATAATCTTTAAAAACTCCATATAAGGACATAAATATTATAAAAGTCCACATAAAATTCCTGTTTTGTAGACAGAATTCTCTTAAATTCTGTCTACTTCTTATGGGTATTTATAATCTTTCGTGGACTTTTATAATCTTTACATACCTAGAGCGGTTAATTCACTGTCTGAAAATTCATACAAATTTCTGGACTTTTATAATACTTATGGACTCTTATAATCTTTAAAAAACAACCTTCTCTTCTGCTTCTCTAATCATAAAAAAATATACGGACTTTTATAATCTTTCAGTCCATATATCATTTTTTCATGGACTTTTATAATCTTTTCGGAAACCGCTCATCAATAAATCTCCATTGCCTGCCGCAGTAAAGAATTGCACAATCGCCAAACTTTGGACATTTATAATACTTCATTGTTTTAATTTGCTCCAAACCAGAAAAAATCCCATATGTTGACTGCAAATCACAAAAAATTCGTGGACTTTTATAATTTAACCTTGGATTTTTATAATCTTTAACGTATAATATTATTCAGTTGGACTTTTATAACCGGAAATTGGACTGTTATAATCCTTTTGTGGACTCTTATAATCTGTACTTGGACTTTTATAACACGTTCCGCACCTATTTTCTTACCCTAAAAGGTTTTAAAAGCGCGTAAAATTTAAAATATAAAAAATAAAAAAGGATTTTACTTTATGAAAAAAAAGGGTCTGGTTTTAAGGGGTCTCCAAAATCAAAGTATTCTGAAAATTCCTAATAATTTTCTTAGAGCCAGTTACAAATGTTCTGCAACAACGCAGCGCATCTATTTTTACTCTATTTTCAAATATCTTTCATCCCCGGAAGAAAACAAAGCTGTATCCTTTTCTTTTTCTGATTTTTTTAACGACTTAAATTTAAAAGACGGCAACAAAACAAGAATGCTTATAAAAGAATCTGCAAACGAAATTGTAGACATGAAAATCATTCTTGAAGACAACGAAAAAGAATATGAGGTTGCCAACGTTTTTCAGTCTGCTAAATGTGTTTTTACCGAAACAACGTTTACATTTAAATTTACCGACGACATGTGTGTTTTCCTAAACACTTTAAAGGAAATCGGTTTTTCACTTTTTGAAGTCAATGATCTTGGAAAATTAAAATCTTTCTATGCCCTGCGATTCTATCTTATTGCCCTTTCTTACAAAGGATTTAAAGGCAAAAAAGGAAACGTAAAAAATTCATGGTTTTTTGAATATTCTGTAGAAGAACTCCGCAAACTTTTTGACATTCAGGACAACGAATATCAGAAAATCGGTCCGTTTAAGAATATTGTAATCGATTTGCCTTTAAAAGAATTGAATGAAAAAAATCTTGGAATCCAGATTGTATGCGTTCCAATCAAAAAAGGCCGAAAGATTATAGGATTCCATTTTGACTGTATCGATGCAACTAAGATTTCTAAGCTTCAGGATATGAGTAATCTTGCACTGGAATCAAAGTCCGCAGACAACGCTGAATCTAATGATGCGGATTCTATGAAACAGGCAATAGAGATAATTGCTGCAAACCCGGTTCGCTATGCAGAAATCCTTAAAGAAGAAAAGGACAATCCTAATCTTTTTGGTCTTTCCCCGGAACTCAATGCAATTATCCGCCTTCAAAAAGAACTGGAAAATCAGGAAAACTCAGAAAACCAGGACGAATCAGAAACTTCTTCAAATTCCTGAATCATAATTTCTGATTCATACGCCCGGTCTCTGTAATTCATTTTTTTACTGTTTGCGCTCAACGCCCAGCTTTGAAATTTCCACCTTGCCGGATTTTACGTCTTCTTTCAAATAATTGATTGCAAAAAGAATTCCCTGTGTCATAGAAAGATGGTAGGTATTAAAAAATTCCTTTATTTCGTTTCTTTTTCCGACAGGAAGATTCAAGTTTACTGTATCAGAATAGCGGCTTTTTGGTTTTGATCCAGAATCTGCAGCGCTTTCTGAATTTACCTGTTCAGCAGATTTTACAGTTTCCCTGATTTTTACTTCAGAATCCCGAACAGAGCTTTCTTTTGTAATTGGCATTGCAGTGTTGTTTTTAATCTGATTGGTAAGTTCTTCAAACGACCTGTCGCTAGTGGATTTTATCAGAGACATTTTCCCCTCCCCTATTTCATCAGTGCTGCCAGCTGGGCAACTGCTTCTTTAGTTTCTTTCTTTTCGCTTACATACTGAATAGGCATTTTTTTCATTTGAGAAATCTTAAACGCCTGATCCTGCGGAATTTCTACAATTCTGAATGCGTTTGTTTCGTTGTAAACTTTAAGGATGTTGTTTGCAAGTTTGTATGAATGGTTTACGTTGTTAATTACGATTGTCTTAAGTTCGGTTTTTTCAGAGCGGCGGTGCTTTCTGAATTCCTTAAGGTTGTTTATAAAATCTTCAAGTCCGTCCTGTGAAAATTTATCTGCCTGTACAACTGCAATGGCTTCATCTGTTGCCTGAAAAATGTTTTCTTCAAAATTGTCAAAAGCCGGGCATGTATCAAAAATACAGTAGTCAAATCCCAGTTTTGCAATTTCATCAGTAAGGTCGCAGATTGCAAACATTTCTTTTGTTGCCAGTGTAGAGCGGTAAAGGCGCAGTTCATTTTCACCGGATTCATTTCTTCCTGCTGTAGGAATTATGCTCAGGCCCGGAACCGCTGTTTCTACAATTGCTTCGTGAACATAGCATTTGCCGTTCAATATATCCGAAAGTTCGTGCGAAAGGCTGGAAATAAGGCTTGCAGAAGCATTCCCCTGAGGGTCGGCATCTACCAGACAAACCCTGCTTGTTTTTGCAAGTTCTGCCGCAAGGGACACAGAAATAGTAGTTTTTCCAACTCCGCCTTTTTGCAGTGCTACTGAAATCGTCTTCATTAATTACTCCGTTTCTAATAAAAATTATTAGATGTATTATAATTATATTATATACAAATTATCGTATAAAAACAATAAGAATATTACTAATATTATAAAATAATATAGAAATATACATATAAAAAACATACGAATAAAACTAATATTAGAAATAGAATAATAATAAATATAATAATTACGCTTATATAATAACTAATGAGAGATATTAGAAAATATATTAGAAAATTAACTCGCTCTAGGATTCGTTTTAACGCGTCTTTTTGCACAGGTTGATGATAGAACCCGTCCTCGCAAAAATACCCCCGTTTTTTTAAAGATTTTGATTTTTTTATTTTTTAAATTTCTCAGGCCATTTTTTTCGCAACCGGCGTTCCAGGGCTACCCTCACGGTCGGTGCTCACATCTGTTCGCACGCCGCTCCCTCCGGTCGCGCCCCCTTCCATGCCGGGGCCAGGCTGGTTGAGCCTGTCGACTCGTAAGAGCACGAAGTAAATTACATTGTATAACATACTCCCTTTATCTCCATTGACACAAAAGTCCGGGGGGGGGTAGAGTCAATTTAAAGGAGATTTAAAAATGAAAAAAACAATTTTTATTGCAGTGGCAGTTTTGCTTGCTGCGGTTTTTGCCGGATGTTCAGATTTATCTGGCAATGATTCTGCTGTTCTTGCAGCTCTTTCTTTAAAATCAGATTCTAACAACTATGGGCTTCCGCCAAGTGTCGGTGTAAATGAATTTGCCGGCAAAACTTTTAAAAGGCTTTTTGAAGAAAATGGTATAGATGTTTTTTCTGATAATACTGTTAAATTTGTTTTATCATATAAAAGGGACGGAGATAGCAAAAGTTCGCCTTATACACTTATTTTTGCAGGAGAATCGGCTTATTCTTATAACTCGGTTACAAAACGTATCTATGTGAAAGGTGTGACAAAAACAAGGATGTATATAAACAGAACTGGTTATAAGGAACCTGTAGAAATGGTTTGCGATGGACCGTATTCTAATGATGAAGAATTTGTTGATGCAATGAGGAAATATTTTTCCATACTGTATGATTTGGCGGATGAAAATTATATAGAAGCATGTGTAAAAGATGATCGTGTAAGTACGTTTAAATCATATGGATATACGGATCAAACGGGAGAAACTCCTGTTTCTGCAGAAATAATTGAACTGTACAATCAGGAAAAGACTAAATCTGACGCTATGTATTTGGCTAGAATTGTGTGCTATGCGTATCGTTTTTCCGGTACGTCACTTACAGAAAAGAGTGACGATGAATTTTATCCAAAAGGCACGAAGCTTTCGGATTTTTGTTCTTCATTTTGTAGAAGTTATCTGACTGTCAGTAATAACGGAGTTGATACATATGATTTTAACTACGGCAGACAATTCTTGTATAGTATTGCTGCATTAGTGCCAGAAGATGAAAGTTATAATCTTGGTTTTTATGTTTCTTCAATTACAGATTCTAAAATTTATGTTTCAAAAATTAGAGTAAAACTGGACAGTGAATCCAGTTATGTTTATACAGAAACAAACGATGAAATTTCCCTCGAAAAAATCTGAAACAGAATATGCGGCTATGTATAAACTTACATATAAAGACACCTGCCTGGGAACAATTACAATTCCATACGCCACCGCATCAAATATTCCCGAATTTGAAGGCAATAATGTGTACGAATATACAATAATAGAATAAAAGCAGTGATACACATTTTTATCTATAAAAGTCGCTGTTATGCCTTTTCAGTATCCAGCGGCTTTTTTTTGCGGTCATTGATGTTGTCCTTTCGGTTATTGAGCCTGTCGAAATGACCGCTATTTCAAATTTTTACATGCTAAAAAAAATAAAAAAATATAAAAAAAATGAAATTCAGTGTTGACACAAAACGTACAAAGTTATATATTCATTTTCACCGTCGCACGACAGTGTGACACAAAAACAAAAGTTGTTTGACATATCAGGGAAGGAAAGAAAGACAGAACAAAATAAGGTTCGTACAGGTCGTGGTCCTGAGCAATAGGACGGCGACTAGAAATAAACAGACCTACGGTAGTTTTGAATTGAAAAATGAATAAACTGCCAGCAATTCTTTATGAATAAGAAAAGCTAAGGTCGAACTTTAATGAAGAAATCTTAAGCCTTCGGGCTTTAGAAATAATCATGGAGAGTTTGATCCTGGCTCAGAACGAACGCTGGCGGCGCGTCTTAAGCATGCAAGTCGAGCGGTAAGGAAGTAGCTTGCTATTTCCCTAGAGCGGCGGACTGGTGAGTAACGCGTGGGTGACGTACCCTTTGGTTGGGGATAGCCGGTAGAAATACCGGGTAATACCGAATAAGACCTCAAGTAGAAAGATTTGAGAGGAAAGCGGCTCCGGCCGCGCCGAAGGAACGGCCCGCGTACTATTAGCTAGTTGGTGAGGTAACGGCCCACCAAGGCGACGATAGTTATCCGGCCTAAGAGGGTGAACGGACACATTGGGACTGAGATACGGCCCAGACTCCTACGGGAGGCAGCAGCTAAGAATATTCCGCAATGGAGGAAACTCTGACGGAGCGACGCCGCGTGGATGATGAAGGCCGGAAGGTTGTAAAATCCTTTTGAGTGTGATGAATAAAGCTTACAGGAAATGGTAAGAAGATGACCGTAGCACTTGAATAAGGGGCGGCTAATTACGTGCCAGCAGCCGCGGTAACACGTAAGCCCCTAGCGTTGTTCGGAATTATTGGGCGTAAAGGGCATGTAGGCGGTTGTGCAAGCTTGGTGTGAAATGCCGGGGCTTAACTCCGGCACTGCGTTGAGAACTGCACGACTAGAGTAACTGAGGGGCAGCCGGAATTCCAGGTGTAGGGGTGAAATCTGTAGATATCTGGAAGAACACCAATGGCGAAGGCAGGCTACCAGCAGATTACTGACGCTGAGGTGCGAAGGTGCGGGGAGCAAACAGGATTAGATACCCTGGTAGTCCGCACAGTCAACGATGTACACTAGATGTCTGGACATGAGTCCGGGTGTCAAAGCAAACGCGATAAGTGTACCGCCTGGGGAGTATGCCCGCAAGGGTGAAACTCAAAGGAATTGACGGGGGCCCGCACAAGCGGTGGAGCATGTGGTTTAATTCGATGGTACGCGAGGAACCTTACCTGGGTTTGACATACAGTGGAATTACATAGAGATATGTAAGCGTAGCAATACGCCGCTGAACAGGTGCTGCATGGCTGTCGTCAGCTCGTGCCGTGAGGTGTTGGGTTAAGTCCCGCAACGAGCGCAACCCCTACTGCCAGTTACTAGCAGGTAATGCTGAGGACTCTGGCGGAACTGCCGGTGACAAACCGGAGGAAGGTGGGGATGACGTCAAGTCATCATGGCCCTTATGTCCAGGGCTACACACGTGCTACAATGGTTGATACAGAGTGAAGCGAGGCCGCGAGGCGGAGCAAAACGCAGAAAATCAATCGTAGTTCGGATTGGAGTCTGAAACCCGACTCCATGAAGTTGGAATCGCTAGTAATCGCATATCAGCACGATGCGGTGAATACGTTCCCGGGCCTTGTACACACCGCCCGTCACACCATCCGAGTGGGGGGTACCCGAAGCCGGCAGTCTAACCGCAAGGAGGACGCTGTCCAAGGTACGCTTCGTGAGGGGGGTGAAGTCGTAACAAGGTAGTCGTACCGGAAGGTGCGGCTGGATCACCTCCTTTTCTAAGAGAAGAGGAACATAAGTGCATGTGTACGCACAAGGGTACGAACTAAAAAGTTCACTTTCTTTCTTTCCCTGGTTTGCCAAGCAAACAAACGGGACAGTAGCTCAGTTGGTTAGAGCACCGCTCTGATAAGGCGGGGGTCACAAGTTCAACTCTTGTCTGTCCCATATAAATAGATCTTTGAAACATAATTAAGGACGGAAGACGAGCACATGGTGCACGCGAGCTGAAAAAAACTAAAGCGGGCTTGATTGAAAGGCTTTAGAAAGAGGCGTAAGAGCGGGGCATGAAGTGCGGAATAAATAATATGGTCAAGCGAATATAGGTCTATGGCGGATGCCTAGGAGCTGTAAGGCGAAGAAGGTCGTGATAAGCTGCGAAAAGCTGCGGTAAGGAGCACATATCCGTTATACCCGCAGATCACCGAATGGGGTAACCCACTAGTTTACTAGTATCCGAATTAGCTGAATAAAATAGGCTACGGAAGTCACACTGGGTGAAGTGAACCATCTAAGTAACCCGGGAACAGAAATCAAAAGAGATTCCCTAAGTAGCGGCGAGCGAACGGGGAGGAGCCCAAACCGCATAAGCGGGGTTGTAGGACTGCGATACGAGTTTGTAAAAACTGAGGAGTAGGAGAAGCTTCTGGGAAGGAGCGTCAGAGAGCGTGAAAGCCGCGTATCCGAAACGAATCAGTCTCCAGCAGTATCCTGAGTACGGCGGGGCACGAGAAACCCTGTCGGAATCCGGGTCGACCACGATCCAAGGCTAAATACTAGACAGCTACCGATAGCGAACAAGTACCGTGAGGGAAAGGCGAAAAGAACCCTGGTAAAGGGAGTGAAATAGAACCTGAAACCATAGACTGACAAGATGTCACAGCCCGCGAGGGTAGTGGCGTGTCTTTTGTAGAATAAACCTGCGAGTTGCGGTATGCAGCGAGGCTAAGGAATCGAAGTTCCGGAGCCGGAGCGAAAGCGAGTCTGATAAGGGCGAAAAGTTGCATGTCGCAGACCCGAAGCCAAGGTGATCTTATCATGGGCAGGCTGAAGGCAGGGTAACACCTGTTGGAGGGCCGAACGGTAATCTGTTAAAAAAGGTAGCGATGACCTGTGATAAGGAGTGAAAGGCTAAACAAACCTGGAAATAGCTGGCTCTCCCCGAAATGCCTTTAGGGACAGCCTCATACAAAACTTGCGGAGGTAGAGCACTGGATGATTGCGGGGGTGTCAAAGCCTACCAAAATCAATCAAACTCCGAATGCCGTAAGTCAACGTATGGGAGTGAGACTGTGTGCGCCAAGGTTCATAGTCGAAAGGGAAACAGCCCAAACCGTCAGCTAAGGTCCCGAAATAATGCTAAGTGTGAAATGAAGTGAAGATGCACAGACAGCCAGGAGGTTGGCTTAGAAGCAGCCATTCCTTAAAAGAGTGCGTAACAGCTCACTGGTCGAGCATTTTTGCGCAGACAATGTAACGGGGCTAAGCATTATACCGAAGCTACGGATCTTACGCATAAGCGTAAGGTGGTAGGGGAGCATACCATTAACCGATGAAGGCGTACCTGTGAGGGGCGCTGGAGGAGATGGCAGAGAGAATGCAGGCATAAGTAACGAAAAGACGGGTGAGATCCCCGTCCGCCGAAAACATAAGGTTTCCGGGGTAAAGGCAATCTGCCCCGGGTAAGTCGGAGCCTAAGTCCAGGCCGAAAGGCGTAGGCGATGGTAATCTGGTTTATACTCCAGAACCTTGAATATTTCGATGCCATGACGCATGAGGTGAAATCCGGCCGGAGAACGGTTGTTCCGGTCAAAGCGGTAAGGTGTTGAGGAGCGGGTTAAATGACGCTCCGAGCTGAGCCGTGACAGCGAGGAATGAGAAAGTCAGACTGAAGCGGATGTAATCAGGGTGCCGAGAAATAGTGGCTAGGTGTGGTATTCAAGACCGTACCGTAAACGGACACACGTATGTGGGATGAGTAATCTAAGGCGCACGAGCGACCTCGCGTTAAGGAACTCGGCAAAATGCACACGTAACTTCGGAAGAAGTGTGGCTCATGTTAGAAATGATAATGAGCGGCAGAAAGCAGGCCCAGGCGACTGTTTATCAAAAACACAGCCATCTGCGAACCAGCAATGGGACGTATAGGTGGTGACACCTGCCCGGTGCCGGAAGGTTAAGAGGAGTGGTCAAGGGTAACCTGAAGCTATGAATCGAAGCCCCGGTAAACGGCGGCCGTAACTATAACGGTCCTAAGGTAGCGAAATTCCTTGTCGGGTAAGTTCCGACCCGCACGAATGGTGTAACGATTCTGGGCACTGTCTCAACGCGAGACTCGGTGAAATTTATATTCCGGTAAAGAAGCCGGATACTCATAATTAGACGGAAAGACCCCGTGAACCTTCACCGTAACTTAATATTGGGATCCTATTTATCATGTGTAGGATAGCTGGGAGTCATTGAAGCGTGGCCGTCAGGTTGCGCAGAGACGACGGTGAAATACCAGCCTTGATGAACAGGATTTCTAACCCGCTCCTTGAAGCAGGGGCGGGGACAATGTTAGGCAGGCGGTTTGACTGGGGCGGTCGCCTCCCAAAGAGTAACGGAGGTGCGCGAAGGTCTCCTCGCGGTGGTTGGAAATCATCGTACGAGTGTAAAGGCACAAGGAGGCTTGACTGCGAGACAGACATGTCGAGCAGGTGCGAAAGCAGGTCTTAATGATCTGATGGTACCGAGTGGAAGGGCCATCACTTAACGGACAAAAGGTACTCCGGGGATAACAGGCTGATTTTCCCCAAGAGTTCACATCGACGGGAAAGTTTGGCACCTCGATGTCGGCTCATCGCATCCTGGGGCTGGAGCAGGTCCCAAGGGTTTGGCTGT
>JBGVIP010000011.1:0-12440 GCA_045123335.1 Treponema sp.
CCCTATTCTATATGTTTGGCGTCCTTTTACCGGATAATAAAAAAGATTTTCCTCTCCGCCTGTGTATTTGTTACCTTTTTTTACGGAACAGGATTCATCTTCTGTTACGGTGTATTTATCTCCCTTTTTCTGAACGTAAACGTCAGACCAGCGTACAAAGCGTCGTGTAGAAAAACAGTGTCCGTCTGTAAAATGCGTAATAAAGAAGTGCGAATCATTTATGTAAGGCTTTAAATTTTCTACGAGTGCAAAATAAAAGTCGCGGGAATTGATTTCTGTCCGGCCAGCAAACTTTTTCGATACTGTTTCAGTAAATGTTTGGGAATTAAAACCTTTTTCAACCATTTCTTCGTAACCGGAATATCCGTTTGTAAGAAGATAAGTAAGGCTTTCCAAATCCTGTGCAAATTCATCGGATGTAAGGCTTGTTTTGATTTTTTCAAAGCTGCAGTATTCAACCGGATGAAAAACAGTAGGTTCTGATTTGATGACGATTTCTTCTGCGCTGAGCGGAGTACAGAGCGGAGAAGCAGAAATTAGAGCAAAAACTAAAGCTGTGATGAAATGCCGGTAAACTTTCTTCATGTAAATATCCTTTTTAATTAATTTGATGAAACGATTTTAATGCAAAAGAAATTGTTTTGAAAGATGAATAATTTTTTGTTTTTTGCTATACTTTCCGCATTATGGCAAAGATACAGATGAAAAACGCTATCGCCGAACTTGACGGCGATGAAATGACTCGTGTTTTATGGAAGGTAATCAAGGACGAACTCCTTTTGCCTTATGTTGATTTAAAGACTGAATATTATGATTTGGGACTTAAGGCCCGCGACGATTCAGATGACAAAATTACATACGAAGCAGCCGCTGCAATTAAACGCCTTGGTGTTGGCGTAAAATGTGCAACAATTACTTCTAACGCTGCCCGCATGGAAGAATATAAACTCAAAAAACTTACTCCTTCGCCAAACGGAATCTTGCGCGGTGAACTTGACGGAACAATTTTCCGTGCTCCAATCTTTGTAAACAACATCAAATGCAACGTTACAAGCTGGGAAAAGCCAATCGTTCTTGGCCGCCACGGTTACGGCGATGTTTACAAAAACTGTGAAATCAAAACTCCTTGCGCCGGAACTGCTGAACTTGTTTTCACTGGCGAAGATGGAAAGGAAATCCGCAAGACAATCCAGGTAATGAAAGGACCTGGAATCATTCAGGGAATCCACAACCTTGATGCTTCTATCGAAAGTTTTGCACGCTGCTGTTTTAACTATGCGCTCGACCAGAAAATCAGCGTATGGCTTGGAACAAAAGATACAATTTCTAAAACATATGACGGAAACTTCAAGGCAATTTTCCAGCGCGTATTTGACGAAGAATTCAAGGCTAAGTTTGAAGCAAACGGAATCGAATATTTCTACACATTGATTGACGATGCTGTAGCACGTGTTATGAAGTCTAAGGGCGGATTCCTCTGGGCATGTAAAAACTACGACGGCGACGTTATGAGCGACATGATTGCTTCTGCATGCGGAAGCCTTGCCATGATGACTAGCGTACTCGTTTCTCCAAACGGTGAATTTGAATACGAAGCAAGCCACGGAACAGTTCAGAAGCACTATTACCGCTATCTTAAGGGCGAAAAAACATCTACAAACCCTGTAGCTACAATTTTTGCCTGGACAGGCGCCCTTGCAAAACGCGGCGAACTCGACGGAACACAGGATCTTGTAGACTTTGCAAAGAAACTTGAAAAAGCAACTCTTTCTACAATTGAAGAAGGCTACATGACAGGCGACCTTGCAAGCCTTGCAACTCCACCAGCAAAGAAAATCCTTAACTCATGGGAATTTATTGCTGCGATAAAAGAAAGATTGTAATGCAAGAATTGCGCAGCAATTCTTGGTAAGCAGGTCGCAAGACCTGCGACGAGTTCATTGCTGCTATCAAGGAACGTTTGTAGGCAAGAATTGCGAAGCAATTCTTGATTTTACACCACGGATTTCCGTTTTTTCAGGTTCCGTGGTGTTTTTTTTGCATTTTTTATTTACAGGTACGAAACAAGTTCTTCCATGGAAATTCTTGTCTGGCAGTGTCTGTCCGCAGCTGATTTTTCATCAGTGTAACCTAATGCCAGAATATTTATTGGAACCATATTTTCCGGAAGGATAAATTCTTTTGAAATTACATCCGGTTTAAAGTAGCAGATCCATACAGTTCCAAGGCCTTTTTCTGTTGCACAGAGCATCATGTGGTCTGTCAGAATAGAAGCGTCTATGTCTCCGCTCTGATGACCGTCAAAAGGACGAGTCCATGCTTTAGACTTATCTGCGCATACTAGCAGGGCAACCGGAGCCTTGTAAATATTTGCGCCTTTAGAAAGTTTTGCTTTTGCTTCCTCTGATTTTATTACAAAGATTCTTACTGGCTGAAGGTTTGCTGCAGTCGGAGCAACGTGTGCGGCTTCAAGAATTTCGTTCAGAATATCCTGCGGAATTTCTTTATCCAGATAAGTTCGGGCAGAAAATCGTTTTTTTGCAATATCATTAAAATTCATTTTTTACTCCAAATGGTTTGTTTTTTTTGACTAGTCGCCTTAGTATAGCATAATGATTTTGTTTGACAAGAATGCACTTTTTTGTTATATACTACCCAAAAGGAAAGTGTAAAATATGAGCTCACAAAAATATAACTGTCCGGTAGATGCTGCAATCTGCAAGATAGGCGGAAAGTACAAGGCTGTAATACTGTATCATTTGAAATCGGAAACTTTGCGGTATAACGGAATTAAAAGAAAAATAAAACGTATTACAGACAAAATGCTTGCCCAGCAGCTTCATGAACTTGAAGCAGACGGACTTATTAATCGCCGCGTTTATGCAGTTGTTCCTCCAAAAACAGAATACAGCCTCACTGATTTAGGCAGAACTTTAATTCCAATTCTGGATGCAATGTGTGAATGGGGCGAACAGTTTATGGACGAGGAATAATAATTTTCAACTTTAGAGGTTCCCTTATTCCACTTTTTTTTTATTTATTCTAAAATGACCCTATTATGATTAAGAGAAATACTGGCTTTGCCAATTTGACAGCGGGATATCTGTTCCCGGAAGTAGCTCGCAGACGTCGCGAGTATGCAGAAAAACATCCTGAGGCTAAAATCATCAGCCTCAGTATTGGAAATACAACTGAACCTTTACCAAAATGCATTGCAAAGGCAATGGCGGACTATTCTATGGCTCTTGCAACTCCGGAAGGATATTCCGGATACGGCGACGAGCAGGGTAATTCTACTTTGCGCGCTAAAATTGCAGAAACATGGTACAAGGGAATGGCAACACCTGAAGAAGTATTTATTTCTGACGGTGCTAAATGTGATATTGCACGCATTCAGACTCTGTTCGGTTCAAAAGTAAAGGTAGCTGTTCAGGATCCTGCCTATCCTGTTTATGTTGACGGTTCTGTAATTGTAAGCGCAGCCGGAAAAAACACAGGGAACGGCTACAAGGGTGTAACTTACATGCCTTGTACTCCAGAAAATGACTTCTTCCCTGATCTTTCAAAGATTAAGAAGAACAGCCTTATTTATTTCTGTTCACCAAATAATCCTACGGGTGCGTGCGCAACAAAGGCTCAGCTTAAGGCTCTTGTTGATTTTGCAAATGCAAATGGCTGTATCATTATTTATGATGCTGCTTACCGCGAATTTATCCGCGATCCTGAACTTCCAAAAACTATTTTTGAAATTGAAGGAAGCCGTACATGTTCCATTGAAATCAACTCATTCAGTAAGCCGGCCGGATTCACAGGCGTTCGCCTTGGCTGGAGCATTGTTCCAATGGAACTTAAGTTTGCAGACGGTACAAGTGTAAATAAAGACTGGAACCGCGTAATGACAACTCTGTTCAACGGAGCAAGTAATGTTGTTCAGGCCGGCGGTATTGCATGTCTTGAACCGGACGGACTTAAGGCAATGAAGGAAGTAATTGATTACTACCTTGTAAATGGTGCAAAGATTGCAGAAACTCTGCGCGGTGAAAACTTTAAGAAAGCCGGCGTAGAAATTTACTACACTGGAAACAGTCCTTACGTATGGGCTAAATTCCCTGGAAAAAAGAGCTGGGACGTATTTGACACAATTCTTGACAAGTGCCACATCGTGACAACTCCAGGAAGCGGCTTTGGCCCTAGCGGAGAAAGCTTTATCCGCTTCAGTTCGTTTGGTCACCAGGAAGCAGTAAAGGAAGCCTGTGAACGTCTTTCCAAACTGGAACTGTAGTTAAACAGGGCAGGGTATGGAGCGGCAGCCCCTTTGGGGCTGTTGCGAAGCAATGAGCGTAGCGGAACCGCGGAACACCCGTTAAGCCCGCCTAAAAAAATGGCGGCTCTATAAAAGAACCGCCTGTAATTTGGGTCTAGCGCCCGTAAAATCCATTTTAGAACTGAGTTTTATATCCCAAACTGAACTTAAATGCCGAACCCGGCTTAGAATCTATAAAATCCTTAACTTTTACAATTGTCATGAAATGAACTTCGCCGTTGTAAAACTGTGTCATAAGATAAGGCGCAACGTTGATTGAATAATCGTCGAACATTGTGTCTGGTTCATCAATCAGGTCAAACAGATTTTTATCCTTGAACGAAAAGGCTCCGTTAAGACCAAACGTAAACGGCTTGTTCCAGAAGTGCAGGTTGTCTGTAAAGACGTTCAGGTTTGCACCGCACATGTCTTCTATAAAGATAAAATTGTTTACAGTATCCTGCGGCATACTGAACAATGTCAGGTGAGCCTGGAATCGCTTTGTATTAAGTCTTGGTTCAAACAGAAAATATGCTGTGTCTTCATTAAGTTCCCATTTTTTGTTCTTCTTTTTGAAAGACATTTCTGAAAATCCTGCCTGAATGAAGAGGGAAGATGTTTTTGTGTTTCCAATAAGAAGGTTTGCTCCGGCTTTCCAGTAAAGCGTGTCTACGATGATAAATGCCGAATCTGAACTGCTTGTGTTCATAGGCATTCCAAGTCCGGCGGCAACATCAAATGTAAACCAGCGGAAGTTTCCTGCAAACCTTAGGTCAGAGTTTAAAACGTAGCTGTCTTCAAGTTCGTGGTTTACATAGATGTAAAGTCCTGTAGCAAGCGGAACGGAATTAAAGCGGATTACTTCTGCACCGCCGGCTCCGAACATAGGATAGATTATTGAGCCTGAAAGTCCCAGCCAGCTTTCTGTTATTTTAGAAGCGATAGGCTGAATGCTGAACTGCCTGCGCAGGAAAATGTCTGAACCAATCGGTTCATATGTTCCCATGAATGCGCTCAGGTAGCTTGTTGCGCTGTAAAACTGTTTTCTGAAAATAAGCGAAAGTTCGTCAATCTTAAATGTAGCAGGCGCTTCTTTAAAAATCGAATTGTCTATAAGGTCGTCTGTTGCCAGTGAAAATTCTGCATTAAGAATTACGTTTTGTGAAAAATTTAACTGTCCGGAAAAAAATGATTGAATTTTCAGCCCTGGATCAAATTCATCACTGTCTGTTGAATATAAATCTGCCTTGGCTCCGGCATAACCGCTGAATGTAATTTCTGCAAAGAGGCTGACTGAAGAGAAAAGGAGGCAGCATAAAATTGAAATGTATGTCTTTTTCATGTTTATATTCTCCGGGAATATTTTCTTACTCTTTCATAATCGGTATAATTTCATTTTGACATTAGAAAAACAAAAATAAAAAACCGTAATGAATTTTCTTGAATTATGTAAATTACGGTATATAATAGTGTTTATGAGTGATTATCTTGATCCAAACAATGAAGAATTATTGAAAGATTTCTTTGCCGAAGCTGAACAGCAGGTAGAGACTCTTGAAAGCAATGTACTCGTTATAGAAAATGATCCAACAAATCATGATGCTGTTGATGAAATTTTCCGTGCGGCACATACTTTGAAAGGTGGTTCAGCAACTGTTGAGATGACAGAGCTTTCCGGGTTCACTCACAAGGTAGAGGACGTTCTTGATGAAATTCGTTCTGACCGACTTGAAGTGAGCGAATCAGTTGTTGATATATTATTAACCTCTATTGATGTCATTAAGGCGATGATGGAGGCTCGTCAGAACGGCGGAGTCTATTCGGAAGATATCTCTGAAATAGAAGAAAAACTTAAATCATATATACCGGAAAAAGGTGACAAAAAGAAGAAGTCTGCTCCGCCGGCTGGAACCGGTCCGTCTGCAGCTCCTAAACCTGCTCCGGCATCAGCTCCTGCGCCTGCACCGGCTGCTTCTGCGGGAAGTCCTTTTGATTATCCAAAGCTTTCTGAAGAAGAATTCATGGAAATCAAGAATGCCTGTGAAGGAAGTCAGAAGGTTTGGCGCGTTGCCGTTAAATTTGATGAGAACAATCCTATGAATTCCGTTGGTGGAATTCAGGTTTTTGCTGCCTTAAAGGCTTTGGGTAGTGTCCTTAAGACTGTTCCTGATTTTGATGCACTGTATGAAGATGAATTCTACGAATGTGTTTACTATTACATGGCTTCAGATTCAGATGCGGCTACTATTGAAGATACTGCTTTCCTTGGTGATGTTACAGTCTGTACAGATGCACAGATTATTACCGGCCCTGATGCTGGAGGAGGTTCTATGGCAGAGACTCCGGCTCCTGTAGCTCCTGTTGCAGAGGTTTCAGAACCAGTTGCAGCTCCTGTTGCCCAGGAAGCTAAACCTGCGGCTGAACCTGAAAAGTCTGCAGAAAAGAAAGATGACAAGGCTGCTGCAAAACCTGCTGACAAAAAAGATCATGCCGCTTCACAGCAAAGTTCTGTACTGCGCGTAGATTCTAAGCGCGTAGATTACCTTTTGAACCTTGTAAGTGAAATTGTAATTACAAAGGCTTCTTTCAATCAGCTTTCAACTACTTTGAATAATGAATTGATGGATTTCCAGTCAACACAGTCTGGTTTCCGAGAAAAGATTCATAAACTCCTGGATGATCTTCCTCATTATCTGGAAGAAATGAATGCAGGAAAGTCTGTACGCGAAATAAGGGAAGAAATTTCTCTTGCTCTTGGCGATATGGGTTCTATGTATGAAAAGAACGAAGCAAACCTTAAGGCTTTGGCCGTTAAGTTCCGCTCGTCTACACAGAATCTTGGACGTATTGCTGGTGAACTTCAGGAAGGCGTTATGAAGATCCGAATGGTTCAGATTAATCAGATTTTCAGCCGATTCCCGCGCGTTGTACGCGATTTGTCGCGTGATCTTAACAAGAAAATTGACCTTCAGATTGAAGGTGAAGACACAGAACTTGATAAGTCGGTAGTAGAAGACCTGCTTGATCCTATCATGCACTGTGTACGTAATTCCGTTGACCATGGTATTGAAGCTCCGGATGTTCGTGTTGCTGCCGGTAAACCGGAAACAGGTCACGTTCTGTTGAAGGCTTCTAATGAAGGTAACCTTATCGTTATTGAAATCAAAGATGATGGTGCCGGAATTAACGTAGAAAAGGTTAAAAATAAGGCTATTCAGAAGGGACTTATTCATCCTGATAAAGTACTTTCTGATCAGGAAGCATATCAGCTTATTTTTGAAGCAGGTTTCTCTACTGCTGATAAGATTTCCAATGTTTCTGGACGCGGTGTAGGTCTTGATGTAGTTAAGACAATGATTGAAAAGCTTAACGGTACAGTAACTGTATTCTCTGAAGCTGGAAAAGGAACTACATTCAGCATTAAGCTTCCACTTACAATGGCTATCATTCAGGGACTTTTGGTTCGCGTTGGAAGAGAGATTTACTCTATTCCTATTGCATCGGTTATCGAAAGTCAGAGAATTCTGCCTAGTGAAATTAAGACAATTGATAATTACGAGGTTCTTAATCTCCGAAACGAAGTTATTAGTGTACTTCGCCTTTCAAGGCTTTTTGGAATCAGCGATACAAAGCAGGAAGAATACTGCAATATCGTTATTGTCGGTTCAAAAGATAGAAAAGTCGGCGTAATGGTTGATTCTTTGATCGGAGAAGAAGATGTTGTTATTAAGCCGTTGAAAGATCAGTTTACTGCATCTCCTGGAATTGCTGGTGCATCTATTCTTGGTGACGGTTCTGTATCATTGATTATTGACGTAAGCCAGCTGCTTGAACTTAGTATCAAGCAGGATGCTGATGCCAATCAGATGATGAGTTTATAAGTAGTGAGGTTTATATGACAATAGAATCTATTCTTATTTCTGACGATAATACAAATCTTGCTACTGTTTCTGTTGCAGCTGAAACTGAACAGGATCGCAAGGCTCAGGATATCATTGACTTTAAGATGGTTACTTTCTCTCTTTCTGGAAAGGACTATGCCATTGACATCATGTATGTAAAGGAAATTGCCAAGGCTGGAATGTTTACATATGTGCCGAATACACTGCCTTTTGTTGTCGGTGTATACAATCTGCGCGGTGAAATTATTCCAATTCTTGATATGCGTATTTTCTTTAACATTGATGTTCCGGAACAGAAACCAGATGCATTGAGGAACCTTCTTATCCTTACAGTTGAAGATCAGACTTTTGGTATTATCGTAGACAAAATTGATAAGGTTGTCGGTGTTCAGAAGTCATCCATTCAGCCGCCTCATCCTCTTTTTGTAGACATTAACATCAAATATATTTCCGGTGTTGTAGAAAGCAACAAACGGCTTTACATTCTTCTTGACATTACAAGAATCTTCTCCCGCACAAAGGATGAAGAAGAATACAAGATGGAAGTACGCCAGGCTAACATTACAAAGCAGGTTGAGGCTTCTTATAATGAAGCAAGAGCCCGCAAGGCTGAACCTCAGGCTCAGCCGGCTAAAGCTGCAGAGGCTTCTGCTGCAGCCGCTCCGGAAAAAACTGCTCCAGCCGCAGCTCCTGTTCAGGATGACAAGGAATACCGTTTCGTAGTCGAAGGATTAAAGAATTACGGTAAATTCTCTGTTTCTGAACTGAATGAAAGCTGGGTAAAACATCGCTTTGAAGAATGGAAAAAAGAACGTTCGGGTTCTTCCGTTCAGATTCAGAACGAAAATGATGCAAAAGAATTTCTTAAGTCATTCTGGTCTGAAAACAGCGAAAAAATTTGGTCAAAGGAATTTGCGGATGACATATATAAGCTTTTGCCTGATAACAGTGCAAAGCAGATTACTGTATGGAATCCGGGCTGTGCAAACGGTACAGAATCTTATTGTTTGGCATGTGTGCTTGCAAAGCGCTATCCGGATGCAAAGATTCGCGTTTATGCGCAGGATACAGATTTGCTGAGTGTTTCTAACGCTCCTATGATGACTGTTCCTGAAGCAGATGCAGCTGGTTGGGTTTCTTCATATATGGCTAAAACTGCTTCCGGTGAAAATACATTCAATCAGCAGATAAAAGACAGCATCATGTTTGAATATCATGACTGTCAGCATACAAATGCACTTCCTATGATTGACTTGATTTTTGCACGTGATCTGTTATCCTTATTAAATAAGGATGCACAGGATTCGGTTCTTGCAGATTTCGAAGAAAAGTTAAAGGGAAACGGTACATTAATTCTTGGTGATAATGAATCCATTTCTCATTTAAAGGATTTTATGGAACACAGCGAAGGTGCCCTTACGGCATATTCGAAACAATAAAATTGGAGGTTTTTATAAATGAGAGTTGAATATATTAACCCTTTCGTTGAAACATCGTTCAGAGTTCTAAAGGAAGTTCTGGGTGATGCCGATGTAAAGCGTGGAAATTTGTATTTGAAATCTACTGCTATGCCTGTAATGGGTGTAGCTGCATTGGTTGGACTTGCAGGTGATGTAGAAGGTCGTGTTCTTTTTGATATGACTTTGGAAACTGCAATAAATATTGCATCAAAAATGAATGGCGAAAAGCTTACTCAGTTTGATGAACTTGCAAAGGCTACTATTAGTGAACTTGCAAACTTGATTACTGCTCAGGCCGTAACAAAGCTTCATGAGCTTAACTTTAAGTTTGACCTTACACCTCCTGCTTTGTTTGCAGGTCAGCAGATGGAAATTGCTGCTCTTGGTGGTGGTTCTGAAAATGTAGAGGCTCTTATTGTTCCTCTTATTACAGAATGTGGTAAAATCGAAGTAAACGTTGCTATCCGCGAACGTGCATAATTTTGGGAGATAGATATTATGAAAACAGTAAATGATTTTCCTTCAATCAATGAGCGTCCACCAGAAGGACAGAAAGGTGATGGAACTTCTTTCCGCATTATGATTGTCGATGACTCTATGTTCGTTGCTAAACAGCTCGGACAGATTCTGACAAGCGAAGGCTACGAAGTTGTAGCTACTGCTGCAGATGGAAAAGAGGGTGTTGATAAATACAAGGAACTTGCTCCAAATATCGATCTTGTAACAATGGATATTACCATGCCTAAGATGGATGGAATTACAGCCCTTGAACAGATTATGAACTTTGATAAGTCTGCCAGAGTTGTAATGGTAAGTGCCCTTGGAAAAGAAGAGCTTGTAAAAAAATCTCTGTTGCTTGGTGCAAAGAATTATATTATCAAGCCTTTGGATAGAAAGAAGGTTCTTGAAAGAATTGCTGCCTGCCTGAAATAGTCTTTAGCCATAAAAAGGTTAAGAATATTCAGTAAATCGACAATACGCAATGTTTCGTACTTGTTGATTTACGGGTAGTTCTGATATAGTAGGAATATGAATAAATTTCGTATTCCTGGCTATATCATAATTCTTTCATCCCTTTGTTTCTCTTTACTTTCTGTTTCTTTTTCTATTGATGTTTCTCTTTTAGCGTTTCCACTTGCGGTGGGATTTTCTCTTTTTACTGCGTATTTTCTGTTTTTTAAAATCCTGAAAAACAAGGATTATTCGGCATATAAAATTACAGAAAAACTGCTTCAGTATCTTTCTTACATTCTTTTAATTTCGTTTATACTTAGACGGGCTGGAAAAAACGGCACTGTTTATTTTTATGATGTAATTACTGTTGTTTTGTGGTGTGTATGTTTTATTTCTTCCCAGTATTTTTTGTATTTCTTTAATGATAAAAAGATTTATGCGCTTGTTCCCGAATGGAAAAATTTTGCTGCAAAAAAATCCGGCGGAATGATTGTTAAAAAAGATTTTTCTTTGCGAGGGCTTGTTAAGGAAGTTCTGGACTGGGCGGATGCACTTGTTCAGGCTGTTTTTATGGTCCTTCTGATTCAAATTTTTATCCTTCAACTTTATGTAATTCCTTCTGAATCAATGGTTCCGTCCTTTCTTATTGGTGACAGGGTTGTAGTTACAAAAACTTCAAGCGGTCCGACATTTCCTTTGAGCGAAGTAGGGCTTCCTTGCTTAAAAAAGTATAAGAGGGGAGATGTAATTGTTTTTAGGAATCCGCATTATTCAATGGACAGAAAGTCGGAAGTTCGCTCTGTAATTTCTCAGATTGTATACATGCTTACGTTTACAACTGTAAATCTGAATGTAGACGAGCATGGCGAGCCAAAAGCAGATCCTCTGGTAAAGAGAATTTGCGGTGTGCCTGGAGAGCAGCTTGTAATGCAGGATGGTGTCCTTTATGCACGCACTGAAGATTCTGGTAAATTTGAACCTGTAAAGCTTGATTCAAAATTTGCCTGCTGGAATCTTTCTAAATACGAAAAAAATCCAGCTGTACGCTATATTCCGCTTTCTCAAGAATATTACGATGCAATGATTGAGTTTGAATCAGAACGCCGCGCGCTTAATATTTTAAATGCGGCTTCAGAATGCAGTCGTATTGCCCGGTCAATGAATCTTATTAGAGCCGGTGTTCGCGCTGCTGACAAAACAGGAAATTTTGAATCTCCTGAATCAATGCGCGCTGACCAGTTGTTTTCCGGCTGCATTCAGAATGTTTCGGAAATTCTGTGCGCTTCTGATTCTGTTTGGTTTGAAAATTTTATGTGCGGCTGGACAGATTCTGCGGCTGTAAAAAAAATCCTTTCTTCTGCTTCCCGCCGCATAACTGAAGACGGAGAATACTCTTATCTTGATTTTTTTGACGGTGATTATTATTCAGAGGCAAATTTCAAACTGAATCTTATGACAAAGATTGCGCTTGGTGAATTGTACGTTTATACAGCGGGGCTGCTTGCAAAAGGCTTTTCTGCCAGCGAAATCGTAAATTCTCCGGATTTTAAGAAATACAGTATGAAGGTATCGGAATGCTGCTGGTACATTTCCCTTCTTGATCAGCGCAATATGCCGCTGTTTCCTGCAAATTCCGCAGACGGACAGCCGTCTTACATTCCGGAAAACTGCTATTTCATGATGGGCGACAACCGCTTTAATTCACTTGATATGCGCCATTCATATGAATCTGTTTTAAGGAGCATTACTGACCTGGATTCTTATTCAGTTCAATATTCTTCGGATATTGCTCCTCAGTATGTGCACAGAAAACGTATTCTT
>JBGVIP010000012.1:0-35466 GCA_045123335.1 Treponema sp.
TAAACAGAGTCTGCGGGGAAATTCTTCCAAAAGAAGAAACAGAAATTGAAATTCTGGACGGCCGCCACTTTGAATTAAAAACCGAACTTACAGTTTATGACTCAGAAACCGGTTCAATGTCATTATATATATGCAAGAAAGACAAACATTACGTAGAAATAAGATATGACGCAAAAAAAGGAACCCTTCTTTTTGACCGCAGCAGAACCAAATATCCGGGTAAAAAAGCAAAAAAAGAAATTCCTGTTTCTCCTACTCTGTCTGGAACAATCTGCTTTTTATGCATCATAGATACTTCATCTGTTGAAATTTTCATAAATGACGGCGAAAAAGTTTTTTCAAACACATTCTGCGCAAGCCCAGAATTGAACGAAGTTTCTGTCCGTTCTGACATGTCTGTTCCAATAATGTTCAATTACTATCATCTTGGTACGCCTGTAAAATTGGAATAATCCGCTGAAAGAATTTGTCAAAATTACGTTTTAACAATTTGACATTTTTTGAGATTTTGTCTAAAGTAAGTTAATCAATTTTGACATTATGACAAAAAATGTCAAAATTAAAGAGGTCTTTTATGAAAAAGCAAATTTTAAAAGCAGTTGCAATTGCTTCAGCAGCATTTGCATTTGCCGGCGGAGTTGAGAACAAAACAAACATGAGCACAGGTTACCTTCGTAACCCTAGCCGAAACTCAGAAAATGAACGCCCGGAAGCAGCCTTTTACAACATTGCAGGAACAGCATTCATGAAAGAAGGCTTATACATTGAAGCCGGAAACCAGTTTGTATTCAAGGAATACGGAAACGAACTTAAAACCGGAAATGCCTTTGCTTCTTACGGAATCTACGACTACTACTCAAATGATGAAACAACGGTATACCTTTATCCAAACGCAGACATCGTTTTTAAGAAAAACCGCTGGTCAATCTTTGCAAATTTTGGTGTTTACGCAGGTGGCGGAGCACTTTCTTATTCAGAAGGAACTTCTGCAACTACACTTATGTTCTTAAGCGGAGCAAAAACATGTAAGGCAGAAGCAGAAAAATACGCTTACGCAGCCGGCGCTGCTGCAGCAGCAAAAGGCGAAGCAGATCTTGCAGCAAGTTACAATTCTTCTTACCAGACATATGGAAAGGCAGCAGTTGCCGCTCTTGCAATGGCAAAAAACCATTCCCTTGATGTAACTTCCATTACTTACGGCGGTCAGCTTGGTGCTTCATTCCAGGTATTTGACTGGCTTTCTCTTGCAGCCGCATTCAGATACGTTACAGGTACACAGGACATGCAGCTTACCTGCAACGACATCGTTTTTATGGCACTTAACGGCGGCAATACAATCAGCTATAACGCACGAGGCTTCGGAGAGTCATGTGTTTTTGGAGTTCACGTAAAACCGCCTTTTGCATCAAACCTTGACGTATCACTTCAGTATCAGACATTGAGCCGAATTGCATATGACGTAAGTGATGTAGAAGGAAACGTGGCTCCTTTCTTTGGAATCACAACAGACAAGACATTCCGAACTGACCTTCCGGCAGTTTTAAACTTTGGTCTTGGCTATAAAATCATTGAACCGCTCTATTTAAGCGCAAGTTTCAACTATTATTTCAACAATTTCGCTGATCAGGATTCAATCTTAAGCGAAACGAACTATGACAATTCATGGGAACTTGCATTCGGTGCCGACTGGAGAATCTGTAAAGTTCTTAGTATGAGTGCCGGATTTGAATACGGCAAACAGGGAATTACATCAAAATCAAACAGTACATTCAACCCTGTTCTTGACAGTTTTGTTGTAGGCGGAGGAATTGAACTTTATCCTCATGAAAAATTCGTTATTACAGCTGCTTACATGTACTGCAAATATTTTGATGCAGACTATTCTTTGAGCAGCATTAAAACTGAATTGAGCAAGAAAATTTCTATGTGCAGTATTGGAGTTACATACAAGCCTTTCTAAAATCTGCACCAATTATGCCCTCATTATGTTTGACATATAGATGAGAGGGGGTTGCCTGTATAAAAAGGAATGTTTTTCCTTTATCAGGCAACTCCCTCTTTTCTTTTAAATTGATTTTTTAAGAGAGTTTTGCTTTATGAACGCTCCCGCAGAAAGTTCCTGCTGTTCTGCATAATACAGGAAGCAAATGATTCAATGGAATCATAATCGTTTTTATCTGAAATATAATTCCATGCACTTTCATAAACGGCTGGCAGCATGGAGAAGCCGGAAACATCTGTTTCAAAAAGAATATGTCCGTATGGAAGCGACTTTAATGCTTCTGTGGCTTTTTTAGGATTCCGCAGTAAAACTGTACCAAAGCTGAAAAACGCACACGGTATTTTCCGAAGGATTTCCTGTGCCTGTTCCCGGCTTCCGGAATAACCGTGAAAACACACCGCCGGAAGCATTGCAAGAACTTTAGAATCATTTAATATGCAGGAATAAGCCTTTCTTGAATGAATTACAAGCGGCTTCTGATATTTTACAGCCAGTTCAAGCTGTGCATTCCAGCAGTCACTTTGAGCAGATTCAGTTTTCTTGAATTCTTCTGCATAAAAATCAAAACCGCATTCGCCGATTGCGGCAATTTTATTTTCGTTTAAAAGCTGTTCCAGAAAATCAATTTTTTTAATGTCCGGCTCCCAGGGATGAATTCCAAATGTTTTTGGAAGCATAAATTTTTCTGTTGCGTTCCATTCATCTTCTGAACTGCAGTTTATAATCCCCTTGTATTCTGCAGGAACAGAGGCTGAATTTTCTTCATTTATATGAAAATGTGAATCAAAAATTAAAGAAAATGCTAACATCAAAAAAAATAATACCGAAAATATAAATGTAGTTCAAATAAACTTTCAGCTATTATCCATTGAGTCCGCTTTTTTTGCGGAATATTAAGGGAGGAATTAAATATGAAGAGTTATTCACTTAAGAGTTTAGGAAACAAAAAAGACTACATCACTATAGTTTCAGAAAAAGAAGACGGATTTGTAATCCGCATTGTAAGAGATCAGGACGGTTACGAGGATATCAAGACTGACTGGCTCAGCAGAGAACTTTTTGACTGCTGTCTTAGAACAGGATACCTTACAGAAATGGATCCTGTAGAAGCCGTTGCTGTAAGTGCTTAATTTTTGTTCTGAAAATATTCTGCTGCAAGTTTTACAGCAGCTTCTATTCTGGTCTGTTTATCTTGAACGGCAGGCAGCCAGTTAATCTCTACGCCATTCTTTTCCATGAACCTGAACCAGGTTTCCTGCCTCTTAGCAAACTGGCGTATAGAGATAAAAAGTTCTTCAATCATTTTTTCCTTTGATTCAAACTTGCCCTGAAGATACATTGCACAATACCTGTATTCAAGGCCTAGTTTTTCAAGCCGCTCCCAGCTGACACCACCGTCATGAAGAGCCTTTACTTCTTCGAGCATGCCCTCTTCCATTCGTTCTTTTAAGCGGATTTCGATGTTCTGGCGTACAAGCGCGCGGTCAAAGGTTGTTCCCATAATCAAAGGCCTTATGTCCGGCCGCGGATACATCATTGCCCTAAGTTCACTTGCGCGCGGTTCCTGATGCCCAAGATAAATTTCTATTCCGCGAATTACGCGTTCACGCTCAAGAAGGTCTGCCTTTGTATGCAGTTCAGGCTTCATCTTAAGGTAGATTTCTCCAAGTTCTTCCAGAGACTTTGATTCAAGTTCCTTTCTAAGGACGGGATCTTCTGGAACATCAACAAGTTCGTAATTACGAACAACAGCGTCAAGGTACATCCCTGTTCCGCCTACAATGACAGGAAGCACATTTCTTTTTATAAGAGAATCAAAAACGCGGTAAAAATCCTGCTGATAATGAAATACATTGTATTCCGTGCTTAAATCAGCTATGTCAATCATGTGATAAGGAACTGGTTTTCCGTCTGCAAAATAATCCTTTAAATCCTTGCCCGACCCTATATCAAGTCCGCGGTAAGTCTGCCTTGAGTCGGCTGAAATTATTTCTCCATTAAAATGACTGGCAAGCTGAACGCCTATGGCAGTTTTTCCGACCGCAGTAGGTCCCAGCACAACAATACAGTTATATTTTCCCATAAACCAGCAGAACCTACATTACGCGGCAAACCGCACACTTAAGATATTCAGATTTTGGATAGCCCAAGAGCACAGGATGATCAGGACCAGCACCGCGCTTTTCAAGAATCTGTACCCTTTTGTGGCTGTCCATAGCCGCATGCATAATCATGTCGTAAAAATAGTGGCTATCAAAGAAATGAGAACATGAGCAGGTAACAAGAATTCCACCGTCATTCAAAAGGCGCATTGCGCGAAGGTTAATTTCCTTGTATCCGCCGTAAGCCTTCTGAATTGCCTTTGCGCTCTTTGTAAATGCCGGAGGATCCAGAATAATTACGTCAAATTTCTTTCCTTCTGTTTCATACTGTTTAAGAAGATCAAATACATCTGCGCAGACTGCGTTCATGACCTTAGAAGCGCCGTTAAGCTTAATGTTGCGGTTTACCATTTCTACGGCTTCAGGGCTGATATCTACAGAAGTAACGGCTTTTGCCCCTGCCTTAAATGCGTTAAGCCCGAATGCGCCGGTATGAGTAAATGTATCCAGAACAGTCTTTCCGTGGCAGAAGGCAGCGGCAACACGCCTGTTATCCTTCTGGTCAAGGAAGTAGCCGGTTTTCTGACCGTTTGCAATGTCCACGGAAAGCTTGATTCCGTTTTCTACAATTGTTATGTCTGTAGCAAAAGAGCGTCCAACCCAGCCGCTGTTTTCTGAAAGTCCTTCCTTAAGGCGGATGTCTGCATCGTTTCGCTCATAAATTCCGTCCGGTGAACAGATTTTTTCAAGGGCTGAAATAATTTCCTTTCTGAAAACGTCGCATGCAATAGCAAGGAACTGAACTACAAGGAATACGCGGCCGCTTTCATCGCAGTAGCGTTCACAGATGAGTCCCGGAATAAAATCTGCTTCTGCAAAAATAAGTCTGTAAGAATCTGAATCAGAATAATGAAGTTTCCTGATATTTACTGCGTCAAGAATGCGTTTTTCCCAGAACTTTGCAGTATTTTCAAATACTTTATCTGCATGCTCAGAAGAAATAAGCCTAACAGTAATTTTAGAATTTCTGTTGATAATTCCGGTACCCAAAAATCCGCCGGCCTTAGTAAAAACTTCAACTCCAGAACCGTTCTTTACTGTACATTCGCTCAAAGGCGACTGAATCCATTCATCAGATACACTCTTTCTGTATTTAACGTGGGAAATTTCGTTGTCAAAAACCCATGGAAATCCAGTCTGAATCTCCTTTTCTTCTTTAGCATTTAAAAAAACACGTGCAAAGCATTCCATAAAAAAACCTCTGGAACATTATAGTCAAAACGCACTCTTTGAGCAATGAACATTGATTTTTAGGTTTTATCAATGTAAAATATATGTATGACAAAGCGTAGTTTTTTTTCAACTGTTTTATTTTTTTCACTGCTGATTGCAGCACATTCAAAGGAAAGACCGGTTGTTTCTGAAATAAGCGCAATTGCAGGAAAAGGCAATGCAATAAACATTTCATGGACTCTTCCGGTAAATCCAGAACAAAAAGTTCAGCGTTATTTTGTTTACAGATCTTCAAGTCCAATCGGAACTTATTACGACCTTTCGTATGCTACTCTTCTTGCATCTGTTGACTCATCAACTGCCGGTTACGTGGACAGGGTAAAAAACTACAATGATTACTATTATGCTGTTATTGCGCAGGTAAACGGCCGGCAATATGATATAATCCTTCCGTCAATAAATTCTACGGTAAATGGAGTTCATCTTATTCTGCCGGCAAAAACTGATACAACAGACAATACTCCGTCTGCAAAAGAAAAAATAATCGGAAACGACGAATTAAGGGAAACTCCGCTTCCATACCTTAATTTTGCTGAATACACAAAGAAAAAGCCGAAGATTCACAACGTAGAAGTAAAAAATGCTGCAAAATCCCTTGTTGGAAGCAAAAAAAAGGAAGCGCCAAAATATCTCGACATTTATGTATTTGAAGAAGACCTTATTTCCCCGGAAGGCGGAGATGACTTCCTTCTTTTTGACATTTTGAAGAATACTTTCATTCAGAAAAAATACAGCGAATCATGGAACCAGTTGGAAACGCTTTTAGGAGCGCGCTGCGCCCTCAGCGTACAGAACAGAGCCCTTTTTTATCTTGGAGAATCGCAGTATTACTGCCGTGACTACGAAAATGCCGTACGAACTTTTTTAAGAGTCTACAACATTTATCCGACACTTGCAAAAAAATGGATTGATTCCAGCCTTGACCTGCTGGATGTAAGCCACGACCAGTAAAAACTGCTTAAAATTATTAAAATCAATAGATAGAGCGGATCAAATCTATAAAAGAAGAAGTACGCCTTACGCCAAGATCTTCTGCTGTAAGACCGGCCTTTGAATAAAGGCTGGTTCCGTTTGCATCTGCACCTGGAACGCCCGGAATCTTACCTTCTTCAGAACCTTCTGAACCAGCGGCAACATCTTCTTCCCTTTTTGGAATGGAAATAAGGACAAGTTCATCTCCGGTATTAATCCTGTCGTAAAATCCGCGATATTCAAGAACGCCTTCGCTTACTTCTTCTCCAGCTGTTATTACGGTAAAACTTCCCAGAACATCGGAATCCTTGTAAGTTACGCCGCTTCCAGAACTTGCTGTTTCAATAGAATTCTTGCGGACTATATCAAATACGGCTCCGTTAGAAATATTTTCTGACCGGCCAATGTCTGCAAGAAGAATTTTTCCGTCTCTGTTTATAATGTTTGCACGTATTGGAAGACATCCAAGAATTTCCGAGCGGAAACGTCTGAAAACCGTTGAATATTTATAATTTCCAGTACTGTAAAGGGAATTTTCCTTTACCTTAGAGCCGGTTCGTGCAGAATACATTGTATATTCAAGAGTAATGTCGCGGGAACCTTCATCAACAGACAGAATGATAAAATAATCTTTTTTAGTGGTTCTTGCCCTCTGATATGCATCTCCAAAGCCGTTTACTGCAGCAACCTGAGTAGAAACTGCCGAAGTTACAGGACTTGCAAACATGTTGCAGGCAAAATCTGCGGCAATGCGGTTATTTTCTACATGGAACTGATCAACGTTTGACGGAAGATAATAAATGCCAAGCGACCAGCGGTTCTTTTCAAGGAAAAACGGCTGAACGTTCCATTTTTTTGCAAGAGAATCCTGAAGCAGATTTTCATACGCTTCAATTGTATCGCTCATGGCAGTCTGTACAGCCTTATTTTCGCCATCTGATGATTCGCGGTTCTGCTGTACAAACAAAAGCTGGTCAAGATAGTTTTCGTGAAGACCGTTAAGTTCAAGCATACCGGCAAAGTTCATGCGGGCTTCGCTGTCTGTAGGATCAAGCTTTAACGCACGCTGATATTCATAAGTTATTCCAAGGCTGTCATAGCGTCGGCTGTATTCCCTTGCGTTCATGACATGGAACTTTGCCCATTCTTTTCTGCGCGAATCTTCAAGCGGAACAGTTTTTGCAACAAGCACTTCAAGCGCCGCACGCATTATTTCGTCTTGGGGATTAATATTAAGCCCGCTAGACCATATGTTAATTGCCTCTTCCGGCTTGTTCTGCGCAAGAAGAGCGGTTCCCTTTAAATACCATGCAATAGAATTGTCGCGGTCACGCCCGATTATAAAATCGCAGAAATCAATTACATCAGAAAAATCGCCCTGAACATAGCGGAGTTTTGCAAGAAGTTCATAGGCGCGCTCGTTGTTTCCATCTACTTCTACTGCAATGCGGCAATGCTTTTCAGCTTTTTTTATCTCTCCCTGCATTGATTCTATAATAGCGGCAAGATAATGGACTTCTGATTCATCAGAATAAAGCTGAAGCGCCTGATTAATGCATCGGCGGGCATTGTCTTTTTTTCCAAGATGGGCAGAAACCAGAGCCATGCTGAGCAGAGCCTTGCGGTTTTCGCCCTGACGCTTTAACGCTTCTGTATACTGTTTTTCGGCGCCAGTAATTTTTCCGTCAAAAAGGTCAAGTTCCGCAAGTCCAAAACGCGCATTTATGTCGTTTGGCGTACGCAACAAAATCTGAGTAAACAGTTCCCTTGCTTTGGAAAAATCCCCCATTGCAATATATGTCATTCCGCGAAGATTAACTATTTCATTTGCATCTCGGGAAAACTTTTCTGCTTCGTCAAGCTGGGTAAGCACAAGATCAAATTCCCCAAGCTGATAAGAACACAGGGCCAAATGATACCATGCATCAGAATAAACGGAATTTTTCTGAATTGCTTCCATGTAAAATTGACTTGCTTCATACCATTTTTCATTTGATTCAGCAGAAAGTCCGCGGTCAAAAAGTTCGGAAGCAGTCAGTTCCTCAGAAAAAGCAGGAACAAATAATGCAGAAAAAAATAATACAAGAAAAAATAAACTACTCTTTTTCATTGTCGGATTCAACCTTTTCGGAAGATTTACGGACAACTTTTATCATATTGATTCGGTGTCCTTCCATATCCTGAACGATGAAGTCAAAATCATTCCAGGAAGCCTTTTCAAATTTTACAGGAATTTTTCCGAACAGGTCAAATACAAATCCACCAAGAGAGTCAAAATCTTCTGCAGGGAAATCTCCTTTTATTGTATCGTTTACGTCATCAAGATCAACGCGGGCATCGCAAAGCCATACATTGTCGCCGACGCACATAATGTCTTCTCTTTCGTTGTCAAATTCATCCTGAATGTCACCGACAATTTCTTCAATAATATCTTCCATTGTGATGATTCCAGCTACTCCGCCGTATTCGTCAACTGCAATTGCAATATGAAGATGGCGCCTTTTAAATTCCCTTAAAAGAGTGTCAATCCTTTTGCTTTCAGGAACAAAAAATGCTTTGCGTATGATTTTTTCAAGTTCAACGGGCTTTTTAGAATCAGAAGCGAAAATCAAATCCTTAACGTAAAGAACACCGATTACATTATCAATTGATTCACTGTAAACCGGAAATCTTGAATGACCGCTTTCCTTAATTTTAGAAATAAGTTCAGATTCCTGTATGTCTGAAGAAATAAAATCAACGTCGATTCTAGGAACCATTACTTCCTTTACGGACGTATGACTCAAATCCTCAATACCGCGGATCATTTCTTTTTTTTCTTCGTTTAAAATTTTCTGCTGCTCAGGGGAAAGGTCTTCACCGGAGCTTTCTGTCTTCTTTGCCTTCTTTGATTTGAATAATGAAAATCCCATTTTTTTCTTTTCTCCCCCGTTCAAGTCCTGAAGAAGGAAATTTCCTTATGCAATAATAGTTTCGTCCTTTAATTCTGAAAGAACGTTTTCCTGCAGTACAAGCATTTCACCAACAGGCGCTGTACCTTTTTCAATATGTTCTTCACCATGATCCATGCCGTTTAAGTGCAAAAGCCCATGAACAAGCAGTCTCTTAAGTTCAGAATTTATGTCTACATCAAAATATTCGGCATTTTTTGGCAAAGTCTCAACACTGATTATTATATCTCCTGCACATAACCAGGTTCCTTCTTCATCAGTATATTCGTCGCCGTTTTCAAAAGAAAGGACATCTGTAGGATTATCAATATTGCGGTAAGTTTTGTTTAACTCCTGAATAAAAGGGTCGTCACAAAACATGATTGAAAGTTCTTCTCCGTCGTAACCGATTTTTTCCAGAGTTTTAAGAACAAACGGTTCAATCTTATTCAGCCATGAAGGCTCTTCCATTCCTTCCTGTACAGAAACAAATACTCTGTTAGCCATTAAGCCTTACCTCATTTAATGTTTTGTCACCAAGAACTGCCAGCTTTTTTTCCGGGCGTACAGTTTTTTCTGCCCTATCTCTATCTGCAGAATCCTGGACAGAACCTTCAGCCTTAGTTTCCGGCTTTGACTCAGCCTTAACTTCAGTTTTTGCTTCTGCCTTTGGTTCAGTTTTTTCATCAGGATCTTTCTGATTTGGATATTTTACCCTGTTGTGATAAAAACCAACCAGGAATTTTACAAAGGAAGCCTTAATCTTATTCAAATCGCTGAATGTAAGGGCACAGCAGTCAAGCTGACCGTGTTCCATTTTGTCAGTAATCAGTTTATCAATAAATTTTTCAAGACGTTCTTCTGTAGGATTGTCCAGAGAACGGCAGGCAGCTTCTACTGTATCTGCAAGCATGACGATTCCGGCTTCTTTTGAAGACGGAGGATTTCCAGGATACATAAAGTCAATTGCGTTTACATTCGGGTCAAGTTCCTTTGCCTTTGTGTAGAACCATGCCATTATGCTGTTTCCATGATGTTCTTCAATAATGTCTACAACCTGCTTTGGAAGATGCATCTGACGTGCCATTTCTACGCTTTTTTTAACGTGACTTCGCAAAATTGACGCAGAAAGTGTCGGCGCAATCTTGTCATGAGGATTTACACCGTCTATCTGGTTTTCTGTAAAATATTCACTTTGATCCATTTTACCAACGTCATGGTACCAGGCACCTACTTTTGCAAGAAGGCCGTTTGAACCTATTTCGCGGCAGGCATTTTCTGCAAGAATACCGACGTTCATGGAATGATTGTATGTACCGTTTGCAGTCTGATAAAGTTTTTTCAGAATCGGTGTATTTGTATCGCTTAAATCTACAAGCCGGAAAATAGATGCCGTATTAAGGGCAAGTTCAACCGGCGTAAGGAGCGCAAGAGTAAGGATACCTGCAAGGAATCCGTTAAGCGCAACGCCGATAAGAATTATATGCATATGAAGGAACTGTTCGTTAAAAATCACTGTAAGTATTACAACCGTTACAAGATTGAATACAGCCAGGAATGCAGCCACAAGAATCATATCCATGCGTTTTTCTATTCTGCGTACAATTATTGAACCGGCAAGACAGGTTGCAAGCGTAAACAGGAACGGAACACTCTGATATGAGCAGGCGTTGTAAACACCGAATGAAATGATAAATGAGAAGAATATGGCGCTCAACTGTCCGTAAAGAATAGCATCCATAAGAATCATCAACGAAGCCGGAATAATTACGAGAATCGAAAAAGAATCCGGGAAATACGTAATGAAATTAATCTTTGAACCGAATGTAATTCCGGCAAAAACAAGTACAAAACATATTACCTGAAAAACCATCTCTCTAAGCTGGATTTTTCTGCCGAAAGGAACGCATGAAAAAAGCAGTACCCACATGGAAGCAAGCAGAAACAGGAAAAGTTCTGAATTTGCAAATTTTCTGTAATCAAGATAAACAGGAGATTCTGCCATTTTCTGCAGTTTCTGATAACCTTCTTCTGTAATCGGGAATCCCTTGCGGATGATTTTTTCACCCTTTTCTATAAAGATAGGATTCATTTCATCTGCAGGAATTGTTTTCGGCGCTTCAATAGTGCGGTCTGCAATCTGCCCTACTTCAAATTCCTTCATCTGAAAATTTGATACAGTCTGTGTCATGGTAATGTCAAAAAATTTAATTACCGAAACAGCAATAAAACCGATTACACACAGAATTATCACCGGATAGTGAGCTTTAATAAAAGCCCCTGTTTCATCAAGGAAACTTTTAACAGGATTTGAATTAGAATTCATTTTGTTCATTTTCATATGCCTTTACAATCTTTTTTACAAGAGGATTCCTTACGACATCATCTGCCGTAAGCTTTAAGAATCCAATTCCTTCTATGCCTTCCAAAAGTCCTGCTGCATGAACAAGTCCTGAAACAGTCTTTTTTGGAAGGTCAATCTGAGTAGTATCTCCCGTAATAAAAACTTTTGAATTTTCACCCATGCGGGTAAGGAACATCTTCATCTGTTCCTTTGTTGTGTTCTGAGCTTCATCAAGAATTATAACACAATTATTTAATGTTCGTCCCCTCATATATGCAAGGGGCGCAATTTCTATTATTTCTGCTTCCACAAGACGCTTAACAGTCTCTTTTGGAAGAATCATTTCCATTGAATCGTAAAGCGGCTTAAGGTACGGATTGATTTTGTCTTCAAGGTCGCCCGGTAAAAAGCCAAGGTTTTCGCCGGCTTCTACAACAGGACGGGTAAGAACCAGTCTGGAAACTTTATGGGAAAGCACAAGCCTTAAAGCTTCGGCAACAGCAATAAAAGTCTTTCCGCTTCCGGCTGCCCCAATACAGAAAACCATATCGTTCTGGCGCATTGACATAATGTAATCGGCCTGATGCTGGGTATGCGGAAAAACCTTGCGGACAGCGCCCGGCACCAGAATGAACGTAGTTTCCATATCTGCACGCTTTTCCAAATTCAGAACGGATGTAATTATATCGCTGGAATTTTTTGTGCCGTCATAAACTTCATCTACAATTCTGTCTATGATGTAGCGGAACTGCTGGCGCAGGGAATCATCCTGAGTTTCGACAGAAAGCTCGTTGCCCCTGGAAAAAACAGGAATTCCCAAATGCTCTTCGATGAGTTTTAAATTATTGTCGTTTGTTCCGCAAACACAGGAAAGGACTTCTGTATCAGGAACAACTATAGTATACATACTTTCCACTTATACCTTATTGTAATCAAATACAGGCAGTTTCGCAACATTCAAAGACCTACTTAAGCTGCCATTCTCCATATTTATCTATAATTTCCGTTTTCATTGCACTCATTGGACGCCATACAATGGAAATGGTTATATACGGGTTAAAATCATAATATTTGTTTGTTTTTGCATTTGTTCCGGAGCCGACTGTTTCTGTAACAAGCCGTGGTTCTACCTTGAACGTAGCGTTAAAATCCCAGTCATGAAGTTCGTGCGTCATAGACAGATTAAGGCTCTTAAGCTTAAAGCCGGACGCTTCGCGCAGAGTGTCATCGTCAAAGCGGAACGAATTTGCAAGATCCTTGAATACGTTTGTTTCACCCGGCAGATTGATTTCATTACCGAAATACCTGTAGATTACGGAGTTCTTTACAGATGCAGAAAAAGTCATCGTAAAGAAATCATGAATCTTAAGAGACATAGACGGCGCAAAAGTAAAATAACTGCTTGTAGGCTTAAGAAGATCTGCTACAACGCTTGTGTTTACGCCAGCTCCCAGCGCAATCCTGTTCTTCCATTTGTAGAAGGTTTTTGTACCCGAATTATAGGCAAGAGTAAGGCTGTACGGAAGAAATTCCTTTTCTGACCTCTTGTGCCATCCTGCAGTATCACCGGCATCATCTTTTACGCCGTTTGCAATATCGTCTGATGAATAGAAGTCATAGCCGTAGGTATAGGACATCTGATAGGCAGCCGTAAAGCCGAACCAGTTGAACGAAAACTTAAGGGAATCGTTATATTCATCTTCCATGTTGTAATTGTAGCTTGCAGAACCGGTCATTGTATTCTTAAGAACTTTTCCGGAAACAGAAAGGCTCTGCTTTAACGGCTGCTTTTTCCATTCTTCATTTGTTTCTGACTGACCGGCAGCATTTGTAGAAGTAACATCTTCTTTCTTTACACCATATTCAATCTGATAGGTTGTAAGCGGAAATCCAAGTTTTAATGTTCCGTAGTAGCTTTCTTTTAACGGCTTAAGCGTTGAAGTAAGCGTAAAGCTCTGCGAAAATTTATTATCCAGCTGGTTAGTTGCAATCGTAAAATCAAGCGCATTTGTTGTAATGCATTCGTCATCGTCCCAGTCAATCCAGTGATAGTCCCATTCAGGAGAGTCAAAGTCTTCATCTTTCTTGCGGGCTGCATCATAATCGTCTGCCAGGAATTCCGTACGGATCATCTTGATTGTAGAACGCCATGTAATACCCGTATCCTTAATCATAGGAATGTACGCAAAAGGCTTAAGGGAAACACTGTTTGTATTTGTAAGGTCCTGCTTGTGCGCGGCGTAGTCAGTTTTTTTAAGCGAAACTGCTGCCGACTTTGAATACCAAGCAGTTTCTGCAGCACGAACAGGATTTCCCTCAGAATCTTTTATTATATTACCGTCTGCATCTTTTAAAGCATCTTCATTTTCGTGAATGTAAGGGTGTTCCTGCCATACAGGACTGTAAGTATAGGAATTGCTTACAGAAAAGAAGTTTCCGCCGTAACTTAAATTGTTGTCGACAGTTACAGGAATCTTTAAGTTATACATAGAAGACTTTAATTCGCTCCATGAAAAATCATCGGCTGTATTTAAGTTTGAAGACGAATATGCAATCTGCGTTGTAAGGGACGGTTTTACAGAATACTTCATTGTATATGTAAGCCCCGGAATCTTTGTCTCTGTTCCGGAAACACCTGTAAGTAGAGGAAGAAGTGAAATATTAAGCTTTTCTTCAGACTTATTCGCTAATTCGTCTTCTTTTGCTGTTTTATCGTCCTTTTTTGCGTCCTTTTTGTCTTTTCCTTCGGCATCGGTCTTTTCTGCAAGCAGTTTATCTTCGTCAGCCATCTTTTTCTGCTTTTCTGATTCTGTGAGAAATTCTTCAGGAGCAATCATGTTTACGGTAAAAGAAGTCTTTGGAGCTGCAGATTTTTTGTATGAGAATGATGAAGAAATATCGATAAGCGTACCGCTTAAAGTTCCAGAAACTGTTGCCGGTGTAATCTGCGAAGGATAATAAAATTTTCGTTCCGGAGTATAAGTTACCCAACTTGTGCGGTCAGTTTTATTTGCTTCAGAAATGTTTCCCGTATCTAGATAATAGTTTTTGCTAGAATCTGTTGCCGTGCTGCTTATTTCCAGCGAAGAAAAAACAAGCGATGAGTTAAGGCTTAATGACAGCGAAGAAATGTACGGCTTAACAAAAGATGGAAGCGGAACTGAATATGAGCTTGAAAGCGACCACGTAAAAGAAGAAACTTCATTTGTTGATGTAGACGTTTCTTCGTCATCTGTCTGCGACTGCGCAATAAGAAAGCTGATCCAGTCCATTGTTTCGTTTCGTGAATCAAAATGATCAGAAAAGAACGGATCTGAATAAACAGGCATAGACAGAGAAAGCGAAAACGGAGAAGACATTGAAGCCTTTAAGTTTGCGCTGTAACGGAACGGAAGACTCATTCCCAAGAGATTAGAACCGTCCATTACCTTAGAACCGGACGGAGCATAAGGACTGTATTCTCCTGTTGTTGAATTCTTAAAAACCGTATTTGAAAAACCAAGTTTTGTGGAAACAGTAAGTTCAGAAAGATATTTTTTAGGCTTAAAAACACCTTCTCCACCAATCATGTAACCAAGGTTTGTATAATAGTCACCGAGTAATTTGAAATAATTGGATGTATTTCCCGAATAATCACTGTCCAGGTTGTGCAGCATAAGGCCTTCCCTTTTCTGGTCTTTCAGGACAGACGGTTTAACAAAGTTAAACAGAGCCTTAAGTTTTTCTGCACTGTCACTGGAACTTGAAGATGAACTGGAAGAAGACGTATCCAGCGGCTTTCTTCCATAAAGGTATGCAGTAGACTGAATAAAATAACCGCGCTTCTTTTCATAACCGAATACCGGATTAAAAATCAACTCGTCCTTTGGATAATAGAAAGCAGGAAGATAAAGAACCGGAACAGGCCCCGTAAATACGCGTGCATTAAGGAATGCAAATTCTCCGCCCGGCAAAAGCCAGATTCGGCTTGCCTTAATGCGCCAGTGCGGATCTTCATCATCACAGAATGTAAGTTCACCGTCTTTAAATGCGATTGTATTTGATTCGCTTCGTCCAAAAATGTCACTTGCTACAATAAGGGTTGAACCGCTCGGCAGGTTGAGTGCGTCAGATTTTTTCTGGACTACGCGACCGTCATCAAAAATACCTTCCAGAGTTGATGTATTAAACATAAGTCCGCTGGCAGTAACAGTCTGCCCACCGGAATTTTCCGTAGTCTGATCAAGAGAAACAGAACCTTCTGCATAAATCATTTCGCTGGTACGGTCATAGCGTACCCTGTCAGCAGTAATAACGTTCTTTGACTTTCCCTTTGAAACAGAAATCTTAACGTCTCCGGAAAGCACAATTACATCATTTCCGGTCGTCTTGTCTTTTTCGTAGCGGGTATTTCTTGCGTTTTCTATGTTTATTACTGTTTTTGTATCTTCAGGCTCCTTTTCTTCCTCTTCGTCCTTTTTCTTCTTTTCTTTCTTTGATTTGCCTTTTTTTTCTGATTTTTCTGCCGATGCTTCACTAGGCGCGTCTGCACCAGCACCTTCTTCAAGTACCTTTTCTTCTTCCGGGACAGATTTTATGTCATCTGCTTTTTCCTGCGCATAAAGCAAGCCCGCAGATAAAACTACAAAGAGAGAGAAAACTATACTTTTTTTAACAAACCAGAACTTTTTCATTTTCTATATTTCTTTTATGCACAGAAAGAATTTTTATGTGCATTTACTGCCTGCTTTTTTCCCGTTCAAGCATTTCCTTTACAAACTGTCCCGTATACGAAGCAGGACACTGGGCAACTTCTTCAGGAGTTCCCTGCGCAACAACTGTTCCGCCCCGGAAACCGCCTTCCGGTCCCATATCTATAAGATAATCTGCCTGACAGATAACATCCAGGTTATGCTCAATCATAAGGACTGTATTTCCCTGATCTACAAGCCTTTGAATTACGCTCATAAGCTGCATTACATCTGCAAAATGAAGTCCCGTTGTAGGTTCGTCCATTATATACAGAGTACGTCCGGTAGAAACGCGGGCAAGTTCGTTTGCAAGCTTTACGCGCTGAGCTTCTCCGCCAGAAAGTGTAAGTGCACTCTGACCAAGCTGAATGTAGCCGAGTCCTACAGACTTAAGCGTTTCCAGCTTACGCGAAATATGAGGAATTGAAACAAAGAAATCGCATGCTTCTTCTATTGTCATATTCAGGACGTCATTTATGCTCTTTCCCTTGTACAGTACAGAAAGAGTTTCTTTATTAAAACGTTTTCCGTTGCAGACATCACATGTAATAAATACATCCGGAAGGAAGTTCATTTCGATTGTGATTGTTCCGCTTCCCTGACAGTTTTCGCAGCGTCCGCCCTTTACGTTAAAGCTGAAGCGACCCTTTGTATAGCCGTTTGCCTTTGATTCCGGAAGTTCTGCAAAAAGATCTCGTATACTGTCAAAAACACCGACATAAGTTGCAGGGTTACTTCTTGGAGTTCGACCGATAGGGCTCTGGTCAATATTAATTACCTTATCGATATGACTTGTTCCGTGAATTTCCTTATATGCCCCTACAGGATAGTTAGTACGCATTATTTTATTTGAAAGGACGGGATAAAGCACATCGCTCATCAAAGTAGATTTTCCAGAGCCGGAAACACCTGTTATACATGTAAAAGTTCCAAGTTTTACGTCTATGCTTACATCCTTAAGGTTATGCTCCGTTACGCCAGAAAGGCTCAAAACATGACCGTTTCCAAACCTGCGTTTTTCTGGAATCTTCATGCGGAGGACGCCTGCAAGATACTGACCTGTTTTACTCTGCGGTACGCGCATTACTTCTTCTGGAGTTCCGCTTGCAACAACGTAACCGCCGTGGATTCCGGCCCCCGGCCCAATGTCTACGAGATAGTCAGCTGTCCTTAAAGTCTGTTCATCATGTTCTACAACAATGACAGTATTCTGCTGGTCGCGCAGATATGTAAGAGTATCAATAAGTCTCTGGTTGTCACGCTGATGAAGCCCGATTGAAGGCTCATCCAGAATATACATTACACCCGTCAATGCAGAGCCAATCTGTGTTGCAAGGCGGATTCGCTGGGCTTCTCCACCGGAAAGGGTTTCTGCAGAACGCTCAAGAGTAAGGTAATCAAGTCCTACGTCCTTAAGGAATTTAAGCCTTGATTTTATTTCCTTCATTACCTGTGCGGCAATTTTTGCCTCACTTTCAGAAAGTTCAAGTTTATCAAAAAACTCTATAGATTCCTGAACGCTAAGCGCAGTAAGTTCGTAAATGTTTTTTCCGCCTACAGTTACGCCAAGAGCTTCCGGGCGAAGTCTTTTACCATGACAGCACGAACATTCAGAAACAGACATGTATTTTTCTTCTATACGAATACGCTGGTTTTCGCCCCATGCCTCTGTATAGCGGCGCTTCATGTCTGCAATTACGCCTGGCCAAGGTCTTTTATATTCGCTGTACCCTTCGCCGCTCTGCTTTTTATAAATCCAGTGAATGTCCTTTTCCGGGTCTCCGTTCCAGAGATAGTCATATTGTTTTTCGGAAAGCTGGTTCAGCGGCGTATCAAGAGAAAAACCGCCTTCCTTTGCGACTGCTTCAAACAGCGAATGATTCCATTCACTTTCAGGATTATAGAATGTTATTCCGCCTTCGTTAAAACTTTTTCCCGGATCAGGAATTATTTTTTTCAGATCCCATTCCATTTTCTGGCCAAGTCCGGTACATTCCGGACAGGCACCAAACGGATTATTAAAGGAGAAAAGACGCGGCTGAAGTTCAGGAATAGAAATACCGCAGTCAGGACATGCATTTTTCTGGCTGAAGAAAACTTCCTCTTCACCGGCTTCTGTTTTTTTAGTAACGATGATAATGCCCGAAGCACTTTCCAGCGCAGTTTCTACAGAATCTGCAAGGCGCTTGCGGCAGTCTGGATTCAAGATTATGCGGTCTACAATGATTTCGATTGTATGCTTTTTCTGCTTGTCCAACTTTACGTTTTCATCAAGGCTGGTCATGATTCCGTCTATGCGAGCCCTTATAAAACCAGACTTAAGCGCGTCCTCTAAAATCTTAGTGTGTTCACCTTTTTTTCCGCGAATTACAGGAGCCAGAATCTGAATCTTTGTATTTTCCGGCCACGACATGATTGAGTCAATAATCTGATCTACAGACTGTTCTCGTATTTCCCTGCCGCACTGCGGACAGTGAGCATGTCCGGCCCTTGCAAAAAGAAGGCGGTAGTAATCGTAGATTTCAGTAATTGTTCCTACAGTAGAACGAGGGTTCTTATTTGTAGATTTCTGCTCAATTGAAATTGCCGGAGAAAGCCCTTCTATAAGGTCAACGTCAGGCTTATCCATTGTTCCCAAAAACTGGCGTGCATACGAAGAAAGGCTTTCCATATAGCGGCGCTGCCCTTCTGCAAAAAGCGTATCAAAAGCAAGAGAACTTTTTCCGGACCCGCTCAAGCCGGAAATTACAACAAGTTTGTTTCTAGGTATATCAAGATCAATGTTCTTTAAATTGTGCTCTCTGGCACCACGGATTGTAATCATTCCGTTTTTCAAAGTCTTATCCACAATAGATTAATTATAAAGAATTTATGCGTGTACTTCAAACCTATTGAATGCCAATTAATAAAAAAAATAGCCGCCAGACAAGAACGGCTGGCAGCTATTTTTATGTTACATAAACATTAAACCAGTAACTACGGCTATCAGATATTTGTGTATCCCATAAGATACTTGTCTATTTCCCTTGCACATTCGCGGCCTTCTGCAATTGCCCATACAACAAGGGATTGACCGCGACGCATGTCACCGGCAGTAAACACCTTGTTTACACTTGTTTTATAGCCGTTCGGAGAAGCATAATCTGGTGTAGCATCACCTACAGAGGCAACAGTATTTCTTTCTGTAAGAGAAACGCCGAATGATTCCGGAGTATATTCTTCACAGCCAAGGAAGCCGGCAGCAACAAGAACCAGGTCAGCAGGAAGTTCCTTTTCTGTTCCCGGACGTTCGCACAGAGTACGTTTTCCATCAATATTCTTGAATTCAACTTCTACAGTTTTTACGCCGCAAACCTTTCCGTCTTTTGTAAGAACTTCTTTTACAGTTGTTTCATAAACGCGCGGATCCTTTCCAAAGAATGCGGCAGATTCTTCTGCACCGTAATCAGTCTTAAGGATCTTAGGCCACTGCGGCCATGGATTGTTCTTTGCACGTACAGACGGAGGACAAGGCATCATTTCTATCTGAGTTACGGATGCAGCACCAAGACGAATGCTTGTACCTGTACAGTCGTTTCCAGTATCACCACCGCCGACAACAATTACATTCTTTCCTTTTGGATCAAAGAATTTTCCGTCTTTAAGTTCAGAATTCAAAAGGCTCTTTGTAACAGACTTAAGAAAATCAACGGCATACATAAAGCCTTCTGCATCAGAACCACTTACAGAAAGAGCACGCGCCTTTTTGGCACCGCAACAGAGAGCCACTGCATCGTAAGAATTCAAAATATCAGAAGCATCTACTGTCTTTCCAACATCCGCACCTGTAACAAATTCAACGCCCTCAGCCTTCATAAGGTTGATTCGCCTTTCGATTATGTGCTTTTCCAGCTTCATGTTAGGGATTCCGTACATAAGGAGTCCGCCGACACGGTCATCACGTTCATAAACAGTTACAGAATGTCCACGTCTGTTAAGAAGATCTGCACATGCAAGACCAGCCGGTCCCGAACCGATTACGGCAATCTTCTTACCAGAACGAAGTTTAGGAATACGCGGAACCATGTATCCTGATTCAAATGCCTTTTCAATGATAAAAAGCTCGTTATCATGAATTGTTACTGCATTTTTTGTAGGTTCAGTTTCTGCATCCGAGCCTGAAGCACTTCCGCAGTTGCAGGCTTTTTCGCACAAAGCCGGGCAAACACGACCTGTAAATTCAGGAAAACTTGAAGTTTTCAAAAGACGCCAGGCTGCCATATCATACTGACCGTTATACAATGCGTCGTTCCATTCCGGAATAAGGTTGTGCAAAGGACAGCCAGTAACCATGCCGGAAAGCTTTATTGCCGACTGGCACATTGGAACACCGCAGTTCATGCAGCGGGCAGCCTGTGCCTTGCGTTCTTCTGCCGGAAGGATTTCGTGAAATTCCTTAAAATTCTTTGCCCTGAGCAAAGGTGGAATGCATTCATTATCTTTTCTTTTATATTCTAAAAATCCTGTTGATTTTCCCATATCAAACTCCATAAATTATTCTGATTACGCTGACATCCGGGGAAAACTTAATTTCCCCGAACTTTCATCAGGCACAAGGTTTCTGACCCGTTGTTTCATAGAATGCTTCCAGAACTGCATCGTCGTGATTAAGTCCCCTTTCTTCAGCCTTGCTGATATGAGAAAGCATCTTCTGATAATCATTTGGAATAATCTTCTTGAAATCAGGAACGTATCTGTCAAAGTCAGAAAGAATCTTCTTTCCAAGTTCAGACCCTGTTTCCTTAACATGCTTTTCAACAAGATCCCGTACAATCTGAATGTCGTGTTCATCGCTGAGTTCAGACATTGTTACAAGCTGCTTGTTAAGCTTTCTGTAAAGCTCGTGATTTACATCAAGTACATAGGCTGTTCCACCAGACATACCGGCAGCAATATTGCGTCCTGTTTCTCCAAGAATTACAACTGTACCGCCAGTCATATATTCAAGACCATGATCACCGCAGCCTTCAACAACTGCAACAGCACCAGAGTTTCTTACGCAGAAACGTTCACCGGCAATACCGTTAATAAAGGCTTCTCCGCTTGTAGCACCGAACAGAGCAACGTTTCCGATGATGATGTTTTCTTCAGCCTTAAACGTTCTGTTTTCAGGAGCCTTAACAACAATCTTTCCGCCCGAAAGACCTTTTCCAAGGTAATCGTTTGAATCGCCAGTAAGCTTAAGTGTAAGTCCCTTAGGAATGAATGCACCGAATGACTGTCCGCCGCCGCCCTGAGCGTTTACAACAAACGAATCTTCTTCCAGAGAGTTTCCGAATTTCTTCTGGATTTCTGAACCAAGGATTGTTCCCAAAGTTCTGTCTGTAGAAGAAACTGTAACTTCAAAGCTGCCCTTCTTTCCTTTTGCAGATTTTTCAAATGCCTTCAAAAGAATCTTTTCATCAACAGTCTTTTCAAGTTCAAAATTATATACGTCAGCAGGATCAAAATGATTCTTAGTTCCTTCAGGAGCCCTGTAGCCGATAATTCTGCTGATATCAACAAGAGAAGCCCTTCTGAATCCCTGCTTGTCCTTAAGCTTAAGAAGATCTGTTCGTCCGCACATTTCATCAAGAGTACGAACTCCAAGACGAGCCATATATTCCCTGAGTTCACGCGCAATAAAGAGCATGAAGTTTTCTACGTATTCAGGCTTACCCGTAAAGCGCTTTCTTAATGCGCTGTTCTGTGTTGCAACACCGAACGGACATGTATCAAGATTGCAGACACGCATCATTGCACAACCCATAGAGATGAGCGGAGCTGTAGCAAAACCAAATTCTTCTGCACCAAGCAAAGCTGCAATTGCAACATCACGACCGCTCATAAGCTTACCGTCAGTTTCAATTACAACGCGGCTTCTAAGACCGTTCTGAATGAGTGTCTGGTGAGTTTCCGCAAGTCCAAGTTCCCACGGCAATCCCGCATGATGAATTGAAGAAATTGGAGCCGCACCAGTACCGCCGTCATGACCGGAAATAAGGATAACCTGGGCACCAGCCTTTGCAACACCAGCAGCAATAGTTCCAACACCAGCTTCACTTACAAGCTTTACAGAAATGCGGGCCGCACGGTTTGCATTCTTAAGGTCGTAAATAAGCTGTGCAAGGTCTTCAATAGAGTAAATATCGTGGTGCGGTGGCGGCGAAATAAGGGAAACACCAGGAGTTGCATATCTTGTCTTTGCAATCCACGGGTAAACCTTCTTTCCTGGAAGATGACCACCTTCACCAGGCTTAGCTCCCTGAGCCATCTTAATCTGAATTTCCTTTGCGCTCAAAAGATATTCTTCCGTAACGCCAAAGCGGCCGGAAGCAACCTGCTTGATTGCAGAGTTTGCATCAGTTCCAAGGCGCTCCGGTTTTTCTCCGCCTTCACCAGAGTTAGACTTACCGTGCAGGTGATTCATTGCAAGAGCCATGCAGCGGTGAGCTTCTTCAGAAATGGAACCGTAACTCATGGCACCAGTCTTAAAGCGCTTAACAATTTCTGTTTCAGATTCAACTTCTTCAAGAGGAATTCCGCCGTTTTCCGGAAGGGCAAAATCAATCATAGCCCTTAAAGTGTGCGGATGAGCATTGTCGTCAACAAGAGCTGTATATTCCTTAAAGCGGTTGTAATCACCGTTTCTTGTAGCTTCCTGCAGAGCAATGATTGTTTCCGGACTGTAAAGGTGATCTTCTGCATTAGGACCGCGGCGCATCTTGTGCATGCCGACAGAATCAAGGTGAGTATCAACTTCAAGTCCAAGCGGATCAAATGCCCTGTTATGATGATAGATAAGGTCTTCTTCAATTTCCTTAAGCGTAATACCGCCTACACGGCTTACTGTGTTAGTAAAGTACGGTTCAATAACTTCCTTAGAAATACCGACTGCTTCAAAAATCTGTGCAGACTGATAGGACTGAATGGTAGAAATACCCATCTTTGCCGCAATCTTAACAATACCATTAATAATGCCCTTATTGTAATCATCAATTGCAGTGTGGTAGTCCTTATCCAAAAGCTTCTGGTCAATAAGTTCAGCAATACATTCATGGGCAAGATAAGGGTTTACAGCGCGCGCACCGTAGCCCAAAACCATTGCAGACTGATGAACATCGCGAATTTCTGCAGATTCAAGGATAATTGAAACAGCAGTACGTTTCTTTGTGCGTACAAGATGCTGTTCAACGGCAGAAACAGCAAGCAAAGAAGGAATTGCAACATGGTTACTGTCTACGCCGCGGTCAGAAAGAATGATTACGTTCGAACCGTTTCTGTATTCGCGGTCAACAGAAATCAAAAGTTCATCAAGAGCCTGTTTCAAAGAGCCGCCCTTATAGAACAGCAGGGAAACTACAGAAACCCCAAATCCCTTCTTTTTCATATTTTTAATCTTAAGGATATCAACACCTGTAAGAATAGGATTATTGATTTCAAGAACAGTACAGTTGTTGCCCTGGCACTTCAAAAGGTTACCGTCAGAACCTACATAAACAGTCGTATCTGTAACGATTTTTTCACGCAGAGAGTCAAACGGAGGGTTTGTAACCTGTGCAAAAAGCTGCTTGAAATAAGAATAAAGGCTCGGATGCTTGTCGCTCATACATGCAAGCGGAGTATCGACACCCATAGCACCAGTCGGCTCAATTCCGTTCTTAGCCATAGGCAGAACCATTTCGTTTACATCTTCATAGTTCCAGCCAAAAGCCTTGTAAAGCCTGTCGCGTTCTTCCTGTGAATATACAGGAATCTTTTTGTTAGGAATAGGGAGTTCAGCAAGGTGAACAAGATTAGTATCAAGCCATTCCCCGTAAGGATGAGCGCCGGCATACATCTTTTTACATTCTTCATCAGAAACAATCTTTTTATTAATCATGTCTACAAGAAGAATGCGTCCCGGCTGCAGGCGAGACTTTTTCAATATATTTTCTTCAGGAATATCAAGACATCCAACTTCAGAAGAAAGGATAAGCATTCCGTCCTTAGTAATATAGTAGCGGCTAGGCCTTAAACCGTTGCGGTCAAGAGTAGCACCAAGAACATCACCGTCAGAGAAAAGAACAGCCGCAGGACCGTCCCAAGGTTCCATCATAGTTGCGTAATAGTGATAGAAATCCTTTTTGTCAGAAGGCATAGTGCTGTCATTTTTCCATGGTTCAGGAATACAGATCATTACAGCAAGCGGAAGCGGAAGTCCGTTCATTACAAGGAATTCCAAAGTATTATCAAGCATTGCAGAGTCAGAACCAGTAGTATCAACAGCCGGCAGCACCTTCTTCATGTCAACATCAGAAAGAACTTCCGAACTCAAAGTTTCTTCACGTGCAAGCATTCTGTCCGCATTACCGCGGATAGTATTAATTTCACCGTTATGGGCAATAAAGCGGTTCGGATGAGCGCGCTGCCAGCTTGGCTGAGTATTAGTAGAAAAGCGCGAATGAACCACAGCGACAGCAGAAACATAATCTTCAGACTGAAGGTCATAGTAGAAAGTTCTTAACTGCTGAACAAGGAACATACCTTTATAAACAATAGTCCTGCTGGAAAGAGATGCAACATAAGTTTCCGGAGCAGAATGTTCAAACTGTCTTCTTAAAATATACAGGCGTCGGTCAAAAGCCAGACCTTTCTCAGCATCTTCAGGACGGGCAACAAAACCCTGCATAATACAAGGCATGCATTCCCTTGCCTTAGAACCAAGAACAGCTTCATTTACAGGAACCTTTCTCCAGCCAAGAAATTTAAGCCCTTCCTTAGAACAAAGCTCTTCAAACAGCCTCTGAGTTCTTGCGCGAATAAGCTCTTCACAAGGGAAGAAGAACATACCAACTCCATAATCCCTTGCGTCCCCCAGCTTAATGCCAAGCTCAAGTGCCGCCTTAGAAAAAAATTCATGAGAAACCTGAACCAGAATACCTACTCCGTCTCCAGTTTCTCCAGCCGCGTCTTTACCGGCACGATGCTCCAGTTTTTCAACAATACCAAGAGCATTTTCAACAATCTGTCTGGAAGCATGACCATCAATATTCGCCACCGCTCCAATACCACAGTTATCATGCTCAAAACACGACTCATACAATGATTTTTCCATAAATAACCCCTGTAAAGTAATTTCTTACCCGGCAATTTTCCATTCAGGCAAAAAAAATGGCGATGCAGACAATACACCCGCGTATTGTCTGCATCGCCATTGATGCTTAAGTCCATACTAGTGAATCTCAATAACAGTGTCAACTTGTTTTCTTTTTTTTCTCATCCGGGCGCAGCCGTTTTGCAACTCGCCTTCCGGGGCCCGCTAACGCTCGGTCTTTTGCTCCGCAAAATCCTGTCAGAATAAAATTACAAAATACTTTTGTAATTTTATTCCACACCCCTCCACGCTCAGCGCAGCCTTTTCATAAACAAAAAAAATCAAAAAATTTTTAAAAATTTTGATTCAGCTCATTGACACAATATACATCTTTTTGCTATATTACATACATCGCAACGCGATATGGACGGTTAGCTCAGCTGGTACGAGCGTCTGGTTTACACCCAGAATGTCGGGAGTTCGATCCTCTCACCGTCCACTAAGGTTCTCTGTAAATGAGAACCTTTTTTATTTTTAAACCAATTATCCTGTACTGCGAACTCCCGACCCTACCGGGTCGCCGGTATGACACAGCCATACCGAGCGCGATTTTTTGGTAAATCCTAAAAAATTGCTGGCGCAATTTTTTTTAACGGATTTCCTATTAGGCGCAAGTTCGATCCTCTCGCCGTCCAAAGCAAAGGAACTTCAATGCAACACTTTTTTTTACATTAATCCCCCACACACAAAAAAAACGCCCAAAGAGCAAACCTTCGGGCGTTTCTCATCACATAATCAACGCTGATTATTTATGGCAGATTTTTGCCTGGCATTCTTTGTAGATTGCAGATGTCTGAGCAACAACATCAGCCGGGATTTCCTTGATGTTAGGGTCTCCGGCAAGGTTGTTTGCTTTAAGCCAATCGCGTACAAACTGCTTGTCGTAACTTGCAGGGCTTCCGCCTACCTTGTATTTGCTCAAATCCCAGAAGCGGCTTGAATCCGGAGTAAGTACTTCGTCGCCAAGAACAAGTTCACCGTTTTCATCAAGACCGAATTCAAATTTTGTATCGGCAATGATGATTCCGTTTTTGTAAGCGTGTTCGTAGCATTTCTTGTAAACTGCAAGGGCAGCTTTTTCAATCTTAGTTCCAAGTTCTTCGCCAAGATCTTTTTTCATGTATTCAAGAGTAACGTTAATGTCATGACCTTCTGCAGCCTTTGTAGAAGGAGTAACAATAGGTTCATCAAGTTTTTCTGCTTCCTGATATGTTTTGTCAAAACTGTGACCAAGGAACGGTTCTCCCTTTTTGTAAGCTTCGTACATAGAACCGAACATATAGCCACGTACAATTACTTCGTAAGGAATCATCTTAAGTTTCTTTACAAGAATTGTGCGTCCTTCGTATTCCGGTTTCTGAAATTCAGCAGGCATGTCCTTAAGGTCAGAAGAAATCATGTGATTCTTCACAATGTCACCTGTGTAATCAAACCAGAAATTAGAAAGTGCATTCAAAACCTTACCCTTGTCTGTAATAAGAGTCGGAAGGATTACATCAAATGCACTCAGGCGGTCTGTAGTAACAATGACCATTCGTCCGTCTTCAAGATCATAAACTTCGCGAACTTTTCCGCTTGCGTATTTTTTCATTTCAAAAACCTCTATAAAAATTTAATTTAGTTTTATCAGTCAAAACGAATATTAACGATTTGCTTAATCCTTTTCAACAGGAGGCATTTTTGCTTCGCAAAAACCGGGCTTTCCATGGTTCCGCTGCCGCTCCATTCTGCTACGCAGAACGCTCCGCGCCATTACAATCCCTTGCCCATTTCATAAAATACAGCACATACAGAAAAACAAATGCACCAAGTACGGCTCCAAGCGTATCCGCCATCCAGTCAAATACAGAACAACTTCTACCGGGCGTAAAACTCTGGTGAATTTCATCAATTATTCCGTAAACGCTCACAATTACAGAAGGAATCCAGAATGCTTTCTTTTCCCTGATGCGGCACGCAAATGCAACCCAAAAACTCAAAAAACCAAAGCACAGCAAATGAACCAGTTTGTCTGCATTCCAGAAACTCGGCATGTGCTCAATTGTTTCCTGACTGGAAAGATACCAGCTTGTACTAAAAATCAAAATTGCCGGAATCCAGTATAAAAACCGCCTAAACGCTTTCATCAGAAAAAATACCTTCCTTCATGGCGCGATTTTACATAGAAAAGAACAAGTGCCCCTGCCGAATAAACCACAGAAAACGCATAAACGGCAATTTCCATAATGTTAAGAAGCCACATTGTTTCTAGAACCGCCGGCAAAACTGCAGCAATTAAAAAAACAACAGAATTAGCAAAACAGACAGCCGGCTTGCTTTCATTCAATCCGTAAAAGAAATTATTTACAAAAAAAGAGCAGTAAAAAATCATTGAAAGGCACAGAACAGGCTTTACAAAAAGGAAGAAAAATCCCTTTAATGCCGAAGCGTCTGCATAAATGCAGTACGGCATGTAGATTGCAAAGAAAGCCGCCGTCAAAGGGAAAAAAGCCTTAAGTCGAACCGAAAGTTCATCTTTTGTGCACAGAAAATAAACTGCATAAAGCAGCACCATAGGAACAAAATAAAATTTTAAGAAAAAATACAGGAAATTCGGCAGAAATGAATATTCCGGAATTCTGTGCATGTAAGAAAAAAACGCAGTACATGCGCTAACAAGAATTCCACTTAAACCGCCGCAAAGAACTACAAAATTTACAAAACGATTTCCAGCCTTAATGCATGTATATGTAAGAACTGCCGGAATCAAGGCAAACATAAATATTAAATACATGGGTATAAGGTATCACATTAAGGATTGAATTTAAAGATTAAAATTACAAGTTTAGATATATCTGAAATGAAAATTGCTTACACTACCACCAAAATGCGTCCAATTCGCCACGGCTGAGCCTGCAAAAAAATTTATTGTACGCAATTTTTTTTCAAAAAATTGCGGCAGGCCTCAGAGTGGCTCATTGTCCACATTTTGGCTCTCGTTTCAGCAATTTTATGCATTCACATAAAACTTAAATTTTATGTGCGCCCTAGCAGATTTCGCAGATCCAGCCTTCTGGGGCTTTGATTTCGCCCATCTGGATTCCTGTGAGGGTTTCGCGGAGTTTGCCGAGAACTGGGCCAATTGAATCCATTCCTGCTGGAACAAGGATTTCCTTGTCGTGGTCAACGATTTTTCCGATCGGGCTGATTACGGCAGCTGTACCGCAGAGACCAACTTCTGCAAAGTCAGCAAGTTCGTTCTTGTTTATCTGGCGTTCTTCTACTTCAATGTTCAGATAATCTTTTGCAACCTGAAGTAAAGAACGGCGTGTAATAGAAGGAAGAATTGAATTAGATTTTGGTGTTACAAGTTTTCCGTCTTTTGTAACGAAAAGAATGTTTGCTCCACCAGTTTCTTCAATATATGTATGAGTTGCAGGATCTGTGTACATATTTTCTGCAAATCCTTTTTTGTGAGCGTCTACAATGTTATGAAGGCTCATTGCGTAGTTCAATCCAGCCTTAATGTCACCTGTTCCGTGTGGAGCGGCGCGGTCAAGGTCAGAAATGCGTACTGTAATAGGCTTTACGCCGCCTTTAAAATATGGTCCAACCGGAGTTACCAGAATGCGGAACTGATATTCATCAGCAGGTTTTACACCGATAACTGCATTTGAACCGAACATATATGGACGGATATAAAGTGTTGCGCCGCTTCCAAAAGGTGGAACCCAGCCAGCATTTGCCTTAACAACATCTTTTACAGCCTGAATAAATTTATCTTTTGGGAAAACCGGCATTTCAAGACGTTCACAGCTGTCCTTCATGCGGTCTGCGTTCAAGTCAGGACGGAAGCAGACGATTTTACCCTCTTTTGTTGTGTAAGCCTTAAGACCTTCAAAACAAGTCTGAGCATACTGCAGGACGCCTGCACATTCGTTCAACTTAATAGTATTGTCTTTTGTAAGCTTTCCGTTGTCCCATGAACCATTCTTGTAATATGAAACAAAACGCTTGTCTGTCTTCATGTATCCGAAAGGCAAGTTTGACCAATCAAGATTTTTCTTTCCCATTTTATAGAACCTCGCTTAGCCCTGCATATATGAGGGTATGTTTAACAGTACCACTTGCAGGGCGTTTTTTCAATAATAATCGGGCAGTTAAATATAAAAAAGCCGGGAAAATTTCCCGGCTTTTACAAATGCTATTTTATCTTTCTAAGGAACGCGTCCTTATATCCGTACGAACGGAAGCGGTTCAATACTGTTCCGTATTCGTCCATTGTAAGCGAACCAATCAGGAACTGGTAGCCCTTGCCGTTTGCAAGCGGAACCAGAGTAATAGGATACTGCTTTCCATACTTCCCGATTGTTGCGCGGATATTGCTTTCATCTCCGAGCATTGCAATCTGAACGTAGAATTTACCCTTTTCAAGATCAGCCATGCTTGAAACCTTGTATTTTTCAAGGTCAAATGCTTCTTTTTCAGCAGCCGTAACCGCAGAAGCAGTTTCTTTTACTTCAGTTTTTTCTGCAATTTCAGAAACTGCATTTACAGGCGGATTGGCACCAGCCGGAACAAGTACGATTGGTTCGTAAACTTCATCGTCTTCTGTAGCAGCGGCAACAGTTTCATCAATTTTTTCTTCTTTTTCAGTGTTAGCTTCTGCAACAGCCGTTTCATTTTCTTCTGAAACCTCTGCAATTTCATCAGCTTCTTTTGGAACATAAGCAGAATCATAACCGTCTTCTGCATTAAGTTCTTCATCAAACGGTTCAGCAACTTTTTCTTTGTTGCCGGAAAGATCAGCAAGTTCATCAGCTTCTACGTATTCAGGAGCAATTACATCTTCATCATCAATTACTGTGTAAGGAAGAGATTCAGCAGTTTTTTCTTCTTCCTTTTCTGCATAAACATCTTCTGTAGGAGTAATTACAGTAACAGTTTCTTCAGCATCTGTTTCTTCTGTATCTGCAAGTTCATCAAATTCTTTTTCTGCAACAACTTCTTTTGGATTTTCTTCAATTATACCAGAAACAAAATCATCTTCTACAAGTTCTGCATCCGGATCAACAGCAGTTTCTGCAACGATTTCTTCTTCTTTTGTTTCTTCAGGAACATTTTTTGAAGCAACGGCAAAAGGATTATCTGAGACAGTTTTTTCATCTGCTTCGGCAACAAAATCATCTTCTTCATATTCATAAGAATTTACATCTTCTGAAGCTGTTCCGATTACAGCTGTTCCTGCAACAGCTTCATCAAGTTGGCCGGTACGCTTTGTAATCTTTACAACGTTATTTACGTCCTTGGAAATTCCCAGTTCAGAAGCGGCTTCCGGAGAAAGAAGAATTGCAATGCCCTCTTCTGCCGGAATAGCTCCGATTACAAGAATGTCTACTGTCTGTTTTGTAGAAAGACTTGTTACACTGATTGAATCACCGGGAAGATAACCAAATGCGCGGGCAAAAAGTCCCTGTGGCAATACATCCTTATCTGCAACAACAGCCCTGCCATCCAATGAAGGACTGAATGAAGTAAAAATTGTTCCACACAACAAAACTGAACATATAATTCCGATTAATCTTTTCATATATTCTCCCAAAACCTGCGCTTAAGATCTTTTTCTTAAAACATTATTTAAATGAACTGCAAACTCACTTGCAAATTCCCGAACATTTTTTTCATTGTCTGCAAGGACTTCTTTTTCTACGCCGGTGCATCCTTCTTCCAGAATTTTACCGTTTTTTGTAGAAACTACCTTCCAGCCTATTTTCTGCATATTTCCCAAAGAAATCTGCCTGTTTTCTTCTTCTGTTCCTGTAAAATACAGTTTGATAAGCACAAAATCATCGAAAGAACTGTCAGAAGCGTCATTAAATCCTTTCTGGTAAAAAACAACATCCTGATCTTCTGATTTTGAAATCACAGCAGGAACATTTGTTACAATGTAGCCGGCATCATAAAAGAAATTCAGTATTTCGTCTTCTATTACTAATGCAGAACTGCACACTTCATTAAGGCTGTCATTATGCTGAACAACCTGAAAAGAAAGGCTTCTGCCAAATGAACCCGAAATGCAGACTGCAGAAAAAACTAATGCAGCCAGAAATCTTTTTACCATAATCATTCCACCTTATCAAAATAAAAGAACATCAGTAACAAATGGTTCAGTTTCAAGAGCTTCAACCACCGTTACCATCAGATTCTTCTATTCTCTTTTTATTAATCGGTATTGCGAATGTTCATGTTTAGTGTTTTTTATATTTTTTCTTTGCTCAATTTATGATAGAATTATATAGCGAGTGAAGTAATGAACAGCATAGACAAAAAATTATACATTATCGGTGCGGGGTTTGCGGGTCAGACCATTGCCGATGACATCAAGCGAAAAAAAGTTTTTGGAACAGTCGGCGCTTTTCTTGACGACGACAAAAACCTTATCGGAACGGAAATTGACGGAATTCCTGTTCTTGGTCCAATTTCCAACGTAACTTCGCTTTTACGCTGCCGCAAGCAGGACGAAGCAATAATCGCCATTCCAAGTGCACCTGTAGAGCGGATTAAAGAAATATATGAAACACTCAAGGAATGCGGATTTCCGCATATAAAGATTCTTCCTGGAATTTCGCAGGTCATAAACGGTTCCGCTCATCTTGTGCAGACCCGCGACATTGATCCGCTTGACATTTTAGGCCGCACGCCGGTAACAATTTCGCTTAAAGAAAGCCTTGCTTACCTTAGGGGTAAGCGCGTTCTTATAACAGGCGCAGGCGGTTCAATCGGCTCGGAACTTGCGCGTCAGCTTCTTAGTGGCGGTGCAGAACGCCTTTATCTCTTTGGTCATGGAGAAAATTCAATTTATCAGATAGACAGGGAACTCCGCATGCTTCAGTCAGAAGGTGTTGGAGAAAAAGCCACTATTGTTCCTATCATTGGAGACATGGCAGACCGCGCATACACTGACTATATTATTGCACAGACAAAGTGCGACGTTGTATTCCACTGCGCTGCCTACAAACACGTTCCAATGATGGAAGAAAACCCGGTTGCAGCAATAAGCAACAACGTTTTTGGAACGAAAAACCTGCTTGATGCAAGCCTTAAACATTCCGTAAAGCGTTTTGTACTTATTTCTACGGATAAAGCCGTTGATCCGGCAAGCGTTTACGGAGTTTCCAAATTAATATGCGAAAAACTCGTTCTGGATTCTGCTAAAAAAGCGACCGGCGACAAAAAGTTTATGTTTGTAAGGTTTGGCAATGTACTTGGAAGCCGCGGTTCCATTCTTCCTCTTTTTATGGAACAGATTAAAAACGGCGGCCCAGTTACAATCACCTCTGAAGACATGGAACGCTACTTTATGACAATTCCGGAAGCGTGTTCCCTTGTACTTCAGACAGGAGGAGTCGGTTCAAACGGAGAATCCTACCTTCTGGATATGGGCGACCGCATTAAAATCATTGATCTGGCAAAGCAGATTATTAAATTCAGCGGACTTGAACCGTACAAAGACATAGACATTAAAATCATAGGAAAAAGAAAGGGAGAACGTTCTGTTGAACCGCTCTGGCTTGAAGAAGAAATGCCGCAAAAAACAGAATATCCTAAAATCCTCAAACTTAAAAACCTTGATTTTACGCCGGAAAGGCTTAACAGCCTGCTGGAAGAGCTTAAGCCTATCTGCCAGTCAACAGATTCCGACGGCGAATATAATTCAGAAAAATACAGAAACAGGGAACTGCTTTTAAATATCCTGTGCAGGGAATTTTCTTCACTAAGAGATTTCTATAAAAAATAACCGGAGAGATATATGTCTGATGCAGATTCATTAAAAGTTCCATTTTCCAGACCGTCAATTACAAAAGCAGAAGAAGATATTGTCCTTAAAATCCTTCGCTCCGGCTGGCTTACAACAGGAAAGTATGCAAAAGAATTTGAAGAATCATTTTCTGCATTCATGAATAAAAAGCCGGAAATGCTGGAAAACAGAAAGGCAGAAGAACTTGATGAGCGTCCGGTTATAAGCCTTGCTGTAAATTCGAATACAAGCGGAATGATTCTTGCAATGGAAGCCTGCGGCGTTACTCAGGGAACTGCTGTCATTACAACTCCATACACATTTGTTTCTACAGCCACCTGTGCGCGTCATCTTGGTGCCGATGTATTTTTTGCCGACCTTGAAAAAGATTCCTATAGCATTGACCCTAAAAAAATAGAAGAAATTTTAAAATCTCCTAATGGAAAAAAAGTAAAAGCCATCGTTCCAGTTCATATTGCAGGAAATATGTGCAATATGAAAGAAATATGCCGTTTGGGCAAAAAATACGACGTAAAAGTAATAGAAGATTCAGCACATGCATTTCCGTCTGCAACAAACCTCGGCTACGGCGGAACAATCGGCGACATTGGAGTTTTTTCTTTTTACGTTACAAAAACAATAACCACTGCAGAAGGCGGAATGGTCTGCACCAGAAGCCCTGAGCTTGCCGACCGTATGACAAAAATGCGCATGCATGGAATGGACAGAACTACATGGGACCGCTACACTTCTCCGCGCGCAAGCTGGGAATACGACATTGTAGCACCGGGCTATAAATTCAACCTGCCGGACATTCTGTGCGGTCTTGGAATTGAACAGCTTAAACGCGCAGAAGATTTTTTTGAAAAAAGAATCCGCATAGTAAAAAAATATAATGAAGCATTCCGCAAATTGGACTTCATTCAGCTGCCGCCGGACGGAGAAGGAAACAGCTGGCACCTTTACCTTATGCGCATTGTGCCGGAAAAACTGAAAATCGACAGAAACACATTTGCTTCCCAGATGCAGAAGTCCGGAATCGGAATTTCCATGCATTTTATTCCGCTGTTCCACTTTACATACTGGAAGAACCTTTATAAAAACTTTACGCCGGAAAATTATCCCGAAGCAGAAACAAAATATTCCAGAACAATTACAATTCCTTTGTGGCCGGACATGACAGACCAGATGGTCGATGAAGTTATTGAAACCGTTAAAAAAATAGGAAGGGAAAATCATGTCTGAACGCAAAAGCCTTAAATCAAAAAAAAGAGTTTCCCGCAATTCCTATCTTTCCAAGAACTATTTTATAGACTTCAGCAGCGAAGATATGCTTTACGGTGCTTTAGTACGCAGTCCTCTTCCAACAGGAAAAATTACAAACATCAATTTTTCTGACTTGCCGGAAGGCTATTACTTTTTTTCTGCTCGCGACATTCCGGGGGAAAATTCCATAATTACAATGAATACTGCAACCCGCGTTTTCTGCAACGAAAAAGTTCACTTTATGGGACAGCCGGTCGGAATTATATGCGGCCCAGACCTAGAAACCGCAAGAAGGCTTACAAAAGAGATTCAGATTACCTTTGACATCACTACCATAGAATCTGCACTTCAGGAAGCGTCAAAAAATTACCGCCATCCTGTAATCCGTCTGCCGGAACAGACAGGCTCTAAAGACGGAGAAATTGCAGACATCGTAGACATGATGAACATTCTGCCGGATCTGGACGAGCTTCCTACAGAAAATAAAAAATCCAGCTATACAAACCCGGAACAGATTGAACGCGCCATGAACAGCATAAATCCACTTGAACACAAAGAAAGGATTCTTGCTTCAAGAACTGTAAAAACAGGCATGTTCCAGTACACAGATGATCCTACGGTTCTGGACGACATTTTTAAGGAATGCGAATACACAATCAGCGACAGCTGGAAACTTACGGAAAAAACGCCGGACTGGATGGAACCAAGCGGAGCATTCTGCTACAAGGACGGCGCAAAACTGAACGTAATCACAACAACCCAGTGGTCAAGTTATCTTTCTAAAAATCTTGCAAGAGTTTTGGATTACGATGAAGATAAAATCATAATTCAAAAAACGCTTTCTCAGTCAGAAAACAAAAGCGGAATCTGGCGCTGTACAACAGTTGCTGCACAGG
>JBGVIP010000013.1:0-20358 GCA_045123335.1 Treponema sp.
AAAATCTGTTTCATCATATTTTATAACACTAACGCTTGTATCTTTTACATTTACTTTCTGCATAAAATTCCCTCCTACAACTTAAATCCCATTGCTGCAAGATGAGCGACTACTTCTTTTTCTTCCTCTGCAAGTTTTGAAGTTAATTCTGGCAGAGTGTTTTCATAGCGTTCGTAAAGTTCAACAATGCGTTTTGTAAGATGATTTGCAACTGTTACATACAGATTCTGAATTCCATCTTCGATTGTTTTGTACCATTTGCGGTTTACAAGAAGGTCTCTTATTTCTTCGTCTGTAAAAGTGTCGTAGCGCTTGCGGCAGTTTTCATCCAGAGATTTTTTGAGTTCGGTAATTTTCTTTCTTTGAGTTTTGATAGAAGCTTCGTAAGCTTTTACTTTCTTCTGAATCTCCGGTTCCTGAGAAAGTTCATCTTCTTCCGTATTCTCTTCGATAAACTCTTTATATTCACTTTCTGTCTGGCTCAGTTTTTCTTCTGCTTCTTCTATTTCTTTCTGTTCGGTTTCAAAGAATGCATCAAGAACAATCTGCTTTGGAATAAGGCGGCCTTCCCAACCGATAACGCGAGGGTCTTTTGGCTTCTTTTCTTTTGCAGAATCTTTCTTTGCCTTTTTGCTTTCTTTTGGTTCTTCTTTTATATCATCTGTGATTCTTGCAAGACTGTAGCCAAGTTCATCCTGAATAACAAGAAGGACATCATCATTCATTGTTTCGTTCCAATATGCAAGCAGCACCTGATATACATCATACATATCTATCAGTTCAAGCTTTACAAATTTGTAAAGAATTTCTTCTGAAAGTTTTTTGATAATTTCTTTATTTGAATCTGTTGGCTTTAATGCTGTAAGAATTGGATTTGCAAAAGATTTCCATTCTTCAAACGCTTTGTTTACCTTTTTGTTGTATTCAAGGAATTCTGCATTTTCACAGATTGTTTTGTGAACATCATCTTTATTTATGAGGAGTTTGTAAAATCCTTTTCGTCCATCATATTCGCCGAAGATTTGATTTTTGAGATTTGGAAACACTTTCCAGAAGTTTGGAATATTGTCGATATCTTCCTGTGGGATTCCACCGTAAAGATGTGCTTCTATGCTCTGTAAATCTTCTTTTTCTGATGAATCGATATAGCGGGGAATGTTCAGATTGTATGCGTTCTTTTCGATAATTTCTGAGAAAGGAACAAATCGGCTAAAGCCTGGAACTTCTGTCATCGAATTAAAGATTGTTACGATTTTATAAATGTCCTGCTCACGAAGACGGTTCTTGTCTCCATCTTTTATAAAACCATGACTTGCATCAATCATAAAAATGCCGGAACGGTTTGCTGTGTTTTCTTTATCAAGCACAATGATACAAGCTGGGATTCCTGTTCCATAAAAGAGATTTGCAGGAAGTCCGATAATTCCTTTTATAAGATGGCGGTCAATTATGTTCTTGCGGATTGCCTCTTCTGCATTTCCTCGGAACAAAACTCCGTGCGGAAGAATAACTGCGGCTTTACCTGTATTGAATTTCATTGATTTTATGATATGCAAAAGCCATGCGTAGTCACCATTTTTCTCTGGAGGCATTTCATCATAATCATCAAAACGGCCATAAGGCTTTAATCCGTCCATCCAGTTTTTCATGCTGAACGGCGGATTTGCAACGATATAATCAAACTTTCTTAGTTTTGTATCGTCCTTATCTTCTTTATACCATGGATCAGAAAATGTGTTATCAGAATGAATTTCACCAGAAGCCTTGTTATGAAGTACAAGATTCATCTTTGCAAGACCGGCTGTAGAAATATCTTTTTCCTGCCCATAAATTGCAAGCGGGAACGGTGCTTCATTTGCCGCGCGAACAAGGAGCGAACCTGAACCACATGCTGGGTCATAAATTGTAGCGTCCTTATCTTTGCAGTTTGAAATATCAATTACTTTTGCAAGAATGCGGCTTACTTCGGCAGGGGTATAAAACTGACCTTTACTCTTACCGCTGGCTGTTGCAAAATTGCGCATAAGGTATTCATAAGCATCGCCAATAAGGTCATCATCTTCTGCCCGGTTATTCTTAAAATCAAGTTCCGGACGCTGAAAGATAGAAATAAGACCTGTGAGCTTATCGATCATTTCATCGCCTTTACCGATTTTTGCTTCATCATTAAAGTGCGCATTGTTTATAATACCGGTAAGATTATTTGCTTCGGCAAGTTTTGCTATGAGTTTGTCTATTTCTTCGCCGATGTTTTTATTTCCCTTTAATGCAACAAGGTCTTCAAAGCTGGCGCCTTCTGGAATTGCAATTGCTCCATACGGATCATCTTTATATTTATCTGAAACATACTTTACGAAAAGAATTGTAAGGATATAGTCTTTATATTGAGAGGCATCCATTCCGCCGCGAAGCTTGTCGCAGCTTGCCCAAAGTGAACTATAGAGTTGTGATTTTTTTACTGCCATTTGGAGAGAATCCTGAATCAAAAAAATATTTCATAAATTATATCATATAAAACCACTCTATAAAATGTATAGAATTTATTTCTTTTCCTTGAATCCCATCCCAAACCCCGCTAAAATAACCGCATGATTACAGACATTTCCATTACAGTTTTACCAAAAGACGAAAAAAATGAGGCATTCATTAACAGTCTTATCCGTAAGGAGCTTAAGAAAAAAGACATTCAGTTAAAAGGTCAGCAGAGTTCTTTTGTATTTGAAAAAAAATCGATTGATGCACGGCACGGGCAGGTTAAGCTCCACCTTAAATACAAGGTTTATATTGGAGAAACTCCGGCTTCGACAGAAGAAAGTCTTCCTGAATGGAAAAATGCAGACGGATCCAAAAATGTAATAATTGTAGGTTCTGGACCGGCGGGACTTTTTGGCGCCCTTACCCTGCTTGAAAAAGGAATCAAGCCTGTAATCATTGAACGCGGACAGGAAACTTCTGACCGTAAAAAATCAATTGCAAAAATAAGCACAAAAGATCTGGTTGATCCTGATTCAAACTACTGCTTTGGAGAAGGCGGTGCTGGAACTTTTTCTGACGGAAAGCTTTATACCAGAAGCAACAAGCGCGGTGATATAAGCAAAATCCTTAAAATCTTTGTTCATTTTGGAGCAGACAAAAAAATCCTTACTGACGCACATCCGCACATTGGAACCGACCGGCTTCCAGACGTAATAAACGCAATGCGCGAATTCATAAAGTCAAAAGGCGGAGAATTTTACTTTAACACACGGTGTACAGACTTTCTCCTTAAAGACGAAGCTGACGGCAAAAAGAAAATAACCGGAATCACCGCCGAAAACGTCCTTTCCCACGAAAAAAACACTTTCACCGCAGAAGCCGTTATTCTTGCAACCGGACATTCCGCCGCAGACATCTACGAACTTCTTGCCCGCATTTCGCCGGAATCCCTGGAAGCAAAAACTTTTGCCGCTGGCGTCCGGGTTGAGCATCCGCGTGCCGTAATCGATTCAATTCAGTTCCACGGCAAAACAGAAGGAATGGGCGCAGCCGAATACCGGCTTGTTACTCAGGTCAAAGACAGAGGAGTCTATTCGTTCTGCATGTGCCCGGGAGGTTTTGTTGTACCAAGCGCAACAGGCCCGGATGAAATCGTCGTAAACGGAATGAGCGCAGCAGGCCGCAATTCAAAATGGTCGAACGCCGCAATAGTTGTAGAAACGCGCCCGGAAGACATACCGGAAGAATTTGTTAAGAAAGCAGAAAACGCCGGATGCCGCGCACTGGCCGGACTTTATTTCCGCACTTTCATAGAAAAACAGTCCAAGCTGCATGGAAACGGTCAGGCAGCTCCGGCTCAGCGCCTTACAAATTATATAGAAGGAAAAGATTCTGCCGATTTTCCGCCGGTAAGCTATACACCTGGAATTGTTCCAAGCAGACTGGACGAATGGCTTCCGCCGCAAATTGCAGAACGCCTTAAACAGGGATTCATTGATTTTGACCGCAATATGAAAGGCTTTATCTCTCCAGATGCAGTTATGATTGCAAGCGAAACAAGGACCAGTACTCCGGTAAGAATCCTCCGGGACAAAGAAAGCTTGCAGTGCATTTCCATTGCCGGTCTTTATCCTTCAGGGGAAGGAGCGGGATATTCAGGCGGAATCGTAAGTTCAGCAATGGACGGCGAAAAAGTCTGCCTTGCCGCAGCAGAATACATAGGAAAATAAAATGAAGCCCCTTATAATCTGCGCAACACTTTTAATCGAAACTTCTCCACAGGCACTGCCGCTTGGTGCCGCCTGCATTGCGAGTGCTATTAAGCATGACAGAAATACTGCCGGTATTTTTGACGTTGAACTTATTGCTGTAAGCAAGGAAGAAAAAGATTTTGCAGCCGCAGAAAAAAACGGAAAATCCGCAGAATATATTGCCGGCCGCATCTGTAAAGATCGGGAACCGGCCTTTGTATGCTTCAGCGTTTACGTGTGGAACAGAAAATACCTTGAAGATACTGCACAGATTTTAAAACAACGCTTCCCGAACATAAAGATTCTTGCAGGCGGACCAGAAGTAACAGCCAGCCCAGACAGCTTTACTCATTTTGACTACACGGTTTCCGGAGCCGGAGAACTTGCCATGCCTGAGCTTATCGAAAAACTCTACAAAAAGGAAAAATCAGATTTTCCGCAAGGAGTCTACACTTCTTCAATTGAAAGAAACATGACTTCTGCAAGATGCAGGGCTTTTCCACCGGAGCTGAACACGCTTTCTTCTCCTTATCTTGACGGAACTCTTGACCCGGCTGAATACGGCGGCGCACTTTGGGAACTAGCCAGAGGATGTCCATTTAAATGCTCATACTGCTATGAATCAAAGGGCGAAAAGAAAATCCAGTATTTTCCAATGGAACGCATAGAAAAGGAACTGGAACTTTTTAACAGCAAAAAAATTGCCCAGGTTTTTGTACTTGATCCAACTTACAACGCAAACAAAAAACGAGCCGCAGAACTTCTTAAATTGATAGAAAAAAAAGCGCCGGGAATGTTCTTTTATTTTGAAGCCCGCGCAGAATTTATTGACCGCGAACTTGCAAAAGCCTTTACACGCATTCCTTGCGCATTGCAGTTCGGACTTCAAAGTGCCGATCCGGAAATCCTTAAGCTCGTAAACAGGACACTGGATAAAAAACTCTTTACCCGCAACATCGGTTACCTGAACGAAACAGGTGCAATTTTTGGCTTTGACCTGATATACGGGCTTCCAAAAGATACGCTTGAAGGATTCAAGAAAAGCGTTGATTTTGCTCTGAATCTTTACCCTAACAATCTGGAAACTTTCTGCCTTTCCGTCCTGCCGGGAACTGACCTTGCAGACAGCGCAGACAGCCTTGGTCTGGAATACGAAAACAAACCGCCGTATCATGTGATCCGTTCAGATTCATTTTCTGAAAAGGACCTTGCGTCCGCAGAATTAATTTCTCATGCATGCAATATCTTCTATAATAATGGACGTGCAGTTCCGTGGTTCAATTCAATTATAAGGGGGCTGCACATGCGTCCTGTAATTTTCCTTGTTGAATTTGCAGAATGGTACAAAAAATTCGTTGAGCCGGAAACAAAGATATCTCTTGCCAATTTTGATTTTTCATGCTGCCGCCACGAAGAAATCGAAAAGCTTCAGGTGAGTTTTATCAAAAAAATTTTTACCGACAGACAGAAAAACAATCTGACCGCAACGGCAGAAAGCCTGATTCTTTTTAACGGAGCTCTTTCGCGGGTAGACTCAGACGCAAAGCCCCAGACCGTACAGCTTAAATTCCACCCCGACGATCTTGCAAGCCCCTACTCCGCCGACATTCAGTTCTTCGCAAAAAACTGCCGCCCCTACCCCTGCCGCGTAAACTGCTTCAAAAACAAAAACGGTCAGACCGACTGGAAGGTATTAAAATAAATAAGGCAAAGGCATTTTTATTTTGACATATAAAAACTGCAAAAAAGTAAAAAAAATAGCGCGAAGGAGAATAAGATCTTTCAAAGGAGCCTTAGTTTATTGTTAAAACACACGCAAATCAATATAATAAAAAACATAATTTTTATACGAGGATTTTTATGTCTTTAGATTGCGGTATCGTAGGATTGCCAAACGTCGGCAAATCCACAATTTTTTCTGCATTGACCGCTGCCCCTGCAGAAGCAGCAAACTTTCCATTCTGTACAATCGATCCAAACGTTGGTATTGTAGATCTTCCAGATGAACGCCTTGATTTTCTTGCAAGCATTCACAATCCAAAGAAAAAGACCCCTGCAAGCGTTAAATTCGTTGATATTGCAGGTCTTATTAAAGGTGCAAGCCAGGGCGAAGGTCTTGGAAACCAGTTCCTTGCAAACATCCGCGAAACAGCATGTATTGCTCATGTTGTACGTTGTTTTGATAACCCGGATATCATGCATGTCCGCGAAGATTCAAAAGTTGAAGCACCAGTTGATCCTGAAAGCGACATCCTTACAATCAATTTTGAGCTTGCTCAGGCCGACATTCAGACAATTACAAAGCGTCAGGAAAAGAACATCAAGCAGGTTCGCGCCCTTGGTAAAGAAGCAGAAAAACAGCTTGCTCCGTTTAACAGCGCTGTAGAAAAAATCATGCCGCTCCTTCAGGAAGGAAAATGTGCCCGCCTTGCAGACCTTACAGACGATGAAAAAATTGCGGTAAAAGACATGTTCCTTTTGACAATGAAGCCGACACTTTACGTTGCAAATATTGACGAAGATTCAATTGCAGACGGAACAAACAAATACGTAGAAACTTTGAAGAAAATTGCAGAAAGCGAAAACAGCGAAGTTGTAGTAATCTGCGGAAAATTCGAAGCTGACCTTGCAGAAATCACAGATCCTGCTGACCGCAAGGACTTTATGGATTCTGTAGGCCTTACAGAAAGCGGACTTGCAGTTCTTGCCCGCAAAGCATACCACCTTATGGGACTTGCAACATTCTTTACAGGCGGAGCAGACGAATGCCGCGCATGGACAATTCACGCTGGAGACACAGCACCTAAAGCTGCCGGCGTAATCCACACTGACTTTGAAAAAGGCTTTATCCGCGCAGAAGCATATTCTATTGAAGATTTGCGCCAGTACGGAAGCGAACAGAAAATCAAGGAAGCCGGAAAATACCGTCAGGAAGGAAAAGACTACATCGTAAAAGACGGCGACGTACTTTTCTTTAAGTTCAACGTGTAAAAAAGCAATTTGATTTAAATTGATTTTCAAAAAGGTTGTCTAATAAGCATAAATTACGTTGGTTGAGTTTGTCGAAACCAACGTATATAACCTGCATAGTCATTTCGACTGGCTCAATGGCCGTGCACACCGAACTTATCAGACAACTTTTTTTTTCATAAAATGCATTTTTACACCACAAAAACCGTATATATAATGCGGATGAAAAATTTTATAAAAAAAATCGTAAAAATGCTGCCCGCGCTCTGCTTTTCAAGTTTGCTTTCCGCAAAAGAAATCAGCGTAATCAACTGGAACCTTCAGACCTTTTTTGACGCAAACAAAGACGGCTGCGAATATCAGGAATTCCAGAAATCCGAAAAATGGAACAAAGATGCCTATCAAAAAAGGCTGGCAAAACTGTGCACCTTTATGAATCAGACAAATGCAGACATTTATATTTTTGAAGAAATTGAAAATGCCGGCATAATCTACGACATTTCAAATCAGCTGGCGGGAAACGTCTGGAATCAAAAGAGATACTGGAATTACGGAACCTTTTATAAAAATAAAGGAGACGCAATCGGCTGCGCAGTCATTTCGCGGTTCCCTATAAGCAGCGGAAAAATTCATAATCTGGACATACAGACAGAAAGCCGGCAGCCGTCAATGCGCCCGATAATGGAACTTTCAATTTCTGTAGCCAAGGATGAAGAACTGGTTCTTCTTGTAAATCACTGGAAATCAAAATCTGGGGGAGCGCAGGAAAGTGAGAAATGGCGGAACTGGCAGGAAAGCGTTCTGACTGAATGTTTCTGCAGAAACAAAGGAAAGAAAGTTCTTGCGGCCGGCGATTTTAACAGGGATATAAGCGAATTCTGCATTATAAAAGCAAATGAGCCCTGTAAAAATGAAGGGAAAAATATCCTGCTGCGAAATTTCTGGCAGAACAAAACAGAATCAGTTTTTTCTCCCTGGATTTTAGATGATGATAAAATGATTTTCCCTGGCTCATACTATTTTAAAGAAGACTGGGAACGAATCGATCACTTTTTTGCTTCATCACAGAATATGATTAAAGACTTTTTCCCTTTAACAGACGGAAACTGGTGCAGTGAAGAAACAAAAATCCCTGCCGGCTATAAAATTTACACAGGAACAGGATTTTCTGATCATCTTCCGATCCGCTGCACAATAAGCACATCGGAATAAAAGATTTGAAATACTAGAGCGATTTTTTAAGGACAAAAAGAAATTCATTAACATGAATTTCCCTGTTTCTAAGATTTCGGCTTCCCCTAAAGGCATTGTACTTGGATTCCATTGTCGTAATTTCGCCGAATTCGCTTAAAATCGATTCGATTTCTTCGCGCGGAATAAATCCTTCTGAATTAAATGAAATTATTACATAGCGGGCGCGAATGTTTTTTATAAGCTCATGAAAAGCTTCGCAAACTTTACGTTTTTTGTTATACGAACTTCTGTTCCAGTTCTTAGGAATTCCGCTTACACGACTGATTTTTTCTGTATCAGGGCGTTCATAACCGGCAATAAGGTTCAGCATAAAATAATTTGAACCATACGGATGCTGATTATAAGGCGGATCCATATAAACCAAATCAAATACGCCGTCAGAGAGCTTTTCATAAAGACTTTCGCTTTCAGAAAGTTCATTCGCTTCGTTCTGAAAAATCGAAACAGGGCATTCATATTCACTGAATACAGGAAACGGAAGTTCGATTCTACTGCAGATTCTGGAAAGCGCATTTTTCCCGTTGCCGCCGAACTGACCTAAACCAGTCTTCGAATTCTTGTAAAAACCCTTAAAAATTCCGGCAGTATTTGCATGAATCGAAGCCTGGCTTAAAAGCGGCGCAATAAAAAACGGCTTTAATTCGGAAGGAACATTTTTTTCAATGTTGCGGCGCATAAAATCAATGTAGCGCGCATTATAAGGAGTATAAAAACAGCGTTCACCGGGTTTTACATCATCCTCATGTTCAGGTGCGTACAGTTCGCTTATAAAACCGGAATCAAAATCAGATTCAATGTCAATTCTAGTCTGTTCAATCAATCCGGCATAAATGGATTTTAATTCTTCAATGTTAATTTCTGATTTATTTGAAAGGTAACAGCTGTTTATAATGCGTGAATAATTTTCAAGATCATTTACCGCAAGATATGAAGAATGCTGCTTAAGAAACCTTGCAACAATACCGCTGCCCGAAAACAAATCCAAACATTCAAGTTTCTGCTTTCCGCAGTCTCTTTTTACAAAATCAACGGCTTCGCCTATAAAATTCAGAAGAGCCCTTTTATTCCCTATGTATGTAATCAACTGGTCTGCAAGATATTCTGAATTTTCAGTCATTATTACTCCGCTATTTCATAACGGTTCTTGCCGTTCTGTTTTGCCATATATGCCGCATTATCCGCAGATTTAAACCACTGCTTGCTGTTCCATTCGTTTTTGTAAACAGAGATTCCTACGCTCATACTCATTACAAAACCCTGGTCAACCGGCAAATAGTCAAAACCGCAGGCATTAAACTCTTTCATTATTTTTTCTACGGTAGAAACAATTTCAGAAATTTCTTTATTCCTGAAGATAATTACAAATTCATCGCCGCCGTATCTGAATGCATTGCGGTTTGTTCCAAGAGTTTTTACAATAATTTCTGCAAGAGAAATAAGGACAGCATCCCCTGCTGCATGTCCCAGGGAATCGTTTACTCTTTTAAAATTATCAAGATCAAGGAATGCCAGGGCCAGAGTATCTTTACCAGACTCTGCAACTTTCATTAGTTTTTCTACAGTATCTGCAAGTGCACGTCTATTATAAAGCTGCGTAAGCGGTTCAAGCTGAAGTTCTTCAGAAAGAGCCCGCTGCTTCTTGTAATTATGATTCATATAATAAACCTGCGATGCCTGCGCCCTCAAAAGTTCTTTTGAAAGCCTGTAAAGCATAACTATCATTACAAGATTAACAGCAACAGAAATTACTCTAAATTCAAAATTATGTTCTCTATAAAAGATGAAAATAACTGCCCCGGAAACTGCATAAACAAACAGAGAAGAATAAAACAGTAGTTTCAGCATTTTTTTATCTGCAATGACAGCGGCAAGAATCATGGTCAAAGCCGGCATAACAAGCACGCTGACAAGATATGCATGAAGAATAGAAATAATAGAGAGGATCATAAAAAATTCGCAGATAATAAGACGGCATCCCGTAAGCCAGAAAACTTTTTTTCTAATGATAAGGAACTTAATGCAAATCATTGGAGGAATCTGGATTAATACCGGTATAAGAACCTTAAAAATCAGCCTTTTTACCAGCATCTCAAGATCTGCATGATACATAAAAATATATACAGAAACTGCAATTATTATGGATGCCAAAAAAAGCATATGACAAAAAAGGTTCATCCTTTTTTGCCAGCGATTAAAATATGTCTTTGTATAATCCTCAAGCTCCATATTTCTCTCCTCCATAAACAGTTCTTTCTATTTTAACGGCTTCTGTCTCCCGACTCCTAATCGTTTTTTACTATATTTCTGTAAATCCGGCATTAATTCCGTTCATCGTATTATAAAAATCCGGGAACGAAACTGCACAGCATTCTGCATCTTTTACCGTTACCGACTGTCCGTCAGAAAGAGCAAGTCCTAGGCAGGCAAGGCTCATTGCAACACGGTGATCATCGTAGCTTTCTACTTCTCCGCCATGCAAAGTCCATGCTGGATTAAGAGAACCGTCTGCATTCTTTTTGCTGTGTCCGATAACCTTAAACCAGTCTGCACCAGTTTCGATTGTCGCACCGAGTTTTTCAAGTTCTTTCTGCATTACTTCAATTCGGTCTGTTTCCTTTTTGCGGCATACACCAATATCTTCGATTACGATTGAACCTTCTGTAAAGCAGCCTGCAACGGCAAGTGCACAGATTGCATCCGGGTAGCCAGAAAGATTTACGTGAAGTTCTTTATTCGGAAGATGTTCTGCAGAAAGGCGGCTCTTTTTTACAGTAAGCGCCTTTGTTTTTTCATCAATTTCAATGTTTGCGCCAAGTTCCTTAAGGACGTCAACAATTGCCATGTCGCCCTGGCTTCCGCTTGTATCTACGTTGTCAATTGTAATTTCGCTTTCTGTAATGAGGGCGGCAACAAGAGGAAATGCAACGGCTTCCCAGTCGCTTGGAATTACCTTGTCAAAAGCCTTCATCTGAACCGGACCATGAACCTTAATGTGCTTGTAATCTTCGCTGATTTCAAGCTTTACGCCCATTTCTTCAAGCCAGAGACGGGTCATGTTAAGGAACGGAGTTTCTTTTGGATCTGTAAGTTCAATATTTGTAGTACCGTTCAGGCGGCTTGCGGCCATCATGATTCCGCTGATGTATTGGCTGAGACGTCCGTCTGTTACGATTGTGCTTCCGTCCTTTACTGGACCTTTTATAATAAGCGGCGGTGCATTTTTTCCCGGTCTGGAAATATATGCTTCTGCGCCCATCTGTTTTAAAGCGTCTACAACATGAAGAACCGGTCGGGTGCGGATTGATTCATCCCCGGTAAAAACTGTCCAGCCTTCAAAAGTTGCGGCAACAGGACTCATAAAATAAAGGAGAGAGCCGGAATCGCCTACGTTTACAACATCGCTTGGAAGATGAGCGTTTTTACCCGCACCTTCTACAACCCAGTCTTTTGGATTTGATATGTCAACCTTTGCGCCAAAAAGCGGAACTGCCTTACTTGAAGAAATGCAGTCCGCACCTCCCAATGGATTTCTGATATGAGAAGTTCCTTCTGCAATAGAGGAAAAAATTAATGCCCTGATTGTATGGCTCTTTGAACCCGGAACCTGAATGTGTCCGCCTAATTTTGCAGCCTTTGCCTGAATTTTCATAATGAAAATATGATAGCAGATTTTGGGAATTGGTTCAATTTGAGGGATCTGCATTAAATGTCGAGTTATTGATAAATATGTAAAATTGGCGCGAAGGAGCGAAGCATTGTGGAAAAACATTCTGGTTGTGGTCGTCGCGTGAGCGACGTGTTTATGGGTTCCTTTGCCACAAACAGCATGTAGTGTGCTAGCACACGGTTTTACACAATGTTTAGCGACTGGGAGCCAATTTTAAGGTGAATTAATAAAACTCGACATTTAATTAAGTCAAAAGTCCCAATTCCTCCCTGAGTGAAGGTCGTTCGCTTCGCGAACTCACCGAGTTTTCTATCGAAAACTCGCAGTTATGACAGGCTGCCCAATTCTTCCCACCTACAGTATTTCGCTTCCAGTTCGCGGGTCAGGGTGTTGTATTCGCGAGAGAGAGATTCGAAGTCTAATTTTTCGCCGGAAGACATTTTGGCCTCGAGGGCGGATTTTTTTTCTTCCAGTTCGAGGATTTCGGATTCCAGGGATTCAAATTCTTTCTGTTCTTTCCAGGTTCGCTTGCGGGAAACTGTTGAGCAGGCGTTATGGGCGGCGTTTGAGCCCATAGAAGGGGTAGAGGACAAGGCAACTTGTTGACTTGGGAGCGAGGGGTCCGAAGGCGCGAAGCAGGCTTTCCCCTCCTTTTTTTCTTCGCGTTTCTGTTCGCGCTCATTTAAAAGCTGCTCACGTTTCTGCTGGTCGCGCAGTTCAATGTATTCGGAACATTTTCCGACAAAGCCGCTGATATTTCCGTCATCTTCAAGAATGAACATTGTGTCGGCAACTTTGTCCATAAAATAGCGGTCGTGCGTAACTACAAGCAGACAGCCCTGATACTGCATCAAAAACTGTTCGAGAACGTTCATTGTAAAAATGTCAAAATCGTTGGTCGGCTCGTCCAGAATCAGAAAATTAGGATTCGTCATTAAAAGGCGTATTAAAAACAGACGCTTTCGTTCGCCTCCGCTCAAAGAAGAAAGCGGAGAATGCAGAATTTTACCTTCAAAACCAAATTCGTTCAGAAACTGCCCAGCGGAAAGAGTTTTTCCGTCATTCTTTGTTACGTTTTCGGCGGCCTCCGTTATGTAATCCAGAACAGGGAGCGAAAGATCCTTAAAAACCGGATTCTGCATGTAATAGCCGAAAAATGTATTTTCCCCGACAACTACTCGACCAGTATCTGGAGCCAGCTGACCTGTAATTATGTTCAAAAAAGTAGATTTTCCAGAGCCGTTGTCTCCAAAGATTCCGATTTTCTGTCCTTTTGTAAATGTGTAGGAAAAATCCGAAATTACAGGGACAGATGTTCCGCTCTTCGTATATGATTTTGAAATAGAATGAAGTTCAAGCACTTTTCCGCCAAGACGGCGCCCCTGAACTTCAAAAGAAAAGCCCTTGTCTTCCTTAAATTTTTCGCGGTTTATAAGCTGCATGTCACGCTGAATGCGGGCTTTTGCCTTTGTTCCGCGGGCACATGGACCACGGCTAAGCCAGTCCCGCTCAAAACGAAGGACGCTTTCTATGCGGCGGTCTGTATTGCGCTCAATTTCTGCTTCTATTTCCTTTTTTTCAAGATAGGTTGAATAATTTCCCTGATAAAGCTTTATCTTGTTGCGTGCAAGTTCAAAAATATTGTTGCAGACCGCGTCCAGAAAATAACGGTCATGAGTGACCATAAGTACAGTCCGCTTTGTGTCGCGCAGGTAATTTTGAAGCCAGGTGATAGTCGTAATATCCAGATGGTTTGTAGGTTCGTCCAAAAGCAGAAGCTTTGTATCTTCAACAAGAACCTGTGCAAGTGCAACTTTTTTTACCATTCCGCCGCTCAAAGTTCCCATCGTTTTATTCAAATCATTGATTCCAAGCGTTGAAAGAATTGAACTTACCTGTGCTTCATAATTCCATAGATCCTGCTTTTCCATCTGTTCGTTCAGCTGGTCATAGCGGCGGTGAACTCCGTCTCCGGCTTCCGGATCTGCAAGCTGTTCGCAGGTTTCAAGAAAATCTTTTATTACAGAAAGTTTTGGTGAATTGCTTTTAAAAATATGATTCCGGATTGTGTCATCAGGATTAAAAGCCGGACTCTGCGGTAAAAATGAAACTCCCGATTCCTTATTAATAACAACGGTTCCTTCATCTGGAGTAAGGACGCCGGCAATTGTTCCAAGCAGCGTGGACTTTCCGATTCCGTTTCGTCCGATAAGGGCAGCCTTGTCTCCTTCATTAAGGCCAAAAGTAACGCCAGTAAAAAGCATTTCTTCGCGGCCGATTTTTGCAACGTTATTAATAGAAAGAATGTTCATGGATGTAAGTATACATGGTGATTTCGACAGGCTCAAGACGTCCGGTGCGCAAACTTACCGATGGTCTTTGCCCCGCAGAAATCATTATTCCCTGACTGCTTTCATAGCCTTTTTGTTTTCGTACATTATTTTGTCTGCACGGCGGAAAACAGCCTCTACATTTTCATCTATGTCTTTGTTGTAAAACGCAGTTCCTATAGCTGCAGAAACTCTTTCCCACTGAGGAAGTTCATCATGGGAAGCAAGTTCCTTAAGCTGTCTGTTGAACTCAGAAACGAGCGAATCAATATTGGCATAATCACTGTTCTTAAGTATTACAACAAACTCGTCACCGCCAATCCTAAATACAGGCGAATGCTTAAAAATATTACAGGTGATTTTACACAGTTTTTTTATGGAAATATTTCCCTTTTCGTGACCAAAATTATCGTTTATGCGCTTAAGGTAATTCAGGTCAATCATGGCAATTCCGAATTCTGAGTTTCCTCCTGCAATCTGCGAATCCAGTTTGCCGGTTTCGCGGTCGTAAGCAGTTTTATTTCGTATTCCGGTAAGGGCATCCTTGATTGCAAGCTCGCTCATCATTGCAGCCTGCTCTTGGCTGGTCTGCAGCGCCTTTGTAGTTTCAAAAAGGCTCTTAACGTAATTTTCAATTTCCATAATCATTGACGCAACCTGCAAAGACAGTGTAGCAATTTCATCCTTACCGGAGGCCTTGCGTTCAATTTCCATGGCGATTGAAGCATCTTTTTTCTGAGCATAAATTTTAACCGAACGTTCCAGATGTTCCAGTTTGAAAATATAGCGCCTGTAAATATAAAACAGCAGAAGGACAACACACAAAACCAACGTTGCCCCAATCCTCGCCATCTGAATCAAAGTATTTCTGAGAATCGCCTTGTTTACCTTGTCAATTTCTACTTCAACGCCGATTAAACCAGTTTTTGTTCCATTGATATAAAGCGGAGTATAAAAGGCATAGGTTCTTCCGTATTCGTTGTCATAAGTGTCGTAACCCTGCGGGCGCTTTCCTGTTTCCCATGCTTCCCACATACGCTGATGAAGTTCCCGCGGCTCTTCAACCGTTGCACCAAGATCAATGTAAGTAACTCCGTCCAATTCTTTTTCATCGCGGATAAGATCAAGCATCCAGGTCATATAAAGAGGCTTATCAATTGGAACAAGATAGCATGTGTACTTCATTCCAAAATCATTGCAGGCCTTTTCAAAAGTGTAGATATAAAATTCCCACATATAGACAGAATACGCCGTCTGCAGTTCTTCAGGCATATCATAAAACGAAACGTCTTTTCCAAAAACTTTTCCGGGAAAACGCTGCGAAAATTTACTGTAAAATTCGTCGCGAGCAGGCCGCCAGTCGCCTTCAAAATCATGCCTTATGAACATTCTGTCACGGTGCTTCATAAAGTAATCCTGGAATGACACAAAATTTTCTCCATCGGCAAGAAGGTATTCTTCAAGAAAACTCGCAACCTGCTGGCAGGCTTCTTCCCTTTCCTGCATGTAGGATCTTGACTGGCTGTAATAAGTAGCATTACCGCTCAACACCAGCATAACAACCGTGAAAATCAAAAAAATGATTCCGAATTTAAAAAGAAGGCTTTCTGCGTGTTTTCCCATATAACACCTCTATAAAAGAATAGCACGACATGTATAAATCCGCAAAGAAAAAGACTTGCATTCCAAAAAACTTACTATATAATCAGCACTGTAAATGCTATGAACAGACAGACGGAGGGAACAGAATGAAAACTTTAATTGCGTACTTTTCCCGGACTGGAGAAAATTACTTTAACGGCGTTATCAGGGATACAAAGAAAGGAAATACAGAAATTCTCGCAGAACAGATACATGAAATCATTAAATCAGATATATACAAAATAGAACCGCTTGTTCCGTATTCGGACAACTACAGGGAATGCTGCGAACAGAGCCGCAGAGAAAAACTTGAACAGGAAAGACCGCCTCTAAGAATGGATTTGCCGAACGCTTCCAGTTACGATACTATTTTTCTTGGATTTCCATGCTGGTGGGGAACTGTACCAATGCCTGTCGTTACGTTTCTGGAATTAAACAAAATGAACGGAAAAAAAATCATTCCGTTTGTGACCCATGAAGGGAGCGGAATAGAAATCATTCTGAAAGACCTAAAAAAAATCTGCCCGGACTCTGAAATCTGCACTCCGTTTGAATGTCTTGGAAGCACAGTCTCTTCCGAAAAAGAAAAAGTTCAGAAATGGCTGAACGGTGACATTCAGCTTGGTGCCTGAATCAACCTGCGTTTTCAGAACCTGTCAAAGAATCGAATTGATTAACGCCCGGTAATTTCGACAAGCTCAATCACCGGGCAGCAATATAAATTTCTTTTCTACTATTAATACGCTTTAAATTTTGTGCGTGCTGCGCCATGCACGTGCGCGAACCGCCATGTTTTTCTTAAGGCATTCGCTGTAAAGCCATGGTTCGCAGCTATGAATGTCGCCTACATTAAGAAAATTGCGGTACGGCTTATATTCTGAACCGCCGTAACCGCTTACAACAAGCACATGATGCTCCGGCGAAAGCGTAACCGTAATTGTTCCGTTCAACAAAGCCGGAGTGTCATCCGTACGCCAGTTTACAGGATTGATTGCAATGCAAGAATCCGAAATAACCGGAATAACGTATTTTACATCCTTTACAGTGTTGTAGCAGATTGTAACGCCTGTATCGTCTTCTTTCTGAGCAGGCTGAATATGAGCGCAGGCCGCAAGATCCCTTGCAGTAACCTTATAACCAAGCACATAGGCCGCGGCAAGCTGACCGTAAGTTTCATCGCTGATGTGCTTTAAAAGCTCTACAGTAGCAAGTCCGCCCTGACTGAATCCCGCAATAATAAGCGGCCTTGATTTATCACGCTGACTCTGGAAAACATCAAAAGCCTTGCATACGTCGCCCATAGCAAGGCGTGCACGTTTTTGAATAAGCTTTTCGTTCTGCGTAACCCAGCCGTCAAGAGTGATATGGCGGTAGTAAGGAGCATAAAAACGGTTTCCTTCAGACATATAGGAAGCCGCTTTAGAAATCTCTCTTGCCATGTGGTCACGATGAACCTGATTCCATACGTCTGCATAATGACAGAGTTTTCCGTCATCTGTAGACCAGTCTTCTTCCCATGTAGAAACGACGTAGAAAACGTCTGCGCCAGTTCCGTCAGAATCACCGTCACGTGTAAACCACATCTGCTGATTATCATAATCCGGAGGAGCCGGAATAAAGCCTTTTGCACTGTTTTTAAGCGAACAGCCGCATGCCACAGCTAACAGCCCTGCCGCAAAAAACGCCGCAGCAGCCATCCGTAAAACTTTCAATGCTTTTATTCGATTCATTTTTGCTCCTCCAATTTATTACAAAAACTTATTTTACCCAGATTGTTAATACGTCTTTAACTCTGGATCCAAAACAATCGAACGTAATCGTTACTTCATCGCTGTTTGCAGTTCCCAAATTAAAGAACATTGTACCAAATGGGCCGATACCTGTAATTATTCTGGCCTCGTTTAGCATAAGAGGACCTAAATATGCTTTTTCCGGCACAGTAACTCCTTTTGCTGCATAGTCTGCCTTTGCAAATACATTTTTTTTAGGAAGCTGATTATATGGAATGAATTCATTTGTAATACATTTCTCAGGAGCCAGTTGTGTATTGTTTAAGTTTATATTGCACCATGCATAAAAAGGAGCCCTTAAATCTATTGCTGTAAAAGGATACAGATAAGTTTGAGTAGAATCATTTTCATCTGTATAAGCACACGTATAATCAGGATTTCCAGAATATACAGGCGCATCCTGGTTAAAACCGGTTCCAGAACTTTCTTCAATCATGTCATATGACATTTCCTGAAGTAAAGAAGTTTCTGTATATTTTTTTCCAGAAACTTCATAGATGGCAGACAAAATTGACTGCATGTCTACAAGTTCATTTTGTGCAAGAACCTTAACAAATTTAACCCCGCCAAATTTTCTGCTGAGCCATGCTGCAAGCATAAATGCAGAAGAATAAGTTTCACCCATATTACCAGTAAGTCCGACTGACCACATAGCACTGCGATTTGCCGATGCAAGGCGTGCTTTAGGAGTATTTCCAAGACCTCCGTCAACATCATCGTCAGAAATACCAAGATAAGCCTGCATCATATCTTCACAGGTCATGGCCAGAAGTTCTCCATACCAGTAAGTCCAGAAAACATTGTTTTCCAATGTCTTTTTGGTAAACGAAATATTATGAGAAAACTCGTGCAAAGAAGTTGAATAAGCTTCTACTGGCTCCTTTACAAGAGTCTGGCTGTCCATGTAAATAAAGCGGCCTTCATTACTTCCGTTATACCCCTTGATAAAATCACCATGATGGACAAAACCGTACAGATTGCATTTATCAAGCAACTCGTAAAGCATGATGTTAATTTTATCACCGGTTCTTGAGTACGTTTTCATTGCGTCTGCTTTCGTAGTTTTTTCAGATTTATCTACAGTATAAAGATACTCAGAAACCTCCCCATAAATATGACTTACAAGACCGTAACCGTTTATAAAGTTTTTTCCAAGTTTTAAAGCGTCTGCTATAAATTTTTCCTTATTTTCATCACTTTCTGACTCTGTATCATACTGATTATAATATTTGTCATCAGTTTTAACCCAGATATTATATTTGTCTTCTGAAATAATCAGTTCGAACTCTACATCTTTCTGAAATTCACTCAAATTTTCCGGGTTTAGAGCATAAAATTTTTCAATATCCCCAACTGAATAGGTCTTTACAGCTCTAGTCTGTAAACTTCTGCTTTCTTCCGGAGTATAATTTTTTAACGAAGCAATAAAATTTTCGTAAATAACCTGCTGCGGAGTTTTTTTCTGCGATTCCTGAACATCCAGCAATTCCGACATCTGAACATTCTGGCTTGCTGCAGAAGAGTCTTTTGATTTTAAAAGCGCCTTCCTCACTTCATTCTCAGTAATCCTTGCAGTTCCCGGATTTGAACGCGCCATGTAAATTGTTCTGCCTTTTACCCCAGACAGATTCAGAGTTTTTGTGTCGTTATTAACAGTTATCAACGACTTTTCGTCTGTTACTGTTTCATTTTGAACCTTTGTAAGCGGGTCTTTATACATATTTGCAATAGCAAGAGCCAGCGCTGTTGAATTATCTGTAGATTCATTCTGACATCCATAAAAAATTACAGAACCCGCAAAAATTAACAAAATTGGAATTTTCTTAAATAAGCTGATAAATTTCATTATAAAATATTATAAGGTTAAATAATATTTTTTGTACAGAGACGGGAGGTTGAAGAATTAATTTCGAAAAATGTTCTTTATTTTTTCATTGTCTTTGTGTCAGACAGCAAATTAATGAACCATTTGCCTGAAAGATTCAACACGAATGACAACTGCATTCGGAATTTCCGCTGGTGCCTTTTCGCCCGTTAGAATTCCATTGACAAGCACCATATTTCCACTCAAATTCCCCAGTTTGTCCCGTATGTCTTTTTCTGCAGAAAGATAATAGAGCGTTCCGTCCTGATCTTTTAATCCCAAATGAGAAAACAAGCCGTTCCCGTAATATTCAACAATTCCTTCAATCTGAACACGGTTCCTGACCTTAGCCATTCCGAAACAAAACTCCATGCAAAACGCAAGCAAAAGAGCAAAATACACAAGTCTGCTTTTCATAATTTTCATTTAGACGATATTTTAACATATAAATTATGATTTTTGGAAGAAAAGAGATATGTGGAACAGTATCAGACGGAACTTCTGCATTTGATCTACAACAGTAGAAATTTTAGTTCACTTTGAAACCTGATTTGTTTCAGGTCTGACTTTGTATCTACAACAGTAGAAATTTTAGTTCACTTTGAAACCGTTATGT
>JBGVIP010000014.1:0-15650 GCA_045123335.1 Treponema sp.
TTTGAGGGCTTCCTTCGCAACTTCGATTTTGAACTTGTCTGAAAAATCTTTTCTCTTTCTTCCCATGAATTTGTCCTACCTTGAGGTTAGCACAAATTCGTTATTTTATCTCCTCCATGTCTAAATCTGAGGCTCATTATACTTTAGACATTCTGAAATATAATCTTCAGCTTTATATACAGGTATTACAATACTAATCTTTGGTGAACTCATCATCATCCTCTTTTTTTTCTTTACTTCCCCAGTAATCCATAAACCTCTTCTGCGCAGTCTTTCCAGGTGCGCAGTTCTATTTTTGAAGAATCAGGGGCTTTGCCAGAATTATAAAGTTTTATCCATTCTTCAATGGCATTTGCAAGATCTATTGGTTCAAGCCCGTTAAAATACAGGGCGTTGTCGCCGGCAATTTCCATAAAAACAGAAAGATTTCTTAAAATTAAAGGCTTTTTGTAATATGCGCCTTCTATTATTGCCAGACCAAATCCTTCTGCAAGGCTTGCAAAAATAACCGCAGAGCAATCTGAATACATTTTTGAAAGTTCTTCATCAGATATTCCGGAATTATACCAGAACAGTTTTTTTCCAAGATACGAATGAGTTTCGAGCATCTTTATTGTATCTTCACAGCACCAGCCTGGACGTCCGACAATTTTAAGTTCAATATCAAGACCTTTTTCCCATAATAAATCAAAAGCTTTTATAACCTGTTTATAGTTTTTACGTCTGTCTACCGTACTTACCATAAGGAAAGAAAGTTTATCTGACTTTGCTCTCTGAACAGGATTTACTTTATCTGCAAAATCGCAGCCTAACAGAGCATAATCCAGCTGGATATTCTTGTTATGATAGTAAAATGGATTTTCTTCGATAAATTTACTTACATCAGAAATTGTCGAATATGAATTGGCAATTATCTGATTAAATTTTATGCATTTCTTTATCCACTTAAGCTGAATTTTACATGTTGAAATGTCAAAAAATTTTGGAAATCTTATTGGAATTAAATCATGAACAAATACAGAAACTTTTACACCCTTTTTCATAAGAAAGCGGAAATATTTTTCGTATCTTATAAAAAGAACATAATTCAAGTCCAGTTCAAAAAATATATCGTCTTTGTGAAAAATTACAGCTTCATTATTTTTACAGAACATTACACCTTTTTTTTCATCGATATACACTCTTTCAACAGCGTAATCTTTTGCAACAGCTTCCAGATTTTTTAAAATATTATTTGTTACTCTCTGAACACCAGTCCCAATATCATTTTTGTGAATCTGCGTAATGTCTACATATATAGTTTTTTTTGAAGTCTGGTCCGTAGAAAAGCAGTCTGCTACAAGTTTTTTTTGGTTTTCAGGCCGTTCCCTGTAATACTTGATTATTGGATGATAAATTGGGCCAAACAAGAATTCCACAATATTATTCATATAACTTTTCTCCTTTCTTCATCTTCCCCATAATCACTCCTTTAATCTTTCCAACTGCAAAAGGCACGGTGATTGAATAGGTAAATCCAAAAATTACATACACAATCGGCCATCCGCGACCTCTTGGCATGTAATGGTAAGTTGGGTTTGCAAAATAAGCATTAAAGTCCGGTTCCGGAAAAAATGGAATGAGTTTAGCAGCAAGAACAAGCAGACTGCTCAGGACAAAAAAGGCGAATTCATGGTGAATCATTATTGAAAAAGTATTGTCTCCAATAAGATTTATTGCCTTAGAGTGTCCTATTACAGGGGTAATAATTCTTGAAATCCTAAGATAGAATGCAATTCCAATTATTGCCGTAACAGTAGGGAAAATAATGTTTTCATAACCACCCATTACAGAAACAAAATAGGAAGATGAATGACCGTTAATCGTAATGTAAAGTACATCCAGTGCAATAATAATAAGAAAGTAAAACAAGTTTCCAATTTTATCATGCTTTTCAAGATATGTTTTGTATATAAATCCGATTGAAAAGTACGGAATCATAAACATTGCCTGAAGGATTGTTTTGTAATTTCCCTGATAATACCCGTATTCATTGTAATTATGCATTACATACCATATAGAAGCAAAATTGATGCACATGTTTACGGCAAGAATTACAAAATCCTTAATTTCTGAACGGATTCTGCTAACCGCAAAACGCTCTAGGACAGTAAAAACAACCGCAATAAAAAAAGGAAGAATAAACCAGGCAGGTGAAATAAACGAAAATCTTGGGCCGTAAATGACTGATTCATATGTAAAGGCTGCTAAAGTATAGGAATTAGTAAATGTAAAGCCTAATCTGCTTAGAACAAGGCATACCAGGCCGTAAACAAAATTCCATACAACAAGCGGCAAAAGTATTGTCTTTAATTTTTTCAAAATAAATACATGTGGAGTTGAATCATACTTTGTACTGTAAAAATAACCAGAAATAAAAAGAAAAAGCTGAATTCCAAATCCATAAATTGAAAATAATTCTGTCCATGGAAAAAAATTGTCAACAGCGCCCAGATGTCCGCATAGTACTCCGAACATTAAAATAGAATAAAGAATCTTAAACTGATAGTTTGCGCGTTTTTTATTTTCCTGGCCAACCGAAATCTGACTCATACTATATCCTTATTTTTTTACAATCTTACCAAACAGATTTTTTATAAAAAGAATTCCATTCTGCATTAAAACAGGAACAGCTATTCCAAATAAAATATACACAAGTGGAAATCCCCTGCCCCTCGGCAAATACATGTAGGACAGGCTTGATTTAAATGCTTCCATAGAAAAATCCGGGAGCATTGGAAGAACCCTTGCGGCTATCATCAGAATCAGTTTAAGCACAAAAAATCCGAAAATATGGTTCATCATGATTGGAAAGGTATTGTCTGCAACAAGGTTAATGGCCTTTGACCTGCCTATTGCCGGTGTAAGTATTCTGGCAATTCTAAGATAAAATGCAATTCCTAATATTCCGGAAATATAAGGAACAACAGGATTTTCAAAGAAATTATCATCCATTACAACTATTGAATACGCAGAAGAATGTCCGTATACAAGAACAATAAAGAGTGCAAGAATCAGAACAATGCATAAATACCAGAAATTAGACAAAGTATCTTTCTTTTCCAGATAATTTTTATAGAAATATCCTAATGTATAAAAAGGAATAAAATACATAAAGCGGGTAAGAAAAAGCCACCATGATTTATTATACCCCTTACCGGCAAGATAAATCCCCAAAATTCCAACCATAAAATGGAACACAAGAAGAGAAAAATCTGTCTTTTCCTTATTGAATTTTGAAAGAAGTCGACGTACCATTATGTTATAAACTTCTGTAACAAACAGAGGGACAATAAACCATGCAGGATCATTAAACCCCATAAGATGGGCAGAAATCATTGGAGATAACAAAACCGATTTTAAATTTACTGTTTCTACCAGCGTAAAACCAAATTTAGAAAGAACAACTACAAGCAGAGCATAAAACAGATTCCATAAATACAACGGAACAATAAGCTTTAAAAACTTTTTTGCCAGATAGGATGGAATTGAAGTTTCATATTTTGGATTATAAAAATAACCGGAAACAAATACAAACAGAGCAATTGTGTATCCTGCAAAATGAATTATTTCGCTTAAAAAGGCAAAGGCATTTGCATGACTGTGTGCAATCAGAACATTAAGAATTCCAATTGCATATAAGAGTTTAAACTGATAATTAATTTTAGAACCAGGTTTCTGAATGCCGTCAGTTCCGTTCCCTGCACTGCTACAATTTATTTCTTCTGCCATACTACTCCCCTTTTTTGCTTACTTTTAAATAAACAGAATATAATCGGCCTTTTAAAAACACTGCCAGCTTTTGAATCAACAGAGAAAAAATAATGGCGAATGCAACATAAACCATAGGGAAACCTCTGCCCCTTGGCAAAAATATGTATTCCACAGAAGTTTTATATTTTTCTACATCAAACTTTAACGGAAGGGAACAAACTGCTGTAAGGAAATAGAATCCGGTATTCATAAGAAAGAAGCCGAATTCATGATTTGTCATAATAGAAAAAGTATTATCAGCAATCATGTTAAGCTTTTTTGAATGTCCTACAACCGGAGTAAGAATGCGGGCAATTCGAAGCCAGAATGCAAGCCCCACAAGTCCCATAATATATGGAAGAACCGGATTTTCAAAATTGAACATACCGATTATTGAATATACCGGCGATTTACCATTAATAAGAATATACAAGAGCTCTATGGAAATGATAATTGTAAAATACCAGAAATTAGAAAGCGTGTCGTATTTTTCTACGTACATTTTATACATATAGCCGAACGTAAAGAACGCTATAAAATAGGCAAGTCGAGTTCCAAACAGAGGCAAGCCAACCACAGTTTTACCGGTATACTGCATGGCAATATAAATGCCAAAAAATCCTATAAGAGTATTTAGTACAAGAAGAACAATATTCCGCTTGTTTTCTGTAAGTTTTTTAAGGCAGAAACGAATAAGAACATTATATACTTCCGAGAAAAACAGAGGAATTACATACCATGCCGGAAGGTTAAACTTAAAGCCAGAACCTTCATATAACAATCTGGACAGAAAATTTTTCCAGTCAAAAGGAATTGCAATTGTAAAGCCAAACTTTGAAAGAATGAGAACTACAATTCCATAAAATATATTCCACAAAAAATATGGAACCATTAATCTTTTTACTTTTTTCCAGATGTATGCCAGAGGATGTTCGTCATTAGAAGACTTGTAAAAATACCCTGAGGCAAAAACGAACATTGCCATGTACCAGCCTGTACAGTGAATCAGTTCATTCCAGAAGATAATGTCATTGGCATTTGCATGCCCTGCCACAACAAAAATAATTCCAATTGCATACAAAACCTTGAACTGGTAATTGATTTTTCTGTCGGGGTCGAGTGTTTTTTCGTTTGTTACAAGTTCCATAATTAATTCCGTTAACGTCCGTTTAATAAATCAAAAAGTTTTGGGCAGAATTTTTTAAGGGCAATTCCAAGTCCTATGCCGCAGGCAGCCATAAGGATTGTTACGCCAAAATATTCTGCAAGGCACATAAAGCCGTTTGTCATCGGGAAAACTTTTACCCACACTGTTCGTATTATTGAACGCAAAATCTTAATGTGCACCGCATACAAGAAGAAAGAAAATTTGGCAAGATATGCCAGAACTGAATAAACTTTGTCATTCATTATTAAAATTTCAGAAAATTTAATAAGCATTACGGCAGAACCAAATGCCATGAGCATAAGCTGCACTGTCGGGTACGGTGCCTGAACTTTCCAATAGTAAAGCCACAAAACAAGGAATACCGGTATAAGTTCATACCAGTGCAGTTTTTTTACAATTCCAAAGAAATCAATGTCATCCTTAGCAAAAATCATTCCAAGGCTAAAATAGAAAAGACTTTCAGGCATTACAATGTACGGAAACAACCCTACAAACTCAACATATATAATAAAGATGATGAAAAGAAATTTTGCCTTTTCGTAAATAAATCCCAGAACAGGCGAAAGGAGTGTAAGGACAATCAGGTCGCGCAAAAACCAGAAATGAGTTAAATAAAGCGTACCGTTACCTACATAACCAAAGAAACATCCGAACCATTCTTTTGGCGACCACGCAAGAAAATCATAGTTACCTATTCCAGAAAGAAAACCTATTCCGATAACATCTCCGGCAAATTTAAGGACTGCGTAAAAAATTATGTTTACAACAGGCCACAGTAAAAACGGCAGCAAAAGGCTCTTTGACTTTTTCTTAAGAAGGACACCATACGAAGTCTTCTTGAAAAACAGAAGGAACGCAGCCGTAATAAAGAACACAGGAACAGCACCGCGGGCTAATCCGTCACTTATAAAGCACTGCACCCACTTTCCAAACACGCTCTGATTAAAAATCATGTCTGCACCGACTGTATCAGCCTTGTAATTATTGTGACCAAACAGCACAAGAAGCATAAGGACAATTCTTAATGCATTTATTTTTTTTGAATTTTCTTCAGAAATTGTACGCTTTACAACCGGCTGTGCATTTACAGCCGCATTCGACACAGTCATTTCCTGATTCTGATTTTCCATTTATAAAAATCTCCTTACTACCGTCCACCGTTCAGAATATAGAACAGCTTTGGTATGAATCTTCTGCACAGAATCCCAATTAAAGTTCCGCACGCACAGATTACAGCAGACAGTATAAAATATTCTGCCAGGTCTGTAAAACAGTTCTGGCTTACATGACCAAACCACACTTTTGTAAAGGCCGGTAAAAAATACGGCGCGTGAATTGCATACAAAAAGAAAGAAAATCCCGAAAGATACTCAAGTGCATGCACAAGTTTTCCGTTTCCGTTCAAGAGGTTTCTGGAAATCTTTAAGTAAAATAGACATGAAACAATCGGGCAGAAAGAAGTATTTCTTGTAAGCATTACATATACAAACGAAGCCGCGGCAAGAACTGCAAACCTCTTCCAGCTTACAGAATCTGCAAGTTTAAATGCATCTAAATTGTAGCAGGCAAAATAAAATCCTAATGAATAGAAGACAATTGCATTTACACAGACAATAACCGGACGCAGGTTCGTAAAATACATGTATGCAAGAACAAGCCCATAAGCCAGTGGCGCCTTCTGAACCAGTTTTTTAATCAGCGGAGAAAGAACAACAAGAATAAACAGGTCACGTATAAAATAGAACGGCATTACAAACGGTTCGCATAAATAATTATTGCCTGAAAGGACATCATCGTAATTACCAAAAAAAGCCGCAAGCCAGTCTTTTGCAGACCATTCGTCTACATATGGAAGAACTGAACTTACCTTATCTGGAAAAAGCTTTATGCACACAAACTTGATTAAAATGCGTCCACCAATAATAAGAGCAGGCCATGAAAAAAGTGGCATTAATATAGAAGAAATCCTCTTTTTTAACAGAACCGGGTACGCATAATCTTTGTCATACTGAATGTATGCCGAGAAAGCAAAGAACAGCGGAACTGGCGCTAGCGCAAATGTAAAGTGAAAAATCAACTGTAAAATATGCGACCATACCGCCGGCTGAGCAAAGCTTAATGCAGGATCACTTAAAATGGGCAGTATGGTCTTGTTATTATGAAAAACAATCACCATGCAAGAAAGAATAAATCTTAGTACAGTGATTCGTTTAGACGTTTCTTCTGAAAGCATAATGTAACCATTATACCACAGTATTAAGAATTAGTCATGCATAAGAGACTCAACAACGTCAAATCCGTCATCCCAGTCAAAGTCAAGGCAGTATACGCTCATACCCTTTTCTTCTTTTCTGGTACTGTAATTTGTAACGTTTTTTAAGATTATCTTAGCTGTATTCTTTGCAACTTCGTCTTCTTCTACAAAGAATTTGTCGCCCTGATCGCTGAAGCATACACTCAGGCGATCCTTATAAAGAATGATCTGAATTGTAATCTGTCCTACATCAACATAGGCATTCAGGATGCGTTCCTTAAGAAGAGCCTCTACAGCTTCCGAAATCTGAGCAGAGCGGGATGCAGAAAAGTTCATTTCCTTTGTAAACGAACTGAAAAGGCCCAGAATTGGAGAAATTGCAAGTACGTCATTATTAACAGTTGTTGTGCTAACCTGAAGTCCTTTTTCAAGCCTGTGTTCAAGACGCAGCTTTTTAAGCTGAAGAAGCATCATAGATTTAAGCTTACGCGCATCCAGCTTACCGTTTCCTAAAAGCGGGAACGAATCGAACACAAAGAAATGCGACGGAATCTTGAACTTAGAAATTTTTGTGCGCAGTTCAGAAATAAGCTGCTCTTCATCAAATTTCTTTCCTTCGTTCAAAACAATGCACGCTTCAATGCTTTCGCCGGTAACAGAATGCGGAGCACCCATTACCTTTACTTCTTTTATGGCATCGTTTTCAATAATTTTCTGTTCAATTTCTACCGGCGAAACGTTTTCACCGCTCTTGATGATAATATCTTTAATACGGCCGGTAAGATGAAGGAAATTATCTTCATCAAGATATCCAAGGTCACCTGTATGCAGCCAACCGTCACTGTCAAAAGGCTGAGATTCCGGTGGCAACTTGTAGTAACCGTTCATTACTACATATCCCTTAATTACTACCTCTCCTACTTCACCAGTCGAAACAAGACCTTTTTCTTTTGTCCATATTCTAAGTTCAATGTTAGAAAATGGAGTACCAACACTTGTTGCTCTCTTTTCTATTGGATCTGACGGACGACAGAATGTAACAGCAGGAGAAGTTTCTGTCTGACCGTAACCGTTAAGGAATGTTGCATGAGAAAACTTTTCTTCCAGGCGCATCATGAACACCGGAGTAGAAACGCTTCCGCCAATAAGACAGATTCTTACATAAGGCAGAACCTTAATGTCAAATTCAGGGTGTTCAATAATTGCAGAATATACGGCACCAACGCCTGCAAGGTCTGTAGTCTTATATGTACTTACAACGCGGACAATTTCTTCCGGCTTAACAATTTCATGAAGATAAAGCGAATGACCTTCTGCAATATAAAGGCTTGCAACCATAAGTCCAAAGCTATGGAACATCGGCAATGTATTGCACATGGAATCACCGCGTGCATCCGGGTATTTTTCGCCCATTCCATAGCCGTCATTTATAATACCATACTGAGAAAGCTGAACTGCCTTTGGAAGCGCAGTAGTCCCAGTTGTAAAAATGATAACCGCAGTACGTTTTGAATCTTCTTTTTCGCAGTAAGCCTTTATGCCAGAAACATCAATATTTTCCTTTAAGAGAGACTTAAAGTCAAAAGCAGCGCTTGAAAAATTAAAAAGATTTTCGTGCTTAATTCCAACTGAATCTGCAAGCTTTGTAACAGCATCCACGTCCTTTGTTAATTCGCGGTTATTTCCGTAGAAAATAAATTTTGAATCTGTAAGTTCAAGCAGGTCTGCAATATCTTTAGAAGGAAGGCTGTAATTCATAAGAACAGCAACAGCCCCCGCCTTAATAATTGAAAAATATGCTACAGCCCAGTTTCCGCTGTTATATCCCCAAAGGGCAACATGGTCGCCTTCTTTTACACCCATCTGAACGATTTTTGCAGCAAATTTATCTGTAATTTCATCCAGTTCTTTATATGTATAAGATTCATTCAAACTGCATACAGCAACTTTAGAGCCAAATTCAACTGCGTTTCTCTTTAAAACTTCAGCATAAGTGATTTCTTTGATTTCCATAAAAACCCCCGGTTTCTAGAATTGAAAATAAACAAATTCTGTTTTTCCTGTAACAGAAAGGAACAGTATTGCAAAAACGATTGCATAGTAACATATCCAACGGATTATAAAATGCTGCCGTTTAATAATATAAAAACCGCGTTCAAAACGAGTTACATAATCAATAAGTAAAAGAATCATTACAAGGCCTAACGCTGCCGCACAATGCTTAATTCCAAATCCGCTTAAACTTTCGTCCAGAACAAAAAGATTACGCACGGCTGTAACAATTCCGTCTGTAGAAACAGAATGCAGCGCACCGCTTATTTCTGCCGGAATTTGTAAAAGCATTCCAAAAATATGACCATAGTCTGCCATGCTGTTTACGCGGAACATAATTGCCGCAAAAACAAATAGTGCAAACGTAATGATAATCTTAACAAACTGCCAGCCGCGCTTAATTCTAAGCCCGCCCTTTACCGAAGAATCGTAACGACCCAGATGACACGCAACAAGAATTTTTGTACGCACAGGAGTTGTAAGGATTCCGACAATCTGGTAAAAACCGTGCATTACGCCCCAAAGAACATAATGCCATGCCGCACCGTGCCATACACCGCTTACAGTCATGACAATTAGAAGATTAAGGCAGTGGCGGAATTTAGAAACGCGACTTCCTCCCAGCGGAAAATAAAGGTAATCCTTAAACCAGGTAGAAAGACTTATGTGCCAGCGCGTCCATATTTCTCCAATCGATTTAGAAAAAAACGGCCTGCGGAAGTTGCGCATAAGGTTAAAGCCCAAAATGCGGGCAACGCCAATTGCAATGTCTGAATAGCCGGAAAAATCGCACAGAACCTGAAAAGAAAAGAAGAACGCCGCAAGAATTACGGATGAACCTGTTGCAATTGAAAGGTTATTGAAAATCCCGTTTACGTAAACAGCCAGGCGGTCTGCAACAACAACCTTTTCAAAAAATCCCCACGCCGCAAGCTTAAGTCCGCTTGTAATGCGGTCATAATCAAAAGTGTAGTCAACCTTAAACTGAGGAAGAAGATTGTTTGTACGCTCAATAGGACCTGCAACCAGCTGAGGAAAGAACGTAACAAACAGCGCATAGGTTATAAAATTACGCTCAGCCTTAACCGTTCCCCTGTAAACGTCAATTGAATAGCCCAATGCCTGGAACGTATAGAACGAAATTCCAACCGGAAGAAGCACGTTCAGCGTTCCAATGGAAACACCAGCCGACGACTTTGCAAGACACCAGTTAATGCTGTCTGCAAAGAAATTAAAATATTTAAAGAAAAACAGAATGCTCAGATTAGAAACAAGCGAAACCGTAAGAATTAGCTTTTTCCAGCCGGCATATTTTTCCATTAAAATTCCGCTGGAATAGGTAATTACAACGCTTATAAGAATAAGGACTAAATATTCAGGCTTCCAGCACGCATAAAAGAACAGGCTGAATGCAAGCAGTACAAGCTGTGTTACCGAATTCTTTTTTATTACATGCGAACATAGAAAGTAAGCTAAAAAAACAATCGGGAAGAAGATTAAAAACTGAACAGAATTAAACGCCATTATAAACTCCCTTCCGAAAGTATTTTTTCGTCCTTAAGTTTTTCTATTATGTCACGCGTAAAGACCTTTGCTCCGCTGTCCGACATGTGGGAAATATCTTTAAAGTATGAATAGTTGTGGCAAAAATCCGGTGATCGGGAATAGTCGTACCATTTGCAGTTTAAGCCGCGTTCTGCGGTTTCAGAAAGAATCTTATTGCGGTAGATTTCGTACTGGTCAAAAAAGCCTGTTTCTGCGTAGTATTCGCTTGTAAGGTCAGGAACAGGACAAGTTACAACAACAGGATAAACTTTATGTGCGTTGCAAAGTTCTATCATCTTCATAAGGTAACCGTAATTGTATGCAAAACCTTCTTCGCCCATGTTCGGGAACATTGTTTCAAAAGAATGAAGAACCAGCTCTTTTGTTATGGAAGCCGCAAACTCTTCGTCGCTGCGCTGTTTTTTAGAAGCCGCAGAATCCTGCTTTTTCGGCACAAAATGATCCCAGATTGTCTTGAACGGATGCGAATCGCACACAATCGGAAAAAAGCGCTGTTTTAAAGCATCAAAAAAATTATAGTTTTCTATGTTGGACGGCTTTAAAAACTGGTAATAGCGTTTCTTAATCTTTTCATACTGAAAGTCCGGCTGAATTCCTTCTACCTCTCCAAAAGAAACAAGCAGGAACATTACAGAATTTTCTTCCATGTGATCAATATACTGGTTCAGTATATGGTAGTCATAATTTGTAGCCTGCATGGAAAGATTAAAATTAAACGATTTGTATTCTGGGAATTCAGAATAGTCAAAATTGTATCCGTGGCTGGAACCCACATTTGCAATCTGAATTCCATAAGGAACCTTGCGGAACTTAGTCATTCCGTTGTCTGTAAAATTAAACTCAACATATGAATAAATAAGATTGAGAATTTCAAAAGGTAAAAGCAAAACCAAAAAAAGCTTCACCAGAAGCCGAACTACGCCTTTATTCATACTCTGTAAGTATACAATTATTCGTTTATAAAACTCAATATCACCAAACCGATTTTAAGTAAGTTTTACTGGGCTTTAATAATCAGATATTTTTTGCATTAATCCCCATTTTTGGCACTTTATAATTTGAGTTTTATCTTCTATAATTAGCGATGGTTGAGGCTCTCGACTCGTAAGAGCACGTAGTAAACTACCGCTAAAGATATTGCATTTGCAACATTTACTGATTTCGACAGGCTCAATCACCGTAATGTAATTAACCCAAGGATTTATAATTATGGAACTTAAAAGAAATTCAAATTTTGAACTTTTACGCGTGCTTACAATGCTCTGCGTAGTTGCATCCCACGGATGTTCATTCAGCTTTACAACTCCGGGATTCCTAGGAAAATTCTACACCCTGTATTACACTTTCGGCTATGCAGGATTGAATTCCTTTTTCATGATGAGCGGCTACTTTATGGGAAACCGCCCTTACGTGAACAGCAAAAAGAAGATTCTATCTATTTTTACACAGATAATGTTCTGCCAGGCATTTGCACTGGTTGCCTTCATTGTGTTTAAACTTAGCGGTCTTTGCGACTATTCAGCCTTTACAATGATGAATTACTTTGGAATCATAACAGAATTCTACCTGCTTCCTGTTACAAGTGATATCTACTGGTACATTACTGCATATATTATCCTGCTTGCACTTCTGCCTTTAATCAATCCGTTTATTCAGAAACTTAATCCAAAAGGATTTATTGTCCTGCTTTTAGTTGCCGGCCTTATGTGGTTCGGTTTTTCTGAACTGCGTCATTTCAGATATGCACACATTCAGCGTGCAGTTTTCTTCTATTGTTTAGGTGCATTCTTTAAAATCCATGCAGACAAAAAAAGCACAAAACGCCTTGTTGCTGCAATCCTGATTTTCATTCCGGTATATCTGGCTTCTGCAGCAGCATTCAGCGCGTTCCACAATCTGCCGGAAGACGGTTCTGCCTACATAGACATGGCATTGCATTACCTTTCATATGCAATTCTTTCGCCGCTTACTTCAATATTGATTTTCGAAATCTTTAGAAACATGACATTCTCTAGCCCGGCAATCAATTTGATTTCTGCAACAACGTTCAGCGTTTACCTTCTGCACTGCCAGCCGTTCCTTGGCTATCTTAAAGGCGATTATCTTTTTTCAACAAGAAACATGCCAGAATTTAAATGCCTTATGTTCTCTATAATCAACTGGATTTTAACATTTGCTGTCTGCTCCCTTATTGATTTATTAAGGCTTAAAGTTCTGAACAATAAAATTAACCTTTTAACTGGAAAAGTGTTGTCAGTTATAGATTCAAAACTCTACATCCATAATGATAAAACGGAATAAAATATGAGCGAAATAAAAACTACTGCAGCTCCGGCTGATTCAACAATAACAACTGCTGATACAAACGTAACCGCGACCGCAAAAAAGCCTTTAATCCCGGAAAATGTTTCCAAAAGGATTACGGCACTGCGGTTCCTTCTTATTCTTTTTGTTGTCTTTGCCCACAACAACAAGACATACCTGTTCATGTTGGATACAGAAAATTTCAGTCTTGCGTCCAAAATTTTCTTTACCCATATTCCACAGATTCTGAACTATACATTCTTCGGCCAGGCAGCAGTACCTCTTTTCTTTCTGTTCAGCGCATATCTTCTTGCCAGAAAAAGCGACCCGTATGCACTCATGCTCAAAAAAAAGACAAAGGCACTGCTTACTCCTTACCTGCTTTGGCCGGCTACTACCATAGGACTTATGATTCTTGCAAAGTTTGCGCTCATCCTTGTTTTTCCGGAAAAAGTAAGTCATACTCTTCCGTACATAAGCGAATGGACAGCAGAAGACTGGATCTGCGCATTCATTGGAAAATATCCTAAGCATTACAATAACGGTCTTTTTGAACCTTACGTAGGCCCGTTCTATTATCTTCGTGACCTTTTGATTATGAATTTGATTTCGCCGGTCCTTATAAAGGGAATTAAAAAGTGCGGAATTTCTTTCTTCCTTTTGATTTTTGGACTTTTTATGTATGCGCCGGCATTTTTAATCGGCTATTCAGGACTTTTGTACTATTCGCTCGGACTTTACTTTGGTCTGAACAACATTGACTTCTTTGAACTTGCTGACCGCGCAAAATGGAAGTTTTTAATTCCGGCTATAGTGATTACCTGGATTTTAACAGTAAACAGAACTGCTGCTCCTACTGCATTCCTTGTTATTTCTGCCTGCATTTTTATGCTCAAATTCTCTAAGCTGATTGCAGATAATCAAAAACTGTTCAAAATTTCGCAATATCTTGCAGGATTTTCTTTCTTCCTTTATGCCGTCCACGAGCCTAAATTCCTGAACTTCATAGTAAAACTGTGGTACAAATTTATTCCAGGACAGAATGCCGTACTCGACAATCTGGAATACATCTTAGTAGGAACAATTGCCTGCGCTATAGGCACACTTTTTGGAATTGCCCTAAAAAAAGCAGTTCCAAAAATCTTCTATCTGTACAACGGCGGCCGCTAATCTGCTAGTCGTCCTGTTCAACAACTTTGCTCATAAGCGCGAATGAATTTTCCAGTGTAAAACGCTGAATAAATTCGTTCGCGTTTTTTGCAATCTGAATGCGCTTTTCGTTATTGCCTATAAGTTCCAGAATATTTCTGCTTAAAGCCTGAACGTCGTAAACCGGGCTTACAAGAGCTGTTTTTCCATCAATTGCATAATCCCTGAAGCCGCCAATATCCGTACATACAAGTGCACAGCCGCACTGCATGCTTTCTGCCGGCGGAAGCGCCCAGCCTTCTTTATTAGAAGCGGCAACAAAAATTGCAGCATTATTGTACAAATCAAGATGAACGGAATGTTCCGGCGTTCTGTAATAGTCAAACCATTCAGGAAGCCCTTCCGGTTTTTCCGGGTTTCCGAACATGCTTACATGCAGTTCCGGCACCTGTTCCTTTACAAGCTTTAATGCGGCAATTGAATCCTGGCAGCGCTTGCGCTCATCCTTGTGGTAAAGCATTACAACTTCTGCCGGCTTCCTTTCTTCTATTGGATTCTTCAGATAGAAATAAGAAAAATCCAGTCCGTTTGGAACAATAACAGCCTTGCCGCCGGCGCTTTCTACCTTTTCCTTAAGCCACTGCGCAATTACAATGTTATTAAAGCCAAGCGCATAAGATTTCATTATCAGTTCGTCAGTGTTTTCATGCCACAGTTCGTAATCCTGAATAAGATAATACTTGTTTTTAAGAGCGATTTTTTTAATGTCCGCAAGCGGAATTGCAGTTTCGACCGCAGTCGCCATAACCTTTGCATTCTGATTAAGAAACTTAAAAGCACTCTTATTAAATCTAAAAACAAAGTGTTTTTTTACAGAGCCGGAAAAAGCGTACCATTCCCCCGCCTTATACTGGTTTTTAAAAAGCCTGTAATAAAATCCCAGAAAAGTCTTAAGTTTAAATGCCGGCGAACCTTCGCGCTTCCAGAAATCGTAGCGCACATGGGAATACATAAGATGAACGTCATACCTTGCCGAAGCAAAATAGTCCGCATACTGGTAGGCAATTTTAAATCCGCCGATCGGATATGAATCTTTTATTGGAAACAAAAAGCAAATCTGTTTAGTTTTATTGTCAGTTTTCACTAAAAACCCCGCAAAATCAAATTCCGGTGGTTGAGCTTGTCGACTCGTAAGAGCACGAAGTAAACCACCGTTATGCAAAAAACTATTTTCGTTTTTCAAATTCAAAATTCTGTAAGAATTTTCTGGCTCGTTCTGTCTTTGGATTTGTCCAGAATTCATCCGGCGTATTGATTTCTACAATTTCACCGTCGTCCATAAAGACAATCTTATCTGCAACAGCG
>JBGVIP010000015.1:0-45569 GCA_045123335.1 Treponema sp.
CGCCTTCCCGATGTAGAAAAGATTGCCCTTTCCTTTATTTCTCTTGGAAACAGGTATTTTACAGAAGAAACGCTGGAACCAGTCCTTGTTGAATTCCTTAATGGAATTTCACGTTCGCTTACTGGATTAAATTTGTGGGGACACAGTTCGTATGTTCAGATTGTTCAGGAATTAACGGCAAAAAAACTTGTTTTTAAAAATAAATGGCCATGGAAGGAACGTTTCTCCTGTTCCGTATGATTTCCATGGCGGGTTTTGTTTATTTCTTTTCTTCTGCGGGAGCAGGGGCAGGGGCTGCACCGGCAGCCTCTTCCTTTTTGCCTTCTTCGCTGGCTGGCGCTGCAGGAGTGGCTGCCGGTTTTGCAGGTTTTGCTTTCTTTGGCTTCGGCGGCTTTTTCCTGTAATTGGCAACAAAACAGCAGAAATTCATAAAAAGAATTGCTGCTACGGTTGTTCCAATCGCATATGGATTTTTAAGGACTTCTATTATTACAGACATTAAATCTTTTTCAGGCATAATATCTTATCGGAATTATTATTCATTTTGTAAAGACAGTAATGCAGATTTATCTCCTGACAGGTATGAATTGCACCGGTCAAGACTCATCGGCTTGCCGCATAAAAATCCCTGAATTATGTGGCAGTTGAATTTCTTTAAAAGATCATACTGCTCATTGTGTTCAACTCCTTCTGCAATGGTGTCCAGACCCATTTTTGAAACCATTTTGATGATTGAATCTGTAATGTTGGCCTGAATTCCATCCTGCGAAGTAATGTCATTTACAAACGATTTGTCAATTTTAAGCGTATCCAGCGGAAGAATCTGAAGGTAACTTAAAGATGAATAGCCGGTTCCAAAGTCATCAAGAGAAATCTTGAATCCTAGTTCCTTAAGGCGTTTCATTTTTTCAACGGCATCATTCATATTGTCAATCATAATGCCTTCTGTTATCTCTATTTCTATAGTCTTAGGATCAATTTTATAGGTTTTAAGCAGATTTTCAATTTCATAAATGATTGTTGGCTGCTTCAGCTGAATAGGAGACAGGTTGATTGAAATGATTCCCTTAAAACCGTAAGTTTCCTGCCAGCGCCTCAACGTATAAAACGCAGTATTTAAAACCCATGAACCGATAGGAATGATAAGACCGCATTCCTCTGCCATAGGGATAAATACAGCCGGCGGAATGTTTCCAAGTTCTTCATCATACCAGCGGATGAGTGCTTCAAATCCCCTTAATTCGCCGGTTTTTACGTCAAACTGCGGCTGGTAAACCTGTGTGAACTTACTTTCCAGAACGGCCTGAGTCATTTTGTTCTGTATATTAAGTTTCTGGATGAATAGCCGCTGCATTTCCGGCTTAAAGAACATGAACTGGTTCTTTCCGGCCTTTTTTGCAGAATGCATGGCAATATCGGTAAACCTAATAAGTTCATCTTCATCTTTTGAATCGTCTGGGTAAATCGCAATACCGCCTGAAACATTTATATTCTGCATCATAAATGATTCAAAAATTGTATCGCTGGTATTTGTTATTGAATCAATTGAAAGGGAATTCTGAATTACAACAAGGAATTCATCGTCTCCAAAACGGTATGTTGCAATTCCATTCTTTGAAAACTTTCCAAGCGTTTCCGAAGCTCTTTTCAAGAATTCATCACCGGCTAAGTGCCCCTGGGAATCGTTTATGTTCTTCATATTGTCAATATCAATAAGAAGAACGCCTATTTTTGTACAGTTAAACTCTGCTTTTATGATAAATGCCGGGAAATCTTCATTGAACTGGCTTCTGTTTGGCAAACCTGTAAGAAGATCATGGTAAGCGGTATTTTTAAGCTTTTGGGCATGATTCATTTCTTCTGAAACATCTTCAAGGCTCATGACAACAAGCCCGTCTTTTGTTCCTTTCATCTGAAGCCTGAACCAGGCATGACTTAGCTCTGAATAATATGTGTGCGGTTCGCATGTAATTCCATTTACGGCTTTTTCGCCCAGATCAAGCCATGGAACGTCGCGGTTAAGCATGTTTTTTATTTCTGAATATTTTTTATATTCTGAAATTTCTTTAGCGATGGAATTCTTAAAACAATCGTTTACGTATTCAACTTCAAAATCTTCGATTTTGGAATCTTTAAATATAGGTCTTGCAATAAGAACTGGAGATGTAAAAGCGTTAAGTATTGATGTCAAATCTGGTTCGTTCATTCTAAGTATATTCTAGCGCAAGATTTCGATTTGTCAAAAAAAATAAAACAAGAATGTTGTAAAAAACTCTGAATGTTGAGGTTGTTGCATGTGTAAAAAAAAATAGCTCCCAGTCAAGAAACGGATTTTTGAACCGCCCGGTAGCGGGCTACATGCTGCGATGCCTTGGAACCATAAAAGTTGCCTTTTACGCGGCAGCAACGCAGGATGTTATTGCAATCGGTTTGTCTCCTTCGCGCTATTTTTTTTAATTAATATTAATAATCCAGAATTCAGACTTTTCAGTTAGTTTGTAGAAATTCTAAGGCTTTCCCAATTTGAATAGTAAACGTCTATAAAGTCGCCGAGATCATTTTTAAGCTCGCATGAATCCATAATGCTTGCAGGATACATTGGTTCTGTACTCATGTATTTCTGGGCTTCAAGGTTTACGTAGCATGGGAATCGGAAGAAATCCAGGAATTTGGCATAGTTTTCAGGTCTGTGAATAAAGTTAATGAATTCTGATGCAAGGGCTGCATTTTTAGAATCTTTAAGGATACACATGCTGTCCAGATAAGAAGGACCGCCGTTTTCCGGAATAAAGAAGTCGATTGTTTCGTCCCATTCTTCTTCAGGAACTTCGCCGAATACGCATTCTGCATATCCCTGACAGAGCCACAAATCTCCGCGGGCAAAATCCTTTCCAAATCCTTCTGCGTCAAATTTTACGATGTTTGGAAGCCATGAATCTTTAATGAGCGAAACGGCATCCTTTATTTCGTCTGTATTTTTCGTACATACGCTGTAGCCTTTATAAGCAAGGGCATCGCCCATAACTTCGCGGTAATCGTCCATCATGGAAGCGTGACCTTTGAACTGTTCGTCTGCAAAGATGTTCCATGTCTTTTCATAAGAACCCATAGGAACTTTCTTTTTGTTTACACAAATGCCGGCTGCTCCAAAATAATAAGGAACAGAATAAATCATATCCGGGTCGTAAGTAACTTTTTCAAGAACCTTAGGATTGATTCTGTATCTGTTTGTAAATTTTGACTGATCGATTGGCTGAAGCATGTTCTTTGCAATCATAATCGAAACATAATCCTGTGACGGAACAACCATATCAAAACTTTTTGCACCGCCGTTTACAAGTTTGTTGTACATTGTTTCGTTTGAATCGTATTCAGTAACAATAACTTTGCAGTCAAATTCTTTTTCAAAGTCAGCAACTACATCAGTAGGAGTGTAGTAAGTCCAACTGTAAAGTTTTAATACCTGCTTCTTTTCGCAAGAAACAAGTCCCAGAGATGCAGTAAGAATTCCTGCTGCAAGCAAAAGTTTAGAAGTGATTTTCATAATCAATCCTCCAAAATATTAATGTCCTGCCGCAAACGACTTTAATCCTTTTCTTAAGAAATATGTCATAAGACATATCAGGATGATAAGGACAAAAGACAGTGCGTTTATTACAGGGCTTACTCCGTGCCTGATCATGTTATATACATAAATAGGCAGCGTTTCAACGTTTCCGTTTACAAGTGAAGTAATTACAAAGTCTTCGATAGAAATTGTAATGCTCATCATAAAGCCGCTTAAAATTCCGGGCATGATTGCTGGAATTATAACAAGGCAAAGCGTTTCTTTTTCTGTTGCTCCAAGGTCATGGCTTGCTTCAATAATAGAGTAGTCAAATTCATCTACCCTGGCGCTTACCATAAGATAGACAAACGGCAGACAGAACGTAGTATGCGCAATTATGATTGTAATTAAGCCTAGATTCATATGGATTCCGCTGAGAAAAATTAAAAGAGAAACACCCATAATTACTTCAGGAAGAACCATCGGCAAAAAACTGATTGATTGAATGTAGTTCCGACCCCAGAACTTGTACCAGCTTATTCCGATTGCGGCAAGGCTTCCTAAAACAGTTGCCAGAAATGCAGAAACAACGGCTACAATTGCACTGTAAAGCAGACTCAGCCATAGCCTTCCCGAATTAAACAGAAGTTCTTCGTACCAGATAAATGAAATTCCGTCGAATTTAGAACTCTTTGAACTGTTGAACGAATAGAAGATTATTACAAGGAGAGGCACAAACAGAAACAAAAGAGAAATAAACAGAACCGTATTTGAAAAAGTTACCGGTGAATTATGCTTCTTCCAGTATCTTTTTGCATGGCGGTTATTTTCCGTTTTGCTTACAGGATTCTTCTTTAATATAGAAAGGATGACGGTTATTAAAAATTCCATAAGTTCAATCTCCCTTTTAAGTCAGGATTTGTAAAAAGCCTGTGCCTGTATAAATTAAGCCGCTTTGTTCTGTGATTTTTTAAGTGCGGCTTCGTGGCGGTCATTTGCAATCATCAGAAGAATGGCTGCCATGCTGACCAGTGTAAGGATTACGCTGAATGCAGATGCAAGCGGCAGGTTTCTTGCCTTTGTAATCTGATCCATGATGATGTTTCCGAGCATGTAGCTTTCTGTAGAGCCAACAAGCTGTGGAACAGTATAGTTTCCGAAAATCGGAATGAATGTGAATATCAGGGCACTTATTATTCCGCTCTTTATTCCCGGAATTAAAACAAGAATCATAGCCTTTGGCTTGCTTGCTCCTAAATCGCGCGCAGCTTCCAGAAGGGAAAAATCAAATCTGTCTACTGCTGTAAATACCGGAAGAATTGCATACGGCAGATACATGTAAATGCTTACAAGAATTACTGCAAACTTTGTGTACATGAATTTATGAGGTTGAAAAACTGCTCCGTCGCCTGTAATTCCATGAATCAGGGCGAAAAACATTCTGCATATGCCATTTAAAAGTCCGTTTTCCCCAAGAATCGTCATCCATGCAAAAATGCGGATAAGTGAATTGGTAAGGAACGGAATGATTACAAGAATAAGCAGAAAAGTCTGCTTTTTACTGCGTGCAATTGCATATCCGCAGGGCAGTGCAATTGCCATTGAAATAAATGTTGAAACGATAGACATCCACAGTGTCCTCAGCATGATTAATGCATAGGCTTTGCTGCACATTTGTTTGTATGCAGTAAAAGTAAACTGATGGACAACGCCTCCAAAAGAATCCTTCTTCATGAATGAGTAGCAGAGGATAATTGCAAGCGGTACTACAAAGAATATTGAAAACCAGAGTCCCATAGGCCAGGCATAATATGGTCCCGGATTCTGCTTTGCCATTCTGTAGTCACGTGCCTTTTTTGCAAGGGTGAGGAAGAAATTCCTTTTTTCTTTAGTATTTGAATTTACATCTCTGTTCAAAATCTTGTTTCCCGACTATTTGTTTATGTCTTCTACAATATATCCGTCTTCTGCGGACCAGGAAATATAGACTTCGTCCTTCCACTGAATTTCAGGACCGTCATCCAGATAGTTTGTGTGCTGCTTGAAAACTTTTACAATTGTGCCGTTTTCAAGCCTTACATAGAATTTTGACTGGAAACCAGTGTAAATAGGCTCCTCAACAATTCCCTTGAATACATTTATGTCTTTGCGTCCGCCGAATGCCGGTTCTTCGAGCGTAATGCGGATTTTTTCCGGGCGGACTGTAAAGGCAACTTTCTGGCCTTCGTCGGTGTGTTCAAAATCTGTTACAAGGATATTTTTATCTTCTTCGCGTGTAGCAGCTGTTTCGCCCTTAAGCTGAGCCTGCATTCCAAGTGCTGGTGTATTAAGGGTAACCATGTGCTCAATGTCATCCTTTCCAGGAACCTTGTATTCTTCGCACTTTACAACAGTACTTTCAAACAGGTTGGTTTCGCCGATAAACTGAGCTACAAACTGAGTTGCAGGACTTTCGTATATTTCAAACGGTGTTCCTACCTGAAGAACGTGTCCCGAATTCATTACGGCAATCCTGTCGCTTACAGCAAGGGCTTCGCTCTGATCATGAGTAACATAGATGAATGTAATTCCAATCTGATCATGAAGACGGTCAAGGTCAACAAGCAGGCTGGAACGAAGCTTTGCATCCAGGGCAGAAAGCGGTTCGTCCAGAAGCAGGACTTTAGGCTCATTTATAAGGGCGCGCGCAATTGCAACGCGCTGTTTCTGTCCGCCCGAAAGCTGATTCGGCTTCTTAAAAAGATGCTGGTCCAGCTGAACAAGATGAATATATTCACGAACCTTTGCATCAATCGTTTTTTTATCAATTTTTTTAAGACGCAGAGGAAACGCAATGTTCTCATATACTGTAAGGTGAGGAAAAAGTGCGTATGTCTGGAAAACTGTATTTGAATGCCTTTTGTTCGGCTGCAGGGGAACAACGTTGGTATCATCAAAAAGAACTGCGCCGTCATCGGGAAATTCAAAACCTGCGATTATGCGGAGCAATGTTGTCTTGCCGCATCCAGATGGACCAAGCAGGGAAAAGAATTCTCCCGGCTTGATAGTAAAATTAATGTCGTCTAGCGCAACGAAATCTCCGAAACGCTTTGAAACATGATCAATGGTAACCTGACTTCCGTTCACTCAAGCAACCTCTGTTCATTATGATGGGGACTGCAATACATGCAGTCATTTTTTGAAATAATGCGCAAATCAATAAGAATTACTTCATGCAATAATCATGCTAAAGAGATGAATAGTCAATAAATATTTTGAAATTTTTTACAAATTCTTCTATTGTTTACGGTGATTTTAATTTTGCTGTTGGCTCTATTTATTGTAATGTGATATAATCATAATATTGATTTAAGGTTTATTGCAAACTTTAACAACGGCTGATTCAGGGTTTTTTGCGAAAGCGTGCCTTGTTACGTCGCATTTTAGAAATCTGGAGATAATGATGATATCTGTAATCATTGGAATTATTTTAATTGCATTCACAGTTTTTTCTGTCCTTCCTTCGTTCCCTTTGAACTGGGGAATGGAAGTTGTTGCCTTCCTTAAGGGATGTGCACCAGTTCTTGCCGCTTTTCTTGGACTCATCTGTCTTTTTATTGGCGCCGCTGATATAAAGGATAAGAATGAAGCTAAAAAAGAAGAAAAGGAAGCAAAGGCTAAGTCAGAAAACTAATTTTCCTGCTTTTTAACGGCGAAGTTAAGGCTTTAAGCGTATGTCTGCCTTAACTTCTCACACTGAAAATATTTCAAAATCGTTAATACTTTTCTAAAATCTATTGAATTTGTACGTTGAATTTTGTATATTTTAAGTCCCCGTATATAAACATGGGATCATTGACTGCTCATCATTGTTCCCTGCTGAATCAAGTCAGATGCAAAGGCTTGAGAATGCGTAAACTTTAATATTTTAAGGTATATACATGAAAACTATTTTCGTAAATGAAAAAGAACAGAAGCGTGACTGGTATGTTATCGACGCTGCTGGTAAACCGCTTGGACGTGTAGCTGCAAAGGCTGCATACATTGCTCGTGGTAAGAACAAGGCTACTTATACTCCTAACCAGGAAATGGGTGACTATGTTGTAATCATCAATGCAGATAAAGTTGCTGTATCTGGTGGAAAAGAAACAAAAAAGATTTACTACAAGTATACAACAGGTTTCGTTGGTAGTCTTAAAGCTAACTCTTTCGAAAAAGTAATTGAAAAGCATCCTGAAGATCCAATTCGTCTTGCTGTAAAAGGAATGCTTCCACATGGACGTCTCGGACGTGCTCTTATGCAGAACGTAAAGATTTACGCTGGTACAGATCACCCTCACACAGCTCAGAATCCAAAGGCTGTAGAGCTTTAATTAGGAGACGAAAATGGTAAAGAATATTGCTATTGGAACAGGTAGAAGAAAGACAGCTGTAGCACGTGTTTTTGTACGTGAAGGCTCTGGAAAAATCGTTGTAAACGGTAAAGATGTAAAAGATTATTTTACTACAGAAGATCAGGTAAAAGTACTTACACAGGCTTTGCTTGTAACTTCTAACGACAGTAAATATGATATCCTTATCAACGTTGTTGGTGGTGGTTTGAACGGACAGGCAGCTGCTTGTCTTCACGGAATCTCACGCGCTTTGGTTCAGCTTGATCCAGATGCACGCACATCACTCAAATCTAACGGCTTCCTTACTCGCGATTCTCGTATGGTAGAACGCAAGAAGTACGGTCAGAAGGGTGCTCGTAGAAGATTCCAGTTCTCTAAACGTTAGTCAACGGAACCGGATTTGGTTATCTACGGAACAGAGCAAGTTTCGCCTGAGGTTATTAAAATTAACTCCAGTGCGGGGCTTGCTTTTTTTATTCGCATATCATATTTGAATGAAGTCTCTCCAGAAGAAATTGTCCTTAATGCTGAATTTGAAGGTCAAAAGGAACAGGATATTATTGATGCTGGCATGTGCTATGCAGCAGAAATGAAGGCTGTTGAATACCTTGCGCGGGCAGAGCAGTGCCGCTTTAAATTGACTCAGAAACTTCTTCAGAAAAACTACGAAAAACAGTATGTTTCCCGCGTGCTGGACTACCTTGAGCGCAAAAATTACCTGAATGACGCCCGTTTTGCCGAGTTCTGGCTGAATGGCAGAAAAATAAATCATTCAGAAGGGCGCACAAAACTTCTTGCAGAGCTTATGGCCCGCGGCATTGCAGAAGATGTTGCGCAGGGAGCGCTGGAAGATTTTTTCAGCCAGAATTCAGAATATGAGCTGTGCCGCAGGGCTTACGAAAAATGCCTGCGCATAAAAAAAGATCCCGACAAAATTGTCAGGACCCTTATGACAAACGGTTTTCCTTACTCAATGATAAAGAAAATCATGAAGGAAGAACCAGAAGATTAGAAATCTGCAAGGTAAGCAGGGTATCTCATAGATGATTCAGAAAAGAATTTTCCAAATGCTTCTGAACTTCCTGCACCAAAAGCTTTTTCCATAAAGATGTCAGAGAATGTAAAATCCTTTTTATAAGAAAATTCTTCCACTGAAAGGTTTGCATTTTCAAATTCAAATTTTTTCATGTCAGTTATCATGTTTTCCCATGAATCAATTGAATCAATAAGTCCGTTATCCAGAGCCTGTTTTGCAGTGTAGACTCTTCCGTCAGAAAGGGCTTTTGCCTCTGAAGTTTTCATGTTTCTGTTCTGTGCAACAATGTTTACAAACTGTTCGTAGTATGAATCGCAGATGCCCTGCATGATTTTTTCCTGTTCTGCAGTAAGCGGTTCATTGTAATTGAACATGTTTTTGTTTTTTCCTGCATGAATTGTTTTTGATTTGATTCCGATTTTAGAAAGAAGTTCAGTCATGTCAAAGGAACTTCCGGAAATTACACCGATTGAGCCTGTAAGGGTATTGCGGTTTGCATAGATTTTGTTTGCAGCGCAGGAAATGTAGTATCCGCCTGAAGCTGCAATGTGTCCCTGATATGCATAAATCTTTTTTCCGCTTGTCTTGTAATCCTGAAGTGCAAGGTAAACTTCGTCTGCTTCGTAAACTGTTCCGCCCGGTGTGTCGATGAACAGTGCAAGGGCTTTGTTTGAAGGATCATCCTTTAATGTTTTAATAGTAGAAATAAGCCATTCCTGGTTGTAGGAACGGTTTCTTTCCTGAATTACGCCTTCAATTGTAATTTTTGCAATGTAGCCTTTTTTGTTTTTATTGAAGTTCAGCTTCATTTCCTTGTGAACCGGCTGAATCTTTGTCGGCTGCTTGATGTCGATGAAATTCAATGCTCCAAGGACAAGACTGATGACTGCAATTATAATAAGTACAAGTATTCCTGATTTTTTCTGTTTTTTCATATTAACCTACCAAATCTTCTGATGTTATTAATCCAAGTGCGATTGCGTCTTTAAGCATGCTGTGATATGCGTTTGTTTTTGTCATTGAAACATACGGAACTAGCCATATAAGTCCGAGTCCGCATGGAATCATCGCAAGAATTGCCCATCCTAAAAAGCTCAATTCCATTACAAACAGGTTTGCCTTGTTTCCGCGTGTAATTGTCATGCTGACTTTCATTGCCTTTGTAACTGAAAGTTCCGGATATTCCGTTACAAGGAATTTTGTCTGGGAATATGCATAGTGCTTTACGATTCCCGGAATGATGAAAAGAAGCATCCATAGGAATGTCCATAGTGTTTCCCAGAGACCAGCAAGAATTGCCCTTGCCCAGTTGTTGAATCCGTCTGCAAAATCAGAAATCGAAACCGGAGACGGACTTCTGGACATTTTTATGTATACATGAAGCTGTGCAAAAATGATTATATATTCAATCAGGATTGAAAGCATTGCGCGTAGTTCAGAAAGGTACGAGCCTTTATCCAGGTTTGTAACGGTCTGATTATCAATAAGTACTTTGTAGCTCTGCCAGAAATCAAAATCCTTAAGTTCCGGTAGTTCAAGAAGCGTAACAAGTACCAGACAGATGATTGTCATAAGTACTGGAGTTTTCCAGCGGCCTTTAAGCTGAAGACGTGCGTATTTTTTGTATTTTTTTCTATCAAACATATTTAAAATCTACCTTCTTATAATTGTGATGTCAAGTTTTGAATCTTCTGTTTAAAACTGCTTTGCGTTCTGCTCCTCAAGTTCCCTTAGCATCTGGTTGTAATATTTCGGTTCTATTTGATTTTCGGGAATTCCGCTTTTTTTCAGCAGTTCCTTCAATTCATTTTTTATTCTTTCTACCGTGTCTTTGTCAGATTTTTCAGAAAGAATTTCAATCTCTAGAAAATCGCCGAGTTTTTCTACGTTGCAGAGTTCCAGGTTTGCTTTGCCGTACGGAGTATCTGCCGAATAGGCTTCAACTTTCTTAAGTTTTTTTCTTGCTTCCGTAAAACCAATGTCAAAAAGAAGGGCTTCAACGGCTTCCGGATTTTCTATAAGGCTTTCCTTTTCATCATTTACTTCGATGGCGCTGTTGTTGTCTTCTATTATTTCTTTTTTCTTGTAAGTAAGGCACGCAGATTCCTGAACGCCGTTTTCTGTCTGTTTAAATTCTTTTCGTATGCGGCAGGTAAGGTAGGGCTTTCCGTTTATAAGTCTGTCTTCTACCGCAAGATGATAATATGTATCGTGTTTTTCTACTGTCTGATACAGGATTGCAAAGGATTTTAGTTTTTCTTTAAGTGCTTTTCTGTCATGAACATGGGCTTTTATTTCAATTTCTGTCATATATCAAGTATAGCGCGTCATGAATAAATGTCTACAGCGCGGCATGACAGTGATGCACTAAGAAGCGTAATGTGCTATATTTTCTGCATGAAATTAATCTGCGCTCCTATGGCAACTTTAAGTCATCCTGCATTCCGCTTTATTATAGAAAAGTTTGGCGGCTGTGACGAATATTACACAGAAATGATAAATGCCCCGACTTTGATTCATGGCGGACAGTTTGAAAAATTTTACATAGATCCGGCACCTGTTCCGGAAAAAATTGTCTGGCAGCTTACTGGTAAGACCGCAGAACCGATTGTTCAGGCGGCGGATATTGTGTGCCGCATAGGCGGAATAGGCGTAGATCTTAACATGGGCTGTTCTGCGCCTGACATTTACAACAGCGGTGCCGGAATTGCCTGGATGCTGAAACCACGTGAAGAAACGGAAGCTCTTGTAAAAGGCGTAAAGTCTGTTCTGAACAGCTATGAGGCAGAAACGGGAATGCACCGCCGCCTTAGCGTAAAGTGCCGGCTAGGTGACGAAAACTACACTGATGAAGGTTTTTTTGATTTTATTGACATGCTGGTAAATTGTGGCGCAGAGCAGATTGCTCTGCATCCGCGGACAAGAAAAGAAAAATACCGGGAAAAGCCGCGCTGGATTTATGCCCAGAAGCTTGCGGAAAAATTCCCTGAAATTTCTGTAATCGTTAACGGCGATGTATGCGATAAATCTTCCTATAATAGGGTTTGTGAAATCTGTCCTTCTTGTGCCGGAGTAATGGTGGGGCGGGCAGCAGTTCAGAAGCCGTGGATTTTTGCTTCCTTAAAAAATAACGGAGATTCTGCTGGAATTACGGTAGACCTTCTTTCTGCCGGTCTGGAATTTATTGATTATGTAGAAAAATACCAGCCGCCGGAATTTTACAAAACAAGACTTCAGCGCTTTTTTACCTATTTTTGTATGAATCTGTCTTTTGCCCATTATGCGCAGACGGAACTTTTAAATGCTAAATCCGTAGAAGAAAGCCGTCAGAAACTTACATCATATTTTGATAAAGTGCCGGCAGACAGATATAAGACTGTGTAGGCAGTTTTGGCGGTAACAGGAAAATTACAGAAACGAAGGCATTCAATTCTTGACGACTCAACAAATGGTATGTTATTCTGTTAAAACTGATTTTGTCAGTAATTTCAAAATAAAAGGATAACGTCATGTCATTTATTTCTTTTCTTGATGGTACAGCGATAGGAACAGCCGGAAGTGCATCTTCTTCAGCTCAGTTCATATCTACAGTAGTACCGTTCGTCCTTATCATCGGGATTTTTTATTTCTTTCTTATTCGTCCGCAGAACAAAAAGCAGAAAGAAACTGAAAAGATGATTAACGCTCTTAAAAAAGGCGATAAAGTTGTTACAATCGGAGGAATTCACGGTGTTGTTTCATCTACAAAAGAAAAAACTGTAATCGTAAAAGTAGATGATAACTGTAAGATTGAATTCAGCCGTTCTGCAATTGCAGGTGTAGAAACAGACAAGCCTGCAGAATCAAAAAAGGATAAAACAGAGGCTTCGGAAGCATCTGAAGAATCAAAATAAAAAAAAGAATGAGGAAAACAAAATGAAGAAAACAACACGTTTGGTAATTCTTCTTGCTGTTCTTGCAGTTTGTTTTGCTTTCTTGTGGCCTTCAATCAGCTGGTACTGGAGAACTCCAAAGGAAGTTCAGGCACTGGCTCTCGGTTCATTGGAAAACATTAAAGACTACGCTACAGCTAAAGCAAGTGAGGACGTAATTGCAGTAAAAGCTGCTGCTAAGTCTGATGCATCTGCAAAAATTGATGCAAAATATGAGTGGCTTGAAAAGGCTGCTGCAAAAAAATATAAAAAGATTGGTGAAAAAGTTCCGTCTGCAATGACTGTTGCAGATGTTCTCAGCGCTTATTCAAACGAATCTGAACTTCTTGATGAAATTTCATCTGTTTACCGTGATGAAATTCTTGCTGCAAAAAAGAACTATCAGAACTCTGTAAAGCTTGGTCTTGACCTTTCCGGCGGTATGAACATTATCGTAAAGGCTGATCTTGATGCTGCCGCTGCTTCTCAGACAGAAGCCGGTGTAGTTGCAGATATTGAACAGTTCAAAAAAGATGCAATGGCTAACGCTATTGAAAACCTTTCTAGCAGAATTGACCGCTTTGGTCTTACAGAGCCTGTTATTCGCCAGCAGGGCGATGACCGCATTTACATTGAAATGCCAGGTGCTGCAGAAGCAGATTCAATCAATACAATCATCATGGGTAAGGGTATCCTTAATTTCCGCCTTGTAGATACAGACGCAACAGAAAAATTCTCTCAGTATTATGCACAGCATGCTTCTACAGTATTCAATGCTGCTGGAGAACTTATTGATACATCTGTTGTTCCTGCTGACTGCGAAGTTATGGGTCAGTATACAAAAGATGATTACGGTCTTGATGAAAGAATCGGTTACCTTGTAGTAAAGAAAGAAATCGCACTTGACGGTCAGCACATTAAATCTGCTACAGTTGGTGCAGACAACCTTACAAACCGTCCTGAAGTAGACTTTGTACTTGACGGTGAAGGTGCAGAAATCTTTGCTAAATTTACAGGTGCAAACACAGGTAAATACCTTGCAATCGTAAGCGACAACAAAATTAAGTCATATGCACGCATTAATGACGCTATTACAGGCGGACGCGTTGCAATTACAGGTTTTGGACTTGAAGAAGCTCAGAACCTTCAGAAAGTTCTTCAGACAGCATGGCTTAACGTTCCGCTTTCTGTAGAAAGCCAGCAGGTAATCGGTGCTTCTTTAGGAGAACAGGCTATCAGTCAGGGTATTAAGGCTATCTGCGTTGGTCTTATTGCCATCATGATCTTTATGCTCATCTGGTACAAAGGTGCCGGATTTAATGCTGTAGTTGCTCAGGTTCTTAACCTTTACATCATGTTCAGTGTTTTAAGTGCCTTTAATCTTACACTTTCGCTTCCGTCTATTGCCGGTATGATTCTTACAATCGGTATGGCAGTTGATGCAAACGTAGTAATTTTTGAACGAATCAAGGAAGAGGTTGCACTTGGCAAGAGCCGTTCTGCAGCGATCGCTCTTGGTTTTGACAATGCATTCTGGGCAATCATGGACTCTAACATTACAACATTCATTGCCGCTATCTTCCTTTCTCAGCTTGGAACAGGTTCTATCCAGGGATTCGCAGTAAGTTTGGCAATCGGTGTAATTTCTTCTGTATTCACAGCATTGTTCGTTTCTCGTTTGATGTTTGACTTTGACACAGATGTTCTTCGAGCTACAAAGGTAAGCATCGGTTGGAGGGTAAAATAATGGAAAAGAAACTCCATCAGTTCAGCAAGGGATTTATTCCTTGTGAAATCATAAGTCTTGCTGTAATTCTTTTTGGAATTGCAGGTTTCTTTATCAAGGGAATTAACTTTGGTATCGATTTTAAGCCGGGTCTTATTGAAGAAATTCGCATTGCTCAGCCTGTTGCAGAACTTACATATACAGGTTCTGCTAAAGTAACTGTTGATGCATACAAATCTGGACTTGATTTTGTAATCAGTGGTACAGGTGTAGAAAATCAGACAAAGTCGTTCCTTTACAGCGAATATCCAACAGTAAAGGAACTTCTTGCAGCCGTTAATTTGGCTGGTCTTAAGGTAACAGCTAAGACAGACGGTTCAGAAGCTTCAAGCGAACTGTTCCTTAATTCTGCTGTTTCTACAATTTTGAATAAGACACCTATGTATCTTTATGCAGGAAACGAAAACGTAACTGTTGATCAGGTTCGTGACGCTCTTTCTAAACTTGAAGGAATTGCTGTAAAGGCTCTCGGCGACAAGGGATTCCAGATCCGCATGGGTGCTACAGAATCAGAAACAAGTCAGAATCTTCAGAACTCTGTAACAGATACTCTTGCAGAACAGTTTGGTGCAGAAAAAGTTGTAATCATCAAGACAGACTTTATCGGTTCAAACTTCTCTAAGACACTTGCAAGAAAGTCTGTTCTTCTTCTTGCAGTAACAATTCTTTTGATCTGGCTTTATGCTGCAATCCGCTTCCACTGGGATTTTGCCCTTGGTGCAATTGTTGCTTTGTTCCATGATGCCCTCATCATGTTTACATTCATTATCTGGACACGCATGGAATTCTCTACAACTGTTCTTGCTGCAGTCCTTACAATCGTAGGTTACTCTATCAACGATACAGTCGTAATCCTTGACCGTGTACGTTCCAACCTGCGCATAAAGAAGGTTGACAGCTTTAATCAGCTTTTGGATCGTTCTTTGTCAGATACACTTGGACGTTCTATCATTACAACAGTAACAACTCTCTTTGCTGTAATTGCGCTCTACGTATTTACAAGCGGAAGCATCAAGGACTTTGCCCTTGCACTTATGGTTGGTCTTTTGAGCGGATGTTACTCATCTCTGTTCATTTCAAGCGGTGTAATTTCTTTGTGCCGCAGAAACTGGAAACAGGAATTTGGAATTCATCATTCATTGAAGGAAGAAACAGGTGTCCTTCAGATGGATACAGGTGTTACAGTTTAATTAAACTGATTCCACTTAATAATTCATGACGTTTTGACCCGGATTTTTATCCGGGTCTTTTTTTTGAAGAGGGGCATTTTTTACAAAGTAAAAACGGGTGATGAAAAGCGGATGTTTACAGCATCTTTTCATATGGTGGGCGTATCTGATATATTTACAGCATGAATGTAGTTCTTGCAGACGTACTCGGCTACTGCATGGGAGTACGCAGGGCAATGGATTTTGCCCTTGATTCGCTTGAAAAAAATACGGATAAAACAGTCTATTCTCTTGGTCCGCTAATACATAATCAGACGGCGCTTGATTCCCTTGAAGAAAAGGGGCTTAAGGTTTTGCCGGAAGCTGAAATTGAAACTATAGAAAAAAACAGTGTAGTTGTAATCCGTGCGCATGGAATTCCGCCTGCAACAATGGAACGCCTGAATCGCCGTGAATGCACTGTTGTAAACGCAACATGTCCGCGCGTGCTTGCTAGTCAGAAAAATGCTGCAAAATATGCAGGTCTTGGCTATACAGTAATCCTTGCAGGTGATAAAAACCACGGTGAAGTAACTGGGATAGCAGGCTTTGCTGGAAAGAATTTTATTTTAGTTGAGCGGCTTGAGGATGCAGTAAATTTAAGGCATTTTGATGATTCTGAAGAAGCTGTCCTTTTGAGCCAGACTACGTTCGGACAGGAAGAATTTGAAGCCATAAGGTCGGTTCTTTCTGAAAAAATAAAGAATCTTAAAGTTTTTAATACAATCTGTTCTGCAACAAGGGAGAGGCAGGAAGCTCTTCACAGGTTGTGCCCTTCTGCCGACGGAATTCTTGTGGTTGGCGGAAAAAATTCTGCAAATACAAAGCGCCTTCTTCAGATTGCGGAAGAAAACTGCGGCCGTGCTGCTCTTATAGAAACCTGTTCAGAAATTCCAGAAGATTTCTTTACCTTGGAAACAGTCGGCATAACTGCCGGAGCAAGTACTCCTGATGATGTTATTCAGGGAGTTGTTGCTGCCCTGAAGCAAAAGGCGTAAATTTATTGAAAGTTGAGAGTTTATCGTATATAATTATCGAATATGACAAGATGTTTTGCAATGTTAAAGCCTGGCGTGCTTAACCGCCGTATTGTTGGGGAAGTTATCAATCGTCTTGAACGCAAGGGATTGAAATTAGTTGGATTGAAGATGATGCAGATAAGTGATGAACTTGCTGCAAAGCATTATGCTGAACATAAGGAAAAACCGTTTTTTGGAGAGCTTTGTTCTTATATTACTTCAGCGCCTGTTGTTGCTATGGTATGGCAGGGTGATGACTGTGTAACTTTGGTTCGCAAGGTTGTTGGTGCAACTAAACCTAGTGAAGCAGCTCCTGGTACAATCCGCGGAGATTTCTGTGCTCATACGAATTACAACGTAATTCACGCTTCAGACAGTGATGCAAGCGCTGAACGCGAAATAGGTTTATTCTTTAAAAACGAAGAGATTTTTGACTGGAAAGATAATCTTTCTGAATGGATATAATAAAATAAGAAGGTGTAGTGATGAAATCAAAGTCTGTTGGTGTTCTTGGAGGAGGAGCCTGGGGTACAGGTCTTGCTCAGGCACTTGCTAACGGTGGTCATAAAGTTCAGATGTGGGCCCTTGAGCCGGAAGTAATGGAGTCTGTTAATAAAGAGCATGAAAACAAAAGGTATCTTCCGGGATACAAGCTTTCTGAAAATCTGACTGTTTCAAATGATATTATCGAAGTTGCAACTGACAAGGAATTTATCATCATTGCATCTCCGTCGCTTTATCTGGCAAGCACAATCCGCAAGATTACTGGTGTTCCAAACGTTGCAGACGGAACAACTATTTTTGCTGCATTGACAAAGGGATTTGTTCCTGGTCGAGACGGTCCTAAGCTTGTTCTGGAAACTATTGAAAATACTCTCCCTGGAATTTACAAGGGAAATACGGTTTATGTTGCCGGTCCTAGCCATGCGGAAGAAGTTGCAATGGGTAAGCTTACAGGTCTTATTGCTGCTTCTGAAAATCCGAAGAATTCCATCAAGGTTCGCGAACTTCTTCGCGTTCCTGGTCTTTTCTGCTATTCAAGTTTTGACGTAATTGGCGTTCAGATCTGTTCTGCTGCCAAAAACGTTGTTGCCGTTGTTTATGGTGCCCTTGATGCTGTTGCAGAACATTCCAAGATTTTTGGTGACAATACAGAATCGCTCCTGCTTGCTGCTGGTCTGAACGAAATTCAGACTCTGGGTATGGCTATGGGCGCAACTCATGCAGAAACATTTACTTCTATTGCCGGCGTAGGTGATCTTGACGTAACATGTAAGAGTAAGTTCGGTCGTAACCGTCGTTTCGGTCAGGATTTGATAAAGACAGACATTCTTTCTAAGTTTGAAAATTTGGATGATCTGATTGCAAATATCGGTAAGGTTGGATATCTTCCGGAAGGTGCTGTTGCTTGCAAGTACATTCACGAAATCTGTGAAAAGAAGGGGCTTAAGCTTACAATCTGTGACGGACTTTACCGCATTTTGAACAAGGAAATTCGTCCTTTGGATCTTCTTGATGAACTTATGAACTTTGGAAACAACATAAATGCTTGAGAAAATTACTGGAACATTCAGTTCGATTGTCCGCACTTTGAGCGGTAAGTCGACTATTACAGAAAAAAACATTGAGGAAACAGTTGAGCAGATTAAGATGGCTCTTCTGGAAGCTGACGTAAACCTTAGGGTTGTGCGTCGATTTGTAAACTCAACTATAGAAGAAGCTAAGGGTGAAAAGGTATTAAAGGCCGTAAACCCGGGGCAGCAGTTTGTTAAAATTATTAATGACAAGATTGTTGCAATGCTTGGAGATGAAAAGCAGGACCTTAAGTTAAGGGGCCCGGATGTAACCAGCGTAATCCTTATGCTTGGTCTTCAGGGTGCCGGTAAGACTACTGCGGCTCATAAGCTCGCTGCACGTCTTAAGAAAGAAGGTCGAAGGCCTCTTCTTGCTGCATGTGACCTTGTACGACCTGCTGCGGTTGAACAGCTTTCTGTTCTTGGTGAAAAAATCGGCGTTCCTGTATTCAAGGAAAATTCTAAGGATGCCGTAAAAAATGCAGAAGCTGCTCTTGCCTATGCAAAGAAGAATCAGTATGACACTTTGATTGTTGATACTGCCGGTCGTCTTCAGATTGATGAAGACATGATGGCCGAACTTGTAAAGATTAAGAAGGCTGTAAGTCCTGATGAAATCCTTCTTGTCGCAGATGCAATGACCGGTCAGAATGCTGTTGATATTGCAAAGACTTTTGACGAACAGCTTGAGCTTTCGGGTGTTATCCTTACTAAATTTGACTCTGACGCACGTGGTGGTGCTGCCCTTTCTTTAAAGACTATTACCGGTAAGCCGATTCTCTTTATCGGTACTGGTGAAAAAACAGAAGATTTTGAACCTTTCCATCCTGAACGAATTGCCAGCCGTATTCTTGGCATGGGTGATATTGTTTCGCTTGTAGAAAAGGCTCAGGATACTGTTGATCAGGAAGAAGCAGAACGCCTGCAGAAGCGCATGATGAAGAATGAATTCACTCTTGAAGACATGCTCATGCAGTTTCAACAGGTTAAAAAGATGGGTTCAATGCAGTCCCTTATAGACATGATTCCGGGAATGGCAAATCAAAATGTTGACATGAGCGGAATGAAGCATCAGGAAGCGATTATTCTTTCGATGACTAAAAAGGAACGCGCAAATCATCTGATTATCGGACCTAGTCGAAGAAAGCGCATTGCTGCCGGTTCAGGTACTTCTGTTGCGGAAGTAAACAAGCTTATTAAGCAGTTTGAAAAAACTAAGCTTACAATGAAAAAGCTTACACGCAACAAGGGGATGCAGAACAGGATGATGAGTCAGCTTGGAATGGATCCGTCTGCGCTTCATGGTATGGACATGTCTAAACTTCAGGGAATGGATATGTCTAAGCTTCAGGATATGGCAAAGATGTTCAGGCGCTAGAAACGCACTGATGATTAATAAAACAGAAAACGCTGGTTCAGTGCAAATTGAAGTTTGATTCAATCTGCTGACCAGCGTTTTTTTATAGATTTGGTGAGCTGTATCTTATTTCAGTCCACAGTGATTACGGAAGATGTTCTTCCTTCCGGCGTGTAGGCTTTTTCAGGATTTGTTCTGTCGGTTACGGCATTAAGTCCTATAAAATAGTTGTAATAGTACTTCCCTTTTGGAAGTGGAATGCATAGTTCGTAGAAGCCGGGCTCTTTTTCTTCCATTTCGTAAATCCAGCTGTCCCAGTTTGTAAAGGAACCTGCAAGACGGACTTTCTGACCCGGACGGCCGTTGTAGATGAAAGTTGTTCCGTGATCTTTTGTTGTGTGCGTTACGACTGGCAGAGTACTTCCTATATCCACTTTAGACAGTGAAATTCCTGTCTGTCTGTCATAGGTTCTGAGCGGATTAATCGGATCGGCCGTCCATAAACCGTCTATTATGAGTCTATAAGTGATTTCTGTAAGGTCTGCCGGACGGTCCAGAACGTAAAGCATTACGGAAGAAGTTACGTTTCCATCTACATCGCGGGTTTTCTTTATCTTGAATGAGTGAATTGTCTGGTAATTTTCAAAATCAAAGGCAATTCCTATGTAGCGCGGCCCGGTTTTTTCTGTAAAGATGATGTGCCGGTCTGTAATTACCGGAGGCTGGGCTTCTGTAATCTCTGTAATGCGGTTTGTAAGCTCGTATGAAGAAATTTCTTCCAGCGTAGTAGGCTGGGCAAATGCGGCTGCACCAAGAGAAAGCAGTGCGGCTGTAAAAATCTTTAAAAATCTATTCATGTTACAAATATCGGTTTTATATTGTTTTCAGGTGAGCGAAAAAGTTTATTTTATGGTAAAATATATAAATAAAGTCAGGATAAAAAAATTCCGTTAATGTACATAAGCGGATACTTTTGTTTTGACAGGGGTACGCCATCTTGTATCAGAAGGCCAAAAGGGGTAAAATTTAAGAATGCCAGGTTTAAGTCAGCTTAAAAAATTCAGTGCAGATATCCTTTCTCTTGGAGACGAACCTGGACTTCGTGCGGCCAGAGGAGAAAAGCCGGTTACTGTTCCGCTTCCAAAGGGCATAGAAGATAAGGACGATTCTGATGACTTTATTACCGGTATGCCTGAGCCGGTTGATTACGATGTAAAACCCGAAAAGAAAGTAGTTGTTGAAGAAGATTTCTCTGATATTATGGGAACCTCGGCTCCAAAGCCACAGCAGCAGACAGAAGAGCCTGCAGAAGCAGCATTCAGTGTTCCTGATTTAAGCAGTTTAGGAGATTTAAGCGCATTCAGTTCAGACGAAGGTGCCGGTGATGAAGGACCAGATCTTTCTATGTTTGCAGAGCCAATTGAAGAAACTGCGCCTGAACCGGAGCCGGAACCGGAAGAACCTGAAATTTCTGACCTTAGCCTTGAAGACCTTTTGGGTGGAACAGGTTTTGACGGAAGCGAAGGAACTGAAGAAGAAAAAGAAGAAGAGCCGGAAGAAGAACTCAGCATTCCGGAAGATATGGATTCTGCTGAGGATGTTTCTATAGAAGAAATAAAGACAGATAAAAATGAAAGCGCAGGTTCTGCTTCTAAAGAAGTGGACGAAGCGGAAGAAATATTTAAAAATCTGATGGGCGGAGCTGCTAAGCCAGAACCACAGTCAGAGCCTCTGCCTGAATCAGAGCCTAAAACGGCAGAAATTGAAGAAATTCCTGAGCCTGTTTCTGAACCGGAATCAAAGGAAGAAGAACCGTTTGGAGATCTTGATCTGAACATGGATTCTCTGGAGCTGGAGCCGGAAACTGGTGCGGACGGAAATACTTCTGAATCTGCAGAATCTTTTGATCTTCCTGATTCATTTACAGACCTGGCAGCAGATTCTTCTGATTTACAGGAAATTCCTTCTGAAGGTTTTTCTGATGCAGAAGCGTTGAATCTGGATTCTGCCGGTGATTTTGAACTTGATGATTCTGTGCTTTCTCATGAAGACGGATTTGGTAAGGCAGAAGTAAATACAGTTGATCCTCTTGCGTCAAGCCTTTTTGAAGATGTTGAAGGTTTGGATTCTGTAGAAGAACTTCCGGAATCTGATGACGGACTGTTAAATCTTGAAAGTTTAGATGCCGCAGATGATAGTGCCGCTTCTTCTGGTGCTTCTGATGAAGTTACTTTCTCTCCTGAAGATTTTGATAATGACGAATTGTTTAATAAGGAAGAAAAAACTGCTAAAAATGCAAACAAGATTCCTATTGAACAGGTTCCAGATTTTCTTGATATAGATTCGATTGTTCTTACTGACAGCAGGACATCTCCTTCTGAAAATGAAGATGCTGATCAGAGTGCAGATTCAGAACAGAATAAAGTTCCGGAACAGGAAATAAAGCCTGAAGATGATGCAGACTTTATGGCAGACGTAATTGATGAAACTCCTGTTGAAGAAGTTTTTTCTGAAGATGTGCTTTCTGCAGAGAATGAACCAGTTGTTGAAGAACCGCTGTCTGTAGAAGACGCTTCTGAAGCAGAAAACGTTCCGTCTGCAGAAGAAACTCCGCATACAGAAGATTTTGCTGCGGATGATTTTTCGTTTGGTGACGGAAATGATTCTATAAAAGAGGGAACTTTTGAACCGGTGGATTCTACAGATGCTTCTGCCCTTGACAGTTTTAGTCTGGATGATTTAGACGATTTTAATGCTGATTCCTCACTTTCTGCTGATCTTGAAGAACCTGCTGCTCCAGAAACGCAGAATTCTTCTGATTCTGATGATGAATTTGCAATACCGGATTTTTCTTTTGATGATGAAGTAAAAAAGTCACCAGAAGCATTTGAAACAGATTCAGAGTTTGCAACTGGCGGCGAAGAAATAGATATGGGTTCCGGCCTTCCTGAAGAAATTTCAGAAGTACCGCCGGAAATGAATGATGTTGCTGACACTGGAACAGGTTCTGGTACCGAAGAAGGCTCGTTTGATCTTTCTGACCTTAATTTTGATGATGCCCAAAGTACTGACTCTGCTTCTGATACAGCCGCAGCTGGAGAAGACAATCCGTTTGGCGATGTTGATTTAGGCGGACTTGATTTACCGGATTCAGAAGAAACTGTTGCCAGCACTGATTCAGAGGACGCCAGCGGAACTCCGGCCGGACTCTTTGATGCAAACGATTTTGATATGCCGGATCTTGGCACGGACGGGCTTGATTCCAGTGCGCCGGCTGCTGCAGAGGAAAATGCCGGTTCAGATTCCCTGTTTGGAAGCGATACAGATTTCTCTCTTGATGATATGGATTCCGGGCTTGGAACTTCAGATTCTGGAACAGAGCAGAATGATGCCGGTTCTTCAGATGCATCGGGCTCAACAAATCTTGGAGACGATTTCCCGGCTGATTTTAATTTTGATCTTTCTGACGGCGGAGAAGATTCTTCCGACAACTTTACGGAATCGGCTCCTTCTGAAACTTTTGATACTTCCGACATGGAAGGTCTTGATTTTGGAATTCAGGAAACAGACAGTCATATAAATGAGAACGGCGACTTTGAACTTGGCTCATCTGATGAGTTCGGAATGGATAACGGTGATTTTGAAATTCCGGGATTCTCTGATGTTGATGAAGTTCAGGTAAATAAAAACGGAAAGATTAAGGTTGCAGAACAGGCTTCTCAAGAAGAAGAAAGCGAATCAAGCGATCTTCCTCCGAATACTCTTTCTGATGATCAGTATGAGCACTTCCTAAAAAATCTTGCAGGTTACCCACTTAATGTAAGGATTGCAGTAGAAGAACTCATTGTTAAAAATGAATTTACTGATGAAGCTGAATTTGATATTGTCCGCAAAGTTTTAAAGAAGGTTTCTGCACGCCAGCTTGCTTCTGAACTTGAAAAAATGCTGGACATCTCAATTCCTGTTCCAAGGGATTTTGAACGCCGCACTGCAGAAGAATACGAAGCATACAAGCAGTCATTCCAGTATCAGCTTAAAAATAAGATTATTCCTGGATCTATTGTTTCGATTGCAGCAATCATTGTCTGCTTCTTTATGTTCCAGTTTACAAAGAATTTTATCTATAAACCAGCAAGGGCCGCTTCTCTCTATCGTCAGGGCTATGTATTGCTCGAAAGCGAAGATTTCCCTCAGTCTGAATCTAAATTTAATGAGGCTACAAAATATTCTCTTCAGAGAAAGTGGTTCTTCCGCTATGCACACGGTTATCAGGATCACAAGCAGTATATCCGCGCAGAACAGATGTACAGAAAGATACTTTACTGTTTTAATCACGACAAGCAGGCAGGTCTTGAATACGCTTACATGGAGCTGAACGACCTTGCCAACTATGAAAAGGCTGAGCAGGTTCTTTTAAGGGAAGTTCTTGATCATCATGTAAATGATCAGGACGGAATGCTGCTTTTGGGCGACAACTATCTTGAATGGGCAACAGAAAAAGACCCGGAAAAATTTGCAGACGCACGAAAATGCTATTCAGAACTTATTCAGCTTTATGGAAGCAACCAGAAAAATATGGATCTTTTCTCTTCAAGAATGATGAGGTACTTTATCCGCACAGATAATCTTCTTGAAGTTCTTACGCTCAAGAACCGTTTCTATCCTAGACCGCGTTCTCTTGGGGCAGAAGACTGGACTTCGCTCAGCGGTTATCTTCTGGATAAACTTTACGGTCCTCTTGCTCCGGCAGATGAATATCTTCGTTCTAAAATAGAAGACGTAAAGAAAATGCTTGTACGCGCTGTAAAGGCAGATCCTTCAAATCCTATTGCGCTGTACAATATTTCAAGATATTTCATTCATATGAACAACGGATTGAATGCAAAATCTTCCCTTATTCAGGCTATTAATGCATTTGACAATGTAAAGAAGCTTAAGAGGGCTGATATATACAAGAATATTGATTCTTACAGACTTCTTGGCGAAGAATATGTAAAGGACAAGGATTACCTTAAGGCTATGGAATCTTATTCCAATGGTATTTCGCTCTTTAGCCGCGAAAATATTGGAAACGGACTTGAAGGAAACAGCGGCATTGGTAATCTTTATGCAGATTACGGTGATATTGAGTATTTTGTTTCCGGCGATATGGACAGCGCACTGACCAGCTATCAGGATGCTGTAGATAATTTCTATGACAGGGGAGAAATCCGCTATAAGATTGGATTCATTCAGTACAGTAAAAAGCGCTATCAGGATGCGGTTGGTTCATTCATGAAGGCAGGAGAAGACTTCCCTGATGATCCTAGTCTGCTTCTTGCAATGGGAAATACCCTTTCTTTAAGAAATGACAATTATGCGGCGCAGAGTTATTATCAGCGTCTTTTGAGTCAGCTTGAAAATACAAAAACAGAAAAGGGAATTCTTTTCCCTCAGGTTCGCAATGATGAGGCTGTAATTGTAGACAATTACATGAAGGCTTCCAACAATCTTGGTGTCACTCTGTTCAGACTGGCAAAACGAACTGGAAGCAGTGCATTGAATGCCGAAGCAATCGTAAAATTCCAGAATTCGCTCAGGGCATGGGATTCTATGACCCGAAATCAGCAGTCAATGGTTCGTCTTGGCGGAAGCAATCTTGCAGAGCAGAATATTAATTATGTAATTCATCCGATGCCGGAATATGAACCGGCAATCTATACAGATATACCTAAGGTTCTTGAAGCAGAGGAGGGATTGATACAATGAAATCTTTTGCAAGTTTTAATACGGGTGTAGCATTAAAACAGTACCGGATAGGAATTTTTAAGGAAATCTTCAGAAAATCAATACATCTTTGCAGCGCTCTTGTTCCGACTTTTCTGGCTTTTTCCTACTGGAAGGTTTTAATCGCTTTGGGAGTTGTCCTTCTTGCATACTGTGCTTCTGAATATGTTCGCCTTAGGGGAATTGAAGTTCCTGTAATTTCCAAAATAACGGCCATTGCCGCCCGAAAAAGGGATGAAAATAAATTTGTCCTTGGTCCAGTAACTCTTGTAATAGGAATAATCTGTGCTTCCCTTTTATGGAAGCCGGAAGCAGCCCGCATTGGCGTGTATGCGCTTGCATTTGGAGACGGTTTTGCAAGTTTAGTCGGTAAACTGATCGGGCGCGTTCACATTCCTTTTACGAATGGAAAAACTGCTGCCGGAAGCCTTTCCTGCTTTCTTGCAGTATTCCTTTCTTCTTTTGCTGTGTGTCACAACTGTCTGGCTGCCCTTATACTTGCGGTAATTTCAACTCTGGTCGAAGTTGTCCCGATGACAGATTTTGACAACATCATCATTCCGATTTTAATTGGCGGTGTTGCTCAGTGGATGCTTTTCTAGTTCCATAGATACTGACTGTGCAGTTCTTTCAGATACATTACGGTACCCGGGAATATGCAGAGTGTTCCGACGGCAAGAGTGATGTAGTTGTAAACGTTTATAAGAATTATGTATCCTAAAATCATCAGAAAGAATCCAAGTGGCATGTGATAGGTCTGATGATTTTGCTTTGATTTTATAATCTGAGAAATAATCGCAAAAAGCAGAACGGAATTTCTTAAGAGAAGAAAAGCGCCTTCAAGTCCGAACTGAACGTAGCCGGCCGGATGAATTATATTCGTGTTGAATGTAGCAACCAGAGACGCACTCAGCGAAAAAGCCAGAAGAATTACAAGGTTCTGCTCTACATACTGCCTGCTTTCAAAATTACTGTAAATCACTGTGAACAAAAGGCTGAACGGAGCTAAAAGTCTTCCGAACAAAAGAAAGCGACTTACATCTGTTGCAAACGACGGCCACATATTCCACAAATTCATAAGGGGAAAGCAGAGACGCACAGGTTCTGCAAGAAATCCAATTAAGAAAAGCGAAAGGTATATAATCTCTGTGGACTGAGTTTTTTCAAAAGAGATGTTAATAAACAGAAAACTTATAAAGACATAAATTAAAATGACAAAAATTCCAATGAAAACAGACTGATAGGCAAATTTTGTAAGGATAAAGTCCTGCCACAGCTTATACGGACTGTAAGTTGGAAAGTAAAGCGTTTTTGTGTATATTTTCAGTCCGCTTATAATTCCAACAGTAAGAATGACTGCCATAGAAACGAACATGAAAAAAGTGATTATGTTGTTGCGCGTTTTAATTTTCATCATTTAAAGAATAATCGTAATTTACATAAAAGTAAATCATTGAAGGGAAAAACACGAGAATTTTTATGATTCATTTTTGTAAAGAAAAAGAAAGAAATTCCGAAAATCTATATGAAGAGCCGCTTTTAAACGACTGAAAATTCAGTTTGAGTCATTCAAGCGGACAGCTAGGTTCAGGGGGAACTATGAAAAAGTATTTGATTGGTGGGTTATTTGCTATTGCAGCGGCATTTTCCGTTCACGCAGGAGATTCGGCCGTACTTGTTGACAATGGCTTTTCTTCAGATGGAAATTACTATATTTTTGGTCAGTATGGACGTATAGATAAAAAGTTCCAGTCCTGGGCAGAAATATTTACAGTAGATGTTCGTAAAAATGATTATGTAGACAACGAATTCTATCGTGTAAAACCTTCTTCTGCTACTTCTAAAAAGACAGGAAAGGAAGTATATGAATCACTTTTGGAAAAAGCTTCTGTAACAACAGAAAAATATAAGTGCAGTCCTTGTAAGCCGGATCAGATTCTTTATATCCGCGAGGAAGAAAGGAAATCTGGAACTGACGAGATTGTATTTAAGGATTTTACAAGTTCAGTAAGCGATGACCAGGCTGTATATCATGTTCAGCTTGTTCCGGACGTTACTGGCAGTGGAATTGATGTAAAATCGTCATTCTATATTAATGTTGAAAAGCAGGATTCAAACGGAAAAGTTCTTGCTTCGCAGAAAGTTGGAACTCCTTCTATTGTAAGAAAGGGCGTAAAGGCATATAAGATTGAAAGAATTGTATGCGATGCAGAAGGAAGAAACCTTGTATTTATTGTTGAAAAAACAATTGAAGATAAGACAGGAACAAACATCCGCTTTATGATTGAAGCATGCGAATTAAATGATGATTTTTCAACAAATCTGGCTACTGAGTAAATTAAAAAGATTATATATTTAAGGGCATCTCAAAAAATTGCAATTTTTAGAGATTTTCTTAATTTTTTTCAAACGGGTTCACTTTTGTGAGCCTGTTTTTTTTAGGGAAATGCATTTTTCTTCATAAAACTCATATATATAAGGTAACGGGAAAAAATCTGTCCGTAAAATTTTATATTTTTGAGGAAAAAATGAAATCATTAATAAAATGTCTTGTAATCCTTGTTTTTGTAATCATCGCTGTCTGTCCGCTTTCATGCCGGCTCACAGAGAAAGGAATAACGCTTTACAACGTTAATAATTACGAATGCCCCCGTATAGAAAACTTTTCTATAACCGGTTCCGAAAATGCGTTACTATGCTTTTCCAAAAAAGTCTCTCTAGACGGGTGCACAGTATATCCAGAAATAGGAAGCGTTTCCTGCAGCCAAAAAAACTGCTCTCCCGGTGAAAATCTTTTTATATATGAAATTACATTCTGCCGGCGCTGTAATGCAGGGGAAAAATATTCGCTGACAGGAATTGCAGCAGATTCCATTGGAAACAGCCTGACTTTTTCGCTTCCGTTTAAAGGCTTTAATGAAAATATTCCCGTTCTGGAAATATCCGAGATTCATCCCAAGTATACAAGTTCAAAACGAAAAGCCGGGACTGTGTACAAAGGTGAATACGTTGAGTTTCTTGTAAAATCCTGCGGCAATCTGGCTGGGCTTGAACTGCGGAGCGCTCATGACGGAATGGACAAGGTTTATGAGTTTCCGGCTGTGGAAGTGCGGAAGGGTGAAATTATAGTTGTGCATCTTCGCTCAAAAACAGAAGGCGCTGTCAGTGAACTTGAAGAAAACCTTAGTCTGTCTACGGAATATTATTCTTCGGATGAAGCAAGGGATTTATGGGCAGAAAATGATTCTTCACGCCTTGGTGATGACATGGATGTGCTTTGCCTTGTAAATTCTTTTACGGAAGAATTAATTGACGGCGTGTGCTACGCAAAATCCGACCTGACAGAATGGAAAGATGATTTTATGGCTGGAATGGCACAAAAGCTTAACGATTCCGGTTTGTGGAAAGGAACTTGTGTTTCTGAAGCAGTCTGCATTGACGGCCTTACGCCTTCAAAATCAATTGTAAAAATTGAAAGCGGAAGGTCTGCTTCCTGCTGGACCGTTTCTAAGGCTAGTGGAGAAACGCCTGGCAAAATTGATTTTGACATAACGATAGAATAATAATTCATAATGTGCTAAACTCACCCTTATGTGTGAATTATTAGCGCCTGCGGGTAATATTGAGTCTCTGGATGCAGCGATCGGTGAAGGAGCTGACGCTGTATATCTTGGATTAAAAAGTTTTAATGCTCGGCTTAGAACTTCTAATTTTGCCTGGAATCAGTTTGAGGCTGCGGTCAATTCTGTTCATCGGCTGAATAAGAAGATTTATGTAACTGTAAATACTGTCTGTGAAGAACGCGAAACTGAACGCCTTTACAGATTCCTTTCATATTTGAATAAGGTCGGACCGGACGGTCTTATTGTTCAGGACATGGCTGTTGTACGCATGTGCCAGGAATTTTTCCCGAATCTGGAACTTCATGCATCTACACAGATGAATGTAGAAAGTGCGGCTGCTGCAAATCTTCTTTACAAGGAAGGTCTTAAGCGCGTTGTCCTTGCCCGTGAACTTGGTCTGGATGAAATTCGTGCCGTAAAGGAAAATACAAAAGCTCAGATAGAAATGTTCGTTCATGGTGCGCTCTGCGTAAGTGAAAGCGGTCTCTGTCTTTTTTCTAGTTTCCTTGGCGGAAAATCTGCTAACAGGGGAATGTGTACACAGGCATGCCGCCGTTACTATACTGCTGAATATCCGGAAGGAATCAAGCAGGGATATTATTTTTCTCCATGTGATATGCAGCTTATTGAGCATATTCCTGAATTGTGTGAAATGGGAGTGGATTCCTTTAAGATTGAAGGACGAATGAAGAGTGCGGAATACGTTGGCAGCGTTGTTGCCGCATACCGCTACGTTATTGATCATTATAAAGAAGACCGTAAGGGTGCCATCGCTGCCGGAAAACGCATGCTTGCCGGGGATTTTGCCAGAACAAAGACAGATTACTGGTATGGCTTTAAGGAAATTGGAGAAGGCGTTGAAAATGCCGGTGCAAAAATCCTTAATCCTGATCAGGCCGGCGGAACAGGCATTTACCTTGGTACAATTCAGAATACACGAAAAGCACCTGATGAACTTATTGAACAGGTAAACCAGTCCGCTGCTCCAGATGCAGATCCGGCTTCTTTAAGAATTGTTCAGGCTCATATCACCGGCGGTTCTTATGATCCAGATCCTGGTGATTCAATTCGTCTGCATACAAGAACAGATACTGGACGAGCAAGCCATAAAATCAGGGCTGTGGAAATTGATGAAGACGGAAAGCGCTGGATAGACATTCCTGCCGGATTTAAGCCGGGTGACAGCGTTTATCTTCTTCAGATTAAATCAATGTCTAAGCGCTATAACAGGGTACTGCCGGGCGATTTAAGCAGATTCCGCCGCCAGCCTCTGGACGAAATGCTTCCAATCCTTGATTTGACACCTGTAGAAAAAAAAGAGCTTGCTTACTTCCCGGAAGGAATCTATGTTCAGGTTTCTACAATTGCAGATGTATTTCTTGCACAGGCATTGCATCCGGTGCGCCTGATTATTGAATACACAAATGACACAAAAGATGATCTTTTGAACGGAAAGACAGTTCTTCCTATTTCAAAGAAGGCAACTTATATTTCGCTTGATCCTTATTGTCCGGCTGCAGTTGAAAACCAGCTTTCTGCTGAACTTGATAAACTGATTGAAGCCGGCTACACACAGTTTGTAGTAAACAATATCGCTCACATTCAGTTCCTTAAGGGAAAAAATGTTAAGATGATTGCCGGTCCTTATCTGTATACGTTCAACAGATGGGCTGTTTCCTGGTTTGAAAATCAGGATATCGGCGCATTCATAATGCCTTACGAAAATTCCCGACGAAATCTTGAAGCAACTTTTGATGAATCTGTCCGCGAACGGGTTCTTGTGCCTGTTTTTGCATATCCGACACTGTTCAGAATGCGCTTTAAGCTCCCGGAAAGCTACGGATTTACGTTCTTCTCGGATAAAGAGGGAACAGAATTTAAAGTAGCTTCTTCAAAAGACGGTTCTTTCGTAATGCCAGAACTTCCGTTCTCTCTTCTTGATAAGACGGAATTCCTTTCTCAGGCCGGCTTTAAGCGCCTGCTTATTGACTTTTCTAAGGTAAGCCTTACAAAAGGACAGATTAAGAACGTTTCTGCATCCCTTTTCAAAAAGCAGGTTCTGCCGGAAGTTTCCAGATTTAACTGGAAGGACGGATTTTACAATCCTCAGCAGATAGAAGAATATAAGGCAAGCAACGAGCGCGCCGCCGCAGCCCGAATGGCTCAGCAGGGAAATTCCCATGGCTCAAAACGGCCGGATTCCAGAGGAAGCGGTTCATACGGAAGACCGGTTCACAAAGGAAAAGGCCGTAAGGGTGGCCGATAAAGCTTAAGATTAGAAGACAAGTTCCTCTTCCGGAACTTCAATCTTTTCTTCTTCAGTAGAGACCTGGCTGCATGCGGCAAGATTTGCTTCCCGCATTGCGGTCAGGTCTTCATTTTTTTCTGAGGATTCGTCTTTTTCTGCTGTAACCCATTTTTTGAATTCAACGTGTTCTGCAATGATTGAAACGCGGCTGGTTGTTTTTCCTTCAGCTGTCTGCCAGCGGCTCTGCTTAAGTCTTCCGACTACGCGGATTCCATGCCCTTTTTTGCATTTTTCTTCGCATACTTCTGCCATTTTTCCAAATGTTTCTACATTAAAATAAGAAACTTCGTTTACGCCTTCGCCGTTTGAATTTTTATAAAAGCGGTTTACGGCAACCGGGATGTTGCATACTTTGTGTCCGTTTGCAGTCTCTTTTGATTCTGCATCTCTTGTTACGTTTCCTTCGATGATGATTGAGTTCAACTGATTCATTTTATACCTCGTTTTCAGCCATTTACAGAATATGGCATGATTTTTGTTTTTGTCCGGCCGGAACAAAAAAAGTGGCGGTGCTTTATAAAAGCGCCGTCACTATATATTACGAGGTGAAGTGCATAAAAATGCATTTTACGGGAAAAAAATTTACGAATTACTTAAAAGTCTCAGGATATAAAGCTCTGTATAGATTGTAAGGGCTTCTGTTTCCTTGATTTTCTGCATATTCGGTGTCTTAACAAGGGCTTCTGCAAGAGATCTTACTCTGTCTACAGTAAATGTTGATGCAGAAATTGTACGCATGACTTTTCGCGTGTAGTCCCTGATAAGGCTGTTTACATCCTCTGTAAGCGAAGAATGAGCTTCTTTTGTAATCATCTTGTTCCAGAGTTTCAGGTAAGAATCAAGTTCGCGGTCAATTGTTGAACCGTATGGAACCAGCTCTGCTGCAACATCTTTTGCTGCTTCAATTATAGCTTCTTTTTTATTTACGTATCTTCCTGGAGACTGTTTTGGAGTGTCGTCCGGAATATCGTCTGCAGTAAATTCTTTTGATGCTTTAGAAGTTTTTACTTTCTGTTCTTTTTTATTGTGGAACATACTCATAATCCATGAAAGCAGAGGAATTGTATGCCAGAACGGAAGCATGATTTTTGCACTTGAAAGAATCGAACTGCTGGAAATCATAAGAAGTTCTGAATAAGGGAGCAGTTTTCCGCCGGAGAAAATGTGGAATGCAGACCCGTCTTCTGAATGATCGTTTTCGTAATTAAGCATTGTAAGGAAGTTGGCATTCAAAAGTGACCATAATACAGGAGAAAGTTCGCGGATTTCGTCACGAAGTACGTTTTCAAAGGCTTTGTGGTCCTTCATTTCCGGAAGCTTTTTGTAGTTGGAAAGGGCTTCAAACCACTTTTCAATAAGTTTCTTTTCTATTGTGTCGTGTGCTTCGTTTGCAAGACGCACAACAAGCTGGATTACGCGCTTTTTGTAGATAAAATACCTGAGCCCAGATTCAATCTTAAAAACAAGGATTTTAGGAAGTTCGTTGTTTTCGCTTTCTGTTGTAAGTCTCTGAAGAAAATCCTTAAGGTCTTCTTCGTCGTATTGACCGTAAAGGAGAGAACCTTTTGAATCCCTAAGTTTAAGGATGCTGTCCATTGAGTAAAAATACGGAGGCTTTGCAAGAGCTGCTTCAAGTTCACGCAGGGCATCTTCCTTCATCTGCTGTGCAGTTGCTTTTTCTTTAAGTGAAAGCATCCAGATTTCGGAAATTGAAATAGCCTGCAGAACGTTTGTATCTTCTGCAGTGCGGTCCTTTATCTTTTCAAAATCCTGGCGGATAAAGTAGCACAACTGGTTCCAGAAATAGAATGCGTCTCCGTTAAGATCAAAAGTCTGATCTGCGTTGTCAGGATGCTGTATAAATCGTGTGTAGAAAGTGGTTGCTCCGATTTCTTTAGACGGATTTGCGTTCTTCAGTTTTTTCTGGAAGTAATCATGGTATTCGTCTTTTTTAAGCATATGGCGGATTTTTGCCATTGCAGCACGCGTAAGAAACTGAACCGGTACACATGCAGGAAAGAGAATAGCCGGAACATCTTTTGGCATTATAAGGCAGTACAGTACAGAAGACTTTAAGTCCTGATGCTGCTGCAGCTGAGGAATTAATTCGCCGGCATCACGCTTTTCCATTGCTTCAACAGGAAGCTGCTTGGGAAGGTCAGATGCAGAAGGAAACGGTATAGAGATGTTTGTTCCGATTTCCTTAAACCGGTTTGCATAAAGAACAGAATAATAGGTAATTACAACAGCAACATTCTTACCGCCCTGATTAGTAAGATAGAGCTCGTGCTTTGCTGCCAGATCTTCCAGTTCTTTTATTAATGTTGCTTCAGGTATTTCAACGTACTGAATGAGATCTGCTTGTTCTTCCAAATGCTTAGCTGCGTATTTTTTTAAAAAGTCTCCGAACTCTTTTATGTTTACGAAGGCAGATTCCTGTCGTAAAGCATATTGTCTTAGGATTGTTCCTAATTTTGCAGATGTAGCCATAGATACCATTATAACTGCAAAGATTTGAATTCACAAGATACGATTCTTTCATTTGTTGAATAAAAGTGATTATAACAATAGAATAGAGATCAATAAAGTTTTTACTCCTTGGAAAAATCATGGAGAATTATTAAAAAGCTTTCAGCAGGAAGACATTATGATTTCTAACAGAATGAAAAATCTTCACCCTTATGTTCCCGGGGAACAGCCTAAAGACAGGGTGTATATAAAACTCAATGCAAATGAAAATCCTTATCCGCCTAGTCCAAAGGTTGTAGATTCAGTTGCAGATTTTGTGCGTGCAAATGCAATGCGTCTTGCGCTTTATCCTGATCCAGACTCGCTTGAACTTCACGCGGCTGTTGCAGACATGCTGAACAAAACAGGCGGCGTTCTCTGCAATGCAAAAGTTAATGGAGACAGCGTTGAGCCTTCGGAAAGCGACCGCATTCCGTTTACAGTAACTCCAGACATGATTTACACTGGAAACGGAAGCGATGAAGTTCTTTCCTTTGTGTTCTATGCTTTTTTTGACAGCGGAAAGAAACTTGTACTGCCGGAATTTACATACAGTTTTTATCCTGTTTATGCCGGTTTTTATAATATAGAGACAGACATTGTACCTATGAAGAAAGATTGGTCTCTGGATGTTCAGGAGATGCTGAACAGAGCAAAGAAAAACGGTTCCGGCCTTATTTTTGCAAATCCAAATGCACCGAGCGGAATTGGTTTAAGCCGCAGCGAAGTGCGCAAAATGCTTGAACAGAGCGATTCTGATCAGATTTTTGTAGTTGATGAAGCGTACTGCGATTTTGGTGGCGAATCATGCATTCCGCTGCTTAAAGATTTTAAAAACCTACTGATTGTACGTACTTTCAGCAAGAGTCTCTGCGGCGCCGGAATGCGCTTGGGCTACATTGTTGCAAACCCGGAACTTGTTCAGTATGTTACAACTGTAAAGAACAGCCTTAATCACTTCCCGATTGATGCTGTAGCCCAGACAGCCGGTATTGCTGCGTGTCGCAATCCTGCATATTACTGTGAATGCGCTAAAAAAGTAGCGGAAGAAAGGGAGGCGTTCCAGAATTTCCTTAAGGAAAACGGCTGGTCCTATGTTCCTTCCAAAACAAATTTTGTTCTTGTGCGTCATCCTTCTGTAAACGGTGAAGAAGTTTACCGCTGCATAAAGGAAGAAGGCATCCTTGTGCGCCACTTTTCTACAAAGGGAATTGAAGATTATGTGCGCATAACAATCGGAACAAAAGAGCAGATGGATGCTTTAAAATTAATCATGAAAAATAAATTCTAAGCTATAAGACGGTTTAGATACTGGAGGAAAAAATGAAATTTCTTGTACTTACAGACATACATGGAAACACAGAAGCCCTTGATAAGCTTGATTCAGAATTTGAAAAAGCAGATGCAGTCCTTTTTGCAGGAGACTTCTGCGAATGCTTTAAGACTGAAACAGGAAAACCTGTGCTCGATGCCCTTGTAAAAAAACACGATGAAATTTATGCCGTTCTTGGCAACTGCGATGAACCTGAATTTATTGAACAGCTTGAAGATGCCGGAATCAACGCAGAGCGCGTGCTTAATTATACAGGCGGACTTGCAATTGTTGGCTCGGGCGGCGGCAGCAAATTTACCGGAAAAACTCCAAATGAACGCGACGAAGATGACCTCCTTTCTGATTTTGACATAATGAATCAGGAAGAATTCCAGAATGATTATTCAAACTTTATTCTGATCAGTCATAATCCGCCGAAAAATACAGAGTGCGATGCAGTAAACACAGAACTTCATGCTGGTTCAGAAAAATTCCGTACCCTTATTGAAGAAAAAAAGCCTCTTGCAGTTATTACCGGTCATATTCACGAAGGTGTCGGAACAGATAAAATAGGGGATACAGTTATAATCAATTCCGGCAGTTTTGGCGAAAAAGGCACTTACGCAGTTTTTGATGCAGAAAAAAACAGCGGCAAGTGGGAAATTAAAAACCTTAAGATTGAGACTATATAGTCTTGCAAAGGATTTATGGGCGGTGAAGTTGCTTTAGCGTGACTGAACTACCCTGAATCCCAAATAATTGTAGCATTCGTTCGGGTCAAAACTGTAGCGGTCGGCTGTAAGATTGAACATTGTGTATTCCGACCAGCTTCCGCCACGGCTTATCCGTTTGCTTCCGTATTCAGGTCCGCTTGCAATTTTTCCTTCTTCCTGCGGGCCGTAATTTGCATACCAGTCCCAGCAGTATTCCAGAAGGTTTCCTGTCATGTCAAAAATGCCGGCTGCATTTGCATTTCCGCTGCCCGGTACTGTTATAGAATCCTGAGAAAACGGTGTTCCTGCGGTTCCGGCTTTGTGCGTTCCTGTTGCATTGTCGCAGGTCCAGGCATACGAAAGCCTGTCATCGTCTTCTGTTATTGTTGCGTATGAAATTTCATTTCCAGTACTTACTTTTTCGCTTAGCTCCGGGTGGTAGCGGGCTGCAAGTTCCCATTCTGCTTCTGTCGGAAGTCTGTATCCGTTGGAGAAAAAGTTGCATTCCGAAAGGTCGCACATTGCGGTATTTGTTGAATCTCTTATTACGGTACCCTTATAAAGATAGCATGGTGAAAGTCCGCTTATTTCGCTGTATGCGTTGCACCAGACAATTGCGTCGTACCAGCTTATCATTGTAACCGGTTGTCCGGCAGAATCTTTCTGCGGTGAACGTCCGTATCTTCCTTCTGAACCTTCCTGGCCCGGATTCTGGAATCTGTATCCAAGTTTTCTTGCTTCTGAAATTATGCGGTACCATAGAGTATATGTTGTTTCGTAGCGGCATATAGAAAATTCGTTTACGGTCCGTTCTGCTGTATAGGTCTGAACGTCTTTTCCGATTACATATTCCGTTTTAGGAATTATGACCATTTCTGTTTCATCAAAATTGTTCTGAGAAAAAACTGACAATGCTAAGGACAAAAATGCCGGTATCAATAAAAACTTTTTCATATCTGCACCCCGCTTGGATAATTATATCACAATAACGGAGTATGAATAAATAGCTCGGATGACGGGATTAATAAATCAATTGTAAAACTATTCGCTCAATGCTGCTTCAATTGACTTCATGCGCTTTGCGTTCTTTCGTTCCTTTCGCTTGAAGTTTACGATCCTTTGGCTTTGTTTCTGCTGTGTACGCGGGTAGCGGCGTTCATATACTACAAGGATGAACTGTGTTACAACGATTGAACACAGACAGATTCCGCTGATAATCCATCCGGCCCATCTTCCGTATTTTACAAAAGGAAGGTCTACGTTCATTCCGAAGTAGCTTGTGATGAATGTAGGAACCATCATAAGTATGTTCAGGATAGAAAGGCGCTTCATGTACATGTTAAGGTTGTTATTGATTACGGAGTCAAAGGCATCCATTACACCTATAAGGACGCTTCTGTATGTGTCTGCCATTTCAATAGCCTGACGGTTGTCTACTTCTACGTCGTCAAGCCAGTCAATGTCATCAAGGTCAAGTTTGATAAGTTTTGTCTTGCGGTATTTTTCAAGAAGCAGCTGGTTTGCTTTTAGCGAAGTTGTAAAGTATACAAGTGATTTTTCAAGGCTTAAAAGCTGAAGGATTTCGTTGTTGTCAATTGAAAGCTGCATTTCATTCTGAATTGCAGTGGAACGGCGGTTGATTTCCTTAAGATAGCGCAGGTAGCTTAAATCAGAGCGGCTTAAAATGCGCATTATGAATGCCGGAAAGTCCTGCAGGGTAATCCCTTTCATTCGGCCAGTTGTAAAATCGCGCAGAACTTCGCAGTCTGTCCAGCAGATTGTGATGATGTAATTGTTCTTTAATATGATACCAAGCGGGCATGTTGAATACTGCGGATCAGACGAAGGGTCATAAATTGGAAGGCGAAGGATTGTAAGGAGGTAGTCGTCTCCGTCTTCAAGACGCGACTGTTCATCCGGGTCAAGAATATCCAGAATGTGTTCCGGGTCAATTTTAAATTCAGACTGAAGTATTTCTACGTCATCGCGTGTAACTACGCGGGCGTCAATCCAGGTTCTCTTGCTTGGATCAAGCTCCTTGATTTTTGTAAATTTTCCTTCTTCCTGCTGCCAGTATGTAATCATTTTTTTTATCCTCAAAAAAGCGCTAAAAGCATTTTCCAGCAGGACTAAAAATTAATTGTGGAATCCTGCGGAGGCTGAAATCCGTTTTGAACGGGAGTGATAGGCGGAGCCGGGGTTACTTCCACTGTCCATAAAAAGCCTCCTTTTTGAATAGGGATAAAAATAATTGGATGACAAATATTAGCATAAAAAAGAAATATGAACAATTTTTTTTAGTAAAAATATTTATTTTTTTTCGGGAAATGCAGAATTTGAAAAATCCGGCATATATATAATGTGTATGAAAAATCTTTTTGCAAAAATTATTCTTTTATTTTTTATGGCAGCGTTTTCTCTTTTCGGTTCCTGTGCTTCTCGTTCTGAATGCAGGCAACTTTACTGGCTTGAAGGAGAAGTTTGTGGAGCCGGCAGCAACGACCTGTATTTTGATTCTGAAACTGGCGGCGCTCAATGCGTTTATAATTTTGATTTTGAAAATCTTTCTGAACTGGAAATTTTACGGACAGAGTTTGTTTTAAGTCTTTTTGATGAAGACGGTGAACCAGTTTTAGACGGCGACTGGATAAAGTTTGATTATGTACGTTCGGTTCTTCCGGGAGAGACGGTAGAGGGAGCGGTAATACTGGATGAATGGCTGGATTATGACAGCGAAAAATCTTATGTAACGGATTATTTTTATGCGGGTCGCATTGAATATGCGGATGGAACTGTTTTTGAAGATCCGTTCGGGCGCTACGGGTATTCATGATGAAAAAAATCCCGCTGCGCTAACTGCAGCGGGATTTGAAATTATTACAATGGAATATTTCCATGCTTTTTCAATGGTTTATCCATTGAGTGTTTGTTTGCAAGGAAGTCAAGGCTCTGGGCAACGTATTTGCGTGTGTCTTCCGGGTTGATGACTTCGCTTACGTAACCGCGTTTTGCTGCGATTGTTGGAGTCATGATTTCTGATTCGTACTGAGCTTTCTTTTCTGCAACGTATGCAGCCTTAGAAGGATCCTTCATTTCTTTTGCATAAAGGATTCCAACAGCACCGTCAGCACCCATAACGGCAATTTCTGATGTCGGCCATGCATATACATAGTCTGCACCGATGTGCTTAGAACACATAGCGATATAAGCTCCGCCGTATGCCTTGCGTGTAATTACAGTTACTTTTGGAACAGAAGATTCTGAGTAAGCGTAAATTACTTTTGCACCGTGGCGGATGATACCTTTTTGTTCTTCCTGTGGACCAGGGATAAATCCTGGAACATCTACGAAAGTAACGATAGGGATATTGTATGCGTCGCAGTAGCGTACGTGGCGTGCAATTTTGTCTGAAGCATCGCAGTCAAGAACACCGCCCATTCCGGCAGGGTTATTGGCAATGATACCTACTGATTTTCCTTCGATTTTTGCAAAGCCGATTACACAGTTGATTGCAAATTCTGCTGAAACTTCAAAGAATGAATCGTCGTCTGTAACGTCGTTGATTACATCGCGGATGTCATAGCCCTGACGTGTGTTTTCCGGCAAAATCTTTGTAATGTGCTTTGTTTTCTTGTGTTCGTCAAATTTGAATTTAGCAGCCTGAACGATTTCGTCACCGTAGTAGTGAGGAATATAGTCAAGAAGCTTGCGTACCTTGTTAAAGCAGTCCGGTTCGCCTTCGCAGCGGAAGTGAGCAACTCCGGATTTCTTAGAGTGAATTGAAGCACCACCAAGATCTTCTGCTGTGATGTCCATGAACATTACAGATTTAACAACTTTAGGACCGGTAATGAAAAGCTGTGAAATCTGATCAACAGCGAAAATAAAGTCTGTGATTCCTGGAGAATATACGGCACCGCCGGCACATGGACCTGCAATAATGGAAATCTGTGGAACAGAACCAGATGCACGTACGTTCTGATAGAAAAGGTCACCGTAACCGCAGAGGGCGTCTACACCTTCCTGAATGCGGGCTCCACCCGAATCGTTGATTCCGATTACAGGACAGCGTGCTTCAATAGCCATGTCGATGAGTTCTGCAATTTTTTTACCATGCATAAGACCGAGTGAACCACCCTGAACTGTAAAATCCTGGGCATATACGGCTACTTTTCTGCCGTTGATTTTTCCGAATCCTGTTATGACGCCGTCATAAGGAATGTCTTTTTTGTCCATTCCAAAACTTGTACAGTTATGGCGAACGCCGGAATAGATTTCTACGAATGTTCCTTTATCGCAAAGATGATCTATGCGTTCAATAGCGTGAAATTTACCTTTTTCATGTTGTTTCTCAACATTGTATGCCATGTAAATGACCTCCAATTTTTTTCACTATGATTAGATAATATTGAATGGTATGCTCTGTGTCAATGACATTTTTTTGTATTTTGTCATTATGACAATTAATGCGGTTTTGTTAGGTTTTATTAATCTTAATTTTACAGAATATATAAAATTGAATATCATAAAAACCACCAGAACGGTAACAGCAGCCTTGTAAAAAATGACGGCATATATGAATATAAGTATGATAACAACGGGAACCGGATTTCAAAAGAAGGAAACGGCGAAGCGTGGAAATATGAGTGGGACCTGCACAACAGGTTAATAAAGGTAGAAATGGAAAGTAACGGGAACAAAATGGTAGAAGTAAGCTACAGGTACGACCATGAAAATAATAAGCTCCGGCGTGAAAGCGATGGAAATACTGTAGAGTATATGTATGATTTTGAAGGAAAGCTTTTGTACGAAAGTGAAGGCACAAGGAAAAGAAGTTACGTCTATATGGGAAGGAGTCTTGTAGGCTTTAGCGAAGGCGGAAGAAAATATCATGTTATCACGGATGAAACAGGAAGCGTAAGGAAGATATACAAGGACGGAGAGGAAGAATGGAGCGGAACATACAGCCCGTACGGAAAACTAAGCTCATATGAAGGAAGCTTTGAATTCAGCGGTATGTATGCAGGAAAGGAAATAGACACAGAGACAGGCCTAACCTACCACTGGAACCGTTGGAGGAATGAAGAAGGGGACGCATTCATAAGCGAGGACCCGATAAGGGACGGCTATAACTGGTACGGGTATGCATTGGGGAATCCGTTTAAGTATGCAGACGGAACAGGACTGGCGACATACGTATGCCGAGACGGAACGTTCTGCAACGAAGGCGACATAAGTAACCCGTCATACAGGGCAGACTGCTATCATTACAACGGATACAATGCAGGCACGATAGCAAGCATGAGCGGGCCGGCATATAATCTTGCAAATAACGGAGGACAGGCAACGCTGTCTCTTGCAGGAACAAGGGCAGATCCTGGAAGAAATAAATCAAGTCCGAGTGCCGCAGAGGAGATTAAGAGTTATGGGAGAACAATTCAAGCAATTATTGCTGAAAATAATAGTTTTGTCACAGAACTTATGGTTAACAAAGAAGAATTAGAACAAAATATAAAGTTATTTGTGCTGGGCTACGAGTTCTATGATAATTCGTTTGATATAAGTTCTATAAAATTATCTAATAAACCATACATTATAGGTGGTTCTAATTTGCAGACAGATGTTGAAGTTCATGTTTACAGGCCGAGTGATGGTTATTCTGATAATTTTGATTCTATAAGAATAACAACAGTCAAGTCAAAAATATTCGGCACAATAACATATACTGATTTGGTTGGTGCAAATGCAGCAGATAAAGAATTTGCACAAAAGAATAATGGTTTTACACTTCCAACAGGAAAATATAATTTAACGACTGATGGTCTCACTCAAAATCCTGATGGAACTTATAGTTCTGGACATTTTTATGACACATTAAGAATAATTACAAATGATTTAAATATTGATTCAAATACTAGAAATAAACTAAATATTTCTCCAGCAGATTTCCTATTACATGCTAATCAATATGCGGGACAATCAGCTCCTTATAACAAAGGAATTCAAGTAAGAGGTGCAGGATGTAATATTACCCAAGGAGGTCAAGAAATGCATTCTCGATTTATGGATATACTTAGAATGGCTACAAATTTATCTGATGTAGACTATTTTATTCATTAAGGAATAAATTATGAGAAAATTGTCTTTTGTTTTATTATTTTTATTAACTAGTTGCTGTTATGGAAAATCTAATATATTTCCTCGTAAATACTATGTTGAACTTATTGATTACATTTATTTTGATAACAATTATAAGGGAAAATTTTCAAATTTTGATGGCGAGAAATTTACTTTTAAATATGAATATAAATTAATAAATGGATTGTTGTTTTTTAAATTGACTCCAGCAATTAAAACAGACTTAGATGGAGATATAGACCAAATTCTTATATTAGATGGTTATTCAGAAGGAAAAGATGAATACACAACTGGAGAAATGTCGTTTGGATTTTGTAATTTGAATAATAAATTTGATAAACCATCAAATATCATTTGGCCACTAATTCGAAAAATGGAGTTGACATTCGGATACTACAAAGATTGTTCATCTTATTTAATTGAAAAGAATGCAAGCTATCCAATTGAAAATCTAAATAAAATCGATATGGATACTCCTTGGGTTGAAAACGCACCAGGTGATGGAATTGGGGAAGGTTTTACAGTAGTAAATAAGGAGGGTCATAAATATTCAAACCTTCTTATCATGAACGGCTACATTTCTTTTGATAAACCTTATTTATATTCTCAAAATTCTCGAATAAAAAAATTAAAAATAACAGGTTGTGATAGCGGAGTATTAACAATTGTAGATGTTCTTGATACTCCTCATCCACAATCTGTAGATATTTCATTTTTACCAGAACTCGAAGATATCCGTGTAGATATTGCAGATGTTTATAAGGGAACCAAATAACAGGATACTTGTCTGCATTATTGTGTACCCTGGGACGGAGTGGTAACTCCGCTTTTTGATAAACCGATAAATAGTCCAATAAAATAGTCAGACTCATCGGCGCCGTGCGTGTAAGGGCGCCGGAGGCGTTCCGGAGCGAAAGCGTAGGAATGAGCGGTGAGCGGAACCCTGGAAGGCCGGAATGAAGGATGCATTGTAAAATTACAGAAAGGGCTTTGGGATGAAGAAGTAGCTTCGCTCGAATAAAGAGAAAAAAAAGGCTGGTTTTGTTAGGTGTTATTAAGTTAATAGCCGATTGCGTCCAGACGCTTTTGTTCTGCTTCTAATGAGGCCTGGGTTGGAAGCCATGGATATTTTGCGCGGAGGGTTTCTGCTGCCTGAATTACGTTGCCGGCTGCTCTGTTAAGGGAATCCTTGTAGTCAAGGCTGAAATCGAGGAGCGGAACGTATGCAGAATTCTGTTTTTGGGATAAAGAAAGAATCTGCCAGCGGTCTTTTTTGTATTCTTCAGAAACTGTTGTCGTGTATTCGTCTATTCTAAGCTGTGTGTTATCTGTATGAACAAGGTAATAGTGAACGGTGTGCGAAGTTTCAGGACTGAGTTCAATTTTTTTGCCGTCAGGATTGCGGAGTATCCGGTGTGGATGGTTTCCTACGGTAGGGGCTTTCTGGTTGAGTTCAGACGGTGCGCCGTCAATCTGGAAGTTTGTTATTCCGTATACGTATCTTGAATAGGATTTTTTTGAATCTGGTTCGTAGAAAAGCCAGTTTTCAGGGGTGGAAATTCCTGAGTCAAAGTTGTAGGCGCCCTTCATCTGGCCGGTTACGTAGATTTGTGGAATCTGGGAAATGTATATCTGCGCCTGCGGGCAGTTTTTTGCGGCGGCGAGCATGTAATCTGTGTCCATGTGGTGGATTCCGGCGTAAAAAAGTTCTGCAGTCTGGGAAGAAGTAAGTCCGGTTGCGACGGGCTTTTTTCCGGCTTCTACATAAATTGAACGGACTGAAATAAAAACAAAAAGTAAAGCGGCATTAATGACTAGAATGCGCGTTTTGTTTCTTTCAAAAAATTTCTTTCTTGCAAGTGTTTTTTTCTGCTTTATGACAAAGTCCTTTACGTTCTTTTCAAACAGTTCCTGCGGAATCGTATGTTTTTTAGATTCGTGGTCAAAAAGTTCTTTTTTTAAGTCTTCAAGAGGAAAGTTTGCCTCCGGTTTTGTTCCGGAAAGTGCCGTGGTTGTAAAATTAGAAAGCTTTCTGCTGATTCCGTTTACGGAATAGATAAGCGGCAGAAAATTCCTGTCGCTTATGAGAATTCCTTTTTCTGATTCAGAGTTGTCGGGATATGGAAAATGACCGGTGCAGGCGTAATAGGCGCATACAGATAGGGTAAAGTTTCTCGCAGCGGAACCGTCGGCAATGCTGTCGCGCCAGAGATTCTGAATTCTGTCGTATTCTTCCCTGCCGGAATTCAGGGCGCAGCGATCAAAAGTTTTTTCCGGGACAAAAAGTAGAGCGTTATTTTTTACAAGGATTCCAGCCATTCCGTTGCATGGCAGGTCAATGTTTTTTCTATCTGCTTCTGAATAGGCGCGGCATATTAAAAACAGTGTCTGTAGTGCCTCCTGGCCGCCCTTAAAAATTATGTTTTCTACAGATACAGCTTCTTCCCATTCGCCAAAAAAATAGGCCTGCTCGTCTATTGTTTTTGTTCCGGCGAATTTCCAGGGAGTAAATAATGGCGCATCATCTTCGGACTTAAACTGAACTGAATAGCCTGTTTCATCAAGCAGGCGGGAACACTTGGTTTTTGCAAACTGCTCTTCAGAAAGACTGGAGTTAAGTAAAATACTGCTTCCGTTTGTCCGTAAAATGTCCTGCATCCTGTTCCTGCCTTTGTTTTGGTTTTATTCGGTTATTATGGGAAAATTATACTGTAATTGGGGAAAGAAGGGCAAATAGGAGGGGGAGATGAAAAAATGATTTTTCAAAATCTTTCGCAAATTAACATTTTTTTTGAAAATTCCCGGAACTAATGTATAATTATAGAAGATGGAAAAAGTTTTCTTACGCCGGAGGCCGAAAATGAGTCGAAGAATAATAACTATCAGCAGGGAATATGCAAGCGGGGGTTCGCAGATTGGAAAGATGCTTTCTGAAAGACTGGGAATTCCGTGTTATGACAGGGAAATTATTGGCAAGGTTGCTGCTGAAAGCGGCTTGTGTGAAAAATTTGTTGAAGACAAAGGCGAATACGGCAATAAGGTTGCAATTGAAACTTATTTTGCAACCGGAATGTATTATAACGGTCCTTCCGTAGAGGATTCCATCTGGGCAATTCAGCATCAGATAATTGAAGAACTTGCAGAAAAAGAGCCGTGCATTATTGTGGGCCGCTGTGCGGATTACATTCTGCGTAAGCGTACTGATGTTCTTAATGTTTTTATTCATGCGGATAAAAAAACACGTACAAAATATCTTCTGGAAACGCTTAAAGAAAACGTTCTTGATCCGGAAAAATACCTTAAGGAACTTGACCGCCGCCGTTCTACTTACGTTCAGTTTTACACAGACATGAAGTGGGGCGATTCAAGGCAGTACGATATTACATTAAA
>JBGVIP010000016.1:0-29365 GCA_045123335.1 Treponema sp.
TATTCCAAATGGATAATGTAGAATACAGAAAATGCAAAAATATGGCGTTCTTTCATTCCTTAACAGAAGAAAATTATGATGCAATCCTTGGAATAATAAAATCAGAAATAGGGAAAAATTGAGAGATTGATTGTATGAGCAAATATGATCCTTTGTGGAAATGGATAAAAGAAAACGGAGCAGACGACTTTAAACTGACATACGCTGAGATTGAAACAATTACAGGCTTTCCGATAGATCATTCTTTTCTTAAATATAAGAAGGAACTGGCAGAATACGGTTTTTGTGTCGGAAAGATTTTCATGAAGGAAGAGACTGTCATGTTCCAGCAAATTAAGTGATGTTGAATATTATAACAGGTTTTAGGGAGATACATAAAATGAATATATATGAAACATGTCCGGTGTTGGAAAGTGAAAAATTTATAATCAGATTATTTGAAGATGCTGACTGTGACGATTTATTAAAAGTATACAGCGATAAAAATGCATTACCTTTTTTTAACAGTGACAATTGTGACGGAGATAATTTCTATTATCCAACAAAAGAAAGAATGACAGATGTTATCGAATTTTGGCGTGTGGCATATAAAAACGGTTGGTTTGTCAGGATGTCAATTGTAGATAAGCTTTTTATGACCGTTATTGGTACGGTTGAGCTGTGTGTAAGAGTTTCCGAAGATGAGTTTAATGATATGGGCATTTTGCGTGTTGATGTAAGAAGCGATTACGAACAGGAAGATCTGCTGTACGATGTTTTTATAACCGTTACATCTAACCTGGAAGAAATGTTAGGTTGTAAAGGTGTTTTGACAAAAGCTCCGATTTACGCAGTAGAAAGAATAAAAGCCATTCAGAAAGCGGGATTTACAAAATCAGAACATTTATTAATTGGAAAGACTGGCTATGCTTATGATGGATATTGGGAAATCAAATAATGCTGCCATTAAGGCGATATGGTATAGGATTTAGATGTCTTATATAGCATGCAACAGGCAGTTATACAGACGAATCTTTTGAACAGGGATTTTTATGAAAAGATTTTTTTTGCTTATATTTTTTACTTTGTTTTTTTCACTTGCTTTATATGCTTATGGTGGTTATACCTTAACTGACCATTCACAAATAAAAGAATTATCATCCTTTAGGATCATGGGAGAAATTGATTTACGCATAGAAAAAGATGTTTCAGTACCTGCAAAGTATAGAACATTAAATCATGAAGGAGGAATGAAAATCAGGGTATTGGAAATTCTTGAAAATGATGTGCAGAATGGTACACAGGGAAAGTGGCTTTATGTTCTTCTTACAGCTCCTATGTGGGTGGATAACGGCGACTGGATTGAAAAATACCGGAAGTTTATGATTTTCCTTCCAGATGATATGCCTGTCTTCGATTTTGAGGAATAAATGGCAAATTGCCTTACTGTCATCAGAATCATTTGCAGCATTGCTTTGCTGTTTTATGAGCCATTCTCACTTCTTTTTTATATTTTGTACATAACCGCAGGTTTTACAGACATGATTGACGGAACAGTGGCAAGAAAAACGGGAACGGTCAGCGAGATTGGATCCAAACTTGATACAATTGCAGATTTTGTGCTGGTAATAACTTGTTTGATAAAACTGATTCCGGTTCTGGACTTAGAAACATGGATGTATATATGGATTATGATTATTGCAGTAATCAAGATAGGCAATATAGTGTCTGGATTTGTAAGATATAAAAGAATGATTGCAGTTCATTCTGTTTTGAACAAGATTACAGGTTCAATGTTATTTGTTTTGCCGCTATCTGTATGTTTTATTGAATTGCATTACACAGTTTTAATTGTGTGCGCAACAGCAACCATTGCAGCAATTGATGAAGGGTATGAAATTTATTCGGAAATCCAGTATGATTGATTTCTTTTTCGCGTTGACCATATTTTAAAAATATTCTATATTAAAACCATGATTAAGACATTGCTACTTCTATTATCAGGTTTTTCTCGATAGCCGTTTTGGGTAAGTAGTGGTGTAATCTATTAAACAGTGAATTACAGACCTGCCTTAAACGGCGGGTCTTTTTTTTTATGCGAGGTGCAAAATGAAAGTTTCTATGAATCCAAACGGAAAGTACAGACCATTTGAGGCGGTTCCGATTAAAAACCGCACATGGCCGAACAACACAATTACCAAGGCTCCAATGTGGTGCTCTGTTGATCTTCGTGACGGTAACCAGGCCCTTATTAATCCGATGGGCGTTGAACAGAAACTAGATTTTTTTGACCTCCTTGTAAAAATCGGCTTCAAACAGATTGAAGTTGGTTTCCCTAGTGCAAGCGACACTGAATTTAATTTTATGCGCCGCCTTATTGAAGAGAATCACGTCCCGGAAGATGTTACTCTGCAGGTTTTGTGTCAGGCACGCGAAAAACTCATCAAGCGTACATTTGAAAGCTTGAAGGGCTGCAAAAAGGCAATTTTCCATCTTTATAACTCAACCAGCCCGTCTCAGCGAAAGTACACTTTCAATAAATCAAAGGAAGAAATCAAGCAGATTGCAATTGACGGTATCCGCTGCGTTAAAAACTGTCTTTCTATGAGTGAAGGAACAGAAATCCAGCTTGAATATTCTCCAGAAAGTTTTAGTACAACAGAGATTGACTACGCTCTGGAAGTTTGCGAAGCCGTAAAAAGGGAATGGGGCTGCAGTGAAGAAAACAAGGTGATTTTGAATCTTCCTACAACTGTTGAATGCGCTCTTCCTAATCAGTTTGCAGACCAGATTGAATATTTCTGTCAGAACATTTCTGAACGCGAAAACGTAATTATTTCTCTTCATAATCACAATGACCGCGGTGAAGGTGTTGCTCAGTGTGAACTTGGACTTTTGGCTGGTGCTGACCGCGTTGAAGGCTGTCTTTTTGGTAACGGTGAGCGCACTGGAAACCTGGACATTGTAAATGTGGGCATGAACATGTACACACAGGGAATTGACCCTGAACTTGACTTTACAAATATGCCTATGCTGGTTGAAGCATACACCCGCCTTACAGGTATGTCGATTCATCCGCGAACTCCATATTCCGGGGAACTTGTATTTACAGCATTCAGTGGTTCTCACCAGGATGCAATCCGCAAGGGAATGGCTGCACGCGTAAACATGAAGCCAAATGACTACTGGGATGTTCCGTACCTTACATTTGATCCGCATGATATTGGCCGTCAGTACGAAGGAATCATTCGTATCAACAGTCAGTCTGGTAAGGGCGGAGCTGCATTCATCATGGAGCAGGACTACGGAATTGTTATGCCAAAAGCAATGCATCCTGTATTCGGCGAACTTATTAAAAATGCCGCAGATAAGGCTCAGCGTGAACTTCAGCCAAAAGAGATTTACGACGTATTTGAAGCGAGCTGGCTTAAAACAAAGGCTCCGCTTAATGTAATCGAAATTACAGAACGTCATATTGAAGGTGAACGCGGAAGCGAAGCTCCAGAACAGGTTGCAGGAATGGCAACTTTGGAATGGGAAGGAAAGCAGTACGCTGTTGCCGCAAACGGAAACGGCCCGCTAGATGCCTTTGTAAATGCCCTAAAACAGACTCCGGCTCCTAAGTTTAACATTACAAACTTCAGTGAACACAGTATCGGAACCGGTTCAGACACATGCGCCATTGCCTATGTTCAGATTACAAAAGAAGACGGAATACAGGTGTGGGGCGTTGGAAAAAGTTCCAGCGTAGGCCGTGCCGGTATTGCCGCTGTTGTAAGTGCGCTTAACTTTAAGGCTTAGAGTTTTGTTTCTTTCATAAGTTTTGCAGGTAATATGCTCCCTTAAAGAAATCATAATTTTTTAAGGGAGTATTTTTTTTGTTAAAATCGAAAAGAATTTTAAGAGAGGGTTTATTCAATGAAAAAACAGCTTCTATTTCGTTCAATTGTTTTTATTTCAATATTTTTTTATTCACTTTCATTCTGTATTTCCTGTGCTGGCGTAGAAAAATCCGACGGAACAGAAAAAGCAGCCCTTGTATTTTTCAGCGGACGTAAATCATCGTCTTTTATGCATGGTTTTGACGCTTCCATGGTCTATGAAATTGAAAAAAATGGCGGTGTTTACTGTGATAAAAATGGAAATGCCGCTGATATTTTTGAACTCTTAAAAAAATATGGAGTAAACTGGATTCGCCTGCGGTTATGGCATACGCCGGATATGTCAGATGAAAATCTTTCGGGGCATAATGACCTTGCCCGCACTGTTGAAACTGCAAGACGCATAAAAGCTGCCGGCCTGAATTTTTTGCTGGACATTCATTTTTCTGATTTCTGGGCTGATCCTGCTAACCAGAAGTATCCGGCTGCATGGGATTCTGTTTCTTCAATTGAGGAATTACAGAATTTGGTTTCTACATATACAGAAAAGGTTTTAACTGCTCTAAAAGAAACTCCTCCAGACATGATTCAGCTTGGCAATGAAATAAATCCAGGTTTTCTGGTAACAAAAAGTAATGCTGCAACAATAGAAGATTTTGCACAAATTTCCTGTTCATCATATAAAAGCGAAGAAACTGCTGAAAATTTTAATCAGGTTTTTTCGTCTGCTGCGGCGACAGTAAGAAAACTCTGCCCGAATGCAAAAATTATGGTTCACCTTGCGAGCAGCAAAGGCGAAAGTCTTGAATGGTGGTTTCAGAAAGTTAAAAAAATTGATTTTGATGTTATCGGATTAAGCTATTATCCTTTTGAAAATCATGGAACACAGAAGGAACTTGAACAGAATATTGCCGAACTTAAGGCTGATTTTCAAAAGGAAGTTGTTGTTGCAGAAACTTCCTGGGCATGGACAACAGGCTGGAACGATGAAAAGTCAAATGTCTTTTATAAGGATCAGGAAAAATCTGGTGCGGAAAAACTTACGTCGCTAAGCGCTTCTGGAATTACGGCAACCGCTTCAGAAGCTGGTCAGAAAGCTGTGCTTAAGTCAATTATAAAATCCTGTAAAAATGCCGGCGGAAACGGTGTATTTTACTGGGGCGGCGACTGGATTCCCTGCAATAATGTTCCGAGTACATGGGAAAATCAGGCTCTTTTTGATTTTGAAGGAAAAATTCTTCCTGCCGCAGAAGCTTTTCTTGAAGATTGAGTTCATTCTACAAAGTAGTTAAATTCAAAAAAATTTGATATAATTTTTCTATGGGAAGAAAAAAGTATACCGCTGCTGTAGTTGGCACCGGCCGTATAGGTTTTACTCTTGGTTTTGACAGAAAGCGTGAGCAGCCTGCCAGTCATACTATGGCGCTAAAGGCTAACCGCCGTATAAAAATTATTGCCGGCTGTGATACTGATCGTGCAAGACTTGAGCGGTGGGGGCATTATGTACGCGGAACAGCGCTGTGTCCGGATGTTGCAAATCTTTTTGCGTCTCACAATCCTGATATTGTAACCGTTGCTGTAAACGAAAATTTTCACTTGCAGTGTGCAGTAAATGCTATAAATGCAAAACCCCGGCTTATCATTCTTGAAAAACCTGTCGCCCTTAATATGAAAGAAGGACGGGAACTGCTTTTTGCAGCAAAGACCAGACAGGTTCCTGTTCTTGTAAATCATGAACGCCGTTTTGCAACAGATTACATTTTTGCCAAAAAATTTATGGGCAGAATCGGTAAAATTCAGACAATCAATGCCCGCCTTGATTCCGGGCTTTATGTATATAATCCGGAAAAAGAATCTTCCGGTGAATACAGCCTACTGCATGACGGAACCCACCTTGTAGATATAGTCCAGTTTTTACTTGAAAAGGACGATTTTGATCCGGCAAGCGAAACTCCTCTTCTTGTTTCGCCAAAACTTTCTGCGGTTTATTATGACCGCGAAAATCCGTCGGTGGTAAGGAATGCAACTGTTCATTATAAAAGCGAACTCTGCAATGATATCAATCTGTTTTTCAGCGGCCGCAGCCGTTATTTTGGTTTTGAAGTTGAAGTAATTGGAACAGAAGGCCGCTTTAAAGTCGGAAACGGAATCCATGAATTCTATACGCGCCAGGAGTCAAAACTGTATTCTGGTTTTTATTCCCTTCTGCCGGATAAATCTGTAAAAATCCCAAAGAAAACAGGTTATTTTTCCAACATGGTGCAGAATGCAGTTGACTTCCTTGACGGCAAGGCTCCGTTAAAATCTACCCTGCAGACAGGTTTAAGGGCTCTTTCTGTACTGGAGGATATAAAACATATTCTCTAAAGTTAAAAAGGCATATTTATGAATAAAAAGTTTATTACAAAAAAAGTGTTTGTTATGGCCGTTCTGGCTGCGGTGCAGGTTTTTTGTGTTTTTGCAAATGAGGAACTTGTTAAAACAGAACCATGTGTCTATAAAGAAGTTTATGTTGCAACTTCTAATGAATATAAGCCTGGCATGGACTATAAATTATGCCGGGATGACCTGAATCATCTTTGTTATCTCCTTGTTAATGGATATGCGGGTTACTCGGATATGGTTCAGAGGGGATTTAAAATAGATAAATTTACCGAAGATGTAATTTCTGGATTAAAGCCTGTTGATAATTCAGTTTCTACAGATGATTTTTTATCTCAGATTGCCTTGAATTTAAAGTCGTATATAAATGACTTTCATTTTTCATTTATTATTGAAGATGATTCTTATAATCATACTTTTATTAACGATAAAAAAATTGTTTACTGGTCAGACATTTATCTTGAAAAGAAAGGTAAAGATTTTTTTGTAAAAGACGGAAACGGCATTGTAGAAAACGGAATTCATTATAAAACAGATTTAGATACGCTGTTTTATTATCCATTGAGGGGAGAAAATGTTTACAGGCTGGGCTTTTTAAGTTCGGAGCCAATACGAAAAAAGGAATTTGAGTTTAATGGAAAAAACATTTCTGTTTCCTTACATGATGACGAAACTATTCCAGAACTTCCGATGAAATACAGGGAAATAGAGACTGCTGATTCCGCTTACCTCTGCATGAATTTTTTTCATCTTCCTGAGTATAATACGGTTCAATATAATGGTGCGGAAGTAATGTTTCAAAAATATATAGAATGTGGGGAAAAATTTTGTAGCAAAAAGAATATTGTACTTGATCTGCGCGGAAACAAGGGCGGATATTTAGATCCCCCGTTTGGATTTTATTCGTTTTTGTATACTGGAAGGAACATGTGGCATTATCTTGATGAATGCCATGTAGAGTATTTTATGGAATATGATTTTCTATTTTCTCCTGTGTATGTTCTTTATAATTATAATTTAGCCTGTATTTATAATTGGGGTAATAAATATGAAATAAATAAAGATAAAGTTGAGATGAGAAAATCTCCTGAAAAAAAATTTTTTAAAAATAAAGTCGAAGAAATTGACTATTTATATGAACCGAAGAAATTTAATGGAAAACTTATTCTGCTGATTGACCGAAATACTGCCAGTGCTGGTGAACTTGCCGTTTTATTTGCAAAAAGGATTTTCGGTGTTGAAGATGTTATTGTAATCGGTGAAAATTCGAAAGGCTGTGCTTCTTTTTCAAGCGGAATGAAATTAAGACTACCATGTTCTAAAATCTGTGTATGTTTACCATGCTTAAAATTATATGAAATGGATTCTTTTGATTTATGGAATGGGGAAGGCACTGGTATTTTTCCGGATTATTGGGCTACCAGAAAAGATTTGAATGAACTGATTTATTCAATTACTCAGGATGATGAATTGAAGGTTGAACTGAAACCTGTAGGGCTGATGCTGCTGTAAAAGAAGGAGATATCTAATAAGAATAAAATGCGGTGGTTGAGGCTCTCGAAACCACCATATTTAGCGTTATAGGTCATTTCGACAGGTGGTTCCTGAGCTTGTCGAAGGACTCAATGACCGCAGGCTATGAACTTATTAGACATCCCCTTTTTATGTATGCTGGTATTTCAGATACAAAAATGCGTCCGTGCATTTTTGTATCTTTGAAGAACCTTCGGTTCTTCGCGGTGCTGCGCAATCCATGCGCAGAGTTGGTTATTCAGCATGAATGCTTGTGTTTTTTACTACTACGTCGTGGGCGCCGCCTTCGCGGATTGAAGCTGGGCTTACGAGGGTAATCTTTGCTTTTTCCTGAAGTTCCGGGATTGTTACGGCACCGCAGTTACACATTGTGTGAATTACCTTGCTTGTTGTAAGGTTTACGTTGTCGTGCAGGCTTCCTGCGTATGGAACATAAGAATCTACGCCTTCTTCAAAAGCCATTTTCTTTGCGCCGCCAAGGTCATAGCGCTGCCAGTTGCGTGCGCGGTTTGAACCTTCGCCCCAGTATTCTTTTACGTAGTTTCCGTTTACAATAAGCTTGTTTGTTGGAGATTCATCAAAGCGAGCAAAGTAGCGGCCAAGCATTACAAAGTCTGCACCCATTGCAAGCGCAAGTGTAATATGGTAGTCATGTACAATACCACCGTCAGAACAGATAGGAATGTAAATGCCTGTTTCTTTGTAGTATTCGTCACGTGCGCGTGCAACATCGATTGTAGCAGTTGCCTGTCCGCGTCCAATACCTTTCTGTTCGCGTGTAATACAGATTGAACCGCCGCCAATACCGATTTTTACAAAGTCTGCACCTGCATCTGCAAGGAATCTGAATCCTTCTGCATCTACAACGTTTCCGGCACCAACCTTTGCGTTCGGCCATTTTGCGTGGATGTCTTTAAGTGCGCGTGCCTGCCATTCTGTAAATCCTTCTGAAGAGTCAAGTGTCATTACATCTACACCAGCTTCAAGAAGGGCAGGAACGCGTTCCATGTAGTCGCGTGTGTTAATTCCGGCACCTACAATATAGCGCTTCTGGTTGTCCAAAAGTTCAAATGGATGTTCTTCATGGCTTGCAGCATCTTTTCTGAATACAAGGTACTGAAGGTTTCCGTCTGAATCTACAATTGGAAGCTGGTTGATTTTGTTTTTCCAGATAAGGTCGTTTGCTTCTTCAAGAGTAATTCCTGTTTCTGCCTTTACAAGGTCGCCGAGAACAGTCATGTAGTCCTGTACTTTGGCACCTGCAGGGCAGTGGTCAAGACGGAAGTCGCGTTCTGTGATGATTCCAAGGAGTTTTCCGTTGTGTTCACCGTTATCTGTTACGGCTACAGTTGAATGACCTGTTGCTTCAATTTTTGCAACAAGTTCTGTAAGTGTCTGGTCCGGACGGATGTTTGTATCACTTGTAACAAATCCGGCTTTATACTGCTTTACGCGTGAAATCATGGCAGCCTGATTTTCGATTGTCTGAGAACCGTAGATAAAACTGATTCCGCCTTCCTTTGCAAGTGCTACTGCGAGAGTGTCATTTGAAACTGACTGCATTACAGCAGAAACCATAGGAATGTTCATTGTAAGCGGACATTTTTCTCCGGCTTTTTTGTTGTATCGTACAATCGGAGTTTTTAAAGAAACATTTGCCGGAATGCAGTCCGGTCCTGTATAACCCGGTACAAGAAGGTATTCATCAAAAGTGTGTGAAGGTTCACTGAAAAAGAAAGCCATGATTTACTCCTAAATTATAATTGCATGATTATAGAACAATACAGAGGGAAAATCAACATATATGAGGGAAACTTATGCATTTATGTTAATAAGCTGTAAAATTTATTTAGCCTTGCCCTGACTTAATTCAAGGGCGGCATTGTATTCTATCGGCTTTGACCAGACGTATCCCTGAATAAAGTCGCAGTCGTAAGTGCGCAGAATATCCAGCTGCTGTTCGTTTTCTACGCCTTCAGAAATAACTTCACAGTTCATGATGTGACCCATGCTGATTATGGAATTTACAAGGTTTCGCTTTTTCTGGCTGCTTTCTATTTCATCAATAAGGCTTTTGTCGATTTTTAAAAGGTTTACAGGAAGGTTCATGACCTGTGCAATGGATGTATAGCCGGTTCCAAAATCGTCAAGGGCAATCTGCACTCCATGCGCCCTTAATTTGTTTATGTTTTCTACGGTAACTTCAAGCGATTCCACAAAGGAATACTCTGTTATTTCGATTTCAAGGCATTCCGGCTGAAAATTTGCCTTTTCTATTAAATCTATGACTTTTTCTGCAAAACCTTCTGATGAAATGTTTTTTGCAGAAACATTTACGGAAATAGTGCATAGCTCCTGTGTCTTTTCGAGCATTTTTTTTGATTCGTTTATTGCCCGCTTAAGAACGTAGTCGTCAATCTTAAGGATAAGGTTTGATTTTTCTGCTGCCGGAATAAAGAATGCCGGGCTCACGATTGAGCCGTCCGGCTTTTTACAGCGGATTAACGTTTCGAATCCGCGGAGCTTTTTTTCTTCAAGCGTAAATTGTGGCTGATACATAAGGTAGAACCAGTCTTTTTCAAGGCTTTCGGTTATAAGTCTGTCTGCTTCGGCCTGTTTCTGCTGTTCTTTTTCAAGTTCTTCATTATATGTAATAACTTTATTTTCTGTCTGATTCTGTGCGTGAGCCAGTGCTATATCCGCGTGGCGGATTATAGTCGTAAAGTCTTTTGCATCATCCGGGAATTTAGAAATTCCTATTGCAAGCTTGTAGCAGACAGTCTGCTCTTCCTGAACTGAGTTTTCAGGATCTTTTGAGTAAACAAAATCTACCTGCTTTTTTTCAAGTTCCATTATCTTTTTAAGGGATGTTTCTACGTCAGAATTTTCATCAAAAACAATCATGAAAGTAACGCCTGTCATTCTGTACAGTCGGTCTTCATCTGTAATGCATCCCTTAAGGAATTCTGATGCTTTTTTTAGTATAAGGTCGCCCGCCTGAATTCCAACCATTCCGTTTATGTTCTTGAAGTTCATTATTTCAATGCAGGCAAGGGTGAATGGTTTTCCGATAAGGAATTTATCTTCCATCTTGTCGATGAAGCTTCTTCTGTTTCCTAAGCCTGTAAGAAGGTCTGTGTGGCTGGATTTGTAGCTTTTTCTGTATATCCGGGAGATGATAAGAATTGCCGTTATTGCAAAAAAACTGGTGACTAGACCCGGCAGGGAGTTAAGTGTATGAGATTTAAGTATTGTATATAAGTTTGACAGGACTTCTAGTGAAATTATAGAAATGCCGATTACCGTTCCGTATCTATACTCTATGAAAATCATAAGATAGCAGATTAGGGCTGTAAGGGACGACAGAGTTCCCGTAATACCGGTTGTATTCAGAACGTATGAGCCTAATACAAAAGTTTTTCCCTGCCTGGCTCCAAGATAGCGTATTTGAATGATCAGAAAAAAACAGGCAGCAACGCAAACAAGCATTTGTATAATTTTTCTCGCCGATTTTGTCATGTTTATTCCTTATTTAAGAATTCTACATACCTATTGTTTAATTGTACACGCCTTTATTCCTAAAAGCAAATTTATTTTAACATTCGTTTGTATCGTTTAGGGGGGGGGTATTCTGTATAGTGCTTATACTAAAATACAGATTTTTTTTCTGGTTCATTGAGCAATTTTTATCTTTGTGATATTATCGGTGAGTAAAAACACTTGTGATTTTGCGGTGCTTCTACGAATATCTTTAACGAAGTGAATTTTCCGCTGCGGCGGAGATGAGGTACACGATGAACGTTGTTGTAATGGGTGCCCAGTGGGGTGACGAAGGAAAGGGCAAGATTGTAGATTATCTTGCACAGGATGCAAAATATGTATGCCGCTTTGCCGGCGGAGCTAATGCCGGACACACAATCGTCGTTGACGGCAAAAAATATGCATTGCACCAGGTTCCGTCTGGAATCCTTTATCCTAATAAAACAGTTTTTCTTGGTTCTGGAATGGTAATTGAACCGGAAGCACTCTTTAATGAACTTAAGATGCTTACAGAAAACGGCATAAATTGGGAAGGTCGTGTATTTATTTCTGACCGCGCTCATATCACATTGCCTGGTTACCGCCAGATGGACAAAGATCGTGATGCAGCACGCAAGCGCCCTATCGGAACAACAGGCCGTGGAATTGGAACTACATATTCTCAGAAGGCTGAACGTGATGGTATTCGTCTTGCTGATTTGGATTGGGATGAGAAATGGAACGATCTTGATGATGCAGACAAAGAATTTTTGAATCAGTATAAAGAACAGCTTTTGAAGATGAGAATCGATATTGCTGCAAAAATGTGGGAAATCCGCAAGGAAAATATTCTTTTTGAAGGTGCTCAGGGCGCAATGCTTGACATTGATTCAGGTACATATCCTTATGTTTCTTCAGGTGCTTCTGGAAGTTACGGTGCATCAAGCGGTTCTGGAATCGGACCACGCGCTTTGGATAAGGTTTACGGTGTATTCAAGGCTTACGAAACTCGCGTAGGTAACGGTCCTATGCCGACTGAATTCAATGCTGAATCAGAAGGCGAACTTTGTGACTATGTACGCAACACAGGAAACGAATTTGGTGTAACAACAGGTCGTGCTCGCCGCTGTGGTTACCTTGACCTTGTAGCTTTAAGATATGCATGTCACGTAAACTCAATTGATTCCCTTGTTCTTACTCATCTTGATGTATATGACGAAATGGAAGAAATTGAAGCTTGTGTAGCATATGATATTGATGGAAGAATCGTTACAGATTTCCCTGCAAGCATTCCTGAATTGAACAAGGCAAAACCTGTCCTTCAGAAGTTCAGAGGCTGGAAACAGTCTATTAAGGAACTTAAGAAATACAGTCAGCTTCCAAAAGCTGCAAAAGAATATGTAGATTTTATTGAAGACTACACTGGAACAAAGGTTGGAATCGTATCTGTAGGTCCTGATCGCGTTCAGACTTTTAACCGTGAAAAAATCTGGAAGAAATAATCAGAAAGTTTTTGCTGTAAATAATGAAGGCTGACCTCTGTAGGTCAGCCTTTTTTGTTTAGTTCTGGGAGTCAAGCACTTCCTTTAAGATTGCAAGACCGGCGTTGATTTCTTTGTAAGAAATGTTGAGCGGCGGTACAAATCGCAGTACGTCGCTTCCGGCAGTAGAGAAGAGAAGTCCTTTTGCAAGGCAGGCTTTTTCTATTTCTACAGGATTTTTTTCAATCTGCACGCCGATTACAAGACCGCGGCCACGGATGTCTTTTACGTACGGAATATTCCAGCCGGCGATTGTTTTCTTAATGTATTCGCCTTTTTCATTTACGCTTTCAAAGAATCCAGGTTTTGTAATTGTATCAAGAACAACATCTGCTGCGGCACATGCAAGCGGGTTTCCTGCAAATGTAGACTGGTGGTCGCCAGCTTTAAAAACGTTTCCTTTGCCGCAGTAAAGGCAGGCACTCATTGGAACGCCGCCTGCAATGGCTTTGGCAAATGTTACTACTTCCGGGTTTATGTCTAGAAGTGTGTTTCCCATAAGGGAACCGCAGCGGCCCATGCCTGTTTGAACTTCATCGCACATTACGATTGCGCCGGCTTCGCGTGCTGCTTTTGCGGCTGCCTTTGCCCATTCTGGATCAAGAGGAATTACGCCGCCTTCACATTCTACAGGTTCCATAAAGAGGGCTGCAGTAGTTTCGTCAAAGGCACCTTTTAATGCTTCAAAGTTGTTTGCTTCAATAGTTTTAAATCCTTGAGGATAAGGCGCAAAGTCATCTGGATGGAATTTTGCCTGTCCTGTAGCTGTTAATGTAGCAAGAGTGCGTCCATGGAATGATTTGTCCAGGGTTATGATTGTCTTGCGTTTTATTCCGCCGTTCAGCTGACCGTATTTGCGTGCAAGTTTAATAGCAGCTTCGTTTGCTTCTGCACCGGAATTTCCGAAATAAACTCCTTCAAATCCTGTTGCGGCAAGAAGCTTGTCGGCATATTTGATTCCAATGTCGCTTGTAAAGTAATTGCATACATGAATCTGTTTTTTAGCCTGTGCGCTTACTGCTTTTACGAGCGGTTTGTAATTATGACCGAGAACGTTTACTGCAATTCCTGCAAGAAAGTCTATGTACTTTTTTCCATTTATGTCTGTAAGAGTTGCGCCGTTTCCCTTTACGAATGTAACGTCAAAACTTCCGTAGTTATTCAATACTTTTGGATTTCCCATCTGGTGCTCCTGAAAAAGATTATTTATAGAAGAATACTGAAATTACATGGATTAGTACAGTAATATAAGGAAATTGTACTGCTAGAAATCATTTTATGGCTATAAAAAATGAAGTTCTGATTTATAAATCATTTAATTCCTATTGACAAAGTAGGTAATAGTATTATAATTCTTTTTATAAAAGACTTAATGAGTTATAGGAGTTTGTTATGAGTGATATAAAACAGAGTTCACTGGAACTTATAGGGGAAACACCTCTGTTAAAGTTGAATAATTATTCTAAGGCTGCCGGAATTAAAAATGCTGAAATCCTTGCTAAACTTGAATATTTGAATCCTGCTGGAAGCGTAAAGGATCGTGTTGCACTTGCAATGATTGAAGATGCAGAAAAGAAAGGTATTCTTAAGCCAGGTGCAACAATTATTGAACCAACTTCTGGAAACACAGGTATTGGTCTTGCCGCAGTTGCTGCTGCAAAGGGGTACCACGCAATCCTGACTCTTCCAGAAACAATGAGTGTAGAACGACGCAATCTTCTGAAGGCTTATGGCGCAGAAATCGTTCTTACGGACGGTGCAAAAGGAATGAAGGGTGCCATTGAAAAAGCAGAAGAACTTCAGAAGGCTACTCCTGGAAGCATTATTCCAGGTCAGTTTGTAAATCCTGCTAACCCTGCAATCCATAAAAAGACAACAGGTCCAGAAATCTGGAAGCAGACAGATGGAAAGGTTGACATTTTTGTTGCCGGTGTTGGTACTGGCGGTACAGTAACTGGTGTAGGCGAATACCTTAAAGAACAGAATCCTAATGTAAAGGTTGTTGCTGTTGAACCTGCTTCAAGTCCTGTTCTTTCTAAAGGCGAAGCCGGCCCGCATAAAATTCAGGGTATTGGTGCAGGCTTTGTTCCTGATGTTTTGAATACAAAAATCTACGACGAAGTTATTGCAATTGAAAATGATGATGCATTTGCAGAAGGACGCGAATTTGCCCGCAGCGAAGGTATTCTTGTAGGAATTTCAAGTGGTGCTGCCCTTAAGGCTGCAAAGATTCTTGCTGAACGCCCTGAAAACAAAGGAAAGACAATTGTTGTTCTTCTTCCAGATTCAGGCGACCGTTATCTTTCTACTCCGCTTTTTAACTAAAAGAATAAAAAAAATAGCTGCCGGTCGATAAACGTCTGTCAAAAACGCCCGCTAGCGGGCTACATGCAGCGATGCCTTGGAACCATACAGTTTGCCGCTCACGCGGCGGCATCGCAGGATGTTTTTGCAGACGTTTCTCTCCTCCCGCTATTTTTTTTATTTATTTAATCATGCTGTTTAATAAAATCAACAAAGTCTGTTTCTTCTAGTGGTCTTGAATAGAAATATCCCTGAACCTGATCGCATTCGGCTGATTTTAAGAAGTCCCTCTGTTCCTGGGTTTCTACGCCTTCAAAAATCGTTTCCTTATCCAGATGCTTGCTTAAATCAAGAAGGCTGCGGATGAATCTTGCAGATTTTTCATCCAGGCTGCCGCTTGAATTCATTGAAGAAAGCAGGAAGTCGCGGTCAAACTTAAGGACGTCTACAGGAACTTTTGTAAGCATGTTTAGCGAAGATTCGCCACTTCCAAAATCATCCAAGGCAACTGTAAATCCTGCCTGATGCAGGCGGTTTGTTATTTCTTGAAGTGTGTTGTCATCCATTACGGAACGCTCAATAATTTCTACCTGAATAAAATGCGGTGGAATATTGTACTTAGAGAAGAGCGCCATAAATTCATGCATGAATTTTTCCGGTTTATTATGATTTCGGCTCATGTTAACTGAGATAGGAACAATAGGAGAGCCGTTCTTAAGCTGTTTTTCAATAAACTGGAAAACTTTTTCGTATACATAAAAGTCAAGCTTTGTAATAAAACCGTTCTTTTCAAAAAGCGGAATGAATTTATCCGGGGTAAAGAATTTTCCTTCGCGGGTTTTCCATCTTACAAGGGCTTCTGCACCAACGATTTTATCGTTTCGCAAAAGAATTTTCGGCTGGTAAACAACGTAGAATTCTTCATTAAGAAGGGCTTCTTCCATGTTGGTTTCTATAAACTGCTCTTCATTGATTTTTTCAAGAATCCGTTCATTGTAAATTGCATATGGTTCAATCATATTGTCTCTGACTGTACTTTTTGCAAATGATGCCTGTCCGAGCAGTTCTTTTACTGTAACGTCTTTTTTAGAATCCGGTCTGATAAAGGTAATCCCGAATTTAGGGAAAAACGGAATTTCAAAGTTTTTAATGTTTTCGTCAAAATGCTGAAGCCGCATGTTGAATTCCGACATGGCTTTGCGGACATTATGAACTTTAAGCATGATGTAAAAATGGTCTGCATAGCCGCGCGCAACAACGCCGTTGTAAAGTGAGACAAGTTTATTAAGGTTTTCAGAAAAGTATTTTATAAGTTCGTCAGCTTTTTCTTCTCCGTAATTCTGATTAAGGAATTTAAATCCCTTGATGTCTGCCTCTATAATCATGATTTTAGTTTTTGATTCGATTTTAAGCTGTTTTTCTACAATCTGTTCAAACCGTTGTCTTGTAATAAGTCCTGTAAGAGGATCATAAATTGGTTCAATAAGCTGATGTTTGTAGAAATGATCGATTAAATACATTTCTAAGAACAGAAGTAGCACGAGTGAAAAAAACGCAATGAGAAAAACCATAAGTTTTATCATTGCCGTATGTTTTTTAAGCTGTTTAATTCCGATTTTTGGAAGGGCAATGGCAATTGTCCATCCGCAGTCAGAAATCTTTTTGAACATTAAGTCTACAGGGGCACCGTTTTCATCTATTGTTTCTGTAATTCCAGCTGTCTGGCTGGAAATAATTGTGGATGATACAATTTTGTATTTTTCATCTGCTGGGGAATAAGTTTTTCCTATGTATTCCTGTTTTGGGTGAACAATGAATCTTCCCTGAATGTCCTGAATGTAAACGGAAATATGTTCTGCAGTGGTGATTGAACTGACAAGCTGGTCAAGAATTTCAAGTTTTACGGCTGCAGACAGGTAACCCTGTGTTTCCCCGTCGTTATTCAAAATTGCTTTTTCAATCAGAAATACAGGCTCGTCAATGAAAATTACATCCCAATAAAAATTATCTTCGGCCTTTTTTATAGTGTATGGAGCTAAATTAAGCTCGTCTATAGGAATAACGGCTCCCTGTGCAAAGTAAACCTGACGTGTTTTAAGATCTGCATATGCCAGCTGGTAAAAATCACTGTTGAATAAAGATTTGTGTTCCCTAAGCCATTCCTGAATCAATAATGGATTATTTCTGGAAAAAAGCTCTTCGTTATTTGCAAGCATTAGGGAGGTTTTATAGTTTTCCAGATTGTAGTGAATTGCTTTTGCATAGCCTTCGAGTATCAGGCTGTTGCTGTCATAGTAGCGCTGCTCGTTCGTCTGCATTTCTACATTTAAAATCGAGCCTGTTAATAAAAACTCAATTAGCATTACGATTACACAGATTATAAAAGTAGAAATAAATCTTGTTGTAACCGGATTAAATTTTTTTCCATTTGATAAACTCATAACTTTAATTATAACATTTAATTAAAATAAATAAAGGGGAAATAAAAAAAAATCGGCTGTCCGTGCGGGCAGAATACCCTTTGAACAGCCGATTCTGCAGTATGTCTGAATGTTGAAATGCCTTAGTAAATCATTGTACCGATACCGCGGTCGCTGAACATTTCTATAAGAAGAGAGTGTGGAACGCGACCGTCAATGATATGTGTACGTGGAACTCCGCCTTCAAGAGCTGTAAGACAGCAGTCGATTTTTGGAATCATTCCGCCTGCAATAATTCCTGTTGCTTTAAGGGAACCGATTGCAGTTTTTTCAATTCTTTTAATCAGTGTAGAAGGATCGTCAATGTTTCTGAGTACGCCAGGTACATTTGTAAGCTGAACGAATTTTTCTGCCTTGAGTGCAACTGCAATCTTTGCAGCAGCTGTATCTGCGTTGATGTTATAGCGGTTTGAATCGCCCTGTTCACCAAGCGCAACTGTTGAAACAACAGGAATGAATCCTTTGTCGAGAAGGGAAACAAGGATGTCAGGGTTTACTTCTGTAACGTCACCTACAAATCCAAGGTCTTTGTCTGTCTTTTTGGCGCGGATAAGTCCTGTATCTACACCGCTTAAGCCTACTGCTTTTCCGCCTTTCTGAAGAAGGATACCAACAATGTCTTTATTCAGTTTACCTGTAAGTACCATCTGAACGATTTCCATTGTTTCTGCGTCTGTATAGCGCAGACCGTCTACAAATTTGCTTTCCTTTCCAACGCGGTCAAGCATGTGGTTAATTTCAGGGCCGCCGCCATGTACAAGAACAACTTTGATTCCAATTGTGTTAAGAAGAACGATGTCTTCCATAACGGCCTGCTTAAGGTCTTCGTTAAGCATTGCGTTTCCGCCGTACTTTACGACTACAACTTTTCCGCACCAGTTTTTAAAGTATGGAAGGGCTTCTACAAGTACCTGTGACCACTGTTCTGCAGTAAGGTTTTCAATCTGTGTTTCTGTATTTTCCATTGGTAATTCCGTATTGTATTAATTATTTTTTAATACAATATCGTATTACCGGGTTTTGAGCAATTACCGAATACGTTTGATATTTTTGCGCTTAAACTAAATATGATTTTTCATGAATTCGACAAAATCTTCTTCGGTAAGAGGGCGGGAATAAAAGTAGCCCTGAACCTGATCGCAGGCGGCCTGCTTAAGGAAGTCACGCTGTGCAGCGGTTTCTACACCTTCGAAAATGGTTTCTTTTTCAAGTTTACGACCAAGTTCCAGAAGGCATGCTATGAATTTTGCAGCCCTTTCGTTCATTGAACCGTCTTCATTTGTAGAAGAAGTAAGGAAGTCGCGGTCAAACTTCAATACATCAACAGGAACTTTAGAAAGCATGTTTAATGAAGATTCGCCGCTTCCAAAATCATCCATTGCAACTGTAAATCCTTCGTTATGAAGCCGATCTGTTATTTCTCGGAGCGTATTGTATTCCATTATTGAGCGTTCAATTATTTCAATCTGAATCATATGCGGCGGAATGTTGTATTTGCTGAAAATGCGCATAAAGTCATTTACAAAGCGTTCCGGCTTGCTGTGATTGCGGCTCATATTTACAGAAACAGGAACTGCAGGTTCGCCGTTTTTAAGCTGTCTGTCCAGGAACTGAAAAACTTTGTCGTATACGTAGTAGTCAAGCTTTTTAATGAAACCGTTCTGTTCAAAAATAGGAATAAATTTGTCCGGCGTGTAGAATTTACCGTCAGCAGTTTTCCAGCGCACAAGGGCTTCTGCACCGACAATTTTATCATTTGAAAGAAGAATTTTAGGCTGATACATGACAAAGAATTCATTTTTATTCAGTGCCTGTTCTGCATTTGTTTCGATGAACTGAGTTTCGTTCATTTTATCAACGATACGGGCATTGTAAATTGCATAGGAAGTAAGCATGTTGTCTTTTATTGAACTTTTTGCAAAAGATGCCTGTCCGATCAGTTCTCGTATGCTTATGTTTTTTTGGGAATCTGTATTAAAGAAAGTAATTCCAAATTTAGGGAAGAACGGAATTTCATATTTTTTTATTTCATCTGTTAATTCTTCAAGGCGTATTTTGAACTGTGTCATTGCAGAATTAACATTTTGAATTTTAAGAAGTGAATAGAATCGGTCTGCATATCCGTGTCCGATGATTCCGTGGAATTCTTTTGTAATTTTATTTAATTTTGATGCAAAATAGAAGATTAATCTGTCTGCAGTTTCTTCGCCGTAATTCTGGTTTATGAATTTAAATCCCCTTATGTCGGATTCAATCAGCATATATTTCTGATGTGGAGAAAATTTTATTAATTTTGCGGCAACACTTTCAAATTTTTCCCTTGTCCAGAGGTTTGTATCGGAATCGTAATCAATTTTAATTGCCTGTTTCTGGTAGAAGTATGAAAGAACATATTTCTGTGCAAAAAGCAGTATCAAAATTGCAATAAAGGAAATGGCAAGGATTGCAAAACGTTCCTTGTTTCGTTTCTGGTAAATTTTTTCCAATTGGGTACGTGGAAAACTTAGTGCGAGCGTCCAGTCTGAGTTTGGTATTTTTGTATAGAATAAATCTATAAGTTCTCCTCTGGAATCTATGGTTTCTACATAACCTGGGGCACTTGAGGAAATGAATTCTGACGTTACGTAATTATGCTTGCTATCGTTCGGAGTAAAGGTTTTACCGATATAGTTTTTATCAATGTGGATGATGAATTTTCCGGCTCGATCCTGAAGGTAAAGATCAAAGTTTTTATCTTTTACTATTTCCTTTTTGATTTTGTACAGGGTTTGAACTTCAATGGATGCTGCTAAAACTCCGTCTATTTCTCCGTTACTGTCTACATAAGGTATTGAAATTATGACCACAGGATTTATTTCATTTTCGGTGTAATATACGTTGCTTACATTTATTTTTCCGCTTACAGGCTTTATTTCCTTGAAATATCCTTTTTCAGAGACATCAACAATCATGTCATCTTCAATATAGGCTATTCCTTTTTTATTTATGTAAAAAAGCCTTTTAAAATCGTCATGGAGCAGAGGACGGTTCTGTTTTACCCATTTGCGGATTTCTGCTTCATTATCTGTCTTTAACAGGTTTTCATCGTAAATTGATTCAAGGGAAGTTTTGTAGTTCTTAAGGTAAAAGTAAACTGCATTTGAATAACCGTCTAGGGTTGTTGAACAGCGGTTTATGTATTCTTCCTGAGCCGTCTTAATGCTTTTGTTAAGTATGGAATTTGTAAGGACAAAGACAACAGACATTACGATAATGCTCACTGCAAGAGAAGAGAGAAACCTGGCTTTGTCCGGACTGAACTGCTTATTAAATGTTGAAAAACTCACACCACAATTATACTACTTTTTTTTTAAAAGCAAAATTTTATTTAAAATTTTTTTTACAATCGGGTGTGAGCCTGTATTTTAGGTACGGTAGTCGCCGTTGATTTTTACGTAATCGTATGTAAGGTCGCAGCCCCATGCTGTTCCGCTTGCATTTCCGTCTCCGCACTGAACTAAGATTTCTACAGCTTCTTCGCTCATGATTTTCTTAGCCTTGTCTTCGTCAAATACAAGAGGTACGCCGTTTTCGTATACTTTTACGCTGTTTTCACCGTGAACTTCAAAATTGTCGTTGTCTTCAAAGTAGCGTTTTGCTCCGCTCTTGCTTGTGAACCAGATGTTTGTTTTTTCAGGGTCAAATTCGATTCCGCTGTAACCCATTGCGCAGAGGAAGCGGCCGAAGTTTGCGTCTGCACCGAACATTGCAGCCTTAACAAGACTTGAAGAAATAACTTCTTTTGCAAGTCCGCGTGCTTCTTCTACTGTGCGGGCACCGTTTACTGTACACTGAACAAGGCGTGTTGCACCTTCGCCGTCTGCAGCAATTTTCATTGCCATAACGCGGTTAAGCTTGTTAAGGGCTGCAAGGAATGCGTCGTAGTCTTCGCCTTCAGAAGTGATTTCTGCGTTTCCTGCCATTCCGTTTGCAAGAAGGACAAGAGTGTCGTTTGTAGATGTGTCTCCGTCTACGCTTACGCAGTTGTAAGTTCCTTTAATTGATTCGCGGAGTGCTTTTTCGATCATTTTTGGGCTGATTGCACAGTCTGTTGTGATGAACGAAAGCATTGTACCAAGGTTGATGTGAATCATTCCTGAACCCTTGCACATTGTTCCCATCTTGCAGAGTTTCCCGCCTGCAGTGAACTGAACGGCACATTCCTTGTACTGAGTATCTGTTGTCATGATTGCAATGCGAGCTTCTTTATGGCCTTCTTTAGAAAGACCTTTTGCAAGTTCATCAATTTTTGCTTCGATTTTTTCTACAGGAAGCTGGGCACCGATGACGCCTGTTGAACATACGATTACGTCATCCGGAGAACAGCCAGTTGCATTTGCAGCGAGTTCTGCCATGTGGTAAGCAACTTTTGCACCCTGTTCACCGGTACAGCAGTTTGCATTTCCTGAGTTTACGATTACAGCCTGAATGCGGCCGTCTGCTATGTTTTTTTTGCTCAGCTTAACGCTTTCTGCTTTTACACGGTTCTGTGTAAATACACCAGCTGCTGAACATGGCTTTTCTGAATAGATGAGGGCAGTGTCGTTTGTCGTGCGGCTTGCCTTTATTTTACATAATACACCGTTAGCGGTGAAACCCTGGGCGGCACATACTCCGCCGTCTATGAATTTAATGTCTGAGTTCATGTTTTTTTCCTTTTGGAAAATTATATCGAAGTAGAAAGTACTGTGCAATCGCCCTGAAAATCAGGATTTTATGTCTTTACTTTATGTTTTTTATTGAATTGTCGTCATTTAAAAGAACGATTTTTGGCTGCCAACTGTCGGCTTTTTCTTCCGGAATCTGTGTATATGTTACGATTATAACCTTATCGCCGGGACAGGCTTTTCTTGCTGCAGCACCATTAAGGCAGATTTCGCCTTTTTTTCCTGGAATGATGTATGTAGAAAAGCGTTCGCCGTTGTTTACGTTAAGGATGTCTACTTTTTCCCAGTTATGCATTCCTGCTGCCTTGCAGAGTTCTGTGTCAATGCTGATTGAGCCTTCATAATTAAGGTTTGCATCTGTTACAGTTGCGCGGTGAAGTTTTGCTTTTAAAATCGTGATGTCCATAAAACATTCCTCAAAATCTAATGAAATTCTAAGAGTTCATCTCCAATGCTTTTTTTACTCCAAGAAGTACAAGTTCCGGGCTTACTTCGTCAAACAAGTTGTACTCTTCAAAGATTCGGGCAAATCCACCTGTTCCGATTATAAAGGGCTTTTCGCCTTTGAATATATTCTTCTGGTACAGGCGGCAGAATTCTTTTAGAGCACCAGCGTTACCATAATACAGTCCTGACTGAATTGCTTCAACCGTATTTGTGCCGCAAATGTGTCCCGGTTTTGAAATTTCTACAGAAGGAAGCTTTGCTGTTCCGTTTGCAAGTGCTTCTACACTGATTTTTAAGCCGGAAAGAATTGCTCCTCCAAGATATTCCCTGTCTTTTGTAACGCAGTCTATTGTAGTTGCAGTTCCCATATCGATTATTATAAGGTCTTTTTCAGGATGAAGGCTTACCGCTCCGATTGCACCTGCGATTCGGTCTGCACCTATTTCCCTCGGATTTGAATATTTAAGTTTTAAGCCGGTTTTAATTCCTGCCTGAATAAAAAGCGCTTCCTGATTAAAATATTTAGAAAGTGCACTTGAGATTGAGTAATTAATGGAAGGAACTACGCTGCAGATTCCTATTCTGTCTATTTTCTGCCAGTGAAAGCCGTTTTCACGTATAACGGAGCGCAGAAAAAGCCCGATTTCATCAGAACTGTTTCCTACGGCTGTTGTACGCCTGAACTGCAATACCAGCTTGTCGTCTTCAAAAAGACCGCCTGTAATCTGTGTGTTTCCAACGTCTAGTGTAAGGATCATGAGTTCTCCCGTTAAAAAGTCAATGTTATTAGTCTTTCCAGTTCTTTATAAAGTTCGTTCAGATTTTCTGAAAGAGCGGCTGTATTCATGTCTTTTGAAAAAATCCTGCATGGGTGTGCGTCCGGCGTAATTTCGCTTAAATCGTTTGAAACTACATAGTCCGGCGCAAATGAATAATCCTGGTTTGAAGAAAAGACTTTCTGTACGGCAGCCTTTCGTTCTTCTGGGGTTGCCTTTGATGTAAGCTTAAAGGCAACTAAAACTGCTGATTTACCGCTTTCTTTTGCCCAGCTTTTTATTGAATCAACAAGCTTTGGATTTTTCTTCATCTTTACAGTAAGTTCAAGTCCGCTTGGAACTTTTGCAATCTGCTCCGGAAGAAATTCTTTTCCGTCTACAATAATGGATGAAACGCTGTAGTCGCTTACTGCAGCGGCGTGGATTACTGCGTCAAAAGCCTGTGTGGCGCAGAGTTTTTTCAAATTGGAAGCAAGGTCGCTGAATGTCCTGTAAAATACAGTCTTAAGGTTTGGAGCATCTTTTGCCGGATGAACTGCTTTTTCTGCTGTAAGGAGAGTTACATCGTTTCCTGCCTCGGAAAATTTTTCTGCAAGGAAGCAGGATGTTTTTCCTGTAGAGAAATTTGTTATGTATCTTACAGTGTCTATTGGTTCTTCTGAACCGCCGCCTGTAATAAGGATTTTCATTTTATGCTCCAATGCTGATTTTTTGCAGTCTTTAGTCTTTCGGAAGATTTTTTTCTATATATTCAAAAGCATCTTCCGGTTCCAGAAGACGACCGACTCCTGTTGTTCCGCATGCAAGTTCGCCTTCTCCGCATGGAAGAATAACGGCTCCCCAGCCTTCAAGTTTTTTCAGCGACTCCTGAACTGCCGGATGGCGGAACATGTTTGTATTCATTGCTGGGGCAATAAGGAGCGGCTTTTCAAAATTGTTTGCAAGGCAGACTGCTCCGAACAGATCGTCTGCAAGTCCCTGTGCAAGTCTGTTTATTGTATTTGCACTGCAAGGGTAGCTTATAATCAAATCTGCCCAATGCTGTGCAAGGTTAATGTGAGGAATTGGGTCATTATTATCGAACATTCCCTTTTCGATTTTATTGTGGCTTAAGCCTTCGAATGTGGCTTCTCCAACAAATTTAAGGGCATCTTCTGTTTCTATTACGCGGACATTATAACCTTTTTTTGTAAGCATGCTTGTAAGGTAAGCCGCCTTATATGCAGAAATAGAACCTGTTACGTGAAGCAGAATGTTTTTAGACATGATGAATCCTCCGTTTTTTTTATTAAATGTTGTCTATAAGGCGAACATCTTCAAGGAATACAGCTGCATAGAGTCTGCCTTTTACTTCTGTGATGTAGTCAACTTTAAAGCCGGCTTCTTCAAGTTTCTTCTGTTTTTCTGCCGGTGTACCGTTTGATGCAAGAATTTCGTGGAATTTAGGGGCAAGGGCAAGTCCTGCCGGGCTGAGCTTTCTGTTGCGGCTGCTCATTGCAAGACCTGATTCTTCGCGTACAATAGGACATGGAACAATGTTTATGTCAAGGAAGAATGCTTCGATCATTCCCTTTAAAAGCTGATACTGCTGGTAGTCCTTTTCTCCAAAATATGCATTTGTAGGGCGGACAAGGTTAAAAAGTTTCATTACAACTGTAAGAACTCCGTCAAAATGTCCGGGACGTTTTGCACCGCACAATGTTTTAGAAAAATCAGTTTCAATTACCTTGTATTTATAGTCATCCGGATACATTACTGGATAAGTTGGAGTGAACATATAGTCAACTCCGGCTTTTTTAAGCAGTGCAACGTCGTCTTCAAAATTTGCAGGATAGGTCTCAAGATCTTTTTTGTCATTGAACTGAGTAGGGTTCAGGTAAACGCTTACGATTACAACTTCGTTTTCTGATTTTGCACGGTTTACAAGGCTAAGGTGACCTGCATGAAGTCCGCCCATTGTTGGAACAAAACCGATTTTTTTGCCTTCAAGGCTTTTTCGGATTTCTTTAAGTTCTGCTGCTGTTTTGATAATTTTCATATTTTTACCTCTATAGGGTGCTGTGGCGCATTAATTTTGAATAATATACCATTTTAATAGTTTTTTGTTTATAGTTTACACAATATTTTATTGCTTTCTGTAAGAAAGCGGCGTGCAGCCGAATTTCTTTTTGAACGAACGGATAAAATACGAAATGTTTTCAAATCCGTTCTGCAGGGCAACGTCTGTTACCGGCGTCTGGCTGTTCTGAATCTGAGCGGCTGCGGCTTCAAGGCGGTAGTCGTTCAGGTACTGCACATAACTTGTTCCCGTCTGATTTTTAAAGAAAGTCATGAAACGGCTTTCTGAAAGCGAACATTGCGAGGCCGCGTCTGAAACTGAAATCTTTTCTGCAAAATGCTCCTTTGTATATGAAAGGACTTTTTTAAGCTTGCGCGCATTTTCCTTTTCGCGTTCGCTCTGCGGGGAAGCCTTTTCATCGCTAAGATTTTCTTTTATCAGATGATGAAGCATTTCATAAATGCGGCTTTTTATCATAAGTTCGTAGCCGGAATATTTTTCATCGCGGTGTTCGATCAAATCTTTTGCAAGCGGTGCAATTTTTGCCGTAAGGGGATTTTCCTGTGTCAGAAAGCAGTTTTTAAGGCAGGTACTTTCAGAAAGAAGTGAAAGAAAGTTTCTGAAACAGTGGGATTCCGGATTTTCTTCAAGCAGGGAAAAGGAAAAAAGAATGTTAAAATATTCAACGTAATCGTTCTGGTTTCTTTCTATTGAGTGAATGGAGCCCGGTGGAATTATTATTACGTCTCCAGTATGGCATAAAGCGGTTCTGCTGTTTACTGTAAAAAGGCCCTGTCCGTACGTAACAAGTATTATTTCAAATTCATCATGCCAGTGCAGTGGAAAACCTAACAGCCATTCCGGGATGCGTGCATGGTAGACTGCATAGGGAAACGTCTTTTTTCCATGAGAAACTGTTTCGTGAATGGGTTCCCTGTAACGGGTCATTTTTTATCTGCTCCTTTATGTTAAAAATAGTAGTTTTGTGCTATAAAATCAACTCTTTTAAGCAAGTTTTTGCAGGATTGCGCTTGTATTATGTCAATATGATGAATAAAGAATTTAAGAAGAAGTTATGGGAAATTGCTCTTCCGGTAACGGTTCAGTTTTTGATGCAGGCTTCGCTTTCCCTTATTGATCAGATTATGATTGGTTCTATGGGAAGTGAATGTATTGCTGGTATCGGTCTTGCCGGAAAATTTACTTCTCTGTTTACGGTTACGGTTGCGGCAATTGTTACTGCGGCTGGAATATTGATTTCTCAATATTGGGGTGCAAAGGATTCTTACGGAGTCAGGGACAGTTTTTATCTTCCGTTGTATTTTTCGACCCTGCTGGTAGTGGTGTTCTTTGCTTTTTCTGTTTTTGCGCCTGTTCAGGTAATGAGGTTTTATTCTGATGACAGCATTACTGTTTTTAAGGCTGCAAAATACCTAAAAATTCGTGCACTGGGATATTTTCCTTCAATATTTTCTCTGTTTGTTTCCTGCGTGCTGCGCAACATGAACAGGGCTAAGCTTCCTGCTGTTGCCGGTGTTGCATCAATTATAACAAACACAATTATGAACTGGTTCTTGATTTACGGAATCTGGATTTTTCCTAGGATGGAAGAAGCGGGTGCGGCTCTTGCTACTGTCATTTCTCAATGTGTAGAAATGATTATCATCTGCAGTCTGTTTGTCCTGGAAAAACGGAAGAAGAATCTTTTTATGCGTCCAACACTGCATTTTAAAAAAGATTTTCTTTTAAAGACTCTTTCTGTAATGTGGCCGATTCTTGTTGGAGAAGCACTTTGGGCTCTTAGTGAAAACATGTATGCAGTTATTTATGGACATTTAGGTACAGAACCATGTGCTGCAATGACGCTTATGTATCCGATTCAGGGAATTGCAATAGGCGCTCTGTGTGGAGTTGCAAATGCTTCTGGAATTATTGTCGGTAATTCTCTTGGTGCCGGAAGAGATGAGGATGCGTGGGCAGAAGCAAAGGATTTTGTGAGCCTTACGGTGCGTGCGGGCCTTGTAATAGGGGCTGCTGTGTGTGCGCTTGCACCGTTATATGTGCGGCTTTTTAATGTAGCACCTGATACCCGGGCTGTTACAGTAAAAATCCTTTTTGCCTTTGGTTTTGTATTTACAGCCAAGGTCTTTAACATGGTTGTTGGTGGAGGTGTGCTTCAGAGCGGTGGTCAGACTAAGTTCATGACTGCAGTAAACATTACAGGACCATGGATTTTTGGCGTTCCTATGGGATTTTTCAGCGCATATGTGCTTAAGCTTCCTATATGGTGGGTGTATCTTATTCTTTCTATGGAAGAATTTGTGCGCCTGGTAATAAGCGTTTTCCTTTTGAAAAGCCGGCGCTGGATGAAAAATATTACAGTGCAGTAGTGTTTCAGGCTGACTCCGACAGTCTGTTTCGAAGTTGCCGCTCTGCCACGCAAAAAAACTGGCAGGGCGGCGTTTTTTTCAGAAAAGGTTTTATCGCTTTCAGAATCAGTGTTTTAGTTTTGCTTTGCAAAACTAAGGAGATTCGGTGAAAAAACGTATTTTCAGAAAATGTTTTACCGCTTTCAGAATATATGTTTTAGTTTTGCTTTGCAAAACTAAGGAGATTCGGTGAAAAAATGCATTTTCAGAAACGTTTTTACCGAATCTCCTCGTTTTTAGGAAAGTCTCCTGTGTGGACGTCGCTTGCGTACTGGTTCAATGCGTTTTTTATGAGTTCTGCGCCGTTTAAGTACTGGCGTACAAAACGAGGTTTGAAGCCGCTCATTCCCAGCATATCCTGGAGTACAAGAACCTGACCGTCGCAGTTTACGCCGGCTCCGATTCCGATTGTAGGAATTGATACTGCCTGTGTGATTTTTTCTGCGAGAGCCGCCGGAATGCATTCAAGTACAATTGAACAGCAGCCGAGCTCTTCTGCTTTTTTTGCTTCTTCAATTATTTTTTCTGCGGCTTCTTCGGTTTTTCCCTGCATTTTATGGCCGCCGAACGCCTGGAAAAACTGCGGCGTAAGTCCAAGGTGGCTCATTACAGGAATTCCGCTTAATACAAGGTGACGGATTATATCTTCCTGACCGAAAACGCCTTCTATTTTTACGCAGTTTGCGCCTGCAACTAAAAGCCGGCCTGCGCAGTCTGTTGCGTGTTCAAGTCCTTTGCGGGTTGACAAAAACGGCATGTCTGCAACGATGTATTTTTCTGTTCCGTTGCGGACACTCCTTGTGTGTTCTGCCATCCATTCAATTGTGGCTGGAATTGTTGTGCTTTCTCCGTGAATGACCATGCTTGCGCTGTCACCGATAAGGATTAAATCAATGTCTGTCTGGTCAATAAGGCGCGCAAAACTTGCATCGTAGCAAGTTACCATGGAAAGCTTTTTGTGTTCTGCTTTTGCTTTGTGAAAATCTGTTGTATTCATAGTACCTGTCCTTTAAGAGAGATCAAGTCTAAATAATGTGATTAAAATGCATGAATCGCTGCTGAAAAGTCAGCGTTCATACTAAGATAGTAAAGAAAAGACTACTTCCGGTCAAGGAACAGCTTTTTTTCATTTAGGGTTTATTACAAACCCTAAAAACGGCGAAGTCAAGGCTTTAAGCGTTAGCGTGCCTTGACTCGACGTATTACGGCTCGGACCTTCGCGCAATTTTTTATAATTATTATGCGTTAGCCCAGAGTCCGTGCTTGTTGCAGAATTCGTAGGCTTTTACAAATTCCTCGCCGCTAAGTTCAAATGTGGCTTCCGGTTTT
>JBGVIP010000017.1:0-35980 GCA_045123335.1 Treponema sp.
TTCTTCTTCATCTGTCCCCTGCGACTCTAGAACTGGAATCAGTTCACGACTTACAAACGGGAAGGTTACGAATACAGTTGCAAGGATAATTCCCGGGACTGCAAAGGCAACCTTAAAATGAATCTTCATCAGAAACGGATAAATTAGACTCTGACGTCCAAAAATCAAAATAAAAATCAAGCCGGCAATAATAGGACTTACAGTTACAGGCAGATCAATCATTGTAGTCAAAAGCTTTTTTCCCTTGAACTGAAACTTTGTAACTGTCCAGGCTGCAAACAAACCAAAGATTGTATTCAGGACAAGAGCCCACAAAGTTGCCCGCAGAGTTAATAAAGAAGCCTTTACTGTATAAGTATCTCCTACAGAATTAACATAAAATTCCCATCCTTTATGAAGAGAATTAAATACAACAGAAGCCAAAGGCAGAATCAGCATAATAAAAAGGAATACTGCGCTTAAACCGATCAGCAGAAATTTTGCAAATCTGTCTTCTTTTTTATCAATATTAATGTTGTTTTCCATACTTCACCCTACCCATTTATGCATTCTTTCCAAGTAAAACTTTAGAATTATGAACCTGAATCATATTCACGCCAAAAAGTACAAGGAAAGAAAATGCAAGCATTACAAGAGCGATTGAAGTTGCTCTGGAATATTCAAAAGCCTGAAGCTCACTCATAATGATTAAGGGAGCGATTTCTGTTTCAAAAGGAGTATTTCCTGCAATAAATACTACGCTTCCGTATTCACCTACACAGCGGCCAAAAGCAAGACCTGCTCCAGTAAAGAGAGCCGGCTTTAATTCCGGGAAAATTACCTGCCAGAAAATTCTTCTGCGGCTGGCTCCCATAACGCTTGCAGCTTCTTCATAAGTACTGTCAAATTTTTCAAGAACCGGCTGAACAGCACGAACAACAAAAGGAATGCCTACAAAAACAAGGGCAAAAATAATACCAAACTTTGTGTAGGCAACCTTTACTCCAATAAGACCAAAAAACTTACCGATTATTCCCTGATCTGTTGTAAGAGAAGTAAGCGAAATACCGGCAACTGCAGTTGGCAGGGCAAAAGGAAGTTCTATAAGACCATCCATGATTTTTTTCCCCGGAAAATCATAGCGAACTAAAACCCATGCGATTACAACACCCATGACAGCATTTACAAGTGTAGCAACAAACGCTGTAAAAAAGCTTACCCAAAAGCTGTACAAAACCCTTGGACGGGTTACAGTTTCAAAAAAATCTTTAAATGAAAGCTGGGTTGAATAAATCACAAGAGAAGCAAGAGGAATCAACACTACAAGGCTTAAAATTGTTACTGTAACCCCCATCGAAATTCCAAATCCTGGAATTACTCTTTTTATCTGATTCTTCATTGCCTCTACCTGCCTGATTTATTCATTTGAAAAAAACGGTGACCTTAATTTGTCACCGTTTTTATTAGTACGTTTATTAATGATTATTTCTTTTCGTAAATCTGATCGAATATTCCGCCGTCAGCAAAGTGTTCTTTCTGAGCTTTTGCCCATCCGCCAAAATCGTTGATTGTTACAAGTTTTACGTTCAAGTCAAAAACTTTATCAAACTCTTTTAGGATTTTTGGATTTGAAGGACGATAGTAATTATTTCCTTCTATTCTCTGAGCTTCATCAGAATACAGGTAATTTAAGTATTCAGTAGCAACTTCACGAGTTTTGCGGTAATTAACAACTTCATCTACAATTGCAACACTTGGCTGTGCAAGAATTGAAATTGAAGGAGTAATAATTTCATAACCATTTGGATCTTCCTGAATTGAAAGGAATGCTTCATTTTCCCATGCAAGAAGAACATCTCCCTGTTTATTCTGAACAAAGCTGTTAGTTGCACCGCGGGCACCAGAATCAAGAACAACAACGTTCTTGTAAAGTTTTTTAATAAAGTCCTTTGCATCAAGATTGTGCTGCTTTGCATAAGCCCATGCAGCAAGATAGTTCCAGCGTGCACCGCCGGAAGTCTTTGGGTTAGGAGTAATTACACCGATTCCAGGTTTTACAATATCATTCCAGTCCTTAATGTTCTTAGGATTTCCCTTTCTTACAAGGAAAACAATTGTTGATGTATAAGGAGAAGAATCCAGCGGAAACTTTTTAACCCAGTTTTTATCTGTAATGCGTCCTGCATCAGCAATAGCCTGAACATCCCATTCAAGAGCAAGAGTAACAACATCTGCGTCATTACCGTTTGCAACTTCAAGAGCCTGTTTTCCGGAACCACCATGACTCTGAGAGATTTCTACATTAACACCAGTCTTTTCTTTATAATACTTAACAAATGCCTTGTTATAAGCCTGATATAATTCACGAGTTGGATCATAAGAAACATTCGTCAAAGTGATTGTCTTTTCTTTCTTTTCTTTTGGTTTTGCACTTACCGAAGTTACTGCTACTAATGTTACAGCTACAGCTGCCAGAATTGTTTTAACAAAAATTGATTTTTTCATAATTATTTCCTCATTAAAGTTGTTTATTTTTTGTATGACTGCTTAAAATTGAAATTAATGACACATCATACAACATGAAGGTCTATTCATTACAGAACCTTCAACTCTGAACTTAAAAATCATTTTCAGACCTCCTGTTATTAGTTTTACCTATTGTATTAGTAGGTTTGTATAATTAAGATATATATATTTACCTACTTAGTCAATAGGTTTTATATTTTTTTTAAATAAAAAAAGAGGCTGATTAAGTTCAGCCCCTTTAAATTCTTTTAGAATATTAAAAATAAACCTAAATATAGTAATCAAATCCTGTAAAAGATTTATTCTTTTCTACAAGACTGGATAAAGAAGTTTCATCAAGAAAACCATTTACCAACTTGTCAAAATCCTGCCAGAAAGATTCATTTCCTACGTTGCTCACCTGATTTCCTTCTTTATTGGAATGAGTACTAATTTCACCTTCTGTTGAACGCAAGATTTCGCCTACTGTATATTTTTCAGGATTTCTATTCAGCTTATAACCACCGTTGTTTCCACGCAAGCCAATCACAAGTCCGCTTTTACTCAACTGATTAAGAATCTGTTCCAAATATTTAACAGAGAGATTATGTCTATGTGACAATACTTTCAGAGGAATATATTTTTCTGTATCCTGCTCTGCCAAGGTTGTCATAATCAAAAGAGCATACTGCCCTCTTGTAGATATTTTCAACATATTACTTTTCCTTAAATTATATTAATCTGCAAATAAAGCTGTTGAAAGATAGCGGTCTCCTGTATCAGGAAGAAGAACAACAATTTTTTTACCTTTATTTTCAGGACGTTTTGCAATTTCAATTGCAGCCCATAAAGCGGCGCCAGAAGAAATCCCTACAAGAATACCTTCCTTCCTTCCAATAAGTTTTCCTGTTGAAAATGCATTAGCATCATCAACAGGAATGATTTCATCGTAGATTTTTGTATCTAGAACATCTGGAATAAAGCCTGCTCCAATTCCCTGAATTTTGTGAGGACCAGGAACACCTGTTGAAAGAACGGCAGAACCTTTTGGTTCAACTGCAACAACTTTCACATCACTTTTCTTTTCTTTAAGGTATTTTCCAACACCAGTAACAGTACCGCCTGTACCAACACCTGCAACAAAATAATCTACATCACCGTCTGTATCTTCCCAGATTTCCGGACCTGTTGTTTCATAATGAGCAGCAGGGTTTGAAGGATTTACAAACTGTCCCGGAATGAAAGAGTCTGGGGTTTCTTTTGCAAGCTGTTCTGCTTTTTCAATTGCACCTTTCATACCTTTAGCGCCTTCTGTAAGAACAAGCTCTGCACCATAAGCCTTAAGAATCTGGCGTCGTTCAATGGACATGGTTTCAGGCATTACAATAATGATTTTATAACCGCGAGCAGCAGCAACAGAAGCAAGACCAATTCCTGTATTTCCAGATGTCGGTTCAATTATAACTGAACCCGGCTTAAGCTTTCCTGCTTTTTCTGCATCATCAATCATCTTTTTACCAACACGATCTTTTACAGAACCAGCCGGATTAAAATATTCAATTTTTGCATAAATCTTTGCTTCAAGAGCAAATCCCTTTTCAATATTACTAAGCTCAACAAGTGGTGTTTTTCCAATTAACTGATCAATAGATGAATAAATATTTGACATAAATAAACCTCGCATTTTTACCTATTAGTTTGGTAGGTTTATTATAATATTGTATACCTAGTATTGCAATAGGTAAATTAAATTTTATTTCATCATATCTGCAATTGAATAACCATCAAAGAAAGTCTTCAGATTTTCATATAAGTCTTTCCACATCTTAATGGTACGGCATTTATCTTCTTTTTCGCATTTTTCGGCGTTACATTCAAGGCAGGCAACAGGAGCCAATGTTCCTTCTGTTAATTCAAGAATTTCGCGAACTTTATATTCTTCAGGCTTTCGGTTAAGCCTGTATCCACCGCCCTTTCCATGAACTGCATCTACAAGACCATGTTTTGAAAGCAATGTCATAATTGCTTCAATATATTTCTGGCTGATTTCCTGTCTTTCCGCAATTCCTTTTAGTGCAAGATAATTGTTTTCCCCCTGATTTTCTGCAATATCAATTAAAACTCTTAAAGCGTACCGCCCTCTAGTTGAAATGAGCATTTCTACCCCCTAAGCAGAAACCATCTGCATTGATCCGGTTGTTTTAACATTACACAATTTATTATATCATCAGGATAAATTACTTTCTATAATATTCGTAGAACAAAAAAAGACATTATATATAGATGATAAAAAAACTTTTAGTAACTTAGTTATATAAATCACCCATGTTCTACCATTCAATTTATAAAAAATATCTATATCTGATATAGGAATATTCTATTTGACGCTCTAATTACCTATCAATATAGTAGGCAATAGGAGCGTCAAGTTTATGCTTAAAATACAAAAGGAATTTATTAATCAAATACAACGCCATGGAGAAAAGACCTTCCCGGAAGAATGCGTAGGAGTTCTTCTTGGAAAACAGGGAGCAAGTCAAAGAGAAGTTATTGCTGTTTTACCGCTGGAAAATTCTGCAGCTTCTAAGGAAGTGGAATTTTCTGTTTCTCCAAAAGAATTACAAAAGGTAGAACAGGCGGCAATTCTGCAGAATCTGGATGTGATTGGATTTTATCACTCACATGCAAATTTCGAAGCCGTTGCTTCTGAAAAAGACAAAGCATTTGCTTTCCCGGGATTCTCATATCCGATTGTACAGGTTTTAGATGGAAAGGCTACAGATATAAAAAGCTATTCCTTTATAGACGATTTTGAATTCAAAAAATTCTCAGAGGAGGAACTTATATGTCAATAAAAGTATTTGTTTCCGCAACGCTTAGAACATTCTTAGGTCGAAATGCCTCATTTTTATTAGACACAAATTCCATCAAAGGAATTCTCACATATTTAACAGATGAATACCCTGATTTTTCTAAAGCACTTTATGATGAAAATAATTTTCTTCGTCCGTTCATAAATATCTATGTAAACGATGTGAACATAAAGGATCTAAATAACCTTGAAACCTCTTTGCAGAATGGTGACACAGTACAGATCATACCGGCAATTGCAGGGGGGGCACCGGTAGAATCCGTAATAGATCAGGAAAGAAGGAAAGAAACAAAACTGGATGATGCGGAAATTGAACGCTTTTCAAAGCATCTTATGCTGCGTGAAATTGGTATAAAAGGACAAAAAAATTTAAAAGCGGCAAAAGTTTTAATCTGTGGACTTGGAGCCCTTGGCTCAGTATTAGCAGAATACCTTGCGGCAGCAGGTGTCGGGACAATCGGAATTGCCGATTTTGATGTAGTAAACCTCCATAATCTGCAGAACCAGATTCTCTATGGAAGAAGGGATTTAAAAAGACCTAAAGCAATGTCGGCAAAAGATAAAATCAAGGGAATAAACCAATCCATTAATGTTGAAACCTACAGTACAAAACTTGAAGCCGATAACATCAAGGAAATCATTGCTAATTATGACATCGTTGCAGACGCTACTGATAATTATAAAGCACGCTATCTTATAAACGATGCTTGCGCCTTGCTTGGTATACCTGATGTATTTGGAGCAATCTATCAGTATGAAGGGCAAGTCTCAGTGTATGACGCAAAGCATGGACCATGCTATAGATGTGCCTTCCCTTCTCCTCCGCCGGCAGGTCTTATCCCTACATGTTCAGAAGGCGGCTCTATAAGTTCTCTGGCAGGAATCATCGGAAGCATTCAGGCAACGGAAATCCTAAAGTTGATTATTGGCGGAGGAAATGTACTTCTTGGAGAAGCGTTTATTTTTGATGCATGGAACCTTACATCTGCAAAAGTAAAAATCACAAAGGATGATAACTGTCCTCTCTGCGGACTTAACCCTTCCATTACTGAAGTAGAAGATTTTGATTACGAAGAATTCTGTGGATTAAAACAGGACGAAAATGAAGTTCCTGTTGAAGGTATTGAGGCTACAGTTCTTGCTGACCGTATTGCACGTGGAGACAAAATGACAATTATTGACGTTCGTGAACCACATGAACGTGCAATTAACCGCTTCCCGGATGCAATTGCAATTCCAATCGGACAGCTGGCTCGCCGTCAGAAAGAACTAGATCCTACAATCGACACAATCTTTGTTTGCCGCGAAGGTAAGCGAAGTATTCTAGCAATCAACACTCTACGAGAGGCGGGTTACACAGGACCTATGTACAACTTGAAGGGCGGAATTGAAGCTGCAAAAAGCATAATTTTCCCTCATGAAGGTGCATGGTTGTAAAAACATGAATAAACATCGTTTTTTTGACGGTGATTTTTATAGGAGGTCAGCAGTATGGCAGACAAAGAAGAAAAAATTAATGCATTGGATGCTAAGGCAGCATATAACCTTGCCAATGTCACAAAAACCAAGCCGCAGTATGGTGCACTTACACCAAAATGGCTTACAAAAGTTCTCGAATTCAAGGGACTTGAAACAGGAATTTTCCGTGTAAATAAGGTAGTCGAAGGAGACACTCCTCTTGATGTACTTTGTTCACAGACAAAAAAATCTGACATCATTCCTGACGGATATGTTGAATACGAGACAGAGCCTCGTGAATACCGATTAAACTCTATTTCTACAATCATCAATGTGAACACAGCCATTGAGGATGTATATTCATCTCCTTATGATCAGGTTCAGGAGCAGCTTGCCCTTGCAATCGATTCTCTTAGAGAAAGACAGGAAAGCCAGCTCATAAACAATGATGATTACGGTCTTCTGAAAAATGTACCGGATTCACAGAGAATTCGTCCTATTCGAGAAGACGGCCGCCCTACTCCAGATGATTTAGATGAACTTATTTCAAAAGTTTGGAAAGAGCCTAGTTTCTTCCTCGCTCACCCGCGCGCAATTGCTGCATTTGAACGTGAATGTACTCGTCGCGGTGTACCACCTGTAACTGCAAATATTGCAGGCGGAACATTCATCTTATGGCGTGGAATCCCAATTATTCCAACAGACAAATTGCTTGTTGACGGTCTCAAAAAACCAGAATCACAGAGCGGAAAGACAAACATCCTTCTTGTTCGCACCGGTGAAGCAAAACGCGGTGTAATCGGTCTTTTCCAGGCTGGTCTGAAGAACGAACATTCAAGAGGTCTTTCAGTCCGATTCCGTGGAATTGACGACAAAGGTGTTGCATCTTATCTCTTATCTTTGTACTGCTCTGCGGCTATTCTTGCTGATGACGCCATCGCAGTTCTCGAAGATGTAGAGGTAGGTGAATACTATGATTACGAATAACGAACAGGCATATAATTTGCCAAGTGCTCAGGAGCTTGAGCAGCTTGCAAATTCTCTGTTCCCGGATTTGAAACCAGAGCCAGAAATCTGTGCGGAAGGAATTGAAAACCTTGCAAAAACGGGCGACACGTCAATTCTGGCTTATGCGGCTCAAAAGGCAACTTCGCAATCATTCGGTCAGGAATATGTAAGCAACTTCGGCTCACAGGGGCAGTCAGCGGCAGCTGCAGAAGCCAGCAGAGAGCCAAGTGCTCCTGCAACAGTAGATGAATACTCTCATTTTGCGACTGAAGAAAGTCCGGCATACGGGGAATTCCTTAATCACGCAGAAAACACACTTTCAACCTATGGAAACATTCCGAAAGATCCAAGTTTTGCTTCTTTTGAAGATCCTTTCCTTGGTGAAGTAAATAAAGTTGCGTCGCCAGCTGACATTCAGCCAAAAGAAGTTTCACAGAATGCAGTTTCGCAGAGAACTCCGAAGACTGACTATTCTTCTATTTCTTATTCTCCAAAGGTTTATTCTCAGGAAGAAGGACAGAAGAATGAAAAAGCAATCAATGCACCGACATCTTTGGGCGGAGACAAAAAATTTTCTTCCAGCGAAGCAAGCGGAAGTTCACGCAATTCAAGCATTATCATAGGGTCAAAAACCCTGCAGCAAATTCGCGACGACTTCCCTATTTTGCAGGAAAAGATCAACGGAAACGACCTTGTATGGCTTGATAACGGTGCAACAACTCAGCGTCCGCGTCAGGTGATTGACCGCCTCACATACTACTACGAACATGAAAATTCAAACGTTCACCGTGGAGCACATACTCTTGCGGCTCGTTCAACTGATGCTTACGAGCATGCCAGGGACATTGTTGCCCGCTTTATAGGCGCGCCTTCAAGTTCAAATATCATTTTCGTGCGAGGAACAACAGAGGCAATCAATCTTGTTGCAAATGCTTATGTAAAACCTACTTTGCAGCCAGGTGATGAAATCATCGTTAGTCTTCTGGAACACCATGCAAACATCGTTCCTTGGCAACTTATTGCAGAAGAAACAGGCGCTGTAATAAAAGTAATTCCAGTAAATGAAAAAGGAGAACTTCTTCTTTCTGAATACGAAAAACTGTTCACAAAGAGAACTAAATTTGTTTCTGTAACACAGGTTTCGAATGTTACAGGAACAATCACTCCTATTGAAGAACTTATTGCAATTGCGCATGCCCATGGAGTTCGAATTCTGATAGACGGAGCTCAGTCAATCGCACATCTTCCGGTAAACGTAAGTGCAAGCGACGCAGATTTCTATGTGTTCTCAGGACACAAGGTTTACGGACCTACAGGAATCGGTGGTGTTTATGGTAAGAAAGAACTCCTTGATGCAGCCCGACCATATCATGGCGGCGGCAACATGATTGCAGATGTTACGTTTGAACGGACAATTTACAATCCGGCTCCAAACAAATTCGAGGCAGGAACTGGCTCTATAGCAGATGCTGTAGGCTTGGGAGCAGCGCTTGAATATCTTGAAAGCATTGGAATGACTTCGGTAGCCCAGTGGGAACATGAACTCACCCAGTATGCAATTAAAGAAATGAAATCTGTAAAAGGGCTTCACTTTATAGGTGAACCGTCTAATAAAGCAGGCGTTCTTTCATTCAAACTGGATGGACACGACGATGAAGAAGTTGGACAGCGGCTTAATTCTTATGGAATTGCTGTCAGAACAGGTCATCACTGCGCCCAGCCGATTTTAAGACATTTTGGATTTGAAGGAAGCGTTCGACCAACTCTGGCAATTTACAATTCGCCGGATGACGTTGATGCACTCGTTAGAGTCCTTCATACATTCTAAAAAACAGGGGCTGCTACTGTTTGCGGCAGCAGCCTTTGTTTTTATCTTTGAGGAAACTTATGGAAAATTATGAAACCGGAGAAATTGTAGACACTCTCATAAGCAATTATAAAAATGATACACATATAGAAGAAGTAAAATTTAACAGCCAGCCTGATGTAGATGTAATTCATGAAATTACACGCAAATTACTCAGAATTGTGTTTCCGGGATATTTCCGTGAGAAAAATTTTAAATTTTATAATCTTTCAAGTTATATAAATTCATTAATAGAAGATGTTGTCTACAATCTTGATAAGCAAATCACGCTTGCATTGCATCAGTGCCCGGAATGTTTGGACAAAAATGGTGCAGCAGGCATTACAATAAAAGAAAAAACAGAATATGTTATCCGCACTTTTCTGCAAAGACTTCTTGTTGTCCGCGAATATCTTGCAACAGATGTTATGGCCGCTTATGAAGGCGATCCTGCGGCATTCAATAAAAATGAAATCATACTTGCCTATCCAGGAATATGGGCAATTGCAATAAATAGAATTGCGCATGAACTTTACAAGTTAAATGTCCCTTTAATTCCAAGAATTATGACTGAATATGCGCACTCTAAAACAGGAATTGACATTCATCCGGGCGTTACAATTGGAAAATTCTTTTTCATCGATCATGGAACAGGAGTCGTAATCGGTGAAACAGCAGTTATCGGCGAGCATGTAAAAATTTATCAGGGAGTTACACTTGGCGCCCTCTCTACAAGGGCAGGACAAAAACTTAAAGGTCAGAAACGTCACCCGACAATCGAAGATTATGTTACTATTTATTCGGGCGCTTCGATTCTTGGCGGAGACACAGTAATCGGCAGAAATGCCGTAATTGGCGGCAATGCTTTTATAACTTCATCAATAGAAGCAGATGCAAAAGTCAGCATCAAAAATCAGGAACTTGACATTAACACCGGTAAGAAAAAAGAAGTCATACAGGATAAAAACTGGTTTTATATAATATAGGAATCAGAAAACATATCAAACGTCAAAATTATTACTAATGAAGAATTTATAGAAGGCGTTGAACTGAGTGGGGTTGCAACTTTCCTTGGAAGCTGCGAAACTTCAGATGCAACACTGTTCATCTAATAGGAGTCAAACATGAAAACAATCGCAACAAAATCAGCACCTGCCGCAATCGGTCCATACTCACAGGCAATTTTAGCAAACGGATTTCTGTACACCTCGGGACAGATTCCGCTCAATCCAGCTACCGGAGCACTCGAAGGAACTACAATCGAAGTTCAGGCAGAACAGGCAATCAAAAATATTGGCGAAATTTTAAAGGCTGCCGGCTCAGACTTTTCTAAAGTAGTAAAAACAACCTGCTTCCTCGCCCACATTTCTGACTTTGCCGCCTTCAACGCAGTATACGAAAAATACTTTGTTTCAAAACCTGCCCGCAGTTGCTTTGAAGTTGCAGCCCTTCCAAAAGGCGCACTCGTAGAAATTGAAGCAGTAGCTGTTGTTGAATAACATTTCTGACGCAACCAGCTACCCCATCTGCACGATAAACTGCAAGGCGTTCTTCTGAAATTGATTTTTTTAAGCCATTAATTCAAATATACAGTTTATTGGTGTATCACCTTCCGAAAACGGAAGGTCGTATTAGGACTCGTTACACTTATAGTGTTACTAAGTCCTTTGCACCTACAAGTTTTTCCTGTAAGTCGGGCTTTTATCCTGACTATACCTTCCAGATTGCGCCTGATATAGATTATTCCGATCTTTAATTCTCTTCCATCCCCGAAACTTCCGCACGCAGCGTTTCTTGCAGCGCTTCTTCGTACCCCGTTAAAGCCGCAAACGGCAAAAATATTTTTGCACGCTGACTTAGCAGCATTCGGTTAGGAAGAGAATCGTAGTTCCAGTCATAGTTTATGATGTCGTCGTAGTTTTCTTGCGTCATGCCTTGTGTCCTCCAATCTGATTGTTGCGGTCGCGGGTGGTTGCGCCCTCTTCTAAGTTCATCCCTTTTAAAATCGCATTTTTTCCGTATCTGTTGATAATTTCAAGACGCGCTTTCTGAAGACTGTTTTCTTTCCCCTGATTCAGTCCGCCGTCCCGCTCGTCCACGTTGTCAAAAAGACTCGGCTGCCTTGCGCTCATCGGCTTTGTGCCGTTCGCCGTAATATTTACCCTGCGTACAAGCCAGCGAGCATTCACAACCTTTTCAAAAATCGAAACGAACGCCTCTACAATCAACTTGGAAGAATTGGTCTCCGTTCCAAATGACCAGCTTCCATGTGCGGGCTTAGGCATTTCGCGGCCATAATAGTCGCGCACAACTTCGCCGTCAAAGCCAGGAACTTCAAGACTTTCTACGTCATAGCCTACATAAAGCGTAATTGAACCGGTAAACAGCTTTTTCTTAAACAAATCCAGCGCCAGAAGTTCCGCCATTTCCCGCACAATGATTTTTGCTTTTTCAAAATTGTACGGTTCATGCAGAACCTGCCCGCTCCCAAGACTCTTAGCTTCAGACTTATAGTTTTTAATCTCCTTCATGCCGACCGGCTCAATCCCCCAGGCGTGATCAATTAAAATCTCTGCATCAATTCCAAACTCATCATACAAAAAATGCGGATTTTTCAAGGACATGCGGGCAACATCCCCCATAGTGCGGATATAGTATTTTTCAAGCCGCCGCGCAGTAGCCTTCCCCACCCGCCAGAAATCCGTTATCGGCTGATGATTCCACAGCTGCCGCCGGTACTCCACAACATCAAGTTCGCTTATTCTTACCCCGTCACTATCCGCAGGAATATGCTTTGCCACAATGTCCATAGCCGCCTTGCACAAAAAAAGATTCGGCGCAATTCCAGCCGTCGCAGTAATTCCAGTTTCCGCAAGGACATCGTGAATCACCTTTATCGCAAGCTCCCTGGCCGACATATTATAAAAAGGAATATAACTGGTCGCATCAATAAAAACTTCATCAATCGAATAGACATGAATGTCTTCCGGCGCAAAATAGTGCAGGTACACATTGTAAATGCGGGTCGAATACTGAATGTAAAGCGCCATCCGCGGAACTGCCACAATATACTCAAGTTCCTTTCCTGTCTGCCGCTTGATTTCCCGCGCCTTTGCTTCAACTTCAAAAAGCCGGGAACGCCCGCTAAGCCCGTATGCCTTTAGAGCCGGAGTCACCGCAAGACAAATCGTCTTACTGGTACGGCTTTTGTCCGCAACAACAAGCTTAGCCGTAAGCGGATCCAGCCCTCGCTCGCGACATTCAACAGAGGCATAAAAAGATTTCAAATCAATCGCAATATAAATTTTTTCTTTCATCAAAGACCGCTCCCTTGCCTCTTCCTTATGATTAATTATTAAGGATTATAACGCAAAAAAGTGACAATGAGCGGCATTATTATTTAATGCGAAGAAAATTGGAAAATTTAAGCGTTCTTAAACTGCCTTACATCATCGCTAAGCTGAGTAACGTTTGTGTCCAGTTCGCTTACACACTGGTCAAGACGGCTTCCGCTCTGAACAACGCTCTGTGCAACCTCTGACATTTCAACCATGCTTTTGTGAACCGCTTCAAGCGATGCACTAAGTTTTTCCATTTCTTTAAGAACATGACGACTTCCATCTGCCATTTTTACAGAAGCGTCTCGTACGTTTTCTGCCGTCTTGTCCATAACAGAAAGAGACGACATTACATTTTTAGAATCCGCATTCTGTGTTACAAGCGAAGAACGAACCGACTTTACAAGCTCATCCGTTTCGTTTATGCGCATCGAAACGCCAGAGAACGCAGTGTTCGTTTCCTTAGAAGCCATAACAATTTCAGAAATGCTGTCCTGAATGTTTTTAAGCTGCTCACCAATAGTCTTTGACTGGTTCGAAGAAGTTTCCGAAAGTTTACGAATTTCATCAGCAACAACAGCAAACCCCTTTCCGGCTTCGCCGGCGTGAGCGGCTTCAATCGCAGCATTCATTGCAAGCAGGTTAGTCTGCGCGGCAATAGACGCAATTGCAGTATTTGCTTCCTGAAGCATTTTCGACTGCTGCTCAATCTGCGAAATGCGTTCATTTACTTTTTCCTGCTTTTCCATACCGTTTCTAGATTCCTGATCCAGAACAGCAAACGATTCTGTCATGTTTTCCATTGTGCGGCTGATTTGTTCAATAGATTTAACAAGCTGTTCAACAGACAAAGAAGATTCGCGAATATTTGCAGTCTGCGAATCAATCATTTCACTTACAGTAGAAATGCTGGAAGTAACTTCCTTAATGACATCCGAAGTTTCAGAAAAACCTTCAGTCTGCTTCTGCACCTGTTCTTCAACATTGTTAATGCTAACGCGAATAGAAGTCATGGAATCAGAAACGACAGAAACACTCTGCTTCATATTCTGCGAAACAACATCAAGCGTAGAACTGGAATTTGTAATCGTTCCAATCATATTTTCAAGACGATCAGAGAAAAGGTTAAAGCCTGTAGAAAGCAGAGAAGCTTCTTTCGTAGAATAATCAGGATATTTTGTAGAAAAATCACAGTGCGCAATTTTTTCACATCCGGCCGCCATTTCTTTAAATGATTTGGAAACGCGACTTGAAATAAATGCATCAACCACACTTATCAAAAGAATAATTACAAAAAGACCAAGAAGAACGTATACAAATATTTTAGTTGAATCTCCCGTAAAGTCAGCAACAGGACCTTCAACAACAATGAACCAGTCAGTATTTTCAACAGGCTGAACCCCGTAAAAAGACTTGCCTTCAGTAAAAGCCTTTACACTTCCGTTAAGATATTCAGATTTGCGGTATGTTTTAAAAGAAACAGAATCAAAATAATTCTTATTCATGATTGCAGAAAAATCATCATTAGTAAGATAAAGCCCTTCGTTTGTAATGATGTGAATTTTACTGTTTTCCGAAAGCTTAATGTTTTTAACCGCCTCGCTAAGAGCATCAAGAACAATGTCCGCAGCCGCAATACCAATCACTTTACCCTGCGAATTAAGAACGCGATAACTCAAAGTGATGTTAAGTTTTCCAGTGTTTGCATCAGTATAAGGCTTAGTATAGTTCACCCTGTCAGTATTTGTCACAGCCATCTTATGCCACAAGCGCGACTGAATGTCAAAATCAGCAGGCGGAACCCAGCCAATGTTAGTATAAACACAGCCGCCTTCCCAAAGCTGCTCGTAACTTGCAAAGTAAAGCATGGTATCCTGACTCATATTTTTACCCATGCCGTTAACAAGGTCGCGAACCTTTTCGCGCGGTTCAATATAGGTAATGCCGTTAGAAAGATTTACAACCATATCATTGTATTCGCCAAGAATACCAGAAACCTTTTTGTTCAGCGTTTCCATCGTCTGGTTGACAGAATTTAACGTAGACTTGCCAATAATATGCTTAGTAAGAACCGTAAACGAAATGCTTAAAAATAAAGCCGTAACCAGCATAGACCCAATCGTACCGGCCAAAACCTGAACACTAAGCGACACTCTTCTGCTCTTCATGATATAACACTCCTCGAACCTTTTATCATGTTATTATGTATAGAAACATTCTAAGCCATAAAAAACATAATTTCAACCGTATTAAAAAAAATTTACAATTATAATTCAAAAGGGGGAAGCCCCCTGCGCTCCCAAGTCCTCGTCCACTCCGTTCCCTGCGGTCTTGTCCGCTACCCCCTGCCTAGGGGCCAGCCCCTAAAACCCCAGGAAAAGTATGTTCAGATCACAAAATCTCTTCAATCTTATCTAATATAAGTTCATCTGCCGGCAGCCAGTTTACAGTTCTTAAAGTTTCCGCATCAAGCCAGCGGGCAGCTTCATGTTCAAGAAGCTCAAGTTTACCAGAAACAATAGTGCACAAAATACAGTGCATCGTAAGATGGAATGTTGGATAGTCGTATTCCACTACTCCAATTTCATTTTCAGCACGAACTTCCGTTGCCAGTTCCTCGCGGATTTCGCGCACAATACACTCTTCCGGACTTTCACCAGGCTCAAGCTTACCGCCAGGAATTTCCCACCAGCCTTTCCAGTCACCATACCCGCGCTGAGTTGCAAAGATTTCTTTTTTAATAACGGAGGTTGAGCCTGTGGTTCCTGAGCCCTGTCGAAGAGTCGAAACCTCTCTTGTGCGGAGAATGATAGCTCCGCTGACGGTGATTTGTTTCATTAATTTCACATTTTTAATTTAATATTCTAAATATTTTTTTTCAATGTATTGCCCAATATTCAGAAATGTCTTCTTGAGAAATGAACTTCTTTTTTTCTTTTACCATGTTCAATATTTTTTTAATCTGAAACTGAGGTTCTTCTTCTGATAAATCAAACGGCAAAACATAAAGATACAATCCATAATCGTTTTTTTCAGCATAATAATCAAAACGCGGAAGAGGATTTTTAAAGTTCTTTGTGCATGGATAAAGTAAAATCAAAATAGGCTTTGTTTTTCCTTTATGAAGCTTAAAACCGTATTTTTCTCCATAGGCAAATAATTGATAAATATCCTTTACATCAATTAAATAATTTTCACGAAGATTTTTTTCATCAAGACATTTCCATTTAGTATCAATAATAATATCTTGAGTTTCTATTCCTTGAGCAGCTTTATCAGAATTTTTAGCATCAAGAAACATATCCGGACGGATTTTAAAAATCCCATGATTTTCGGTACGATGCCTGTCGATCAAATAAAATTTTGAATGCTGTGCATTTGTAACATAATCACTGGCATATTTCTTAAAAAGTTTTGCAATATAACATTCAAAAAGTTTTTCAGCAGAAAATAAAAGTGCCTGATTGTAGTGTTCTCCGGCAAAAGGTGTAAATCCTTTACCCTTTAGAATTTGAGCACTCCATTTCATCAATAAATCATACATTGCAAAAGTTCTGTTTCCATTTAAAACCTGCTGTAAATCTAAATCAACATTTTCAGAAAAAGGAATCTCTTCAAAAATCAATTGAAGTTTTTTTAAGTGGTTACGATTTTGAAAATCTGCAGAACTTATGAAAAGTTTATCCAAAGTAGTTTTTAGAATTCTATTTTGAGGGATATTTAAAAGATATTTAGAATATCGTACATAAAATTTCTCTTTATTAACCGCATTTTTTGCAATCTGCTTATTAACTAAAAGCTTTCCCTTTAGAAATTTCTGATTTTCATCAAGCTTAGTATAATTATTTTTAAGTCCATGAGATAAAAGTTTTTCAACTTCCTGAATATAGTTAAAGATATAGTATTCCAGTATTGGAAAGTTTTTTCTTGATTCAACATTTGCAAATTGAAATGTCTTTGCTTTTTCCTGCGAAAGAGCTGCAAGCATTTTTAGAAAAACTTCTCGTGCTTCTTTTGCATCATATTTTGGTTCCTTATTTAATTCATCATGGTCATAAATTTTTGGAAGAATTTCTATAGATAAACCGTCACTAGTCTGAATTGTTCCGACATATTTACTGGTTTTGATATATCTTTTACCTAGTTTTGAGTGAATGGACATAATTGAATCCATATCCGAATCAGAATTTTCAAGAATAAAATTCCATAGATTTTCAAAACTCTTTTTGGGGAGAACTGTATCCCATTTGTAACAAGAGACACCTTCTGGATAAATCGCCGAATACTCAAATGCTGTTTTTATATTATTCATCTCTATTCAATATGATCAATAAAATTCTTTGCTTGGTCTGCTGTTACAGAAGACAAATTCTCATTCAATTTGTAAAGCTGAACTGAATCTTCATAATCTGCAAGCGAATTGATTGCTTCGGTATCTTCTATATAAAAGCTATTATTTGCAGAAACTGCAGGGTTTTCATATTCATTTAAAACCATTCTAATCTTTTGGGTTTCACCATAAAAATATTCTTCTAGAAGTGGAATGATTTTATCTTTCAGACATTCAAAAATTCCCAAATCTTCATTTTCCTTAGAAATATTCATAAAGTACGCATGTCCGATCTGATAATCTTTTCCCAACAAGACACGAATTCTGTCGTTCATGGCTTTTAATATCCCGGCAGCTTTTTGATTATATCCAGAATATTCAGGCTGACATTCAATAAAACGAAACCTTCGGCGCAAGGCTGAATCAAGAAGCTGAATTGAACGATCAGCTGTATTCATTGTGCCAATGATTTTCAGATTAGCTGGAACTGCAAATTTTTCCCCCGAATACGGAAGCGTTACTACAAGTTCGGTTTTTGAATCCGCACCACATCTTTTAGAAACTTCTATCAAAGAAATCAGTTCTCCAAAAATAGAAGCAATGTTTCCGCGGTTAATTTCATCGATACAAAAATAAACAATTTTGCCCTCTTCAATAGCGCTCTGAATTTTTGCTTTTCTGTCATTATCTTCTATCATTTCTTTAACAGAATTAAAACCCGCTAGTTTCGCTGCCTTTTCACAGGCTTTATAAAAAATACCTGGTTCAACTTTATATTCAACTTGATTTGTAACTGGATTTACCTTTGCTTTAATGCCTTCAACAAATTCTTCATAACTAAAAGACTGATGAAAAGTTGTAGTTATTGTATTTTCTTTCTTCTGCTCGTTATTTATATAATCCTGCTGGATTTTATAAGTCTTACCAGTTCCCGGAACTCCATAATAAATTATATTTGATAAATCTTCTTTCATTTCTGGTACCTCGCTTGAATTCTGGGGAGTGTCGGATATTGTTGGATTTTTATCTTTAAAAAAGTTATTTGCATATTCTTTATAAAGGAAAACCATCTCTTTTAAGTCATCTTGTAAAATTATGTCATCAGGTATCAAATTTTGTTTGTATTCCTTAAAAAAGATTGTTCCATCTACGTAGAGTTGACCTTTTTCACCAAGATTAGAACCTAAATTTATTTTTGGGGCAGTTTGAAAATATGTAGTTTTTATTTGTTGCTGAATTAAATTTGCGGTATCATGTAAATATTTTATTGCGCCCTTTTTTCCCTTTTCATTTTTAACTTTTGTACATCCCTGATTTAAAGTTAAATACAGAGATTTTCCATCTTTAGACAAAAGATAAACTATATAAATGCCTTCCTGCGCAGTAGTTGTAATTCTTTTATCAAAAATACCAATCCATGGTATCTCAACCCATTTTCCTTGTCCTGTACTTCCTTTTATTAAATAATCTTTTTCGCTAATAATATGGGTCTTAAAAATTTCATCTGGAATAGTAGATCTTAGAAGAGTTCCCATAGGATGATCTGTAAACTCTTCTTTCGTTGAGGTTAAGTATTTATTTGTAAACTCTGTAAATAAATCTTTCAGCATTTTTTCACTCTCAAACACATCACTTTAAACGGTCGTTTTTGGTGATGTTTTTTTCTTCTTCTTTATCTATATCTTTTTCTTTCATTTTCTTACCTCTGTCTTTATCTGAGCCAGTCTTCTTCAAGCAAAAACTGCTCAATTCCAATGTATTGGATTCCCTTGTCATCCTGCCAAGGTTCTATATTGTCTTTTATTACAACAAACTTTTTGAATGAATCATTTATGCGGCACAAAGAATTTATTTCCTGCTGCTTTTTTGCTTCATCATCAATATTAAGTGCAGACTGAATATAAAAGCGTCTATCTCCTTTATTTGCTATAAAGTCAATCTCAAGAGGAACACGCTGACTTTTTCCATCTTGATTTTTTATATTATGTTCAACAACACCTACATCAACATCAAAACCACGGATTTTTAGTTCATTAAAAATGACATTTTCCATGATGTGGCTTTCTTCCTGCTGACGGAAGTTAAGCCTTGCGTTGCGCAAACCAACATCTACAAAATAGTATTTGAGAGGTGTGCTGATATATTTCTTTCCTTTTACGTTATAACGGATTGCACTGTCTATTAAAAAAGCATCTTTGAAATAGTCCAGATAAAGGCTGATTGTTTCCGGAGCAATATTCCTTTTTTTATTAGTTTTAAAAGTATTTGAAAGATTTAAAGGATTTGTTAGAGAACCTATGGATGATGAAATTACATTGAGTAATTCTTCAAGATCTGAACTATCATTTATTATTTTATGGCGTTCAAGGACATCTTTTATATATGTTCCTGTAAACAAATCTCTTAAATACTTACTTTTTTCTTCTGATGTTTTTTTTGTAACTGCAAGCGGCATTCCGCCATAAGTGTAATATTCTCTCCAGGCTCTACTTTTATCTCCTGAATAGGCACTATAGAATTCACTGAATGACAACGGATAAACTCGGACTTCATCTCCCCTGTCGCGAAATTCTGTAACAATATCAGAAGAAAGCATTTTTGAGTTACTTCCAGTTATATAAATATCTGCATTAGGAAGTTTCATAAGTCCAAGAGCTGTGTCAACAAAAGTAATTTTTGCCTCTGGATTTGCAACATAAGGATTTTGTATTTCTTCTACTTTTTGAATTTCATCAAGAAAAACATAATATTGTTTTGATGTATCAGAAACCAGAGAACGAATATAGTTATCCAGCTCAATTGGATTTCGGTATTTGGCATTTACGGTTTCATCAAGTGCAAGTTCAATTATCTGTTCTTTATTTATGCCATTCTCTATTAAGTATTGATGATAAATTGTAAACAAAAGATATGATTTTCCGCAGCGCCTGTTGCCGGTTATTATTTTTATAAGACCGTTTTCTTTTTTTGCGATCAGTTTATTCAAATATTGCGGTCTGTTAATCATTATTATCTCTTAAAAAGTTGCGGAAATACGCATTTTTTTCAGTTCTCATTATACACCTGTATAAGAGAAAATGCAACATTTTACAACTGAAATTTTTGCGTATTTACGCATTTTTTTGGGGATTAATTCTAAGTATTTATGTAGACATTTCTTCTGTTTTGCAAAGATACCCTTTCGGGTATAAACTCGCTCTCTGACAGTTAAATTATACCCGAACAGATATAATTACTTTACTTTTGCTTGAATTTATACCCTATCTGATATAAAATCATAGACATGAATTCAGTTGCAGAGTTTGTAAAGTCCGAACGGAAAAAAGCATCCCTCACACAGGAAGAATTCGCAATGCGGTGCGGTGTAGGCCTTCGTTTTTTACGCGATTTGGAACAGGGAAAACAGTCCTGCCGCATGGACAAAGTGAATCAGGTTCTTTCAATGTTTGACTGCCAGCTTGTGCCTGGAAAAATCAATAAAGAGGAGCAGAGATGAGCGAGGAAAATTCTTCTGCATACAGAACGGCATTTGTTTTTGTACAGAATGTTTTTTGCGGTAGGCTTTCAGAAACTGATTCAGGCTACACTTTTTCTTATGATGAAGAATATCTGAAAAACCCGGGTGCACTTTCTGTAAGCCTTACGTTACCGCTTTCCCATAAGACTTACGAAAGCAAAACCCTATTTCCTTTTTTTGACGGCTTGATTCCAGAAGGCTGGCTTTTAAATGCTGTTTCACGTTCATGGAAAATTGACCGCAAAGACAGATTCGGTCTGCTGCTTGCAGCCTGTAAAGATTCAGTAGGAGATGTGTCTGTCAAAAATTCTCTGGAGGATTTATGAGAGAATTAAGATGCCTCTGCTGCGGTAAAATCATAAACACAGAGAACGCTTCAAAATCAGAATTAGAAAATCAATGGCATCAAAAATGCTGCAATTCTTTTTTTGGCAAAGGTGCGTTTCCAAAAATCGACATTTCAAAAGAAACTCTTGAAACATTTGCTACAGAGACAGTCTCAAAAGGATTCACGGTTGCAGGTGTTCAGAAAAAACTTTCCCTTCATCTTTCCAAAGAAAAAGAACAGCGTCTTACAATCGTCGGTTATCCTTCCGGCTACATTTTAAAACCTCAGACAGAAGAATTTGAATTTTTACCGGAACTTGAAAATCTTGTAATGAGAATGGCTGAAACCGCAAAAATCAAAACTGTTCCGAATGCACTAATAAAACTTGATGACGGTCCCGCATATATTACAAAACGCATTGACCGCAATTTTTCCGACAAAGAAACAAAATTTTTAGCCATGGAAGATTTCTGTCAGCTTTCAGAACGTCTTACAGAAGAAAAATACAAATCCTCGTATGAGCGTTGTGCAAAAGTTATAAAACAGTATTCTTCAAAAAGCGGACTTGATCTTTCCGAGTTTTTTTACCGCCTTGTATTCTGCTTCATCACTGGAAACTCCGACATGCACTTAAAAAATTTCTCTCTCATAGAAAGTGAATCCGGCTCTCGAACCTTCGCTCTTTCCCCGGCCTACGATTTGCTTCCTGTAAATATTGTTCTCCCGGAAGATAAAGAAGAATTTGCTTTAACTATGAACGGAAAAAAATCAAATCTCAAACTCACTGATTTCCTGACTTTCGCAGCATCCTGCGGAATCAATCAGGCAGCAGCAGAAAAAATGATTCATAAATTAATGTCCTATAAAGCTGAGTTTGACGAACTCATAAACAATTCTTTTCTAACCGACGAATACAAGAAAAAAATGCTCTCTCTGGTAGAAGAAAGAATTTCAAAATTAATATAACTTCTCACAAAATTTTCTCTCATTTCATATACAAAGAAACTCTTTCCTTTTGAATATTTTCAACAATACTCGCTCTATTATCATTTTGTAACAAAATCGGGGAATTTTGATTAAAACCCTGCCACCAAAAACGACCGTTTAAAGTGCGGTACAAAGGGGGAAGTCTCCCCCATCGCGTCGCGAGTTTCTGAAAGAAACTCGGTAAGTTCGCGTAGCGAACGACCTACCCCTTCTGCGGGGGACACCCCCGCAACGCCCCCTATTAGGCTCGCAACAGTTTTTAGTGGAATTGGAGCTATAGAACATGCTCTTGAAAGGATGAACCTTAATCACAAAATTGTTTTTGCATGTGATAACGGAGATGTCGATGTTCTCTCTAAAAAAATTCCTGAAGACATAAATGAAATCGAAAAAGAATTATCAGACCTAACAGTTGAGATTAATAAAATTGATGTTCAAGGCGAAGATGATAAGCTCTACAAAACAGAACTAAATCTTATTCTTAAACGGGCTAATGAAGAAGTTAATGTTTATAAAAAAATGAATCTTGAAAATTCGACTGAAAATAAGATTACTCGGAAAATAAAAGACATTTGCCAAAGGACAGGAATGTTACATGAAAAGATAAATTCTTTCCGCATATTAAAAGAACTATCTAAAATTGAATCTTATGATAAGCGGAAGGAATATGTTGACTCTCTTTATAAAAGTAGGGAAGAAAGCAATAAAGTGAAGAAAACATACATGGCAAATTATTCTTTGGATAATAAAGATTTTCATTGGAATGTTTCTTTCTTAGATGGTAATCAATATAAAGGTGAAGTTGATTTATTTGTCGGTGGGAGTCCGTGTCAATCTTTCAGTTTGGTTGGAAAACAGCGAGGTTTAGCTGATACACGAGGAACGCTTTTTTATGAATATGCACGTCTAGTAAAAGAAATTCGTCCAAAGGTTTTTATTTATGAAAATGTAAAAGCACTTCTTAGTAATGATGAAGGACGAACATGGGAAACCATTTCAAAAGTTTTTACAGACCTTGACTATACATGGAAAAAAGCTGTCCTCAATGCAAAAGATTATGGAATCCCTCAAAACAGAGAAAGAGTTTTTGTAGTTGGTTTTAGAAAAGATTTGAAACTTGAAAAAGAATTTGAATTTCCAAAAACAATTGAACTAAAAAAGAAAATGCAGGATTTTCTAATCGATAACGCTCCAGGTGGTTATTTTCTTCCTGAAAAAGGTGTTGATTTTGTAACTGCAGAAAAAAATCTTACAAAACGTTATACGCAAATAGATGGAGAAATTCAATTATGCCAAAAGAAAAATCAGCAGTTTAATTGGCATGGTGATTTTGTCTTTCAAAGTGAAAAAGAAGCCAAAGAAAAAATAAAAGAAAATCTTGAGAAGTATTTTCTTTCTGAAAAAGTAAGAAAATATGTTCTTGCAACAGGAACAAAGAATTTCTATTCAAAACCAAAAACTGATTTGGAAGTTGCACGACCACTTTTAACTACAATGCACAAAATGCATCGTGCTGGAGTTGATAACTATGTAACTACAGATGGGCGATTGAGAAAACTTACTCCAAGAGAATGTTTCAGACTTATGGGCTTCAGTGATTCTTTCAAAATTCCAGTTTCTGATACTTCAGCTTATCAACAAGCTGGAAATTCAATTGTTGTTGATGTCTTGATTCATATTATGGAATCAATTTTGGAAAGCTATCCTCAGCTTTTGAAGGGAGAGTAATTATGGCTGACCCAATATGCAGATGGCGTAATGCAACTCCAAAAACGATTTGTGAAATTGTTGAAACACTTCCCAAGGAAGAATTACCCGCAGATGAATTTAGAACGATAATGGCACAATCAAAATGGGGAGAAAGTTTTGCAAAGACAGTTTACCAATTTGCTTCTCAGACCTCATTGTACTACATAGATGAAAATAATATCTATCATCCTCGTTTTTCATCAAATATTTCAGAAACTGAGGCTGAATCGTATTTGCGTATTTGGTTCAGAAAATATTATGTTCCCAATCCTTATACAAGAGGTTTTGAGAATATTGAAAAACCTTTATTCGTCGTAAGTACATTGGAAGAGTCTTTAATCAAAAATCCAACAGAAAATAATTTTGAAGCATTATGTAAGAAGATCTTAAAATCAGATGTTGGTGAACTTGATATTTTTAGAAATGTAATAAATCGATATTCAGGTTCGTTGAAAATTGAAGGAAACAAAATATCTGTTATACCAATGGAGGAACGAAAAATGGAAGTAAATGTTGATAGAAATGATAAAAAAGCTTTTTTTGAAATTTTTAATGATAAGAATTTGATCTCTTCCTACACTAAAAACTTCTCCCAAATCATCTACTACGGGGTCCCAGGCAGTGGCAAATCCCACAAAATCGATGAAGACACTAAGGAACTGCCTGATGAACAGAAAATCCGCGTTGTATTTCATCCCGAATATACGAATGCAGACTTTATTGGGCAGGTTTTGCCAAAGGTTCAGAACGGAGATGTAAAATACGAGTTTAAGCCGGGGCCTTTTACAAAAATATTGTATCGTGCATATCACAATCCTTCAGAAAAATTCTATCTGATAATCGAAGAAATAAACCGCGGAAATGCTGCGGCGATTTTTGGTGATGTATTCCAGCTCTTAGACCGCATTAAAGAAGGCGACAAAAGTGAAACCGTAAGTGGAAATACTTTTGGTGAAGGTTGGAGCAAATATTGTGTGGAAAACGATTTTATCAATAATTATTTGCGAAGTCCTATTGAATATTCACAAGACGGTTATACAGAAAATCACGGAGAAAAATCTGCTCAATTCGGAGACAACCTTACCTTTACAGAAAACACCGGCATTCGTCTTCCTCCAAACCTTTCTCTCCTCGCCACAATGAACACAAGCGACCAGAATGTCTTCACGCTTGACAACGCTTTCCAACGTCGTTGGGATATGGAGCTTGTTAAAAACGAATGTTCAGACACAAATCAGATGAATGCAACCATCACCGTTGCTAATCAGAAAATAACATGGAAAGACTTTCAGCAAACAATTAATTCTGTTATTGGTGAAAAAGCAAATGAAGGTGGGCTTTCAAGCATGGAAGACAAACGTCTTGGCTGTTGGTTTGTAAAAGCTGAAAACAAAGAAATCAAGGCAGATCTTTTTTCAAACAAAGTCCTTAAATATCTCTGGGATGATGCCTTCAAGTTCTATCATCAGGAAATCTTTGGAACAGAAATCAAAAACTTTGAAGACTTGCAAAAGACATTCTTTGAAAAAGGTTTTGATGTGTTCAATGAAAGTTGTGGATTAAGAAATGTGGTTTCGACCCTTCGACAGAGCTCAGGGACCACAAGCTCAACCACCGAAACAATTGAATCTGAACAACAATAGCTGTCGGTATGGTTCCGACTGGACAAGTGTAATATGGAAGCAAACGAAACAACGCTCCTTGCTAAAAATAAAAAACAGTCTCTTTACGACCTTTGCGTTTATTTTGAAAACACATCTTTTAACGAAGATGAAGGTCAGGTAGATAAATTTGTTGGTCTTAGATTCATTGACGGAAAGCTTTCTGTTTATTTTCCGGTCGGCTACAGAAAGCCAAATCCTAACGACGAAAAGGAAGTCCGCAGAGACATTCTAAACTTAATCAGCGTGCTTTCAACTTTTACAAACAAGGAATCTGCATTCAATAATTCTGCGTTTTTGAACAGCAAGGAAGTTGATTTTCCGATTCACGCTTATCTTTACATCATCAATGATTTTTTGAATCACGGATATTATCAGCAGAAAGAGCAGATTTACAGGCGTTCAACTTCGGGGAAAATTTCCTGGGCGCGTACTATAAAACAGGTTCGCCCGCAGATTATAGACGGAAGCGCGGTTTATCTTGATTTTATAACGCACCACACGAATCATAACGAAAACGAACTCATAACACTGATTCATAAATTCTGCGTGCACGAATGTTTTGAAAAACTCGGCTATCTTTTCAGTTCCTATATTCCGCAGAAAAGTCCGCTTGCATTCAACAAAAATCTTTTTACAGCCGTCATAAAAACAAAAGCTTCGTCAACATTCAACGAGAGTGAACTTCTGCTTTTTAAGAACATGCTCGATGTAATAAACTCAATGGATTCAAGCGGAGAAAAAAAGAATTTCATTTTTGGAACCGACAACTTCCATCATGTCTGGGAACAGCTCGTTGATTCAGTTTATGGCGAAAGCGACAAAGATTCATTCTATCCAAAAGTTTACTGGAAGTTTAAGAATTCAAAGACATTCAGTTTCTCAGAAAAAAGAAATTCACTCCGCCCTGACACAATCATGATTACAAACCGAGGAAATGAAAATCAAAAGATTTTTGTCCTTGATTCAAAATACTACCGCTACGGTGCAACAAAACTTCCGAATCACCTGCCGGACAGTGCAAGTGTCGTAAAGCAGCTGGCTTATGCACAATATATTGATAATCCTGACAGCCGCAACAAATTACCTGCAAAAGTACGTCCATTCATAAAAAGCGAAAACATCTACAATGCATTCATAATGCCCGCTAACACCCCAACGCCAGAAAACATCGGTTATGTTTCCGCAGATTACGTTTTGCCACAGACCTCAGACGAAGCAGAAAAACCTTACTATAAAATCCACGGAATTCTGCTCGACATAAAATCTATCATGTACCGCCATATTCCGCACGAAAAAAAACTCATCGAAGAACTTGCTAATCTTATTACGAAAGATTAAGCATTCCTTGAAATTAAAGGATAAAGGGATGTCTAATAAGAATAAAATGCGGTGGTTGAGGCTCTCGACTCGTAAGAGCACGAAGTATACCACCATATTTAGCGTTATAGGTCATTTCGACAGGTGGTTCCTGAGCTTGTCGAAGGACTCAATGACCGCAGGCTATGAACTTATTAGACATCCCTTTCTATCTAAACCACGCATACAGCATAAAGCGGAATGTTTGTCATCCACTCTTGCTCACGATACGGCAGAAGTGAAAAGCGGACTGAAGATTTTGGCTTAAATTGCTAATCTTTCCATATTTTGAGATTAACATTTTTTCGGGGCTGAAATAAAAATTCGGGGCGTTGCGGGGTGTCCCCGCAGAGGGGGTAGCCGATTCTTTAGATGAGGCGCAGGGGGAGACTTCCCCCTCCTATCCCATCTTACTTACCCGTCTAAGATTTTCCCGATTGTCAAGTTTTCGTTTGCTGATAAACCTTTGAATTGTGGTACGGTGTGTTCCATAGAGTTTTGCCATTTGATTAACACTTATACCGGAAAGAAGCATTATGCTTACAGCAAGTTCTGCTCCGTCAAGTTTACTATGTTCACTTCTAGTGCCACATGGACGTCCAAGCTTCATGCCTTCAGCTTTTCTTCTTTCCAAAGCTTCTTTTGTGCGCTGGCTGATAAGATTTCGTTCAATTTCGGCACTAAGACCAAATGCAAACGCGAGTACTTTACTCTGAATGTCATCTCCAAGACGATAATTGTCCTTAATGGTCCATACGCGGGCGCCTTTTTCCATAAGCAGATTTAAAATCGACATTATCATAAAAAGACTGCGGCCAAGCCTGCTTAATTCCGAACAGATAATCAAATCACCTCTTTCGATATTCTGCAAAAGACGACCGAGTTCACGCTTTTTGACGTCCACAGTACCGCTGATTGTTTCTTCAATCCAGGCATTGATTTTAAGATTCTGATTGCGACAAAAATCAAGAATTTCAAAGCGCTGATTTTCAACAGTCTGTCTGTCAGTGCTTACTCGAATGTATCCATATGTCATGCATTTAATATACTGATTAATCCGAATATCACAAAATAAAATAATGAACTATCATAAATCATGCCATTGTTTAAATATAAAGACACAAAGTGACACAAGTATGGACAAAAAAATATAGATGTAATTGTTAAATTTATGTTAAATTTTAAGCAATTAATAACATATTAATTAAAAAAAAAATTTAAAAAAAAGGAGAATTTATGAAAAAAATGTTATTAAAATTGGCTCTGATTGGAGGTCTTGCACTTTCAATCTTTTCTTGTAGTAATGATGCAGACTACTCTGACATCGTTAAGTTCACAGGTGCAAACGAGACTGCAAAATCGTCAAAAGCTGCCGCTGATGACATTGACGCAGCTTCTGTTTCTGCCGTTCTTTATTCAAACCTGAACCCTGGTTATGGAAATGCAGTTTATTTTGCAGGTACATTCAAAGGCCAGTGGGCTGTAGCTTACCGCGGTAACTATTCAGAAGCTGACGGCTGGACTTATACTGTAAGAACAGACAACGCATTTGAATGGAAGGCACTTACAGGTTCATATGATCTTGGAGTTGAAGTTAACTGTAAATTTGCCGGACTCAGATATCTTGGTTCAACTTCTGCAGGCGGTTCAAATCCAAATCCAAGATGGTATTCTACTACTGCATATGGTGAAGCACTTTATTTTGTAGGTCACAACGTTCCAACAACAGCTATTCGCGGTACACTTGAAGGAGATCACTGGACAACTCCAATGACAAACGGAAGTACACAGTACGACGTTTACATTGGTTCATGGGATCTTGGCGAAACTGTTAACAGCTATTTTGACGGTCTTACATGGGACAATGGTGACAACAACGTTTATGAATACGACGGTCATGATGGAGATGCAGACGGTATCGTAACTCGTCGTGCAATTTCTTTTGCAAATATTGATAACGGCGCAATTGCAATGGGTACAATCAACGCAATGACAAACGCATTCAAAGAACAGAAAATTGACGGCAAAAATTTTGTCGCAGTTGAAATGTACACAGACCTTACATTGAAAGAAATTACAGACACAGTTCAGGAATTCTTTAAAGACACAGATGATGATGATATCAGTTATGTATTCATTAACGCTCATGGCGGTTCATCAGGAGTTATTGCACTTCCAAAAGACCAGTATATGAACGGTGCAAGCGTAAGAACATTACTTGATAAGTATGTTCGCGGTGAAGTTGTAGTTCTTATTGAAAGTTGCCACGCCGGAAACATCATTAACCGCGGTTTATTGGAAGATACTTTTGCAGACAGCTTTGTTTCAGCATTCAAAGCAGAAGAATCAGACAGCCGCGTTGGAGAATTGGCATCAACACGCTACCACGTAATTTGTTCTTCAAGCAAGACACAGCTTTCTTGGACTTGGTCAAACGTTATCGGTTTTGCAAGCCAGTTCTGGTCAAACGGAATGGGTTGGGACGGTCGCAAAAAATATGCAGTAGATTTACTTGCAGATGCAAACTACGACAGCAAAGTTACAATGAACGAACTCTATAATTATTCATTAGATAAAGTTAATGACGAAATTAACGGCGCATTCACAGATGGAACAACACAGACTGTAGTAGTTTATCCAACAAACGATGACCTTGTAATCGGCGGTCGCTTCTAAGCCTCTTTTAGATTATAATCGCGTAAAAAAGCCTTAAAGAATTAGAATATCTATTCTTTAAGGCTTTTCTTTTCAAGAAGGACAGAAAGATAATTTTCGACTCAAACTGCAATTGACCAGCCTGCCGCTCAAAATCCCTACTGTGCACTTTCCCCAGAAACCGCTCTCGCAAGCTGATCCGCGCAGCTAGTCTTCTTTGCACCGCAAAGATTTCCTCTAAGCTTGGCCGCAATTTCCTCCGCTTTCATACCATTGCAAAGCTTGGAAATCGCCTTTAAATTTCCGTTGCATCCGCCGTCAAATTCAATGTCAAATATTCTGTTTTCTTCATCGCGCTTAAAAGTTATTTTCCGCGCACATGTTCCGAATGTTTTAAATTCAACTTTTTCCATAAATTCAACCTCATCAATCAATTTCATCCACTTTGCCGCTTTCACAACAGCAAAACAGGCTGTTTTTTTTAGACTATTCTCTCCCTTCCGCCTTTTTTTATAATTATAACGTCCTCATAATTTCTGCCGCTTTCTTCAAAACCGGTAGTTCCCGCGCCGCCAAAAGCCGTCCCCATCTGGCGCTTTTGCCCGCCTCGTAGCGTTTTACCGCCTCGCTGTAAGACAATCTAATAGTAGAAAGATGAAAATCCCTTATCTCTTCTTCCGTCAGATTTTTTTCACCAAACGAAACCGCCCTGCATAAATAATAATTGTTAATATTATGCCTGTGAATCAGATTATAATAATCGCTTACAACGCCAATCTTGCACAAAACCTCTGCCTCAAGCCCAAGTTCTTCCTTCAACTCACGCTTCAAAGCTTCCTCCAGATTTTCTCCTTTCTCAACGCCGCCGCCAGAAGTTTCAATAAAAGTTCCGTCCGCAAAATAATCGTTTCTTTCAACCTGAACAAAATAAAAATTTTCCGAATCCGTCGAACCGTCAAAAACTATCGCCCTAACAATTTCCCTGTCATGATCCGTATATTCAAAAGGCCATTCTTCATCCTTTAAATTCAAGTTCAATTCTTCAAAATTATTCATGCAGACATCTTACCATCAGAACTTTTTTTATTATAGATGAAAAGCGTTTTTCCCGCAGGCACATTCTTTAATCGAAAAACAGCGCTAAATCTTTTATTATAACAAATTATAAAAAATAAAATGTAAATTCCTTTTGACAATCCAAAATTCAATGATAAAATTATTATATTGCTATCACTAAGGGAGTTACTATGAAACATAACAAAGAGAAACGAACAAGTCTAACATTGAACCTTGTTGTACTTATCGGTGCCGCAATCCTTTTAATCAACGTAATCCAGATTGCAGTTGTTACCGCTAACGCACAGAAAGACATTGTAGAAGAAGACCTTGATATGTATTCAAATATGATGGACGGCTATACAGCTGCTATCCAGAACCAGCTTGATGGATACTTTAAGGCACTTAATGCTTATATTTATGATGAAGTCATGGCAGACGGGAACCTCTGGGAATGCTACGATTGGATTTCTCATCCAAACAACTCATACATGCGCGGTGAATTTGACTACATCATGTTTGCCGGCCCTGACGGCATAAGCCACAATGATAACGGCTCTACAACTAATATTGCAGAACGCAGCTATTTTAAAGCCATCATGAAAGAAGGCAAAGAACGTTACATTGATGACCCTGTAATTTCAAAAACAACAGGACAGCCGGTAGTTCATATTACACGCGCCGTAAAGGACAAACACGGACGCACTTTCGCAATGCTTGCCGGAGTTATAAATGTCCAGAAGCTTACAAAAGAAATTAAGCGCATCCAGATTGGCGAAAAGGGCTACGGCTATCTTCTTGCAAGTGACGGCCTTGTCATGGCTCACCCTGTAGAAGAATTTGTAATGCAGAAAAATTTTATTACCGGCATTACAGGCGGAATCAACGGCAAGAACGGAGACATGATTGCGGTTGCAACAAAAATGACAAACGGAGAAAGAGGCGAAACGTGGGTTAATGCAAATGCTCGCAGCGGAAAAGACCTTATCGTTTACAAACCAATTGAAGGAACCCCATGGTCAATGGCCATCTCAATCCCAGACATTCAGATTTACGGCCTTGTAAATGAAGTAAAAGCCCTGCTTATTATTGGCGGTGCATTATCAGTACTTCTCCTCATCGCAATCGGAATTATTGCCCTTTACAGATCTCTAAAACCGCTCAACATTGTAGAAAAAGCCATTTCCGACATCGCAACCGGAGATGCAGATCTTACAAAACGAATCGACATCAATTCAAACAACGAAATCGGCTACGTTGTAAAAGGATTCAATACATTTGCCGCAAAACTTCAGGAAATCATTTCAGACGTTAAGTCTTCAAAGAATGAACTCAGTATTGCCGGCGAAGACATGAATGCAAGTACACAGGACACAGCCAGCGCTATTACACAGATTATTACAAATATCGAACAGGTCGGAAACCAGATCCAGTCACAGGCAGCCGGTGTAGAAGAAACAGCCGGTGCCGTAAACGAAATCGCTTCCAACATCGAATCCCTTGAACGCATGATTGAAACTCAGAGTTCAGGAGTAACACAGGCTTCTGCCGCCGTAGAAGAAATGATCGGTAACATCAAGTCTGTAAATGAATCAGTAGAAAAAATGGCTTCTTCATTTAATGACCTTCGCGTAAACGCACAGCACGGTTTTGCAAAACAGCAGGACGTAAATGAACGAATCCAGCAGATTGAACAGCAGTCATCAATGCTTCAGGAAGCAAACGCCGCAATTTCTGCAATTGCAGAACAGACAAACCTCCTTGCCATGAACGCCGCAATCGAAGCCGCTCATGCCGGAGACGCAGGAAAAGGATTTGCCGTTGTTGCCGACGAAATCCGTAAGCTTTCAGAAACATCAACAGCTCAGTCAAAGACTATCGGAGACCAGCTTAACAGCATCCAGGAATCAATCATGGGTGTTGTAACAGCCTCAAATGAATCCAGCATGGCATTTGAAGCCGTAAGCGGAAAAATCGAATCTACAGATGAACTTGTCATTCAGATTCGTTCAGCAATGGAAGAACAGAATGAAGGTTCAAAACAGATCAGCGAAGCCTTGCTTGTAATGAACAACAGTACATTGGAAGTAAAAAATGCATCAGTAGAAATGGCAGAAGGAAATAAAGCTATTCTTGAAGAAATGCAGAACCTGCAGAGTTCTTCACTCGTCATGAAAGACAGTATGAACCAGATGGCAGCAGGTGCAAGAAAAATCAATGATACTGGAACCGCTCTTAGCGGCGTTTCAGACAAAATCCAGACATCTATCGACAAAATCAGTGCTCAGATAGATCAGTTTAGAGTGTAACACAGGCAACCTCCCCTGTTTTCTAACCCTTGCGCGGAACCAGTTAAGCACACTGACTGGTTCCGCGTTTTTTTTTGCCCTCCACTCAAGTAACACTAGTTGAAGCTCTCGAAACCTCATCTTCCTCCAAGTAACACTAGTTGAAGCTCTCGAAACCTCATCTCCCCCCAAGTAACGGTGGTTGAAGCTCTCGAAACCACCTCTCCTTCCAAGTAACGGTGGTTGAGGCTCTCGAAACCACATCTCTTTCAAAGCAACGGTGGTTGAGGCTCTCGAAACCACATCTCTTTTACAAAAAGTTTTTTCTACTTTCCAAACATCCGCTATCCTAGCCTTTCAACCTTTTCTATCTTAGCGCATTTAATTTCAGCATCATCCGCGTCCACAACAGAACCATCAGATATCAAAATACCAATTTCATCCGCAGAAATGCTCCCGGAAAGAACATTTTTTACGCTCTCAATTCTTCCCTTTACATCCGCCTGAACCGAACTTCGCTCAAAAGAAAGATCGCACCCTTCCATCGTACAGTTTTCCAGAATAAGGTTTTTGCAGTAGCAGAACGGCTGAGTTCCAATAATACGGCAGTTAATAAAATGCAGGTTTTCAGAATACCACGCAAGATATTCGCCCTTAATAACGCAGTCCCTGATTAAAAGGTCTTTTGCATGCCAAAACGCATCTTTAGTATCTAAATTTGATTTTTCTATAGAAATATTGCTGCAATACTGAAAAGAATATTTTCCCTTCATATTAAGCCCAGAAATTTTGGAATCCGAAACCTCAAAAAACGGATACTCCGAATTCTCAATCGTTACATTTTCAATTGTCAGATTACGACTCTTCCAGATAAATTCAAGAGAATTCACCGTAGAATCCAAAATCCGAACCCCATTGCATTCCCGAACAGCCTTAGTTCCCAAAATCCTGCAGCCGCTTACACAAATATTAGAATCATACCAAAGCGGCGCACGGCAATTTTCAGTAAGAGTACAATTCCTGATTTCAGAATCAGCCATATGCCAGAACGGATAACGCAAATTCATCCTGCAGCCGACAACCTTAAGCCCAGAACATTCCTTCAAAGCCGACTCGCCGTCAGCCGGACCGTCAAAATAACAGTTCCTTACCTCAAAATCCCTTAAACCGTATAAAGCGCGTTCTTCGTCAAAATTCTTATTTTCTATTAGCTGCAAATCATTTCCTCTATTTAAATATACTGATTTTACAGCCGTCACGTCCATAAAAAATAAAAACACAACAAAAACAAAAAAAGCGGATTTTAGAAAAGCCAGACATCCATCTTCCCCACAAAATCCGCTTTTATGCTCATATCTACGCGCTCCGAGAAACGCATCCTCAGCACCACCCGCAAAAATCAGCTAACCTTGTAGCCAACCCCGCGAACCGTCTGAATCAACTCAGCGTTCAGATCCCCAATTTTCATGCGCAAAGTACGAATATGCACGTCAACCGTCCTGCTTTCAATCGCCGCATCAATATTCCAGATAAGATTCAAAAGCTTTTCACGCGACATCGCCTTTCCGCGATTTTCAATCAGAACAGACAAAAGGTCAAATTCCTTAAGAGTCAGCATAATCGGCTCATTATGCGAATAAGCCGTATGCTTATAAAGATCAACCTTAATGTCCCCGGCCGAAAGATATTTTTCATAGCCGTTATCCGAAGAATTAGCACAGCGCCTCAAAACCGCCTTAATTCTCGAAACAAGCACAGACATCCCGAACGGCTTAACAACATAGTCGTCCGCCCCAGAATCCAGTCCGTTAGAAACATCAGTTTCCGAATCCTTCGCCGTCAAAATAATTACAGGAATCTCCGAACTTTCCGGATTATCCCGAATCTTCTTCAAAATGGAAATCCCATCCTCTTCCGGCAGTAAAAGATCCAGCAGAATCAGCTCAGGTTTTTCCGCCTCAAAGGCCTTCCAGAATTCAGACGGACTCCAGAACGCCCTGCATTCAAACCCCTGATTTTCCAACGAAAAAACAATCAACTTTCTAATCGACTCATCATCTTCAAGAATATAAACCATACTAAAATTATAACCATTTAAAATTAAAATAGTTACAAACGATGTTAATTTTAAGTAAAAGATTTTCCCAGGCCACTCCTTTGCAACCGGCGTTCCAGGGCCCGCTAACGCTCGGTCTTTTGCTCCGCAAAATCCTGGTCGCTCCGCTCCCACCCTTCCATGCCGGGGCCAAACTCCCCCCTCCAAACTCCGGTGGTTGAGGCTCTCGAATCGAAGATCGCCGAAGGCTAACCACCAACATTTCATTTCTCTCCGGTGACGAGTTTTCTTCAGAAAACCCGGTAAGTACGCGAAGCGTACACCTTAAGCCTGTCGCACCGAAGGTCGCCGAAGACAAGCACTAATGAAGCAAAAAAAACTGTCAGCTTACCCAAAATAGTAAATCCGTTAAAAAAATCTGCGCTCAGCAGATTTTTAGGATTTAGGGTTTATTACAAACCCTAAAAACGGCTGAGTCAAGCAAGTTTTCCGCAGGAAAACTTGGTGAACTTGCCTGCAAGTGACGCTTTAAGCGCTAGCAGATTTTTAGGATTTTCCTTATAAACAGGCTCGTGACGGCTATGCCGTCGCGCCGTAGGTAGCTGCCATAAAAAGATAAATATATATTTTATGAAAAGAATTTTCTGAAAACAAAAATGTATTGTTAAATAAAAAACCTGGCAGCTTGCCCAAAATAGGAAATCCGTTAAAAAAATCTGCGCTCAGCAATTTTTTAGGATTTAGGGTTTATTACAAACCCTAAAAACGGCTGAGTCAAGGCTTTAAGCGCCAGCGTGCCTTGACCAGACGTATTTTCCTTTAACCCAGCTCGTGGCAGCTATGCTGCCGCGCCGTAGGTAGCTGCCATAAAAGGAAAAATATATTTTAATAAAAAAAGTCTTCTGAAAGCAAAAATGTTTTAAAATAAAAAAAACCTGGCAGCTTGCCTAAAATAGGAAATCCGTAAAAAAAATCTGCGTTCAGCAGA
>JBGVIP010000018.1:0-17797 GCA_045123335.1 Treponema sp.
CCGATTGCTTCTTCAATGGCTTCGTCGTTTTTCATGCCGGATTTTATGTTGTTCTTGATTCTATAGACGTAGCAACTGTAATCATACAACGCTTTGCAGTTTTTTTGAAGTTCTTTTGCATAAACCGGGTGAATATTTAGCACTTTTGCTGTCCATTCGTAGGCGCCGGAATTGTCTTTGTTCATAAAAGCGTCGGAAAGTTTTAAAGTCCATTCTTTTGGATCGTTTTCGCTGCCTGTGTAGAAAACGATGAACTCCGGCGTAGGGATTTTTACAAGCTGTGTACTTATGAGGTTTTTCCCGTTTTTAGTAAGGTAATTCTGATACAGCTGCGAAAAATATAATAGTCCGCGAAGCGGCATGTTCGGATTCCGCGAACTCTGCTGTTCGTAAAGGTTCATCTCTGTGCCGACAAGGAACGAAATGTCGTTGTGCATTGTGATGTAGATTACGTTTTCGATAGTGTTCAGTTCAAGCGCGTCGGGATCGGTGTAATTTGTGCCGTTCAGCGCGTTGTAAAGTTCAAGACGCCATTTTTTGCTGTTTTCGTCGTTGCGGCCAAAGATGAACTTAAAAAGCTTGTCTTTGTACTGACCCTGGTATCGGGTAAGAAAATCGTGTTCCATAAAAAACTCCTATAAGATATATAGGAGTTTTTGTGCTAAAAATGCATTTTATTTGCTGTCTAGAAATTAATTTTATAAAAAAAAGCAACCCCTCTCACTCAGGCTGCTTTCTCTTATTATAAAATCTCTTCTGACACCTACATCTTTTCTATTACAGAAACGCCGAGCAGGTACATGCCTTTTGCAAGAACTTTACTTACAAGGGCAGAAAGTGCAAGACGGGTTTCAAGAATGTTGTTGTCGGATTCGGAAAGAACTGGATTCTTTTCGTAGAATGAATGATAGCTTGATGCCAAATCGTAAAGGTATGTGCAGAGGCGATGCGGTTCGTAGGTTTTTGCAGCCTGCTGAACTACTGTGCCGATTGCCATGCATTTTTTTGCAAGGCGCTTTTCGTCATCATTTGAAAGAAGATGGAATTCTGCTTTTTTACCCTGCTGTTCGCCTTTTGTAACAAGAGCCTTGCAGCGTACGTATGCATTCTGAATGTACGGGGCTGTGTTTCCGTCAAATGCAAGCATTCGTTCCCAGTTGAATACGTAGTCCTTGATTCTGTCGCATGAAAGGTCTGCGTATTTGATTGCACTTATACCGATTGAGCGCGAAAGTGAAGCAAGTGAATCTCCTGAAGCTTCCGGGTTCTTTGCAAGGATGATTTCTTTTGCGCGTTCTTCAGCTTCGTCCAGAAGGCTTGAAAGTGTAACTGTTTCTCCGCTTCGTGTTTTGAACGGTTTTCCGTCCTGGCCAAGTACAGAACCGAATGAAACGTGTGTAAGCTCTACGCTGTCATCGCAAAGCTGTGCATCGCGCGCAGCCTGAAACAGCATAGAAAAGTGCATCTTCTGTCTTGTATCTGTTACGTAAATAATTTTTTTTGCGTTAAGTTTGCGCGCTCTGTATTCAAGCGCAGTAACGTCTGTTGCGTCATAGCCAAAGCCGCCGTCGCTCTTTTTAAGGATAAGTGGAACCGGTTCTCCGTCGCGTCCCTGGAATCCTTGTGGGAACAGGCAGACAGCACCGTTACTCATTTTAGCTTTTCCGCTGTCCAAAAGCTGCTGTGCAACTTCATTCAGTTTGTCATTGTAAAAACTTTCGCCGCAGTAATCTTCGTCATTAAGAAGAACGCCCATGCGCTGATACATTCCGCCAAAGTGCTTTTTAGATTCGTCTGTAAGTGCTTTCCAGAGATCAATTGATTCCTTGTCGCCGCTCTGGATTTTTACTACGCGAAGGTGACTTCTTTCTGCAAAATCAGGGTCAGAGTCAAATTTTACTTTTGATTCCTTGTAAAGTGCGTTCAAGTCGCTGATTGTGTGTTCGTTTGAATCTTTCCAACCAAGGTCGATAAGGTGTTCAATCAGCATTCCGAACTGAGTTCCCCAGTCGCCGATGTGGTTCTGCTTGATTACGTCATAACCAAGCTGTTTATATGTCCTTACAATTGAGTCTCCGATGATTGTTGAGCGCAAATGGCCAACGTGCATTTCCTTTGCAATGTTTGGAGAAGAATAGTCAACGATGATTTTTTCGTTGTTTCCTGCATTAGGAATTCCAAGTTCTGAATCGGAATCTACTTCTGTAATTTTTTTGCAAAGGTAATCTTTTGAGATAAAGAAGTTGATGAATCCTGGTTTTACAACTTCCATTTTTTCAATTATTGAACCCGATTCCAGTGCAGGCTGAAGTGCTGCAGCCGCATCCATCGGTGCTTTGTGAAGCATTTTAGAAAGGGTAAAGGAAACATTCGACTGATAGTCGCCGAAATTTTCATTATTTGTTTCTGTTACATATTCTTTTGAAGAATCCAAGTCTGTGCCGAAAGCCTTTTTTACGCCGGCAATTACAATTTCATTTAAATCCTGAATAATTGTTTTCATGGAAAACAGTTTACTGAAATTTTAGTGCTTGGTAAACATTTCTTGTCTGGGAGCTATTTTTTTCTCAATTTATTTTCCATTTAAATAAATATATGATAGAATGTATGTGAATAAATGGAAGCAATAAGCAATATTACGCCACGACATTCAGATGAGTCTCTTCAGGATTTTATTCCTCAACAGCAGCTTTCTGCTGGACAGATTCTTTGCATAATCGGCAGAATGCTTGTCCTCTGTAACGAAACTTACGGACTTGCCAGCTGTCGGCTTGCGTATCTTGCTTCCGAAATTGCTGCCCATGTAAACTGGGACAAGCGCATTCATCTTCCAAGTTCTATTTTGCTTTCACTTTTAAAATCTGTAGGTGACTATCATTTTGATTCAGAACGTGTTGTGAATCATTCTGACCTTACGGCAAAGCAGATAAAGGAACGCTATATGTATACTTATTCGTTCCTAAAAAACCTTACTCCGCTTGGAGAAGACGCGCATGCCATTCTTTTTTACGATTCAAAGTATAATGAAGAAGTCGCAGAAAAAATGGTCGCAATGGAATATGCTTCTATAATCTTTACGGCAGAAAAAATCCTTGAGTTGCTTGAAACCACAAATTATGCTTACACTGAAATGGATTTTGATAAGTTCGGTCTTTCAAAATATAATCCAAAGTATGTTGAAATTTTTAAAAGTATAGACGCAAACCGGGAAATTTCCAAAAACCTTCGTCTTGTAGAAGATTCAGACGGAAACGTAATTCTTCCTTGTATTCACGAACTTGAAAAGTTGTATCTCACTTTAAAGTACAATAAGGACGAAACGGATATGCTCTTTAAGCTGATGATTCTTATCCTTGACTTTAAGAGTACAGTTACTGTCTGGCATACAATTCATACTGCAAGTTATGCGGTTTCTTTGGGAAAGTATGCAGGCTGCTCGGAAACTGAATTGAACGAAATTTTTACAGCCGGTGCCCTTCACGATCTTGGAAAAATCGGCATTCCGCAGAGTATTCTTGAATATCCGGGAAAACTTAGAAACTGGGAATACAACGTAATAAAGCATCACGTAGATAAAACGGAAGACCTTATAATTGACCTTATTCCGCGAAGAATTGCAAATATGGCTATTCATCATCATGAAAAGCTTAACGGAACCGGTTACCCTAGAAATCTTTCCGGTTTGGAATTAACTAAAGAAGATCAGATTGTAGAAATTGCAGATATTTTGAGCGCTCTTGTTGACCGCCGCTCTTATAAAGAAGAATTTGACAGCAGCCGCGTTATAGAAATTTTACGGGAAATGGCTCAGAAAGGTGAGCTTGATGAAAAGCTTACCATGTACATATATGACTGTTTTGACCGAATTCACGAAAGGCGTAATTTTTACAGCAGTCTTCTTGTTCTTCCTCTTGGTACTGTTGAAATTGAGTTCCAGGAAGAAATGTATCTTGAATCGGGAATAGAATGATATGACAAAGCAGGATTTGATTAATGAAATGTCTGCGGAACTGGGAATTACTAAAAAACTGTGCGGCGAAACCCTGAACGCAATGATAGAAGAAATTGTTCACGTTCTTGAAACCGGCGGGAAATTTACGCAGCCGGGCTTTGGCAGTTTTAAAACTTCGGAAAAAAAAGAAAGGGTGGGGCGGAATCCGGTAACCGGCAAAAAAATGCTGTATCCAAAAAAATTGCGGGTTAAATTCAAGGCTTCTGATATATTAAAGGATGATATAAATGAATGAATTCCTTACCCCTTCAGGTCTTGCTCAGCGACTGGTTGAACGGACTGGAATAAACGCAGAAACAGCAAAGAATTTCTCTAATGTGTTTTTTATGCTCGTAAAAAAGGGGCTTAAGGACAGCGAATCGTTCAGTGTATACAATTTTGGTACTTTCAAAAAAACATGGATAGAAGCAACGGTCGGTCTTAATCCGTCTACGGGCGAAAAAATCAATATTCCTGCACACTGGCGAATTAAATTTATTCCGTGCAGTGCTGTTGCAAAGCGCATAAACAGACCGTACGCACATTTAAAGGCAAAAGAACTTCCAGACGACGAGCCTGATGTAGTCGAAGAAGATGATGAAGAAATGTATTCTGCAATGCCTTCGCCTGTTGTTGTTCCGGAAGAAGTTTCTGAAGAAGAAAAAGACGATTTTGACATAGATGCAGATTCTGATGACGATGAAGATTCAGAAGAAGGAAGAAGCAAGCTTAAATTCCTTGTGCTTGCAGGGATCGGGCTTTTGTTCCTGCTTCTGCTGGTTTTTCTCCTTATAAAATCATGTACGGGCAGGTCAAAGAAAGCTGCAAAAGCAAGCGCACCAAAAGAAACTGCAGAAAAACCTGTTGAAAAAACTCCTGCAGAAGAAGAAATTCCAGTTGCGGAAGAAGTACAGGAAGAACTTGAAATTCAGGATGATGATTCAGAAGGTTTGCGACAGGCGGCTCTTCTCTTTGAATCTTATACAGTTCCAACGGGAAGTGATTATCATACTATTGCTGCTGAAAAATACGGCAACAGGCATTTGTGGCCGGTTCTTTATGCTGCAAATAAATCTACAAAACCTGACCCAGATTTGATCGGTGCATACAATAAAATTCAGATTCCTGAACTGCTTACGGGCGAAGACGGGAAACGCCAGATAGAAGATTCTGTAATGGCGGCATACAACGGCTATCTTCTTATGTGCGAAAAACAGCCGGAAAGCGAACGAAACCCTGAACGCCAGCGTCTTGCAATCCGCGTTCTTGTAAGCGGCGAACTTATGAGTCCGGGATTTATAGATTCTCATTCAAAAAGAATTCTGCCGGAATACGCTCAGATGGCAAAAAATATAGTACAAAATCAATATAAATAGTATAATTAATAAAAAATATATAATTAGAGGAAATATGAAAAAATCAGCATTATTTATAACTTCTTTGCTTGTACTTATTCTTTTGGCTGGATGTGCATCTATACCGGAGCCAAAAAATTCTGAATCAACATTGCTTTACGGGGCTGCAAGGTATAACGGTCTTTATGTTTTTGGCGGAAACGACAAATCAATTTCATCTGTAAAAGTTGAAGGAATTCAGGTGATTATAAAAAATATTGATGACGGAATGACTTACAGTCTTGTAACTAATGCAGACGGCGAATTTGCATTGGAAGGTATTCATCCTGGTAATTATCTTATTAAATATATTGGTACAAAATACAAATATGACGGAAAAATCTGGAAACTGCGTTACAACATTCCGAAAGAAAGCAGTTTGAAGTTTACTGTAGATGGCGGCGTAACAAATATTGGTCGCTTAATAATAAATCTTGATCCTGATTCCGGCAGAGATTATTTGGAATGGCCAAAAGATTTGGATAAAGTTGCTGAAATGTTTAAGAAACTTCATCCAAATTCAAAATGGAACGCTCATACTTGGACAAACGTTCAAAACTAGTTTATTGCAGCGGTGGTTTCGAGAGCCTCAACCACCGTTATAAAAACTAATTCTTTGCTTTTTCTAATTCATCAGCCATAGAGGCTCTCGAAATGACCTCATTATGTTTTTTTTCGAGAATCTCAGCCGCTGCTGTAATTCTATTTTTCTGCTTTCTGCGGTTTTCCCAGAGCGCGCATTGCGTTCAGAATTGCAATAAAGCAGACGCCTACGTCTCCAAATACGGCGAGCCACATGTTTCCAATCCCAGAGGCGCTTAAAATCATTATGGCTGCTTTTACTCCCAAAGAAAGGATTATGTTCTGGTATACGATGGATAATGTCTTTCTTGAGATCTGAACTGCCTTTGCAATTTTGCCCGGCTCGTCTGTCATGATTACTACGTCTGCGGATTCTATTGCCGCATCGCTTCCTAATGCTCCCATTGCAATTCCTACGTCTGCGCGCGAAATTACCGGTGCGTCGTTTATTCCGTCGCCGGCAAAGGCAAGAATTCCTGTTTTTTTGCCGTTTACGTTCAGTTCGGCAAGAAGTTCTTCTATTTTATTTACTTTGTCTTCCGGCAGAAGGTTTGCATACACTTCGTCAATTCCGGTTTCTTCTGCAATCTTTTTTCCGGCAGATTCTGTGTCGCCGGTGAGCATTACTATTTTTTTAATTCCCAGTTTTCTAAGAAGATTTACGCTGTTTTTTGCGTCTGCCTTTGTTTCGTCGCTTATTACAATGTAACCGCAGTATTTTCCGTCAATTGAAAGATAAACTGTTGTTCCGTAGCCCGGCTGTTTCTTTTCCTTAAAGCCAGAAACGCTGTTTTCTGTCATAAGGCGGGCGTTTCCTGCAAGAATGATTTTTCCGTTAAGGTGCACGCGGATTCCCTGGCCGCTAATTTCTTCTGCATCTGTTACGTTTGACATTGTGCATTTTTCTGTGCAGTGATGTGCTTTTTTTAAGGAAACTGCGGCCGGATGGTTTGAATATGTTTCTGCGTGGGCGGCAAGCGTAATCAAATCTTCTTCAGAAAGAGATTCCGGGTCTTCGGAATGAACTTCTGTAACCATAAAAACGCCCTTTGTAAGGGTTCCGGTTTTGTCGAATACGGCTGTTTTAATGGAAGCAAGATGTTCAAGTGCACTGCTTCCTTTTACAAGGATTCCGTTGCGACTGGCTTTTCCAATTCCTCCAAAGAACGAAAGCGGTACAGAAATTACAAGTGCACAAGGGCACGAAATTACAAGGAACATAAGGGCGCGGTAAATCCATTTTGACCATTCCCATGTTCCAGTTGTAAATCCTGTAAATGCAGGCGGAAGAACGGCTACAATTAAAGCTAGCGCACATACAAGAGGAGTGTAGACTTTGCTGAATCTTGTAATGAAGCGTTCTGTTTTTGTTTTGCGTTCAGAAGACTGTTCTGCAAGCTTTATGATTCTTGCGGCTGCGGATTCTGAAGCAGTTTTTGTAACTTTGATTTGTATTGCGGCGTGCGTGTTTATTGCACCGGAAAATACTTCGTTTCCTTCAAAAACTGCGCGCGGAACGGATTCCCCGGTAAGAGCGGAATTGTCTACAAAAGATTTTCCTTTGATTACGGTTCCGTCGGCAGGAATGCGTTCCCCCGGCTTTACGATTATTGTTTCACCGCATTCAAGGTCTTCGGCATTTACGGTTCTTTCTATGCCGTTGTGAATGACAGTGGCTTTGTCCGGGCAGATTTCCATAAGGGAATTAATTGAATCTCGTGATTTGTCTACAGCGTAGTCTTCAAAAAGTTCGCCTGTCTGGTAAAAAAGCATTACGGCAACTGCTTCCGGAATCTGTCCGGAAAAAATAGCGCCAATGGAAGCAACGCTCATCAAAAACTGTTCGTCAAAGATTTTGCCTTTAGAAATATTTTTGAACGCATGGATTACAACGTCTTTTCCGCAGTTCAGGTAAGAAAGAAGATAGAGCGCAAGAACGGCCGCATTAATGATGTTGATGTCTCCGTAAAAAAACGGTTTTAAATTCAGGTGTTCCAGAATCATTCCGAGTGCAAAGAAAATGCCTGCAAGTATGATTTTTTTAGTTTTGCCGCTTTCTTCGTGCTCTGAGCCATGTTCGTGGCCGCAGGAACAGCAGGAATTTATGTGATTATGATTGTGTTCGTTATGTTCGTCGTGGTGGGAATGTCCGCAGCAGCAGTGTTCTTCGTGCTCGTGGTGTGACTGCTCGTTATGTTCGTGATTATGAGTATGTTCTGACATGTTATTCTCCTATATGATCAAGTCCCTGGCTTAAGATAGACGTTACGTGGCTGTCTGCAAGGGAATAAATAAGCGATTTTCCGTCGCGTTCAAATTTTACAAGTCCGTTGGTTTTTAAAATGCGAAGCTGATGACTTACCGCCGACTGAGTCATGTTCAGTGCTTCTGCAATAGCGTTTACCGGCATTTTAGATTCCATCAGAACAAACAGAATTTTGATTCTGGTCGAATCCCCAAAAATCTTAAAAAGCTCCGCTAGATCAAAAAGCGCGTCTTCGTCCGGCATCTGATCAAGAATAGAATTGTCCGACATATTTACCTCGTAATTAAGTATGAACACTTGTTCATATGATAGGATTGTGACGTCGGTTTGTCAAGAAAAAAGAGAGGAATTTAAGGGTGTTGACAGAAAAGTCGGGGGGGGGGGTAGAGTATTCTTTGTATACAAAAAAAGGAGAAGTATATGAAAAAGTTAATTTTGTTATTTTTAGTGACTTTGTTTTCAGTAAATCTTTTTGCTCAGAGTGAGGAAAATGCGAAAAAATCAGAGAATGTTGATCCTTATGTGATTAATAGCATGATTCACAATCATTTTAAAACAGATTTTGATAAACAAAGAGTTTATGAACTTTCTGAAAATTTAAATGAGGGGCAAAGGGTTTGGCTGTATGATGAAAATGAAAAAAATGCTGTAGGTCCATTTCTGTTGAATCTATTTTTAGGCTACGGAATAGGTTCGTTTGTTCAGGGCGATTCAAAAGGCGGTTTGACTCAACTTCTTATGTCTTTAGGTGGAGATGTGTTGTTTTGGACTGGCTATGGAATTGGTATAGGTTCTATTCATGAAGAAACTAGATGGATGGTTTTTCCAGGATATTATTCTAATTATTATATGCCATATACAGAAACTGTAACAAATAATGGTCAGTCAACTGCTGGCGCAATTATAATGTTAAGCGGTTTATGTCTTGATCTTGCATCTAGTATTATTGGTTATATTCGTCCATGGGGATATGCCAACAGGTATAACAATGACCTTAAACACGCTCTCCGTATTAATGAATCCCGCTGGATGTCAGCAAAACCTCAGTTTGCCCCGGTTATTGACCCGATTAACAATAATTACGGTTTGATTGCAAAGATTAATCTGTAATAAAAAATTCTAAAAAAAAGCCGGTGATTTCGAGCCTTGCGACAGGCTCAGGAATCGACCGGCATTTTTTTGTCTTTTTTTTTGCTTTTTATGCTTCTGCCTTTACTTTAAGTTCGTCCAGCTGTTTGGTGAACTTTTCTGTAAGGTATTTTGTAAGGTCAAACTTGTGCGGAGTTTTGCTGCATGTACCGATGTACTGAGTGTTGTCTCCGGCTTTCTTTTCGTAGATGTCCACAAGGATTGTTTCGCCGCCAGTTGTCTTTAAGCTGAATGAAGTAAGCTTGTTTGCAGGCATTGCAGTGCTGTCATCAATCCATGAATTGATGTTAAGGAAACATACGTTCCTGATCCATGACTGGGCTGCTTCCTGATCCAGGTCAACTTTTGGTGAATTGCCTGTAATCTGCCATACAGCTTTTTCGCCTTTCTTTGCAGTGTTTTCAAGTCCCCATGTGCGTGTGCCCATTGTAATTTCTGCGGCAGCAACGTTTTCTTCTTCAACAGTGTATACAGTCTTTGATCTTAAAGAAGCTTCTTCCTTTCCAAATGTAGAAGCAAGGTTTCCGCTTAAAAGAACGATGTCTGTTTTTCCGTTCACGCATGCGTAAGTCTGGCTTCCTGTGGAACTTGTTTTTCCAAGGCGAAGTGAAGCAATTTCTTTTCCGCCTTTAGAAGCTGTTACGGTTGTAGCCTTTTCGTCTGTCAAATTGTAGCGTTCGTCCAGGGCGCTTCCATATTTTCCGATTTTATCAAGCACTTTGATTTCTTTAAGTGCCTTTATCATGCTGTCAACTTCTGTTTTAGAAGCAATGTAATCTTTGCTTCCTACATACCATGTGTTGTATTTGTAAGTGAGCGTAATTGAATCTTTAGAGTTTGAAATTACGATTGTGTCCGGCTCGCTGTCTGTCTTAATTGTTTTTACAGGACTTATTGAACCAAGAATTCCCTGTGCAATGCATACGCAGAGAAGGAATGCACTTACTGCAAGCAAAACTAATTTTCGTGTTTTCATTTCGGTTTATCCTCCTGTTTTAGTCTTTTTCTACTTCTGAATCGCGTGTGTCGTTCGGGTTGTAGCGCATGTGAATCATTCTGCGGCGAATAGAGCGCATCCTCCACATAATAAAGCCGGCTACAGCTACAAGAACTGCCAGTCCAAACTGATTAAAGTACTTTATTGCAACGGCAAGGAAAGTATTTGTGTTTGAAAGAGTAGAAAGGCTGAGACTTTTTGTGCGCATTGTACAAAGGTCTGTGTTGCCGTTCATGTAGTCAATTGCATTGCGGATGAACATGGCAATCGGTTCTGTTCCTTCTGCGTTAATGAGCTGGTTGGATGTAATCATTGCAGAAGAAGCAAGGAAAATCTTTCCGCTTCTAGTTCCCTGCTTGATATGAGTTGTTGTAGAAAGGTTAGTTTCTGTTTCTGAATTTTCTTCTTCAACAGCTTTATCAAATGCACTGTTGAATTTTCCTTCAAGAAGAATTGCAATGTTTTCTTCTTTTTCGCGAGAACGATCATAAGGAGCCTGCATCTGAGGACTCAGCTGGAAGTTTTGTGTTTCTGTCCATGATTTTGGTGAAGTTTTTGCAAGAACGGTCATTTTTATGTTCTTTCCTGCTTTTTCTGCATCAAAACTGATTGTTCCCGGCTGAAGGAAGATTACATAGCCAAGGTTCTTTGTTATAGGGTTTTTCTGAGAAAGTGATTTTTTCTGAAGCATCGGAGCCCAATACATTTTAATTGAACCGTAGCCTTGCTGCTGGTAAACGTAGCAGTTTTCATCAAAAACATAGTTGCTTTCAAGTGTCGCACCGTTTGCCGCAAGGATTTTATTAAGTCCGGAATTGATTGTTGCATATGACGGCTGCTGGTAGTAATTTCCCTGTTCCATATTGAACGGATCCTGGAAGATGATTACATTTCCGCCGCGCATAATGAACTGGTCAAGTTTGTAAAGTTCTTTCTGAGAGAATTCAGATTTTGGTCCGTTGATTACAAGGGTGTTAAGGTTTGCAGGAATGTCTTCTTCTTCAAGTTTAAGACTCTTAAAGTCATACATATCAGAAATAAGCTTTTTGAAGTTAAGTTCGCTGCCGTCCATTGGTTCAAGATCAGCTTCGCTGTGTCCTGTGATGTATCCAATCTGAGTAGATTTAGAAAGAAGGCTTTCGAGGCTGTCTGAAATATTTTTTTCAAGATCCTGAAGTCCGGAAATTCCGTAGCCAAAGAGGGAACGCTGAATAGAAAGGGGAACTGTGCGGAAGTTTTCTCCGTGCTGGATAATAAGTCCGAATGCTCCTTTTCCTTCGCTGCCGTCCTTTTCCTTCCATTTGAAAAGCTGGAGACCGTAAAGATCTGCGTTTTCCTGAACGTCATCGCCTGAAGGGTATTTTGTAACAAGATTAAGTCTGTTCTGATTTTTATGGTTTACTTTGTTGAATGCATCGCTTACAAGCTGAACAACTGAATCGTAACCGTTGATTCTGAACTGCTTAAGGGCTTCGCTTGCATAAAGGGTAACAGAGATTTTGTCTCCGTCGCTAAGACCTGCAAGAGTGTCTGCCTGAGAAATCATCTTTGAAATCTTTGTTGTAAGGTTGTATTCAAAGCCAGTGTCGCTTGTAATTCCGTCAATTACTTCGATTGCATCTCCGTAAATTACAGCAAGTCCCATCCATGCCTGCTTGAATCCAACTTCGCTGTTTTTTACTTCCTGAATCTGAACCTGATGAAGTCCGTAGCCCTGTGCAATGCGCTGGTTTTCCGGCTTGTTCATGTTGAATACAGAATAGCTGAAGTTTTTGTTTGCGGCACCCTTGTATTCAACAAGAATGTCCTTTACGTACTGTGCAGTTCCATTGTATGGAGCCGGAAGATTGTCGCTGAAGAAAACTTTTACAGAAAGAGGTTCTGTAAGAGTTTTTACGATATTGCGGCTTGCCGGGGAAATAGAATATGAGCCCTGGCTTGTAAGATCAAACCTTAAGAATGCTTTTCTGCCGGCAATGTTAGCCAGAACAAGGATAAGTACAAAGAGTACGAAGTCGCTGGCAGAACTTTTTAACCATTTTACGAATTTATTCATGTCAGTACCACCTATTTACGTTCATTCTGCTGGCAGATTACTGTCAGGCTAAAGAAAAATGCTGTAAGGGAAACAAAGTAAACAAGGTCGCGTGTATCAATAATTCCCCTTGAAATTGAAGTAAAGTGCTGGTTTGCGCTTATAAATGAAAGGAATTCAACAATCGGTCCCGGAAGGAAGATTAAGAATTCGCTGATCATTGTAAGCACGATGCAGATTATGAATGCTGTAAAGAATGCAATAATCTGATTTTTTGTAATTGAAGAAGCAAATACTCCGATTGCAGAAAATGCAGCGCACAGAAACAAAGTTCCCAGATATCCGCCGGCAACAGGTCCCGGTTCAGGAAGTCCGAACGGAAGCATGCTGATAAGGTAAATCAAAGTCGGGGCAACCATAGCGGCAGATGCAATCAACGCAGCAAGGAATTTTCCGCAGACTGCATCAAATTCTGTAACAGGGAGCGTATACAGAGTTTCAATAGAGCCGGAACGCTTTTCTTCTGAATAAAGGCGCATTGTAAGTGCCGGAATAAAGAAGGAAAGGATTATCGGCATAAGGGAAAACAGGTTTCTTAAACTTGCGCGGTTCTGAAGGAAGAATGTTGTAAAAAACAGAATTCCTGTGATGATAAGAAAAAGTCCTGTTACGATGTATGCGATTGGGCTTGAAAAGTACGAGCTCAATTCGCGTTTCATTATTACAATTGCAGGTTTCTTTATTTTTTTTGCTGTGTTGTTCATTTTTCTTCTCCGTTATCAGAAGTTGTAAGCGTATGGAATACGTCTTCAAGGCTGTTTTTCTGGAGGCAGAGTTCGTACAGTTCGAATCCGGCAGAAATAACTGCTTTTGCGGCTGCCGGGCGGATTTCTGTATTTCCGTCAATTGAAATAAGTGCGGTTGAGCCGTTTTCTGATTTTTCAAATGAAAGTGAAGAAATTCCCGGAATTCCATTTAATGCAGAACTGAGTTCTGCTTCTGAAGCATTTGAAGAAACTCTTACAGTTGCGGCATTTCCGTATCTTGTGCGAAGCTGTTCTGTAGGACTGTCTGCAACAAGTTTTCCTCCGCTTATGATGATTACGCGGCTGCAGAGGGTTTCTACTTCGCTGAGAATATGAGTAGAAATAATTACGGTTCGGGTTTTTCCTATTTCCTTGATTAGAGAACGTACGTCTTCAATCTGGTTAGGGTCAAGTCCGCTTGTAGGTTCATCAAGAATAAGGATTTCAGGATCGTTCATAAGTGCGTGGGCAAGTCCTACGCGCTGGCGGTAACCGCGGCTAAGTTCACCGATATTCTTGTGCATTACTTCTTTGAGTCCGCATTCCCTGCAGAGGAGGGGAACTTTTTCATCAGCATCTTTGCCTTCGATGTCTGCAATGTAGCGCAGGTAATCCTCTACAATCATGTCGCTGTAGAGCGGTGCTGATTCCGGCATATATCCAATCTTCTTTTTAGATTCAACAGGAAAATCTTCTATATTAGTGCCGTCAATACAGATTGTTCCGCCAGACGGTTTAAGAAATCCCGTAATCATTCTCATTGTTGTTGTTTTTCCGGCTCCGTTAGGGCCAAGAAGTCCTACAATCTGACCTGTAGGAATTGAAAAGCTGACATCGTTTACAGCACGAAATGTCCCGAAATTTCGGGAAACGTGAGAAACCTCAATCATTTTTTATCCTCCATATTTTTATATGTTCTTTTTTTCCTTAATTTTAATTTAAACAATTTTTCCCATTCTTTGTAACAAAAAAGCCGGAAATTAGGCCAGTTTGTTAAGTTCTTTTTCAAATGCGCGGTCTGCCGGTTTTTCTGCCGGTTTGTAGAGGATTGCAACATTTCCGATTATGCGTACAAGTGTTGAATCGCTTGCGCTGCAAAGCTGTTCTGCAAGTTCTCGTTTTTCTTCTTTGAACTCGTTGAATTTGATTTTAAGAAGTTCGTGGTGATTCATTGATTCTGTTACTTTTTCTGTAACGCCTTCTGTTACACCGTTTCCGCCTATAATAACTACAGGGTCAAGATGATGTGCATTTTTTTCTAAAAGTTTGCGTTGTTTACTATTTAAATCGATCATGTTTTGATTCTAGCACAAATCTGACTATTGAACAACGCGATAACTTTTAGTATTATTGAAAAACTAAATTTGTAATTTTATTTTAAAGAGGTAATAGTATGGCTTGGGATATTTCAAAAGTAAGAAATATCGGTATCAGTGCTCACATTGACTCAGGTAAAACAACAACTTCTGAACGCATTTTGTTCTACTGTAACAAGATTCACGCAATTCATGAAGTTCGTGGTAAAGACGGTGTTGGTGCTGTAATGGATAACATGGAATTGGAACGTGAACGTGGTATCACAATCCAGTCGGCTGCTACTCAGGTACAGTGGAAAGACACAACAATCAACCTTATCGACACACCAGGTCACGTAGACTTTACAGTAGAAGTTGAACGCTCACTCCGCGTTCTTGACGGTGCTATCATGATTCTTTGTGCCGTTGCTGGTGTTCAGTCTCAGTCAATCACTGTAGACCGTCAGCTTAAACGCTACCATGTACCTCGCGTTGCATTTGTTAACAAGTGTGACCGTCAGGGTGCTAACCCAATCCGCGTATGTAATCAGGTTCGCGAAAAGCTTGGTCTTAACTCACACATGATGGAACTCCCAATCGGATTGGAAGACAAACTTGAAGGTGTTGTTGACCTTGTTGGTATGAAAGCAATTTACTTCGACGGTCCTAACGGCGAAGATATGCGCATTGCAGAAATCCCTGCTAACATGAAGGCAGATGCAGACAAGTACCGTGAAGAACTTCTTGATGCAGCTTCTATGTTCGATGACACATTGATGGAAGACATCATGGAAAAGGGATACAACGACATCGATGAAGCAAAACTTATCGCTGCTATCCGTAAGGGTACTCTTGCAGAACAGTTCGTTGGTGTATTCTGTGGTTCGGCTCACGTAAACAAAGGTATCCAGCCATTGTTGGATGCAGTTGTTCGCTATCTCCCAGCTCCAAACGAAGTAAAGAACGTTGCTCTTGACCTTGATAACAACGAAGCTGAAGTAGAACTTGAATCAGTTGACAACAAACCTTGTGTTGCACTTGGTTTCAAACTTGATGACGGTCAGTACGGTCAGCTTACATATACTCGCGTATACCAGGGAAAAATCAAGAAGGGTGAAGAATTGTACAACACTCGTACAAAGAAGCGCTTCAAGGTTGGACGCCTTGTACGTATGAACTCTGCTCAGATGGAAGATATCAACGAAGGTTGCGCAGGCGATATCGTTGCTCTCTTCGGTGTAGACTGTGCTTCTGGTGATACATTCGTTAATGGTGGTGTAAACTACTCAATGGCTTCTATGTATGTTCCAGAACCTGTAATTTCTTTGTCTATCACTCCAAAAGACAAACAGGCTTCTATGCAGATGTCTAAAGCTCTTAACCGCTTTACAAAAGAAGACCCAACATTCCGCGTATACACTGACCCAGAATCTAACGAAACAATCATCAAAGGTATGGGTGAGCTTCACCTTGAAGTATACGTTGAACGTATGCGCCGTGAATACAACTGTGAAGTAACAACTGGTGCTCCACAGGTAGCTTACCGTGAATCTATCGGTGCTAAAGCAGACTTCAACTACACACATAAGAAACAGACTGGTGGTTCTGGTCAGTACGGTCGTGTAGCTGGTTTCATGGAACCAATCGACGACAAAGACTACGAATTTGTTGACGCAATCAAGGGTGGTGCTATTCCTAACGAATACATCCCATCTTGTGATAAGGGATTCCAGAAAGCTATGAAGGAAGGTTCTTTGATCGGAGCTCCTATTGTTGGTGTACGTGTGACAATCAATGATGGTCAGTATCACCCTGTAGACTCTAACGATAACGCATTCCAGACAGCTGCTATCGGTGCTTTCCGTGAAGGTTACATGAAGGCAAAACCAGCTATTCTTGAACCAATCATGAAGGTTCAGATTGCAGCTCCAAACGAATTCCAGGGAAACATCTTCGGTCTTATCAACCAGCGTCGTGGTGTTATCGGTGAAACAACTGATGAAAACAACCAGACAGTTGTAAACGCAGAAGTTCCACTTTCTGAAATGTTCGGATTCTCTACTATCCTTCGTTCTTCAACTCAGGGTAAAGGCGAATTCACAATGGAATTCTTGAAGTACGGTAAAGTTCCAAACGCAGTAGCAGAAGAACTTATCAAAAAGTATCAGGAAGCAAGAAAGGCTGGTAATAAATAATGAGTGAACTCAGCTGTGCTGAGTTCTTGATAAATCGGAGATCGTTAAAAAAAATGCGTTAGCATTTTTTAGATCGTCCGATTAGAGAACCCCGGTAGAGGTTTCGTCTTGATAGCAAGCCGTTAAAAAAATGCGCTAGCATTTTATAGCTTGTCCTATTATCAGTCTCTATAACTAGACTTTTATTTAAAGTGGACTTATTATATATAAGTCCACTTTTTTTTGCGCAATTTTGAAAAGCAAAAATATGTGGATTGTACTTCAGGAGGTATATCTATGGTAAAGCAAGATTTGATTGATTCGTGCCCTGTAAGGTTTTTTGATGCCGCCGCTTGCGGAGGATTAAAATCCGGTCAGATGGGTTTGGTAACTTCTAAAAAAGGTCTTGGTAAAACTTCTGTTTTGGTGCAGTTTGGAATAGATGCCCTCCTGCATGACAGACACCTTGTTCATGTTTCTTTTGATCAGCATTCTTCTAACGTAATTGCATGGTACGATAACGTTCTGGCAGAAATCTGCAAGAAAAAGAACATTTCGGACTATGATGAACTTGCTGATTCAATTATCAGGGACAGGACAATCCTTAATTTTAATCAGGAAGCATTTACCCTTCCAAAAGTAATCCGCACAATGGGCGCATTAAAGGAAGGCGGCATAAAGGTTTCTGCCGTTATTATTGATGGACTTGATTTGCGAAAAGTTCCTGCAGAAGACATTGCAGCAGTTTCGGAATTTGTTGCAAAAGAAGGGCTTTCTGTATGGTTCAGCGATACAAACGAAGGTTCTTCGCTTAAAGATACAGTTTCGGCAGAACTGGAAAAATATTTCTCTCAGGTAGCGCACATTGCTCCAAAGAACGACGGCGTATATCTTCAGATTTTAAAAGCTGACGGAAAGGCTGTTGAAGGCGCAGATGTAAAACTTGATGCAAAAACAATGTTGATGACTAAAAAATAACATTTTTTGAATGTTGAGTTTATGTATATTTGCTGGAATTGCAGAAATAATTCCGCAGCGGGTCCCAGCAAAACGTAAACTACAAGTTACTTCGTAACTTGCGGCGAAAAGTAAGGTATCTCCCTTCTTA
>JBGVIP010000019.1:0-57220 GCA_045123335.1 Treponema sp.
TGCAATGGAATCTTCAATCAATTCAATGAAAAATGAACTTGAAAAAAACAATGCAAAGCTTAATGAACAGATTGAAAAAAACAATGCAGAGGCAGAAAAAAACCGCAAGGCAATGGCTGAACTTTTGAAAAAACAGCAGGAACAGGCTGCTGCAGAAAAAGCAAGACAGGAACAGCTTATTGCAGAACAGAAAGCTGCTGAAGCAGAGCGAAAAAAGGCAGAAGAAATCAGAAAAAAGCAGGAAGCCGAAAGAAAAGCTGCTGAAGAAGCACTTATGAAAAAGAATGCGGCAATCAAAAAAGAAATTTCCGGTGTAAATGATGAAATTCAGCAGGCAAAGGCAGCTTTGAATGCCGGAAACATTGATTCTGCTGTAAGTCACTTTAATAAAGCCGAAAGTCTTCTTCCTGTTGCAGGTGGAGACCCGGAATATGAACCTGCATTCAGTGCAAGCAAAAATACCGAAATGGCAAGCCTTCTTTACGAAGCGTCTTTAAAAGCTTCTTCTCCGGAAGAAAAGAAGCGCCTTGAAGAACTTGCCGTTGAATACGCAAAAAAAGCAGTCGCTGCAGACGGAAAATCATCTGCAAGCCAGTATATTTTGGGAATGGATGAGTATTCAAAAAAGAATTACGCAAAGGCTCTTGAATACCTTACAAAGGCCGTTGAAAACAACAATACAAACGGACTTTACTATTACAATCTTGGAAGGGTTCAGTTCCAGATGAAGAAATATACAGAAGCAAAGTATTCATTTTCTACATCATGCCAGCTTGATCCAACCTATGCACCGGCAAGATACAATCTTGGTATTACAAACAACAGGTTGAACGATCCAAAAGCGGCTCTTGCGGATTTCAGGAAGGTGCATGACATTGACAGTCGCCACGAAAATTCTTATCTGGAAGAAGCAAGAATCCTTATGCGCCTGAACGATACTGCCGGTGCAATAGCTGCGTACAAGAATGTTATAAAGTTGAACAGTACAAACAGAAATGCGTTGAATGAACTTGGAACTGCTTACAGTTCTGCAAAAAAATACAGTGATGCGGAATCTACTTTCAGACAGTCGCTTGCAATGCTTCCTTCTGGAAAAACTGATCCCCTTACTTATTACAACCTTTCTACGGTTCTGTTTGAGCAGAATAAGACAGCGGATGCCGTTGTATATGCAAAAAAAGCGTATGAATCAAGTTCAGAAATAAAAGATAAGGCGAACCGCGCAAATATTATGTACAATTACGCTCTTCTCTGTGATAAGAGCGGTAATACCGATACTGCAATTTCTGTCTATGCTGAAGTTCTGGGGGTAAATCCTTCTCACCTTAAAACTCAGATTAATCTTGGTGTTATGTACATGAATATGACACCGCCTGATGCTGATACGGCGCTTTCTTTATTCCTTAAGGCTTATGCTCAGGATAAAAATAACTTTGAAGTAAACAATAATCTTGGAAGTGCATATCTTTCTAAAGAGTCTTACAGTGATGCAATCAAGTATTTTCAGAATGCGCTCAGACTTGATCCGAAAAACAATGCCGTACGCTTTAATCTTGCTCAAGCCTTTGCATCTGACTCTCAGTTTGATAATGCTGAAACTACTTACAAGGAACTTTTAAAGCAGGATAGCGAAAACTGGGACGGTTACATTGAACTTGCAAAAGTCTGCATGGCAAAGGGCAATAATGAAGCTGCAAAAAAATATCTGGAATTCGTAAAGATTAAAAAGCCGGGCTACAGAACAGGCGAAATTGATTCGCTTATAGCTTCCATGAAAATATAATTCATATAGAAAGCTGTAAGCGTTTTGTTCCGGGCAGATTAATAATCAGTCCTTCTTACAAGGGAAAATAATGTTTCCCTTGTAATTGTTGTGTAGCATGGACGGCCATGAGGGCAGTGCGGGTCTGGAAGGGCAAGCGCTCCTCTTGCGATTTTTTCTGCTGCGTCATTGTCTAAAATCCAGCCGTCTTTTACTGCGGCTTTGCAGGCTGTCATTGCGGCAATTGAATATATTATGTCCTGCGGGCGGATTTTTTTATCAAGAAGGTCATGCTTAAGGTCTTCTTCTGTGCCGCGCCAGCGTTCAGGTATTGTATAAAATTCCCAGCGTCCAGAGCCTTTATTCTGACAGGTAAAACCTGTTTTCTTAAGTTCTTCCTTAATGCTTTCCAGATATTCATCGTCTTCTGTGTTTTCTGTTGTAATCACATAAGGTATAAGAAGGCTTTGGCTTTTTCCCTGTGATTCTATTATCTGGTCAAACAGCATGCGTTCGTGGGCGGCGTGCTTGTCTATTATGTAAAGAGTGTTGTTCTGTTCTGCAATTATGAAAGTACCCAGTGCACTTCCTATAAAGTGAAAGTCCGGAGAAATTTCTGCGTTCTGCTGCGGTTCTGTCTGAGAGTCCTGAACCTGCTGTAAGTCTTCCGTGGCTTTTTCTGTTGATGGCACTGGAATCTGTGGCTGCGGTCGGGATTCTGAAGGTTTCCCTGTGTAAAGGGAGATTACTTCATCCATCTTTTCTATTACTTTGTCTGCGTTCTGCGGTGGCTGAATGTTTTGCGGCTGCAAAATAGATGTGGAATATTCCTGCTTTGGCGTAGAAAATAAAGATTCCGCCTGTTTTCTGATTTTGTATTCCGGTGAGCCAAAATTCGGGCGCGAAGCAAAACCTGTCCAGCCGGAAGATTTTGAATGTTCTGCAAAATTTGAGCCGGAAATTCCGCCGTACCAGAGGCTTTTTTCTGAAAGCGGGTAGGAAGAATTGTAAGTTCTTTCTGAAATTGGCCGCGCTTCTGGTTCTTTTGAAATTGAATTAAGAGCCATTTCGGCAAGTGATTCCGGTGAAAAAAGTTCTTTTGCGGCAGGAGAATCATTTTCAGACTGCCTTTTCATCGTTCGGTTTGTATATTCAGAAAAAAACGATTTTACTGCTGTGCTTATTCCGTGGTGGAGCGAGGCAATGTCCTTGAACCGCGCTTCTTTTTTTGCCGGGTGAATATTAAAGTCAACTAGAGAAGGGCGCATTGTAATAAATGCTGCTGCCACTGGGAAATTTCCGTTTGGGAAATAGCCCTGGCTTCCGTATTCAATTGCCTGAACTAGCGAATATTCCTGAATCCTTCTGCCGTTAACAAAAATATAAATGTCTTTCTTATTGCTGCGGAAAACGCCTGGCTCGCCTATTACAACTGTAAAACTCCAGTCAGGATTATTTTCTGAAGACTGCGCAGAAATTTCGCTGAAAAGCGAGCTATTTTCGCGTATTTCCATTGCCTTTACAAAGCGTTCAGAAAGGCTTTGGTCTTTTGGAAGGTCCAGACGTACTGTTCCGTCCTGAATAAATCTGAATGAAATGCCTGTCTGCGGAAGAACTTTTTCTGCAAAAGTTGAACGGCACAAAATACCTTCTGAGGCTGGTCGTTTTAGAAACTGTCTTCGTGCTGGAAAATTTTCAAAAAGACCTTCTGCAGAGACAATTGTACCTTCCAGCGGTGTTGCCGGTTCAATTATATGGTCTTCTGTAACAGAAGCCTTCATTCTGTAGCCGCCAGAAAGAATGGAAAGTCGGCATACTGCTGCAATAGAGGCGAGCGCTTCACCCCTGAATCCGAGTGTAGAAAGATTTAAAAGGTCCGTCTCTGTTGAAATCTTGCTTGTTGCATGAGGACGCGCGCATTCGGCTAAATCTTCTTTTGTCATTCCGCTGCCGTTGTCAACAATGCGTACTTTATCTATTCCACCGCCGGAAATTTCTACAATTATGCTGGATGCGCCTGAGTCTATGGCGTTATCCATAAGTTCACGTACAATGGCATTTGGCCTGTCGATTACTTCTCCGGCAGCAATTTTTCTTGCAACTTCTGCATTAAGTCTTTTTACTGGATGATTGATACTCATTTTTACTGGCGTGTTCCCTGAACTGGTTCTCCGGAAGTTCCGTCTTTAAGTCCTGAAAACTGTTCCAGTTCTGCGTCTATTCCGTTTTCCGGATCCGGCTGGTTCATAAGCTGCTGAATTTTTCCTTCAATACGGTCAATTTCTTTTTCCATTCCTCTTGCGAGCTGAATTCCTTCTTCAAAGTCTTTAAGTGCTTCTTCAAGAGAAATGTCTGTGCGTTTTATATCTGCTGTAAGTTTTTCAAGTTTTGCAAGTTCTTCTTCAAAATTTTCCATTGTTATAGTGCTCCTTTAATTAAATGTTTTACCGGCTGCTTATTTCTGTAACGGTTGCAGAAATCTTTCCTTTTGCAGGTATGATTTCAAGTTCTGCTCCCGGACTAAGAAGTGCGGCATCCCTTATTATTCCTCCGCTTTCTTTGTCCCGGACCATGCTGTATCCCCGGTTAAAAATTGTCTGAGGACTTGCATTTTCCAGAACTGTAACGCAGTTGTCTATTTTTTGTCTTGTATCCCTTAGCCTGTCATTTATATTTGTAAAAAGGTTATCCTTTGCATTATCAAAACGGTTTAAAAGAGGCTGTTCTATAGCCCTGAATTTAAGTTCCATGTTCTGAGGGTCAAAGTTTTTTACAGTCAGCTTGATTTTTTCAACTCTGTTCTGAATCTGCTGATAAAGGTTCTGCGAATACTGCATGAGCGCTTGATGAACTTTTGACAGTTCTGGAACTACAATTTCTGCGGCAGCAGAAGGAGTTGGAGCCCTTAAATCTGCGGCATAATCGCTTAGAGCCCAGTCAATTTCGTGACCGACTGCGCTGACTACAGGAATTTCGCTTTCTGCAATTGCGCGGATTACACTTTCTTCGCTGAACGGCAGCAGGTCTTCCAGAGAACCACCGCCACGGCCTACAATAAGAACGTCGCAAAGTTTTGCACGGTTCGCATTTCTTATCTGCCTAACTATAGTTTCTGCCGCTTCTACGCCCTGAACAAGAGACGGAAGGACAACGACAGAAACGCATTTATTTCTTCTCTTTGTAATCTGAAGAATGTCGCGCAGGGCTGCTCCTGTAGGACTTGTTACAACTCCTATTGTTTTTGGAAAAATAGGGAGCCGCTTTTTTCTTGCCTGATCAAAAAGTCCTTCTGCTGCAAGACGGCGTTTCCGCTCTTCTATTGTGCGTAGAATTTCTCCTTCTCCGGCAATGCTCATTTTGGAAATTACGATTTGATATTTTCCCTGTGGTCCGTAGACAGAAAGCTTACCAGTTACGACAACCTTCATTCCGTCTTTTGGAACAAAACCTAAAGAATATGCGGCACCGCGGAACATTACGGCGCTCATTATGCTTGTAGAATCCTTTAAGTTAAAGTACAGGTGACCGGACGAATTTGGCCTGTAGTTGGAAATTTCGCCTTCCAATTGGATTACAGGAAAACCTTCTAAAAGTTCCTTTATGAGATTGTTTAATTCTGTGACAGAAAAAATCTTGTCCGGCGGCAGTGGAATCTGATTCATGAAATAATTTTATACATTCAGTTCAACTTGTTCAATTACAAAGCCGATAAGAAAGTGATGAAAACTCTTGTAATTTTATTTGCTGATTCCAGATCCGGTCATATGTTTGATTCTGTTTTTGCGGGTAAGTCTGCATTTGACAGAAGTCTTGAATGGGCTGAATCTGTTAGAAAAATAAATGACTCTGAAACGGTTGTACTTGCAACTTCTGATATTGAAAAAACTGTAAGGAATGCAACCGAAGCAGCCGCAATAAACGCTGAAGTGTATTCAGAAGAAAAATGGAACGTAAAAAAGCTGCTGGAACATTTTGTTATGCATGCACGGGAAAAAAACTGCAATGCGTGTGTTTTTGCCTGGGCGGACCAGCCGTTTGTTGATTCTGGAATTACAGAGGCTCTTCTTAGGGATCATTTTGAATACAAGGCTGAGTATACTTTTGCAGACGGGTACCCGGACGGGCTTTGCCCGGAAGTGCTGGATGCCGGAACTGCGGGGATTCTGCTTAAGCTTTCGGAAGGAGTGCAGGCGGAGGCTGGAGAAAGGGCGGTTGTGCGTTCGAGCATCTTTGACCTTATAAAGACTGACATAAATTCTTTTGAAATTGAAACTGTCATTGCAGACAATGATTACAGGCTTTTCAGAATGAGTTTTAACTGCGGAACAAAGGCTGGCTTACATTCCTGTCAGGCCCTCTTTAAAAGCGGTATAGAAAACAAATCAATAGAAGAAATCTCAAAATCTGCCGCATCCTCAGTGTCTGTGCTCAAAACGGTTCCTTCATATTACAATATTCAGATTACAGACAGAATAAATGTTCCGTCAATTTATCATCCTGTCGGCCTTGAGCGCACAGATGGCAGTCGCTTCATGGCTTTTGAAGATTTTAAGTCTCTTGTAATGAAAATTTCGGATTTCAGTGAAACTGCTGTGGTAAGCCTTAGCGCATGGGGCGAACCAACGGCTCATCCTGATTTTGTTAAAATGGTTTCCTATATTTTGGAGCAGAAGGGGCTTACCGCTCTTGTAGAAACAGACGGCTTAAATATAACGGAAGAAATGTGCGCTGCTCTAAAAACGGCATGCGATAAAGCCGGTGAACGCATTAATGGCGGCGATGACAATGGAAAACTTATCTGGATTGTAAGTCTTGATGCATTTACCAAAGAAAAATACGCAGAAATTCACGGCGGTGCGGACTGTTTTGAAAAGGCTGTTGCCGGAACAGAACTCCTTAAAAAGTATTTTTCAGAAAGCACTTATCCTCAGATTACAAGAATGAACGAAAATGAATCAGAACTTGAAGCATTCTGGCGCTTCTGGAACGACAAAAATAGATTTAAAAATCCACTGATCATTGTTCAAAAATATAACTCTTGGTGTGGACGGCTTCCGGACAGAAAACCGGCAGATCTTTCTCCTTTAGAAAGAAATCCATGCTGGCACATAAGAAGGGATATGACAGTTCTTACTGACGGTACAGTCTGCTTCTGTCACTGCCAGTCAGGCATAAACTCAACCGGAAATGCTTTCTCGGAACCTCTTGAAGAAATTTGGGAAAGGCTTAACGGCGAAGTTCAAAATCATATGAATAAAAAATACTCAGAATTGTGTGGAAAATGCGATGAATACTATACCTTCAACTTTTAATGAATACCAGATAGACAGGACGATCCTGGGCGGAAAGCAGACAAATCCAAATTCTCAGCTTGATCTGTCTGTAATTATGCTGAATTCAAGCGGAAGTCACTTAAAAGGGCAGTATCTTGAAAACCTTCTGAATTGCGGGGTTTCTTCAATAGTTTCTGTTGAACCTAATGCAGAAAGCTACAGCATAGAAGATGTTTCAAAGCGTTTTCCTAATGTAAAATTCCTTATCCCGCGAGAAAAAACTTCAGACGGCGTTTTGATTAATATGTCAATGTGCGAACTGAATACAAAATACGTTCTGGTTCTGCGTGACAGCTTTCATATCCCGGCCGGATTCCTTTCCAAGAATCTTATCGAGAACCTTATGAAGACAGACGTTTACTGCATTGTGCCCCGTCTTTTAGACAGTAACGGTGTAGGGGTGATTACAAATTTCTCTCCGTCTGCAAGCAGGGGTTCCTTTAAGATGGAACCAAATCAGACTACACTGGACGGAATTCCGACTTTATATCCTTTTAATTTTATAGGACTTTATAACAGAGAAAAATTCATTCAGCTAGGAGGGTTTGATTATACAATAAAATCTTCATACTGGCAGAATGCAGACCTTTCTCTTCGATCCTGGATTTGGGGCGAAAAAACTGTCGTTACAACAAAATTTCAGCTTTCATATATTGATGAAGTTCCAATCGAAGATACAAAACCTGATATTTCCTATCTGCGTTTTTATCTGAAAAACATTCTTCCTCGTTTTAAGGCAGATCATGGGCAGTTTTCGTACTTTTCATTTCCTCAGTTCCTTTTTAAATCGTCCTGCGGAATTTTTGAAGCCCTTTCTCAGTTCAGGGAAGCGAAATGCTGGGTTGAAAAAAATAAATATAGGTTTCAGCGTGATGTTCAGTATCTTATAGAAAATTGGATGGAGTTAAAATGATTGGAAATAAGAAACTTGCAGTTATTATACAGTGCAGGCTTTCCTCTACAAGGCTTCCTGGAAAAGCCCTTATGGATTTAGGCGGGAAGACTGTCTTTGAATGGACTCTTGATTCAATGAGCAAGGTAAAGGCGGATAAATACATTGTTGCAACAGATGACGCTTCTTACCCGGTTTTAGCTCCTCTTGCAGAAAAACACGGCTGGAAGATTATGGCAGGTCCGCTTGAAGATGTTCTGGAACGCTTCTGCATGGCAATAAAAAAATTCGGCTGTTCCTGCGTTTTAAGGGCAACGGCAGACAATCCTTTCCTTTTTTATGAGGCGGCTCAGGCCCTTGCGGATGAGTTTTTTAAGCAGGAAAAAATTGCTCACTGCGACTATATGACCTGGACAGGACTTCCGCATGGCTGCGGAGTGGAAATTTTCTGGGCTGATTCTCTTTTAAAGGCTGCTCAGGAAACAAAAGATCCTTATGATCATGAGCATGTCGGTCCGGCTTTGTATAATCACAAGGACCGCTTTACATCCTTGTTTTTTAAGGCTCCTGCAAGATTTTATTTTCCGGATTACAGAACAACAATTGATACATTCTGTGACTACAGAAAGGCTCTGGCCGTAGTGAACTGTCTTTCGGGCGGAACGGCTCCAAGTGAATCGTATACAACAGAGCAGATAATCAGTGCCGTAAGTAATCCCGATGTTTGCGACACAGTTCTTTTATATCCATGTACAAAAAAAGGCTGCGGCACAGGACATTTGCGCCGCTGTCTTAAAACTGCTTTAAAAAGCGGAGCCTTTGTTTATATCCCGGAAAATCCGGAACTTGAAGAAACAGATTCTCTGGTCAAAGAATTTAAGGCAGAAGGGTTAAAGGATTATCAGATTGCAAGGAAATTCCCGGAAAAGAACGAATATAATCTGATTGTTGCAGACGCTTTCTGTCTTGATGAAGAAACTGCCCGTAAACTCAGCAATGCAGCCAATTTCTGCGCAATTGACGAAGGCAGTTCTTATACAGATTACTGTGATGTGCTTTTTGATATTCTGCCAGGGTACAGGCTGGAACGCAGCGCAAACCTTCAGGATCCCTCTTTTATTGAACGCCCGGTTTCTGTTCGTTCTGAACGTCCTTCTGTTATAAGGAAAATATTAGTATGCTGTGGCGGAGAAGACCCTGCCGGACTTGTAGAACCTGCAGCAGTTTTCTTTAAAGATGCTTTCCCGGAAGCTGCAGTTACTGCAATTTTACCTGCAGAAAAAATTCAAAACCTGCAGTATAAAAATATAGATGCAGTAAAATTTGAAGAACCTGTAAAAAATCTAAAGGAACGGCTTTCTGAATTTGATCTTGTTGTAACTCATTATGGATTTACAGCATTTGAAGCTCTTTCTGCGGGTTGCGCAGTAATTCTTCTTTCAACAACAAAACTTCATGAAAATCTTGCAAAAAAATACGGCTTTGTCTGTCTGGACAAAAAGGATCTGGAAAATCCTGATTCCGCAAAACTTGTAAAGGATATGGAAAAACTTTTTCCAAAGGTAATAGACGCAGATAAAGCGAAATCCCTGCCGGAAAAAATAAAATATCTTTCTCATGGAAGGCGTTATGCATGTCCGGTATGCGGTGAACATTCTCCAGATAACGAAATTGTTGCCCGCACAGAAGAACGCACGTTCCGCCGCTGCAAAAAATGCTCAATGATTTATATTTCATGGAATAATGCCGTTCCGATGAAATATGAAAAAGAATATTTTGCCGAACAGTATAAAAATCAGTACGGACGTACATATCTTGAAGATTTTGATTCAATAAAGAAAACCGGAATCCGAAGAATTCAGGAAATTCAGGCTGCCCTGCGCCTTAAGGACAAGGGCTCTGCCAAGGTTCTGGACATCGGGTGTGCCTACGGACCTTTCCTTTCTGCCGCAAATGAAAAAGGCTGGCTTCCTTACGGTACGGACATTGCTCCCGATGCCGTTGATTATGTGCGTTCAAAACTTTTGTTCCCGGCAGTTGTTTCAAAATTCCCGGATTTTAATCCTATGTCAGAATTCGGTCTTAATCAGTTTGAGGCTGTAACAATGTGGTATGTAATTGAACATTTTACAGACCTTAAGTCTGTTTTGGAAAAAATTTCGCAGCTTGTAAAAAAAGGCGGAATCTTTGCGTTCTCTACGCCGAGCGCAGAGGGCGTTTCCAGCAAAAAAAACAGAGACAGTTTTTTTGAAAACAGTCCGTCTGATCATTTTACAGTTTGGGAACCTTCTAAAGTTTCTAAAATCTTAAAGCCTTTTGGTTTTGAAGTTGTAAAGATTGTTTCTACAGGTCATCATCCTGAACGTTTTCCAAAAGTACAGGAAGTAAATGCGGGTAAAGATGATTTGATATTTAAATACTACGGCTTTTTAAGCCGCACATTAAAACTTGGCGATACATTTGAAGTTTATTGCCGCAAAATATAAAACAGGATAACTATGGAAGAAAGAGAATCGGTTTTAATACTTGGAGCAGGACTTATGCAGAGACCGGCACTGATTTCTGCAAAAGAACTTGGATTTTATACATACGTAATTGATGCAAATGATAAGGCAGAAAGCATTCCATATGCAGATGAATTTAAACAGGTTGACCTTAAAGACAGAGAAGGAATTCTTGCTCTTGCTGCAGAATTAAAGAAAAACTGCGGATTAAAGGCAATTTTTACAGCCGGAACTGACTTTTCTGCAAGCGTTTCCTATGCGGCAGAAAAACTGAATCTTCCTGCTCACAGTTTTAATGCAGCCCTTAATGCAAGCATAAAGCCGCGGATGAGGGAATGCTTTAAAAAAGCCGGCGTTCCGTCTCCTGAATTTTACAGTCTGAGTAGCGAAGAAATTTCCGAAGAAAAAGTTCATTTTATAACAGAGGCTCTCGGTTATCCCTGTGTTGTAAAACCGGCAGACAATATGGGCGCCCGCGGCTGCCGTATGATCCGCAGTTTTTCAGAGGCAATGAGTTCTGTCCGCTGTGCCGCCGAAAATTCTCGCACAGGAACAGTCATTATTGAAGAATACATGGCAGGACCTGAGTATTCTATAGATGCTCTTGTTTATAACGGAACAATGACAATAACAGGTTTTGCAGACCGGCATATATATTATCCGCCGTATTTTATAGAAACTGGCCATACAATGCCTACTGTTGTAAAGGAATCTGTAAAACTTGAACTTATAAGTGCATTTGCAAAAGGGGTAAAGGCCCTTGGCCTTACATGCGGTGCGGCAAAGGCAGATATAAAATATACAGCCCGCGGTCCTCAGATTGGCGAAATTGCAGCGCGTCTTTCGGGCGGCTATATGTCCGGCTGGACTTTCCCGTACGCTTCCGGTCTGAATCTTACAGAGCAGGCGCTTCTTATTGCCGCTGGAAAAGCTCCTGAAGAACTGCTTAAAAACCGCTTTCCTCTGCCGCCTGATGATTCTGGATTTGAACTGTTTCAAATCCCTTGTGGACAGGTTAGTGCAGAACGTGCATGGATTTCAATTCCAGGCAAAATAAAATCCATAGAAGGCCTTGATGCTGCCAAAAATATAGACGGAGTGATGAATGTTTTTCCTCGCCCTGTAAAGGTCGGGGATGAAATTGATTTTCCTAGAAACAATGTACAGAAATGCGGAAACGTAATTTCTCAATGCGAAGATTATCATAAAGCGGTACTGGCTTCAGAAAAAGCATGTTCAAAAGTGCTTATAAGGCTTGAACCGGACAATGATCGTACGGAAAAATTTCTTGCAGGCATTTCTTCTGATGATGAAAAAGGCTTTCCTCCATGCGCATTTGAAGTTTATGAAAAACTTTCTGCGCTGGATCTTTCCGGCTCAATCCCAGAAAATCAGCCGGTACTTCAGTCAATTTCTCCGGAATTAAAGGAACTTCTTTCTTCTCCGCAGAAAGACTGGAACTATCTTACTGCGCTAGAAACCGCTTCCCGCTTTGACCTGCTTGTTCCGGTGCACAAAGTCCTTAATAAATCGCGTTTCTGGCGTGCGCTTTTAAAAGGCGGACTTCAGGCTGCAATTTATGTTTCAGATTCAAATTAATTTTCCGAACATAGAAGTATGAAAAAAAATATTTTTGTGCTTCTTGTGGCTTTTTGCCTTGGATTTTCTCAGACTATATATGCAGCAAATGACCTTTCCCTTATGGAAAAGGCTTCTGCAGCCGGAATGACTTTTTTTTGGGATACACTGTCTTCCGGCGGAATGCTTGAAAAAAATGGACACCAGCTTTCTTTCAGAATTGATGATCCTCTGGTTGTTATGGACAGTTCTCCAATGTCCGTGCCAGACGCTCCGACTATAGAAAACGGAGTCGTAAAAGTTTCCCAGGGATTTATGGATACAGCAGAACAGTATTTTAAAGAAAGCGAATCTGGAAACGGATTTAAAATCGGAGCAATCCTTATTGATCCGGGACATGGCGGAAAAGATCCTGGGGCTTCTGGGCTTATTTCTGTAAACGGAAAAAAAGTTAAGGTTCAGGAAAAGGATGTTGTCCTTTCCATCGGAAACATGCTCTGTTCGCGCCTAAAAAATGCATATCCAGACAAGCAGATTCTTATGACCCGTTCAACAGATGTATTCCTTCAGCTTTCTGAACGAACGGAAATTGCAAATAATGTAAAGCTTGGAGAAAACGAAGCAATTATTTACGTTTCGATTCATGCAAATGCCTCCCTCGATAAAAAATCCAGCGGATACGAAGTCTGGTATCTCTCTCCAGGGTACAGGCGCACTGTTCTGGATAAGTCAAAAACAGAAGAAGACAAGTCTCTTTTCCCGATTCTTAATTCGATGATGGAAGAAGAATACACTGCCGAAAGCATTTTGATTGCAAAATTCATTATGGACGGTCTTGAACCTCAGATTGGAAAAGATTCAAAGGCAAGAGGCATAAAGGCAGAAGAATGGTTTGTTGTCCGAAATTCAAATATGCCGAGTGTACTTGTAGAAGTTGGTTTTGTTACAAACGAAAAAGAAGCTGCAAACCTTAATTCAAGTGCTTACTTGCAAAGAATATCAACTGGAATATATAATGGCATAAACGCTTTTGTAACACATTTTGAGCGTTCCAGAGGATTTATTTCTAAAAATGACTGAAAAACTGCCTGAACTTAAAAAAACATCCTGGATTATTCTTATTGCCGGTTTGCTGCTTTTTGTATTTTCCTTTACTTTCTGGATTTTTGATTTTCCGGGAGTACGCAGAACATTTGTTTTCAAATCATCTGATTCTGAAATCCTTAGAGTGGAAAACCGCTTTGAACCTGTTTTTCCTGCACAGGGAAAAATCCGCTGCTATATTGATGAACTTCTGGTAGGACCTCTTTCAGAGCACTGCCGCACGGTTTTTGCAAAAGGAACAAGAGTAGAGTACTGCTTCCAGCGCGGTCAGAAACTTTATGTAAACCTTTCTGCAGATGTGCTTGCCGTAGCAGATGAAGATACCGATTTTGCATCCCAAATTGAACTTTTTAAAAAGAATGTTCAGCTCAATTTCCCGGAAATAAAAGAAATTGAAGTTTTTATAGACGGAAAGGTTCCGTATGAATCTCAGACTGCAATAAAAATGTGATGAAAATTATCTGCTGTTTAAGAAAAAATTGGAAAGCAAATTCGTTGACAAAATAAAACACATAAACGATAATATAAACTATACAAGGCTACATCGAATACATAAAAGGAGCTTCTAGTATGAAGAGGACTTTTTCAACAATTGTGGCAGCTGTAATGCTGCTTGCTGGTGCCAGTGTTTTCGCAGAGGAAGCAACTGTCATCGATTTTACATTATTGAAGGCTGACTGTTTGCCGGATGAAGACGGAAATCCAGTAGAAAACAGCCGTACAATAATGGATTATTCTACAGCCGCTGGTGCTACATTTACTGAAGATCAGAAAGAACTGATGAAGACTTCATTGGCTCTTCCACAGTGGGAAGTAAGCTTGAACTCATCTGCTCGTACAGTCCAGAGTTTAGGTCTTTCAAAGGTAATCGCTGCACCTGTTAAGGAAGATGCAAATGTTCCGTTTGCCGGCGAAGTAGTAATGGGCGTTCGCGTTGTATTCCCAGAATGGAATTCAAATGCGTATGCATATGTTAGACCTCCGTTCGAAATTCCTGCTTACGAACCACTTTCATCAGTTGATGAAAACGGTAACCGCCAGGAACCAACAGATGAAGAAAAAGCATCTGGAAAGACACTTTTCGAAGATTGCTATGGTGTTGTAAAGAACGTTGGTACTGTAAAATCAATCAAAGTAACAACAATGGGTATGAACTATCCGGAAGGACTTTATGTTCTCCTTAAGGATACAGACGGTATTGAACGCCGCTACTTCATGGGTTACCTCGGATTTGATGGTTGGAAAGAACTTAAGTGGAACAACCCACAGTACATCACAGAAATCCGTAACCGCGAAATCCGCGTTTACCCAATCTATCCACGTGGACTTCCATTTGTAAAGTTTACTGGATTCCAGATTACACGTGATGCAAACCATATTGGTGGTGATTACATCGGTTACTTCAAAGATGTAGCTATCATCTATGATAAAGCTCTTCTTACATCTGACCGCGATATCGCTGATGAAGACCTTTGGGGAATCATTGGTAAGAAAGAAGCAGCTCGTCAGGCTGGAGAAATGTCTCGCTTTGGTGACAAACAGGTAAACCGCTACCTCGAAAGAGCTAAGCAGGCAACTGAAGATCACTTCACAAACAGCTTGAGTTCTGATTCTTCTTCAAACGCTCAGACAACAGGCGGAAGTTCAGCAGAAGCTCAGTAATATAACAGGTATCCTGTAAAGAGGGCACTCGCATTTGGTCGAGTGTCCTTTTTTTTTACATGAGTAGTTTTTGAAAAGCAAAAATGCGTAATGAAAAGCTTCTGTTTACGACATCTTTTTATTGTAGATTTTAAAAAACTGGAATACAATAAATAACATGACAAATGAAACCAAAGGGAATTTTACAAGGATTCCTGCACGCATAAATATAAAGAAAACGTATGAACTTTATTCTCCGGTTCTGGAAGAAATTATGTCCAAAATAAAGAACCGTCTGATTGAAAATTTAAAGCTTTCGTCTCAGCCGACATACAAGGCAAGAATTAAAAGTTTTGGAAGTTACTATAAAAAACTTCTGCGTCAGCACCCGCAGGAAGCAGCTGAATCTAATACTCTTGTCTGCCTTACGGATATGATGGGAATCCGCATTATCTGTACTTTTCTTGAAGACATTCAGATTGTCCTTGAACAGATAAAAACTCTTTTTGAGGTTTTTGAAATTGAAGTAAAAGGGGCGGAGCAGAGTTTTAAGGAATTCGGCTATGAGTCTGTTCACGTGCTTGTAAAAATCCCAGAAAGCTGTTTGCCGGAATCTTTGCCGGATTCACTTGTTTTACCGAAGGAACTTGTATGCGAAATCCAGATCCGCACAATTCTGCAGGATGCATGGGCAGAAGTAGAGCATGAACTTATTTACAAAACGGAATTTACACCGTTTGACATGCCGCTTCGCAGAAAACTTGCTTCCATGAATGCTTCTTTAAGTCTTGCAGATATTATTTTTCAGGAAATTCGTGATTATCAGAAAAACTTGCAGACCGAAATGTCTATGCGCCGCCGTTCTTTCTATGAAATGGCTGACGATCTTACAATCGAACACTCTGCAGTTAAGTCAAATGAAACAATAGAACGGCTTAATCCTTATATTCAAGGAACAATTGATGAACTTCTGCTTCAGGCTATTAAAGCTCATAATGCCGGTGACATGGATAAGGCAATTTTGATTTACACAAAAATCATTGAATCAAAACCTAGTCCTAACGATATTGTTCTTTCTGTAATTCATAAGCACCGCGGAATGGCATTTTTCTCCAAAAATGATTATGACAATGCACTTGCGGATTTTAAGCATTCATTTGAACTGGATAAAAAATCTTTCCGCTCGGTTTATTACGAAGGAATTGTTTATTCAATCCGCAAGGAATTTGAAAAAGCTGTTGAATGTTTTACGATTTCCCTTGAAATTAACGAATATCAGTCACACACATTTTACAGACGTGCTCTTGCTTACTTTGAACTTAAAAGGTATGAAGACAGTATGAATGATGTTGTTGCTGCACAGCGGCTGGGACTTGAAGAACCGGGACTTGAAAACCTTCACAGCAAACTGCTTGAAAAATTCGATATGAAAATGTAGGGCTTTCTGTTCTGACAATTAATTATATAAAAATACGCAAAAACTGCTTTCTACTATTGACATTGGGCTAGAAGTTTTGTAATATAACGCAACATGTCTCCTTCGTCTAGTGGTTAGGACATCGGGTTTTCATCCCGACAACAGCAGTTCAATTCTGCTAGGAGATGTCAAGGGAACTCTTATGGGTTCCCTTTTTTTATTCCGTAAGGTGTTTCTTATCTGTTTCTTATTGACCTAAACTTTTCTTTCTGTATTATATGTAGAAATGCAGCAGAAAAATCAAAATGAACCTGAAAAATTTTTTACTCCTGAAGTTATAAAATACATTCAGGAAAAAATCATTGCATCTGATTATAATGAAGTTTTTTTTGCCGGGGAAATTAATTCGGCAGGGCAGGTGGTCTCTGTTTTTGCTGCTGCCAATGGAAATGAACATTCTGTTCCTATCCAGTTTGATGAAGCAAGAAGGTGTTCTGTTCTTATTCATAATCATCCTTCTGGTCGTCTTGTGCCTTCTGATGCTGATATAGGTGTTGCCTCTCAGGCAAGCGAACGCGGCCAGGGTTTTTACATAATTAATAACGACTGTTCTGATGTTTACGTTGTTGTTGAGCCTGTAAAGCCGCGTGTAATTCATCCTCTTGATGCAGAAAAGGCTGGTTCCTATCTTGCTGACGGCGGACCTTTGTCTGTAATTTCTGAAAATTTTGAAGAACGACCTGTTCAGATTGATCTGTTAAAACATATTGCAGAAACTTTTAACCGTAATGCGGTGGGCGTTTTTGAAGCCGGTACGGGAGTAGGAAAATCCTTTGCGTATTTGATTCCCGCGATTATCTGGGCTCTTACAAATAAAGAGCGTATTGTTGTTTCTACGGGTACAATTAACCTTCAGCAGCAGCTTTGCGAAAAGGATATTCCTCAGGCGCAGAAAATAATAGGAAAAAATGTAAAATTTGTACTTATGAAAGGGCGGCAGAATTATGTATGCCGCAGAAGGTTTGCGGATGCTTCTGCTCAGCGGGAACTTTTTGATGATGATACAGAGATTTTTGACAAAATACGTGAGTGGGTGGATTCTACTGTTACCGGGAGCCGGAGTGATCTTTCTTTTGTTCCGCCTGAAGGAATCTGGTCAAGAATAAATTCAGAAAGCGATGCCTGTATGGGAATGCGGTGTCCTTATCATTCAGAATGCTTTGTAATGAAGATGAGGAAGGAAGCTGCAGGAGCCAATATTCTTGTTGTAAATCATCATCTTCTTTTTGCAGATATTGAATCCCGCATTCATGGCGTAAGTTATGAAGATACGGCGGTTCTTCCTCCTTATAAGAGGATTATTTTTGATGAAGCGCATGGAATTGAAAGTGCGGCTACAAGCTTTTTTAGCGAAAGTTTCAGTCGGTTTAAAATTACAAAACAGCTTAATCAGCTTTACCGCCGCCGAAAGAATTCGGAAAGCGGGCATCTTTGTACGCTCGCGGTTCTTTCGTCGGCAGAAGAAAATGTCGCAGAGGCTTATGAACTTGTAAACCGCGTAAAATCGGACATAACAAATCTGGAAACTGCGGCTCTTGATCTTTTGCAGAAGGATTTTAACCTGCGGCTTTTTGCCGGCAGTGCAAGGGAATTTGGTCCTGTCCTTACTTTGTGCAATACGCTTTCTTCTGATTTAAATAAATTTACGGGTCTTTGCCGTATTATTATGGAAGGCGTTGCTGAAGATGACCGTACTGTTCCTGCATTTTACGAGACAAAGATTCTTGTGCGTCGGCTTGAAGATTTTTCTATTGTTCTTAAAGATTTCTGCGACTGGGAAGAAAAATCTGACAGGGTTTTCTGGATTTGCCGCAAAATGCTTCCAAAAGATATGGTTAAAGACGGTGGTGAATCGGTTTATGTAGTTTTTACAGAGACTCCGCTTGATATTGCTCCGCTTATGAATCAGGGTGTTTTTGAGCCGATGGAATCTGTAATATGTACTTCTGCTACTTTAAAAACTGGTCGCGATTTTAATTACTGGCTCAGGCGCTCTGGAGCCATGTTCTGTGAACGGGAAAGGCTTTTTACAGGAGAATTTCCGTCTCCTTTTCCATATGAAAAAAATATGCTTTTTGCAGTACCGGAAGATGCTCCGCTGCCGGAAGACAGTTTTTCTTTTCAACAGTGGGTAGAAAGTGCTGTTGTGCGCCTTATAGAAGCCGCAGAAGGAAGAACTCTTGTCCTTTTTACGTCTTATGAATCGCTTAAGAGTTCGTTTAATGCAGCGTCTAGACTTTTGCGGAATTTTGACGGAACGCTTTTAAGGCAGGGCTCGGATGATAATTCCAGAATTCTTGAACGATTTAAAAATGAAGTAACCAGTGTGCTTTTTGCAACGGATTCTTTCTGGCAGGGAGTAGATGTTCCGGGAGAGTCATTAAGCCAGGTGATTATAGTAAAACTTCCTTTTGCAGTTCCGAATGATCCTGTGTTTACTGCTCGTTCTGAGGCTGTAAAAAAGAAGGGCGGCTCATCTTTTATGGAACTCAGTGTACCGGAAGCTGTAATTAAGTTCAGGCAGGGGCTTGGCCGTCTTATGAGGCGGGGAAGTGACAGGGGGGCGGTTGTTGTCCTGGACAGAAGGCTTTTTGTAAAGCAGTACGGTTCTGTTTTTATGGCTGCAGTTCCTGAATGCAGACGAATGTATGCTCCTCTTGATAAAATTTGTTCTGCAGTTTCTGATTTTATCTTTAGGTAAATTTATTGACAGCTGTTTTTTTAGATTATAAAATATAAAAATCAATGATTTGGAGTAAAATGTGTTTAGTATTATAGCGCTTTTGTGTCTTTTTTCTGCTGTTGGTCCTGCAACTTTTTTGAATATTATTGCTTATCCTGTAAGCAAGCCATGGTGTAGAGCTATATCTGATTACATTGTAAAAGTTCTTGCTCCAAGAGTATTTGCAATTCTTCACTGTTACATGGATTTTCATTTTTTCGGCTATAATGAATCAAAGAAAATCCTTCCCGAGCAGTATATTATCTTGTCTAATCATCAGAGTCTTTTTGACATTCCATGCTACATGAAATTCCTTAAGGAAAGGGAAGTTCGTTTTGTTGCAAAGGATAATCTTAGCCGTCATATTCCTCTTGTTTCAGAAATGCTCCGCGTTCAGCAGCACTGTATGGTTCCAAGAAAGGGAAGTCCTATGCAGGCGATGAAAGTTATAGAAGATTTTGGTCACCGCGTAATTAAAACAGGTCAGATTCCAATTCTTTTTCCAGAAGGAACCAGAACCAGGGATGGAAATGTAGGTAAGTTCTATTCGGCAGGTTTTAGAAAACTCAATGAATCTACAGGTCTTCCTGTAGTTGCATGTGCCCTTGACGGCGGCTATCAGATTCGTGACCTTAATCGCATAATGACTAACCTTAAAAACGGAAGTTATCGTGTTAAGGTTCTTAAAGTATTTGACAGTCCTAAAACAAAAGAAGATGAAGTATTTATTCTTGAAGAAAGCCGCCGCCTTATTCAGGAACAGCTTGAAAAATGGCGCGCACTTCCGTCTGACGTAAGATAGATATTTTGAACCGATAGAGCGGTTTGCATTACATAAAAAAAGGGGCTGGTTAAGAAGTTCATTTAACCTTTTTAAGGTAAACTTCTTAATCAGCCCCTTTTTATTTTTTGTAAAAGATTATTTAAAATCTTTTGGACGTCTTTCTGTACGTTTGCATTTAGAGCATTCAGCGATGTTCTTAAGCTTTCCAGCTTCATACAAAGTCTTCATAACGATTTCGCCGCCGCAATCTGGGCATGTGAATTTCTGTGTTGCAACAGTTGTACGAGAGTTTTTACTTGCTCCGGCCATGGTGTTCCTCCATAAAAGATTAATACGTATTAGGTACATAATATAACGTTTATAAAAATCTTAGTCAATTATTAGAGAGGGGCAAACGTATTATAATTTTTTGAAAGATTTACGCGACTAGGAGCATATTTTAATAAATATTATTTATAATACGTTTGCCCTGTAAAAGATTTTCATATGATTGACAAAAAAGGGTGGCTTTATTAATATACTACAAGTTAACTTTTTTTTGGGGGTCCCCTTTGGCAACTAAGAAAACATCTGCAGAAAAGCGTTATGCACAGAGTGAAGTTCGCAGACTTCATAACAAGGCTATCAAAAGTACTTGTAAGACATATGCAAAACAGTTTGTAGAAGCTGTTCATGCAAAAGATCAGGCACTTGCAGAAGCTAAACTTAAGACTCTTGTAAGCGAACTTGATTCAGCTCGCAGCAAGGGAGTTCTTTCTAGAAACGCTGTTTCTCGCAAAAAGTCAAGAATGATGAAACTTTATAACGTTTCATTTGCTGCTAATGCAGCTAAATAACTTGTATTAAGTTATTGCCTAAAAATCCAGTTGAGGCGACTCAACTGGATTTTTTATGTTGGTACGAATTATTTTCAGGAAGAGAAGTTGTTTTTTACGAGGTTAAAATGGCTGTAAAAAAAGTCACAAAAAATGATTTAGTTGAAGCAATTTATTTTAAATCTGATTTTGAAAAATATAAGATTCAGGAAATCGTTGAAAAATTTCTGGATGAAGTAAAAGCTTCTCTTGAAAACGGTTCTACAATTGAACTGCGTGGTTTTGGAACCTTTGAACCAAGACTTCGCAAGGGACGTTCGGTTGCAAGAAATCCAAAAACCGGAGAACTGCTTTCTGTCGCTCCTCATTATGTTGCTGCTTTCAGGGCTGGACAGGAAATGAAGAAGGCTCTCTGGGAACTTGATGTAAACAGTACAGAAAAAAAATAGACCTTGCGGCATTTGTTTTAAAATCTTGCCATAAGGAAGGAAATGATATAAAATTATCCTATGTCAGAAGAAGAAAAGATTGAATTGAATGAAGATGAAGAACGCAAGACTCTGACTGTGTTTGGTCCGGAAACAGAATTTGACGGTGTACTTGAATTCAGTGATGATTTGGTTATTACAGGAAAATTTAACGGACGCATTAAGGCTACTGGAAATCTCGAGATTTCAAAGGATTCAATCTGTACTGTAGAAAAAATGTCTGCACGCTCAATTGTTATTTCTGGTTCTGTAACAGGAAATGTTGAGGCTTCTGAAAGGGTAGAAATATGCAACGGAGGTTCTGTAATCGGTGATATTGTTACAGCCAGACTCCGTATTGAAAATAATGTAAACTTTGAAGGACAGATTACAATGCTTGACAGAATTCCGGAAGAAAATCTTTTTGCTTCTGCGAGTGCTGAATACAAGCAGGCTATGGTTTTGCGTACAGATATTATTGAATAGTATTTTTATATAATAAATATAATTGACACACTTATAAATTAGTTGTATTACTTAAATAAGCATTTGTCTTATTGATAATTTTTATTGTTTTAGTAATGCTTTTTAATTCCCGATTTTTTTTCCAATCATATATATAATCTTTAATTTTTAATGGAGTTTTTAATGGCCTTTAACAGACGGCGTAAAGCTGAAGAAAATCCGGCAGAATCTTCTAATACTGAAGGAACTCAGAATCAGTTTGAATTTGATTCTCAGCCGGAATCTTATGAAGCTTCTGGATCGATTTCTAATGACGGAGATGACTATTCTGCGGAAGAAAGTGGATATGCTCCTGTAGAAAATGAAGAAAGTGCAGCGGCAGAGGCTGAATCTTCTGAATCAAATGAATCTGTAGATGCAGATGCTTCTTCTGAAGCTGCAGCAGGTGGTGCAGAACCTAGAAAAATCAAAATTGTTCGTCCTAAAAGAAAGGTTGCTGTAAAAACAGCTCAGACAGCTTCTACAACAGAAGAGAATCAAGACGCTCCTTCTGAACAGGAAGCAAATCATCAGCAGAACAGATGGAATAACAACCGTCAGAATAATATGTACAGACGCGGTCCAGGAATGAACAGGCGCGGTTTCCATTCAGACATGCCAGTTCCAACTGGTGCAGTTGATCCTTCTATCATGCAGATGTCGCAGGAAGGAACTGATGACAATGCAAACAGACCACGGCTTTTGATTAATGACCTTACTGCAATGGGAATGCATGAACTTAGGGATCTTGCTACAAAATACGGTTTTAATGCAGATGACCTTGCTCCTATGAAGAAGCAGGAACTTATTTTTGTAATCCTTAAGGCTCATACAGAACATGGCGGAATTATTTTTGCTTCTGGTTCTCTTGAAATTCTTCCGGACGGATATGGATTCCTCCGAAGCCCTCAGAACAGTTATCTTCCTGGTCCGGATGATATTTATATTTCTCCAAGTCAGATTCGTCTTTTTAATCTTAAGACAGGTGATACAGTTTATGGTCAGACAAGAAGTCCAAAAGAGGGTGAACGTTTCTTTGCTCTTCTTCGCATTGAAACTGTAAACTTTGATGAACCTCGTGTTGCACAGACACGTATTCCTTTTGAAAACCTTACACCTCTTTATCCTAAGGAAAAGCTCCGCCTTGAAACAATTTCTACAGAAGTTTCAAGCCGAATTGTTGATTTGTTTAGCCCTATTGGTAAAGGTCAGCGACTTTTGATTGTTGCGCCTCCAAAAGCCGGAAAAACAACTTTGATGCAGAAAATTGCAAATTCCATTACAACAAATCATCCTGAAGTTTATTTAATCGTTCTTTTGATTGATGAACGTCCTGAGGAAGTTACAGAAATGGAACGCGCAATCAAGGGTGAAGTTATTTCTTCTACTTTTGACGAACAGGCTACACGCCACGTTCAGGTTGCAGAAATGGTTCTTGAAAAGGCAAAACGCCTTGTAGAACACAAGCGAGATGTTGTTATTCTTCTTGATTCTATTACTCGTCTTGCACGTGCTTATAACGTAACAGTGCCGACATCTGGAAAAGTTCTTTCTGGTGGTGTTGATTCCAATGCACTTCACAGACCTAAGAGATTCTTTGGTGCTGCCCGCAATATTGAAGAGGGTGGTTCACTTACAATCATTTCTACGGCTCTTGTTGAAACTGGAAGCCGCATGGATGAAGTAATCTTTGAAGAATTCAAGGGAACTGGTAACTCTGAAATTAACCTTGACCGTAAACTTGCAGAAAGACGTCTGTTCCCTGCAATTAATATTAAAAAGTCCGGTACACGTCGCGAGGAACTTTTGCTTACAGATAATGAACTTCAGAAGCTTTGGGTACTCAGAAAAGTATTCGGTCCAATGGAAGATACAGAAATTCTTGAACTTATCCTTGACCGCATGAAGAAGTCAAAGACGAATGATGCGTTCCTGCTTAGCATGAATGCTGGAACTGCCGGAATGTAAAAAGGCTTTTGCGCTAATAATGAATTATGCTATTGAAATAAATTGTGTAATTCATTATTATAGTTTTACTTATATTTTCAATATTGCAGATTGTGGTAATGAAATGAGACGGTTTCGTACTCCGCATTATCGGGCAACTGCAGTGGGAGTCAAAGATGAAAAAGGGTATTCATCCAGAATACAAAATGACAAAAATTACTTGCGTATGCGGTAATGTGATTGAAACTCGTTCAACAGTTGAAAACATCAACGTTGAAATCTGCTCTGCTTGCCACCCATTCTATACTGGTAAGCAGAAGCTTGTTGATACAGCAGGTCGTATCGATCGCTTTAACAAGCGCTACGGTATCAAAGAATCTAAATAGTTTTTTTGATGAACTGCAAAAAAGCACCCTGTTCGGGTGCTTTTTTTTATGGACGAATTGTTGCCCGCATAAGGCGGGCTTTGTTTATTTAATATGAGCGACGCGCATTAAATCAATGTGTACGGAGTTCAGGGAGTCGTGCTGGGTACGGCACCATTTGTCTGTGTAAAGTCGTATTTTGTGGCTGCCTTTTTCAAGGTAGATTACTGTAGGAGCTGTAAAACTCCATGATGACCAGGAACCTTGCTGAGGGAATGCAAGCCGGCGTAGAAGTTTCCCGTCGCTTGAAACGGCAAGAACAGCACATTTTTCGCCGGTATTTATAGGGCCATGTCCATTCTTGAATCTGAAATCAAGGGCGTACTTTCCGCTCTTTTTTGCATGTATGGAAAATTCAATGTATTCGCCTTCTGTTTTTCCAAAGTCCTTTACATAAGAAGAAGCATTTGCCTCTGTTTTTAAGAGTTCTTCTGAAAGTTTTACGGTTTTACCTTTTTCATCATCTGAATAGGAATTGTCGTCCTTTGCAATTGAACCGCCGCTAGTTTCTGCTTTTTCTGCTTCGTAAAGTTTTGTGTTTGCGGTATTTTCTGCCCTTACGGTTTTAGAAGGAAACAGGGGAATATTTTCATCATATTGTTCCGGCAGTGCAAAAGCCAGGCTTAAAATTACTGTGTCCGAGGGTTTCAGCATAACGTTGTTTTCCCGGGTTATAAGGCTCTTGCTGTCAGTTACAATCTTCCAACCTCCGTTGTTTTTTGGCTTGAATGCAACTTCTGTAGTTTTTCCATCACAGTCAACTCTGGTATTTGGAATTGAAGGTACAAATGTTCCTGCGTCAAACCATGGTTTTACCTGCTTTTCTGAATCAAATGAGTCTTTAAAGGCTTCTGATTCACCTAGTTCTATTTGTACAGAATAGTTTTCTTTGTTTCCGTATGGAATGACAAAGTCTGAAGAAACTGATTTTCCGTTTACTGTAAAGCTTTTGATTGTGTCTCCGTAACCTTTTACATTGAGGGTGAGTGTGTTTCCGGCGAATTCAAGTTTTTTAAGTTCAAGCGGAGAAGCGTTTTTTTCAAATACAAAAGGAGAAAGTGAAATTCCGCTTTCCGTAAAGTTTATTCCAAAAAGAATTCTGTAAATGCATGCCAGGAATCCGGCGTCAGACCAGAGCTGTCTGTCCGAATTTATCTGGGTGTCAGGACTGAAATCTGAAGCAACGTAGTTTTCCTTGAATGTACCGAATTTTTTTGCAGCCTGGATCATTGTATTAAATTCTTTTTGTGCATTAAATGCATCCTTTGCTTTTTTGCAGGCCATGATTCTGTAGCCCTGAACGAACGGCCATACAGCGTCGTTATGGTATGGTGGAATTCCTGTAAGCTGTGGCGCTACGACGCTCAGTCCGTATGGCTGTGGTTTAACGGCTCCTGTAACGTTCCTGGATGAATCTTCCGGGCTGATTCCAAGGATTACGCCAAGGGATTCGCCTAGAGTTTCGTAGCCTTCGTAGGTAAATGTGTCCATGTCTTTTAAAAGCAGTGCGGCAAAATACTTTTTTTCAGGAAGCCAGAAATTTTTAAGGATGGCTTCTTTTAAAGATGCTGTACGGCTTTCCCAAAGTTTTGTTTCATCTTCTGGTGCACCTGTTTTTCTGGAAAGAAGGGCTGTTTTTGCAAGGGCAGAGTAGTACATCATATTTGTTCCGAGATCGTAACTTTCTGCAATGTATTCGTTTGTTGCCCAGCGCGGATAGGTCTGTTCACGCCAGTCAAGGAAACTGGATTCCCCACGAAAAAGACCGTTTGTTCCGTCGTAGTTTACGTTATAGTCTTTTTCCAGTGTGTTTGAAGCAACTTCGTATACTTTTTTAAAATATTCCGGCGACTGTTTTACAAGAGAATAGTCGTAAGCGGCTGTAATCCAGGTGATTCTGTCTGTGCTTACAGGGTAGCTCCCGCCGCTTCCTGTGTCCTGAAGTACGCTTTTATTTTCTATGCGGCTTTCAAGGGATTTTTCTACAGTTTCCGGGAATAAAAAGGAAAGGCTTAAGTCAATTGCATAAGACATGTCTCTTGTCCATGCTGTCGGCCATTTTGCTCCGGCGCAGAATGTTCCGTCTGTGCGAATGTTTTTCTGAACTTCTTCCTGTGCAAGAAGGACAAGGCGGTCAATTTCTGAATTTCCTGTTTTAACAGAAGGAAGGGCAGAAACCGAAAAAATAAAAATAATCTGACTGAAAAATGCGGTTAATTTCTTCATGACTTTATATTAAAGCCATACTGCATTGATTGGCAAGAAAAAAACTGAACGGCACGTTTGTTTCTCCGTTCAGTTTATAGTCTTATTTTTTGTCAGAAAAGCTGAATCTTCCAGCAGCGGTGACATTTTGTGCCTTCAAAATCTTTTGGAACTGACTGGGCTGTAATGTCCGTACAGTCTGTGTTTTTAGGAAGTTTCTTTTCATCAAAAGAAAGCCGGGTACTGTTTGTACTGAAATAAAGGATTCCGTTTGAGTTCAGCAGGGAAACTGCATTTTTTACAAGGTCCGGCCAGTCGCGATTTATATCCAGCACGTTCTGCGTGGATTTTGAATTGCTGAACGTTGGCGGATCCAAAATGATTATGTCAAATTTGTCCTTTTCCTGAATGTGAAGGGCTTTGTTTTCAAGCCATTCAATTACATCTGCCTTAGTGAATCTGTATTTTTCTTTTGTTCGGAATCCGTTTTTCTTCAGGTTTTCTTCTGCCCAGGTAAGGTATGTATTTGAAAGATCCACTGATTCAACGTATTCTGCGTTTCCTGCTGCTGCATATGCAGAAAAACTTCCTGTGTAGCAGAAAAGGTTCAGAACCCGCTTTCCTGCAGCTGATTCCTGAACAATTTTGCGCAATGGTCTGTGATCAAGAAAGAGACCTGTATCAAGGTATTTTGAAAGGTCAATTTTAAAAATCAGGTTGTTTTCCTGAATATTGCGTACAATAGATGTCTTTGATTCGATTTTTTCGTATTGATTGAGTCCTTTCTGTTGTTTACGTTCTTTTTTTACAATGTGGGAAAGTTCAATGTTCAGTACGGCTGCTGCGGTTTCTGCCATTTTAGAAAGCCATTCTTCTTCCTCTGTCGGGTCTTTTTCATAAGGACGTTCGTAAAGATAGAGGACTGCGTAACGGTTTAGTTCAAGTTCTTTTTCTGCGTCAGGATTATTTGAAGATATGGCGCTTAAAAGATTTTTCTGGTAGACGGCACATTCTTCTGTTGTTTTTATTTCATCCGGCAGAAATTCGTATATATCCAGACTGACAGGAATTTCCGGAATGTCTCTGTCATAAAGGCGGTAAGAGCTTATATTGTTTTTTCTTGCCCATTTTCTTAGTTCTTTGTATTTCTTTTTCAGTCTGTTTGAAAAAAGTTCTGCCTGATAGTTTGTTTTGTTTTCCATAAGAGGGATTCTACCGTAATAATTCACTCTTTGAAAGACAAAATCTGCCGGAGAGCTCTTTTTTCTCTTGTTTGTGATTCCGTTTTTCTGATAAAATCACGTGAAATCAAATTGTGAGGGCAATATGAAAGGAAATGTTATTGTTGGACAGTCTGGTGGTCCTACCTGCGTAATTAATTCAAGTCTTGCCGGTGTCTATAAGGCAGCAAAGGATCTTGGAATTGAACGGGTTTACGGAATGCTTCATGGAATAAAGGGCTTTATAAATGATGAATACATTCTTCTTGATGAAAAGCTTCCGTACAACATTGATATTGATCTTTTAAAGCGAACTCCTGCTTCCTATCTTGGTTCATGCCGCTACAAACTTCCAGAAATGACAGATGATCCGGAAATCTATAAAAAAATTTTTGCACGCCTTGAAGAACTTGAAATAGGGTATTTCTTCTACATCGGCGGAAACGATTCAATGGATACAATTAAAAAGCTCAGCGATTATGCAGAGTCTGTAAACAGTGAAATCCGTTTTGTCGGTGTTCCAAAAACAATTGACAATGACCTTGCAATGACTGATCACACTCCGGGATTTGGAAGTGCTGCAAAATACATTGCGACTACATTAAAGGAGCTTGTTTGTGACTGCCGCATCTATGACTGCCCGGCTGTTACTATTGTAGAAATAATGGGACGCAATGCCGGATGGCTTACTGCCAGTGCAGCCCTTGTAAGGGGAGAAGACTGCGAAGGCGTAGACATGATTTTTCTTCCGGAAAAAGTTTTTGATGTTGAATATTTTATGAATAAGGTTAAGGAAATTGTAGAAAAGAAAAAATACTGTGTTGTTGCTTTAAGCGAAGGCGTAAAGCTTGCCGACGGCCGCTTTGTATGCGAACTGGCTTCTGATAATGCCGCCGTTGATGCTTTTGGCCACAAAATGATGAGCGGTTCTGCAAAATATCTTGAAAATCTTATTAGGGGAACGCTTGGAATTAAGGCGCGTGCAATTGAAATTTCTACTTTGCAGCGCTGTGCAAGTCACTTTGCAAGTCTTACAGACATAGAAGAAGCTTATGATTGCGGTGCAACAGCTGTAAAGGCTGCTGTTGAAGATAAAGAAACAGGTCGTGTTGTCTGCATGAACCGAATAAGCGATGTTCCATATAAGATTACTTATTCAACACAGGATGTGCATACAATTGCCAACGTTGAAAAGAATGTTCCGCTTGAATGGATTACGGAAGACTACATTACAGAAGATGCAATTCATTATATCCGTCCTCTTATTCAGGGAGAACTTAATCCCATTATGAATGACGGTCTTCCAAGACAGATAAGGCTTTAATTTTTTCATACAGGCTTTTAAAAGGAAACACTTTTAAAAGCCTTTTTTGTTTATCAGTTTTTGCAATGCAAAAATGCGTGATGAAAATATGGCGTTTCTCATTGTAATGATATAAGAAAAACTTTATACTATATAGTATGAATTTCTCAGAGTTTAATTTGAATGAACTGCTGCTAAAGGGGCTTGAGGCAGCAGGTTACGTTACATGTACTCCTGTTCAGGAACAGGTTTTAAAGATGTCGCAGGATGGTTCAGATCTGTATGTACAGTCTCAGACAGGAACCGGTAAAACTGCAGCTTACCTTGTTGCTATAATACAAGAAATGCTTTCCAAAGAAGAAAATAAAGGAAAAAAAGCATTGATTATGGTTCCTACCCGAGAACTTGCCGTTCAGGTAGAAGAAGAAGCTAAAACTTTGTGTGCCCCGGCAGGTTTAAAAGCATTCAGCGTTTATGGTGGTGTAGGCTACGAAAAACAGATTGCCGCTATAAAAAAAGGTATTGATATCATTGTTGGTACTCCTGGTCGTCTTATTGACCTTCAGGAAGGCGGAAATATCAGTTTTGAAGACGTTGCTTTTGTTGTAGTTGATGAAGCAGACCGCATGTTCGACATGGGATTCTATCCTGATTTAAGAAAAATAATGAAGCACATTCCTGCAAATGAAGCACGCCAGACAATGCTTTTTAGTGCTACATTGAATACTTATGTAAAAAATCTTGCATGGGAATATACAAGGGATCCTAAAGAAATCGAAATTGAATGTGAAAACATTACTGTTTCAGAAATCCAGCAGGAACTTCTTCATGTTTCCAGCGATGAAAAAATGAAGCTGCTTATCGGAATCCTAAAAAATGAAAATCCGGAAAGCGTAATCATTTTCTGTAATACAAAGCGTACTTGCGAAGTTGTTTCAAAACGCCTTGTAATGAATGACATAAAGGCAGATTTCATTATCGGTGATCTTCCGCAGTCAAAGCGTCTTGCACTTCTTAAGTCATTTAAGTCTGGAGAATTAAAGGTTCTTGTTGCGACAGATGTTGCTGCCCGCGGAATTGATGTTGATGATCTTGCAATGGTAATCAACTATGATTTGCCGAACGAATCAGAAAACTATGTACACCGAATTGGCCGTACAGCCCGAGCTGGAAAATCTGGAAAAGCGTATACATTCTGTTCTGAACAGGACGTTTACAGCCTTCCTGCAATTGAACGCTACATAGAAATGACAATTCCTGCAAAAGTTGCCTATCCAGAAATGATGCTCGAAGACAAGAGTGCCGGAATTTACATTAAGACAGAAAACTGGCGCGATGATGACGAGCACGATTCCCGCGGTGGAAGAAGAACCCGTTCTGACGGCAAATCAGGCTCATACGGAAAACGCCGTGATTCTTCAAAATCTTATGAAAAACGCGATGGAGAAGGCAAGTATAAGAAAAATGATTATAAGTCTTCCGGCAAGAACAATAAAAAATCTGGTCCTAAAAAGGATTACAGTAAGAAGAATCCTGTTAATATCGAAGGCTTTGAATCAATGTCGTTCGAAGAACGCATGAAGGTTTACAAGGAAAAGTACGGAACTGCAAAATCTTCTTCTGGAAAGAAAAATTATCAGAACCGACGTGACGGCAAAAAATACAGTTCTTCAAAGAAATACAACGGAAAGAGACCTGTTTCTAAAGCAGCTGCTAAGCCTGTTCAGAAAAAAGGCTTGCTTGCAAAAATTAAGGCATTTTTTGGAAGATAAGGAAAGAAAATGATTACAGTAAGTGATGTAAGTGTCAGGTTCAGTGAAAAACCATTGTTCAAAGATGTAAATTTAAAGTTTACAAACGGAAACTGTTACGGAATTACTGGTGCCAATGGTGCCGGAAAGTCAACTTTTCTTAAAGTTCTTTCTGGGGAACTTGAACATGATTCTGGAACCATAACTATTTCAACCGGCGAGCGAATGGCTGTATTAAAGCAGGATCACTTTGCTTTTGATGCATATTCTGTAAAAGATACAGTCATGATGGGATTCCCTAAACTGTATGAACTTACAAAGGCAATTGATGAAATCTATGCAAAACCGGATTTTTCTGATGAAGACGGAATGAAGGCTGCTGACATGCAGGCTGAATTCGGCGAACTTGGCGGCTACGAAGCAGAAAATCAGATTGAACAGATGCTTTCTGGTCTTGGTCTTGAAGAAGAATTTCATGACAAGATGATGAGCGACCTTGATGAAAGCCAGAAAGTTCGCGTTCTTCTTGCTCAGGCAATTTTCGGGAATCCAGATATTCTGGTGCTCGATGAACCTACTAACGGTCTTGATATTGAATCAATTTCATGGCTGGAAGATTTTCTTTTGAACTTTGAAAATACTGTAATCGTAGTAAGCCATGACCGTCACTTTTTGAATACGGTTTGTACATACATCTGCGATATTGATTACGGTAAGATTACTCAGTTTGCAGGAAACTATGACTTCTGGTATCAGATGACACAGGTAATGCAGAGACAGGCTCGTGAAGCTCAGAAAAAGGCTGAAGACAAGATGAAGGATCTTAAGGAATTCATCCTGCGATTTAGTTCTAACGCTGCAAAATCAAAACAGGCTACAAGCCGCAAAAAGATTTACGACAAGCTTGCTCAGTCTGTAGAAGACCTTCCTGTTTCTACACGCAAGTTTCCTTATGTACACTTTAAGGCTGACCGCGAAATTGGAAACAATGTTCTTGAAATGAAAAAACTTAATTACAGGGACGAAGACGGCGTTCAGCTTCTTAAGGACTTTAGCCTTACAATTCACAGAACGGATAAGGTTGCTTTTGTCGGAATAGAACATAATTCAATTTCTGCACTTTTTGACATTATCTGTGACGTAAAAAAAGCTGAATCAGGCGAATTCTTCTGGGGACAGACAACAAGCCATACATATCTTCCTCGCGATAATTCAAGTTATTTTGCAAACGACTATAATATTACTGACTGGCTTAAGCAGTATTCAAAGGAACAGGATGATGCTTACGTACGCGGATTCTTGGGCCGAATGCTCTTTAGCGGCGATGAATCGTTGAAAAAGGTAAAGGTTCTTTCCGGAGGAGAAAAAGTCCGCTGTATGCTCAGTAAGCTTATGCTCAGCGGTGCAAACGTTCTTATTATGGATGACCCTACAAATCATCTTGACCTTGAAGCAATTCAGTCTTTGAACGAAGCGCTTATCAATTTCCCTGGGGTCGTTCTGTTTACAAGCCATGACCACGAATTCATTCAGTCTATTGCAAACAGAATTGTTGAAATTACTCCTAACGGCGTAATTGACCGCATGATGCAGTTTGATGACTACATTTCTGATGAACTTATTACAGAACAGAGAAAAGAAATGTATGAAGGAACTGGAAAGAAACTTAAGTACAGATTCTAATTTAATGTGAAACCTGCAGTGCCGGCTTTTTAGCATGCACTGTAAGTTTTAGCACCGTATATCGGCTTTTCAGAAAGGGATTCTATAAGGAATCCCTTTTTTTTAAGGCTGTTTTCTATTTCGTCCAGAATTTCTTCTGATTTTGCTTCTACTGTGTGATAGTGATATCCGTGCGTAATGTTTTTAAGGGGAGTGGAAACGCCGCTTTTTATGTCGTTCAGAAAATTCTGAACGTCGCGGCGGGAACTTATGTTTAAGGGTGCACTCATAGTACCGTAAACCTTGTGTTCAATGTAAACGTCTAAAACTGTACCGCCTAAATCACTTATGCAGGTAAGTTCTTCCTCAATCTGTTCGTCGGTATGGTTAACTTTAAAAATGCGCCTGGTAGAAGATGATTTTAAGAGGATGTATCCGTTGTTTGTTGCAATAATGTCTGGTCTGCTTGCCCTTAAAATGGCAATGTCTGTAACAATTACCTGCCGGCTTACATCCAGTTTAAGGGAAAGCTCGCTTCCTGGAATCGGTTCTTTTGCCGCGAGAAGTATTTCCATTATTTTATTGCGTCTTTCATCTCCGCTCAGTTTCATTTTTATCTCCAGAAAAGATTGAGGATTAAATGCTTATACTGCGTGCAGGTTTTTTAGGGAAAGGTCAAGAATTGGAGCAGAGTGAGTAAGCGCACCGCTGGAAATGTAATCAACTCCAAGGTCTGTGATTCTTGCAATGTTTTCTTTTGTAACGTTGCCTGAAACTTCAACTTCTGCCTTTCCGTTTATGATTGACATTGCCTGTTTCATTGTGTCATGGTCCATGTTGTCAAGCATGATTATGTCTGCACCGGCTTCTACTGCTTCTTTTACTTGGTCAAGGGTTTCTACTTCAACTTCGATTTTGCGTACGAACGGTGCATATTCCTTTGCCATTTTAACTGCGTTTGTTACGCTTCCTGCAGCGCCAATGTGGTTGTCCTTAAGGAGGACTCCGTCAGAAAGGTTGTAGCGGTGATTGTTTCCGCCTCCGGTTTTTACGGCGTATTTTTCAAAAATCCTGTTGTTCGGAGTTGTCTTTCTTGTGTCCAGAAGCTTTGTATTTGTTCCCTTTAAAAGAGATGCAACCTGATTTGTGTAAGTTGCAATTCCGCTCATTCTCTGAAGGTAGTTAAGGGCTGTGCGTTCACCAGAAAGAAGTACTCGGATGTCTCCATGAACTTTTCCGATTTTCTGTCCTTTTGAAACGCTGTCGCCGTCTTTTACAGAGAAAGTAACTTTTGTGTCTGCATCAAGAAGTGTAAAAACACGCGCAAATACATCCAGACCGGCAATAATTCCGTCCTGCTTTGCAATAAGGTCAACTTCGCCTTCTGTTGGTACTGGCATTACTGCATTTGTAGAAACGTCTTCGCTGGAAATGTCTTCCCTAAGCGCTTGCAGTATCAAATTGTCCATGTTCATTTTCATTGTTATGTCGTTCATGGTATTCCTTCATCCTTTTAATTTCGCTGAGTATTATTTTTTTGTATTCTTCGAATATTTTGTCCGTATTCATATAGTCGGCCGGATCAATTGAATCAATTGATTTAGGCTGATTTTTTATGTTTTCGATTTCTTCTGAAATCTGCTTTGCGGCGATTCCGGCAAATACAAGGCTTTCAAGAAGAGAGTTGCTTGCAAGGCGGTTTTTTCCGTGAACGCCGTTGCATGAAGTTTCGCCGATTGCGTAGAGTGCGTTCATGCTGGTTTTGCTTGAAGAATCAACGGCAATGCCGCCCATAAAATAATGCTGGGCCGGAACTACGGGAATGGCTTCTTTTGTGCAGTCGTAGCCTTCTTCAAGACAGTGTTCGTAAATGTGCTTAAAGTGATTTTTAATTTCTGTTTCCGGGATATTTTCCATGGAAAGCATGACGTGTTCCGTTCCGTCTTTTTTCATCTGTTCAAAGATGGCGTTTGCAACTACGTCTCGCGGAAGAAGTTCGTTTACAAAGCGCTTTCCGTTTTTATCCAGAAGAATTCCGCCTTCTCCGCGTACAGATTCGGAAATCAGGAATGAGCGTTCTTTTTTTGTAGTGTAGAACGTTGTAGGGTGAATCTGAATGTAGTCCGGATCCTGAAGCGGAATTCCGTGCTTAAGTGCAATTCCCAGTGCATCACCTGTAAGGTGAGGGTAGTTTGTAGAATGCTGGTATAGACCGCCGATTCCACCACATGCCCATATTGTTTCGTGTGCCTTTATGAATATAAGGTCTTTTCCTGATGTTGTCTTTTTGCGGCTGTATTTTTTCAGTTCTTCGGAAGATGAACTTACAGCAACAACGCCTGAACAGTAATCTGCACCGTCTGTGCTGGTTGCCTTTATGATGTCTATCATTGTAACGTCCTGATAGATTTTGATGTTAGGCTTCTGGCGGGCCGCTTCAAGCAGGTGACTGGTTATTTCTTCGCCCGTAATGTCTTCGTGGAAAAGAATGCGTGGTGTAGAATGAGCTCCTTCTCTTGTATATTTAAGGTTTCCGTTGTCATCGCGTTCAAATCTTGTTCCGTAACCGATTAAATCTTTAATTACTTTCTGAGAATTACGGATCATAAGGTTTATGGAAACAGGATTATTTTCGTAATGACCTGCCTTCATCGTGTCTTCAAAATAGGAATCGTAATCTTCTTCGCTTTTGAGGACACAGATTCCGCCCTGTGCCAGATAAGAGTCACATTCTTCAGGTTTTGCTTTTGTAATGAGGACTACATTAAGATTTTCCGGGAGTTTCAGGGCACTGTAAAGACCTGCAACACCAGTTCCTACTATAAGGACATCACAAGTAAAGTCTTTCATATTTACCTCTTACTGTGCAAGTTCAAGCATTCTGTCTAAAGGTTTTGAAGCCTTAATGCGGATTTCTTCGCTTACTCGGCTTACCGGACTGCCGTTAATAAGCGCATTTTTTATTTTTTCGAGGGTAAGCTTTTTCATGTTAGGACAAAGCTGTCTTGCAGACGGGAAATAGATTTTCTTTTCCGGAGCAACCCTGTTCATTTCAAAAAGAACGCCGCGTTCTGTACAGACAATAAATTCCTTTGCGCTGTCATCGCGGACGTATTCAATAAGTTCCTTTGTTGAACCAAGGAAGTCTGCCAGGTCGCAGATTTCCTGAGTACATTCCGGGTGTGCAATTATTTTTGCTTCCGGATGTTCTTTGAAGCAGTCTGTTACGCTCTGTGCAGAAATTGTTGTATGAACATGGCAGTATCCCGGATTAAGGATTATGTTTTTTTCTGGAATCTGCTGGGCTACAAAGCGGCCAAGGTTTCCGTCTGGGATAAAGAAAATGTTCTTGTTTGGAAGTTTTTTTACGATTTTTAATGCATTTGAAGAAGTTACGCAGACGTCAGAAAGGGCTTTTATGTCTGCCATGGAATTGATGTAGCATACTACGGCAAGGTCTTCGTATTTTTTTCGCATTTCTGCAATTTTTTCAGGATCTACCATAAGTGCCATAGGACAGGCTGCATCTGCGGCCGGCATAAGGACTGTTTTATCCGGATTCAAAATGAATGCGCTTTCTCCCATGAATGTAACGCCGCAGAAAACAATAGTTCTGTTCGTTATTTTTTTTGCAACTTTTGCAAGGTAAAACGAATCTCCAATGTAATCGGCAATTTCCTGAATGCTGCTGTCAACATAATAATGTGCAAGAATAACTGCATCTTTTTCCCTGCAAAGTTTTTTAATTTCTTCCTTTAATTCTTCATCCATTTTATGGACTCCCGGTTTTAAAAAATCAAATTATAGTATCACTATTAACCAAGGGTGACAAGACAGGTGTAATCTTTTTATTAAATAGATGTAAAACAGACTGCGGATTAAAGTTTTTCTTCTAGAGGAGCAGCAAACATTTTAAGCATGTCAGACAGTATGTCCTGTGTTTTTTCTACTGTAAGTTCTTTCTGCGGTTCATGGTATTCAACTAGGTTTGCAGGAATTTCGTCCAGGAAGCGGCTTGGAGTACATTCTATTATGCTCTGCATTTTTCTGCGCTTCATGCAGGATGAAATAAGAAGTTTGTCGCGGGCGCGTGTAATTGCAACGTAAAAAAGGCGGCGCTCTTCTTCTACGTCTCCGCCGTTTTCGTCTACGGAACGCTGATGAGGAATTAGTCCTTCTTCTACGCCGGCGATGAATACAACAGGAAATTCAAGACCCTTTGACGCATGGATTGTCATAAGGTTTACCTTTCCCTTGTCGCTTTCGTCATCACCGTTGTCGCGGCTCATAAGTGTTATGCGGTTCAGGTAGTTAAAGAGACTAGGATTAGGATTGTCCGGGTCAATTTCCCATCGTTCCATCATTTCAAGAAGGAGTTCTATGTTTTTAAGCTTAAAGCGAACGGCTTTTTCGCTCTTTGAATTTTCTGTGACCAGATAAGCCTTGTAGTCAATTTCGTCAAGAAGATCCCTTACTTTTTTTGCAAGACCGCGGCCGCTTAAAAGTTTCTGACGGTGATTTTCTATTATCTGTACAAAGTTTTCCAGATCTTCTTTTAGAGTGTCGCTTGCCGGACTTGCTTCTGCCTTTATTAAAGACTGCATTGCCGTCCACAGAGTAGATTCAAGGTTTTGTGCTTCATCATTTATAACCTGAATTGCGGCACGCCCGATTCCGCGGCGTGGAACATTGATTATGCGCAAAAGGTTTATGTCATCGTCATGGTTTGCAATTACCCTTAAATAGCTGATGACGTCCTTGATTTCCTTTCGTTCAAAGAAACTGGTTCCGCCGCTCATGGTATAGGGAATATTGTTCTGCAAAAATGCTTCTTCTATGTAGCGTGACTGAGTATTTGCCCTTATTAAAACGCCAAAGTCATCGTATTTGCGTTTCTCTTCCATTGCGATTCCGAGAATGCCTTCTGCAATAAAGTCGGCTTCTGCGGTTTCGTTTTCAGGCATAAAGATTTCTATAGGCTTTCCGGCTCCGTTACCGCTCCATAGTTTTTTGTCCTTTCGGTTGGTGTTGTGCGAAATTACGCCGTTTGCCGCTTCAAGAATTGTGTTTGATGAACGGTAATTCTGTTCAAGGCGGATTTCTGTAACTGGAAAATCTTTTTCAAAGTTAATGATGTTCTGATAGTCTGCGCCACGCCAGCTATAGATTGACTGGTCATCGTCTCCTACAACGGCTACGTTCTGGTCGGCAAGCAGGTGCATGAGCTCGTACTGCTGGTGGCTTGTGTCCTGGAATTCGTCTACCATGATATATTTGTAGCGGTCCCTGTAGCGTTGAAGTACTTCCGGATGTTCCCTGAACAGTTTTATAGGAAGAACAATAAGGTCATCAAAATCAACAGCGTTAAAAAGCTTTAATCCTTCCTGGTAGCTTTCGTAAAGCTGGCGGTACATGTCGTTTTCTGTGCCCCAGTTTTTTCTTCCTGTCTTAATATTGGAAAACAACTGGCTTATCTTGTAAATGTCCATTGCATCCGGCGAAAAATTAAGTTCGCGGCCGCATTCCTTTATAAGGGAAGTTCTGTCTGTTTCATCATAGATGGAAAAATTTTCCCGGTAGCCGAGCTTGTCTATGTCCTGCCGCAGGATTCTTACTCCAAATGCGTGAAAAGTAGAAACCGTAAGGTTCTGAAGCTTCCTCTGCGTTAAATCCTTTACGCGGTCTTCCATTTCTTTTGCGGCTTTATTTGTAAAGGTAAGGGCAAGAATCTGACTCTGAGGAATTCCTGAATCAAGCATGTGGGCAATGCGGAATGTAATTACGCGTGTTTTACCCGAGCCTGCACCTGCAATAATAAGGATTGCTCCGTTTATGGTTGTTACAGCCTTGTACTGTTCCGGATTAAGTTCGTGTTTCAGTGTCTCTAAGTCTAGTGCCATTATTTTTCCCGCAATGAAAAAATGTCCTTTTATAATGCCAAAAATACGCTGTTCAGTCTATAAAAATCATTTGGACGGAGGGGAAAAGTTTTTCATGGCTGAAAATGTCTATTGCTTTTTGCTTGATAAATGTTAAAATAGAAAGGCTATTTCGGACGATTGTTTAGAATAAGCCATATATCGATTTTTAGGAGCCGTAATTATTATGAATACTGCTGTCAGTGCTTTTCTTTCACGACACAATTTTGTGCGCCACGTTAATGTAAATACTGTTATTGATTCCATTCTTGACGACATGAACAGGGGATTAAGACAGGAAAAATCTGATGAGGATATGATTCCGACATGGTGCCTGCCTCCTGAAAAACCTGCAAAGAACAAGAGCGTAATTGTAATTGATGCTGGCGGAACAAACTTCCGTTCCTGCCTTGTTACATTTGATGCAGACGGAAATGCTTCAATTTCTGAAATGGAAAAAACAAAGATGCCTGGCGTAGAGCGCGAACTTAATAAAAAAGAATTTTTTGATCAGTTTGCAGCAAACCTAGAACACCTTAAGAACAAGGCAGATTTAATCGGATTCTGTTTTTCTTATCCAATGCAGATTCAGAAAGACGGAGACGGTGTATTGATCGGATTTTCTAAAGAAGTAAAGGCTCCGGAAGTTGTAGGCTGTGCAATCGGAAAATGCCTTAAGGAAGCTCTTGTTGCTCACGGCTGGAAAGAACCTAAGCGCGTTACACTTTTGAATGATACAGTTGCAGCTCTTCTTGCAGGTGCCGCAGCCGCTAAGGGACGCCTGTATTCTTCATATATCGGATTCATCCTTGGAACAGGAATGAATGCCGCTTACATTCAGCCGGCTCTTTCATATAGAAAAGATTTTGTAAAGCAGATTGTAGTATGTGAATCCGGTAAAACACGCAACGTTGTTCGCTCGGATTTTGACATTGCATTCGACGCAAAAACACAGAAACCGGGCGAATTCTACATGGAAAAAATGTGTTCAGGTGCATACATTGGACCTGTTTCCCTTGAAGTTCTTAAGGGCGCTGCAAAAGATGGACTTTTCTCTGACACATTTGCAAAGAAAATTGACGCACTCCCGGCCCTTACAACAATTGATGTTTCTGCGTTCCTTGAATCTCCGTATAACAAAGAAACTTTGCTTGGCGGGCTTGCTGCAGAAAACGCAACAGAAGCAGATTACGACACTCTGTTCCAGCTTCTTGACGCAATGGCGGAACGTTCAGCCCGCTATGCCGCAAGTATTCTTGCCGCAGCTGTAATTCAGAGCGGAGAAGGCACAAATGCGTCTAAACCGGTTGGAATTCTTTGCAACGGAACAACTTTCTACAAGACATACAACATTTTTGCCCGCGTTCAGGGATATCTTGATGACGTTCTTACAAGTCAGCGCGGTCTTTACTGGGCAATTCTGACTGCAGAAAACGACATCACTCTTGGAACTGCAATTGCAGGATTAATTGAATAGAAAAAGAATTAAAAATAAAGGAAAGTAACATGAAGTCTTTGGGAAAAACAATTGTCCTTTTAATGCTCATAATAATAATGGCGCTTGGCGGTCTTCTGTGGTTTGACTATCTGGGAGTTATGCACGTAAGGACCGTTTTTAATCCGCTGTTTAAGGCATTGGGAAAAGATCCACAGACTTCTGTTACTGCAACTTCATCTGCGCCTGTTGTTGCCGACCTTGATCAGGACAGAATCAACAAGCAGCTTGAATCAATTGAAATTCAGAGGGAAGAACTTGCCCGCAGGGAAGAAGAAGTTGCCGTTAAGGAACAGCTTAACGAACAGATTGCAAATGAACTTTTAAGCCGCGAAAAATCGCAGGAAGACAGAGAAAAAACATTCAACCAGACGCTTAAAAAGTACGATGATAAGAATGTAAACATCGAACAGATTGCATTGAACCTGAACGGTATGCGACCGGAAGCGGCTGTAAACATTCTTCTTGCAATGGATGACCAGATGGTCATTGACGTACTTCGCAAGGTAGAAGAAATTGCACAGCGCAACGGTTCTTCTTCCATGGGATCTTACTGGCTTTCTTTAATGCCTGCTGACAGGGCGGCTGTAATACAGCGCAAAATGATCAGCAAACCGGAGTCCCTGAACTAGTCCGGGGCAAAATGCGCCTGACTAAAGCATGCAGTCCTTCGATTTTTACTTTTGGAGGAAATGCTTATGCAGGCAGCAATGGCAGCCCCGGTTGATTTTGCTCTATTAAAAAGTCTTTCACCGCAGCCGGCTTCAACATCTCAGTCAGAACCGCTTTCTGAAAACAGAAAGTCTTTTGATCAGATGGTTACTGAAGCCGCTTACAAAAACGAAAAGACTGAAGAAAAGGCCGAAGAACCGGTACAATCAAATGAAGTAAAAGGAACTTTGGAAGCTGAAAAACAGCCGGTAAAAGAAAATTCTGCTCTTGCAGAAAAACAGAATCCTGAAGACGCTTCAGAAAAACTCAGGGAAAAGCCCCTTCATTCGGAAAAAGACTTAATTGAACAGTTAAAGATTTCTCAGCTTTCAGAAAAAACAGAAGATTCTGGAATTTTAGAGTCAGTTCAGGAAAAAGTTTTTAATTTTTCGTCTTTAGAACTAAAGGACATTCTTTCTAAACTGGAAAAAAATGCTCCAGAAGAAGAAAAAAATGCACTTTCTTGCGATGACTTAAAACTCCTTCTGGAAGATAATCAGGAAACTCTTGCTGCTGCCGTAGTTGCTTCTGAATCAATGTTAAAAGAGCAGAATTCTCAGTCTGTAATGAGCTTTGCTCAGGTTTCAGAAAATATTTTTGAACCAGAAGATAAAATTTCAGCCCTTACAGAAACTGCAGAAAAAAATCCGCGTACATTTGCTTTTGACAAAGACGGAAAAATCATTGTAAAGGATTACCGTACTGAACCGGCAGCAGAAAAAAATCAGATTCAGCCGGAAGAAAAATCTTCAGAAAAGCATACACTTAAAGTTTCTGATGTAAAAATCAACGGAAATAACGCTGAACTTACAATGGAAGTGGCTTCCATTGTTCAGCAGAACGTAACATCTTCAAATTCGCAGGTTGCGGGCGCAAACGGTTCTAATTTTCAGGCAATGCTTGCAAATCAGATTCAGCAGAATGCCGGAGAAATTGTTAAAGCCGGTTCAATTGTCCTTAAAGACAATGACGTAGGTTCTGTAAAGTTGATTTTAAAGCCGGAAAGTTTAGGAAATGTTAAAGTCGACCTTCATATTTCCGATAAGAATATTACGGGGCGCATTGTAGTTGCTACACAGGAAGCATTCAACGCCTTTAAGGAAAGCGCTGACAGCTTAAAACAAGCCTTTTTGGAAAGCGGTTTTGAAAATGCGGGTTTTGAATTGGCTTTTGCTGGTCAGAACGCTTCTGGTAATGGAACAGGGGATTCCCAGGAAAACCCTGCGGCAAGATTCCGTATGAATCATTCTTACGGCGACCTTGCAGATACAGGTTCTGCTCAAGGATATGAGGAAGAAGTTTCTGGAATGGTTCCGGTTTCTTCTGTAAATATTGTTGCGTAAATAATTGAGGTACTGATATGGAAATGAACATGGTTAATTCAACATTGACTTCAAGCGAAAAGTTTGCCGTTGAAAATGAAGTAAATAATTTCAACAAGACTTTGAATGCTTCTGGCCGCACACCTTCACAGCAGCTGGGTAAAGATGACTTTCTTAAGCTTCTGATTACACAGCTTTCCAATCAGGATCCTACAAGTCCAATGGAAGACACTCAGTTTATCAGTCAGATGGCTCAGTTCAGTTCATTGGAACAGATGACAAATATGAATGAATCGTTCAACAAACTTGCTGCAATGATTAATTCTTCCCAGGCAACAAGCACACTTGGAAAGAATGTAGAAGTTGATGCTGGTGATTCAAATGTACAGGGCGTTGTTGAAGCTACAAGTTTCGGCGAAAACCCTCAGGTAATGATAAACGGAATGTACTACGATTTGAACAAAATCAAGGCTGTATATAACTAATTCTAAGGCAGGAAAAGAGATATGATGAGATCACTTTATTCTGGTGTTTCTGGTCTTCAGAATCATCAGACACGTATGGACGTAATCGGAAACAACATTTCTAACGTTAATACAACAGGTTTTAAACGCGGACGTGTAAATTTTCAGGACATGATCAGCCAGCAGGTTGCCGGTGCTGCCAAGCCTACAGAAGAACTTGGCGGTGTAAACCCTAAGGACGTTGGTCTTGGTATGACAATTTCTACAATTGAACAGGTATTTACACAGGGAAACCTTCAGTCAACTGGCGTTGGAACTGACGTTGCAATTCAGGGAAACGGCTTCTTTGTTGTAAAAAACGGAGAAGAAAGTTTCTATACTCGAAACGGTGTTTTTGGCCTTGACCGTGACGGAACTCTTGTAAATCCTGCAAATGGTATGCGCGTTCAGGGGTGGATGGCACAGGAATTGAACGGTGAACAGATAGTTCAAACTGCTGCAACTCCAACTGACCTTGTAATTCCTGTAGGTTCAAAAGATCCTGCTAAAGCTACAGAAAACGTTCTCTTTGCCTGCAACCTGGACAAAAACACTCCGGAGATTCAGGAAGGTGCCGGTGCAAACGATGTTGCAAAAGGTACATGGGAAACAAGCCAGAAGATTTATGACAGCTTTGGTAATGCTCACCAGCTTACAGTTTCATTCAGAAAGGTTCCTGGAGTTCCAAACTCATGGCAGGCAACTGTAAACGTAGATGCAGACAATGCAGACTTTACACAGACTCGCGTTGGCTTGGGAACAACAGACGGCGTTCAGAATACATTCATCGTAAACTTTGACAACTACGGTCAGCTTTCTTCTGTAACAGATTCTGCAGGAAACATTACAAATCCGGACGGAGAAATTGTACTTACAACAAGCTTTACTGTACCGGAAGCAAATGCCGATGAAAACGGAAATCCTTACCGTCAGACATTCAACATCAATCTTGGTACAATCGGCAGCATGAAGAACACAGTTACTCAGTCTGCTTCAAGAAGTACAACAAAGGCTTACAGCCAGGACGGATACACACTTGGTTATCTTGATAACTTTAAGATTGACTCAAGCGGAACAATTACAGGCGTATATTCCAACGGAACAAACCGTGTAATCGGTCAGCTTGCACTTGCTACATTTGCCAACGACCGCGGTCTTGAAAAAGCCGGAGACAACACTTATGTTGAAACAAACAACTCTGGTCAGGCAAATATCGGTGAATCCGGTGTAGCCGGAAAGGGAAGCCTTCTTGCCGGTGCTCTTGAAATGTCTAACGTAGATCTTTCTGAACAGATGACCGACATGATCGTAACTCAGCGTGGCTTTCAGGCCAACTCAAAGACAATCCAGACAGCAGATACACTTCTGGAAACAGTTTTGAGCCTTAAGCGCTAAGTTTAGCAGAAACTAGATAAATAGTTTTATATAAAACAGCCGCTGGATAGAAAACCAGCGGCTGTTTTTTTTTATGCGGTAGAAATAAAATTGTAAATATCTGTATTTTTTAGATTTTAAAATTTAATCCAAGACTTGCGCTTAATTTTTTATTAGAAAAATTATAGGCTCCATTTAAAGAAAACTGTATGAATGCAAGCTGTATGCCGCATCCTGTATAGAACTGACAGTAAATTTTATCAAAATCGTTAGAAGTAGAAAAATTTGCACTTTCGTTCAGGTTATAATAAAGACCTGTTGTTGTAATTTTCCAATCTACATCAGAATTAAATACAGTTGCAAAAGCTTTTAGCCCGGCATATGGAGTAAAAAGAAGAAACTTTTTTGAAATTTGTGCCTGAGCATAAACAGTGTGACCTGTAAGATTAATATTTAAATCACTGTTTAATAAACCTGCTCCGTATTCAGAATTAAAAAGTGTTTTGTTCATTTCGAAACCGACATAAAATTTTGACCAGATATATCCTGCACCAATAGAAATTTTTGGCAGAATATTACCGCCTTCAAGAAGTGCATATCGGATATCACCGCCAATGCAGGTGTAGTTTGCATTCAGACTATAATCATCAAAAGATATATCGTTTATAAGTTTGTCTGTTGTTGAGATTGCAAAAATTCCTGCATCGAAAGGAAATAAGATACCTCCGATTCTAAATGTTGCTGCAGCAGTCGGCAGAAAAATTTTTTGAGGAATAGAAAACTCTATTGCAGTTTTAAAATCTTCTGGCAGAGCATCTACAATATCCTTTGATATTGATTCTAGATTATCAGAAAAATCTTTTGTATCAATTAGTGTACCTGCAAAATTAAGTCCGGCTGCAAATCGTGGTGGGATGCTGGGAAAAAAACGCCCGATAAATGCATCTGGTTGAATAGAAAGCATTGTTGTGTTTTCAGGAAGAATTTCTTCAAGATTATCTGTGATGTTTTCAAGATATGTATTAAACATTGGAAATGTTTTGTTTGTAAATAAATCAATGGCGCTTAATTTTGAAACTGCTAGAATAAAAGCAAAAAGTAAAAATAATTTTTTCATTTGAAAAACTCCATTCATATTCTATAATAAACTAAATTCTTTATTTAGTGAACCTCATAATGTTAATGTTTTAGTTTGATAATGCCGATAAGGTAATGGGAATGTGTTTTTAGGACTGGATATAGTGAAATTTAACAGGGCTCGTTACATTCAAAAATTCTCATTATTGCTCGTTCTGATTGGAGCTGCGGGATTGCTGTCTGCAAAAGAATATCCGATGCCAATGATTGTAACTCCAAATCCTGTTTTTGGACTCCAATGGGACGAAAAAGATTCCAGCTTCCTGTATCTTGAATCAAAAAAAGTAATTGTCCGCGATACAGACCGCTTTAATATTGTAAAAACAATTTCTTCTCCGGGCGAGAATTTTGTTTCCGGCGAGTTTACTACATCTGTTGCAACCGGAAAGAATCGCATTGTAAGCCGTACGGAAGACGGCTCTATGTATTTCTGGGAACATCCGTATGACGAATCAAATGTTGTAAGCGGATATAATTACGCCGGTAAAATAATGGGTTCTGCATTCAGCAAGAATGGAAACTACATTGCATTTGGAGATGTTTATGGCGACATTCATTTTTTGCGCCAACATCAGATTTTAAAGAACGAGTTCAGCGAAAAAGTAGTGAAAGGCGTAAACAGTCCTATCTATACGCTTTCGTTCAGCGAAGACTGCCGCTTTTTAGTTACGGGAACACAGTCCGGCATGGCCTATGTATGGAATGCAAATACTTACAAGATGGTAACTGCATTTAATTTTTACAGCCGCAAGAACCAGCGCATAATTTTTGACGGAGATAAAATTGTCTTCCCTGTAGACAAAAATACAATCGGAATACGTGACTTTATAAACAGTACGGGCGGAACCGTTGATGCAAAGAACCTCACTACAATCAAAGTAAGTGCAGATATAGTTGATTTTGATCTGGATAAGGCAGGAAACTACATGGTAGTTGTAAATGCCAATAACGGAATGGATTATATTGACGTAAAAAACAAAACTTATATTGGATCCCTTCCGCCTCTAAAAAGCGGAAACATTACTTCCATTAAACTGGACAGCACCGGAAAAAGAGCTCTTATAGGTGACCACAAGGGCGAAATCTTCCTTATAAATCTTGATGAATTCGTAGAAAAAGATCCTGTAAAGGCTCCTACAATCCGTTCCGGAACAATGGATCCTCCTGCTGCAAAAAATGAAGGGCCAAAGGCTCCTGAACCGGAAAAGAAAGACGAACCACCTGCAGCAGAGCCGGCTGAAGAGCCTGCCCCAGAGGCTGACCGCTGGTACAAGATAGTAGAAGGTCATTCTATAGATATACGCGCAAACTATCTGCTTCAGATGGATCCGTATAATCACGGATTTGAAATTGATGGCGGATACATGTATACGGGGCTGTTTAAGCTTCCTCAGCTTTACGCAGGTGCAAGATCCGCATTTCAGTTTGCATGGCCGGGGCCTTCTTACCCGTATACATATACTTCAGGAACGGCAACCCTGCAGAACCCGTATCTTGTCGGTATAACAATGAATTTCCCTGTGGGAATATTTATAGATCCGTTTAAAAACCCGGACTTCTACTTAAAAGAAGAAATTGATTTGGGATTCTCTTATCATACCCTGTGGAACGGCCACCTTGGCAGCAACACCATAATTACAGACGGCGGACTTTCATGGGATTTTGGAGATACATTTACACTTGGATGGAAGAATTTCCAGTTTAACGTGTGCATCAGCTACAATACTGCGCTTGGAATAATGTTCAAAACCGGCTTGGGAATGAACATAAGGCTCATGAAGCGCGTAAAATAAAACTGTAAAAAATTGTCATTTATCCCTTAAATCTATTCTAATTCTTTATACTGCAAAAAAAAAGTAATGAAAATTTAACTAAAGTAAAGACGGAATTCTGCCGAAAATTGTGTTGGAGGAATATTTAAATTTGGACAAATTTGAGTTTTGGGCTTAAAATCTGCCAATGGAAGAAGCGTTTTATGATGAAGTTTTCATTTTTTAAACAATTCAATATTTCTCATATAAATACCTTAATGGAACAGGAGAGGCATAAAAAAGGACGAAATGAATTTATTTTAAAGGATTTTTTATTGGATCTAGTCTGTAAAGGATTGGATTGCAATAAAAATGTAATTCAATCTTTTAATGGATATAAGACATGAAAAAAAATTTGCTTTATCCGATTTTGTGTCTTATTATTTTTAGTGGTTTATTCTCATCCTGCTTAAACAGCATTGACGACTTGTACGACCAGTACAATGAAAATTTTGCACAGAATGCACTTCTGGAGCAACTTTTATCGCAACAGACTGAAGAAGTAGAAGATGAAAATGAACATAAAACTCCTGATGACCCAGATTTTGATCAAGATGACATGCTGTTCGATGAATACTTTGTATGCAATGACGGCACATTAAATCTGGCTGCACCACCGAATTGTTACAATTACAGCTGGACTCTGCAGGATCCAGGTGCAAATTGGAAGGAGGTTTCAATACTTAAGTATTGGGAAGGAAGCGGACCTGATCAAAGGGAGTTTGTAATTTATATTCCAGACAGTGGACTTGAAAACAAAACTTACCAGCTTACGCTTGAAGTTTATGACCGAAAGGGAAACAAGTACCATGATCAATGTGGAATTATAATTTATGACCATTACAACTACAAATACATTGAATCACCATAAGGTTACAGTTCAATGGTCAAATATTGTAAAAAGTTTTTTTATATTTGATTTTTATGGTATGGAGGAAATAACATGAAAAATCTTGCAAGAATTATTGCTATTGCAATAGCTATGTCAGCAGTTTTCTTCATTGGTTGTTCCAACGATGTTGGTGGAACCTTAGGAAACAATACATTGCTTGCAGTTCTGTTACAGCAGAAATCAAACGGCAATATAACAGAATTGAAATTAAATGCGATTTCGGATGATCATACTGTTAGTTTTGGTTCCCGAACCGTTCTCCCAGATGCATTGGATGCATCTGAAATGACATTCTATTACTGGGGAACAGATACGATTAATGCAAGCAGTAATACAAGTATCAATACTCCGACTGTTGTTGCATTTAACGGTTCTGGAGATGGATTCTCTGGTACTGTAAGTGTAAATCTTAGTGTTTCTGCCTATAAACTTAAGCTTGCCGGTTGTTTAAACACAGATTTACCTGCTTCTACTTCTGTTTCAGATGTTATGGCAAAAGCCGTTGTATTTGGAGTTGCAGATGTTGACCTGCGTTATACTCAGGAAATCAATTTCTATTTGAATCCTAACAGTATTGACGGAACAGGAACTGTAGACATTCGTTTCCGAACAAAGAATGCTTGGAAGAATGATAAATATTCAGTTACTGTTCGTATTGAAAATAAAGGAACTGGAGAAACTGTTACAGGAACAGATCAGGCATGGTATGCAATTGGTGATGATTGGGCTGCTCCAGCAGATAATGTAACAACAGGCACAGTTAATGATGGTCTTGCTACAACAACTGGTGTAGAATATAAAATTGCATCTATTCCTAACGGTTCTTATAACCTTGTAGTTGACTATTACAACGGAACAATGCACTCGTATTGGTCTGATACACTTATTGTTCTTGCCGGTCAGGTTTCAAACATGCACAGTACAAAAGTTGAATTTGAAACAGGTGTATATGGTATTGAACTTACAAATGATATTGAACTTCCTCCTGCACCTCCTGCAAACCTTAGAGTAGGTTACCTTGATGCAGATAATCGTGACAGTCAGAAATTCCTTGCAACATTTGAATGGGATGATAAGTCTATGAACGAGCAGTACTTCCTGTTTGAACTTCTGGATGTAACAGAATGCAATACAGAAACTATAACAACTGCTACAAATAAGACTGGTTTTGATGATGATACACAGGCTGCACTTGCAAGCGTAATGGCAAACTATCCTAATGATACTGCTACAGATGAATTGGTTGATAAAGACGGAGCAACTGCTTTAGTTGGTTCTTGGCCTGTACTTGCCGCTCATGCAAAGACTGTGCGCTATCAGTTCCGCGAAACAATCTATCAGGATTTTAAGACTCTTTATGCAGCCGGAAGTTTGAATAAGAATAGTACAAGTCTATCTTTGTGGCTTGATTTGGGACATTCATATGTTGCCCGCGTTACATCAATCAACAGGGCTTCCGGTTCACAGGCTGCAGATTGTGATGCTACAAAAACAGCAGGTAAGACTAGTGCAAGCAAATGGATTTATACAAATACAGCTGCGCTTACTACAACTGATCCACGCCCAGTTGTTGCATCTATTACAAATGCTGGTCTTTCTGGAACTTCATATTCAACTGCAAAATGGTCTGTTGCACCTCTAGCAGTAAACCGCTACAGACTTGAATATATATTGAACGGCGGTTCGTTCTACAAAGTTGATAAGTGGGGTACACCTCTTACTTGGGATGAATCTACAGGTTCTTCTCCTAAGGTTACTGATATCAGCAAACTTAGCAGTGAAACTCTTGCAAGCTACCTTACATATTATGACAGCATTACAGATGCCGGAAAAGCCATTGTAGATCCTACCATTTGGGCAAATAACGATACTACCCGAGCCGTAGATCTTGATACAACATATTCTGGCTCTACAGCTGCTGATTATGTTACTCTTTACCGCGGAATATTGAGTTTTAAAGGCTGGTTTAAGGATGAGGTAAAAACAGAAAATCTTTATTCAAAGATTAACTGGAGCAATGCTGCCGGAACTACTTTTACGGGAGCTTCTACAGATACTTATGTTGCAACTGACTATGGTATTATTAACGGTGAACATGGTGAAGTAGGTGCCGCTACTCCTGCTACCGATTCTACTGCTGCATCTGCCACAGATTCAACAGACGGACTTTTGTATACAAATAAACTTATGTCTACTCCGTTGTATTTTGAGGGTGGAAACCTTACTCTTGTTGCAAACTTTGGTTCTGATGCTGGCGGAGTAGAAATTGATGATCCGTACAATTACAACCTTTATTCTCAGAATATCCGTCTTTATAAGATTAAGGGAACTGCAGATCCTAGCTATCCGGGTAGCGAGTTCTCTACATCTGGTTCGCAGGCAACTGGTGTTTATGTAGATAGCACTACATACGGTAAAACAGCAGTTTGTGATTATCCAGGAGTTCAGTATGATGACGGAGAAGTTTCTACCGGTACATTTAAGCTATCCGGCTACTACGAAAAACTTTCTGTTCTTGTTGTAGAAAATCAGCTTGCAGCAACTAAAAAAGACAATTACAAGATGGTTTCTGTAGAAGTAATTGATGCCGAGGGAAACTCTATGCTTACACGTGTCGGTACAAAAACAACATATATAATTTCAGATTCTACAAAGGGGTCTAGTACAGAAGCCATTTCAAAGAGTAATGTTGGTACACTTGGTTCTGCAGGGTCTGATCCATTGCTTAAGTATGAGAATTCTGGTGATAACGAACACAATGCATACTATGTTGTAATTAATACTACAGATTTTACACCTGGTAATAAATATAAAATTGTAGTAAAGGCTATCACTGATGAACTCAAACGTTTGGGCTACGAAAAGACGCTAACGGTGGAATTCACACAGCCTGAGTTTGACATGACAGATGATGCTAACTTTACTGAAGTTGCAAGTTATACTGCTGAAACAGAAGGCGAGTATTACATTAAGGATGATTCTACTTACAGACGCTCGGCTTATAACACGCCTAATGAAGCAAAAATTGTTGGTGGATTTGACGGTTCTGCTGCTGATAAGAAATTGTATACATGTACCGGAACGCCTAATTATTAATTTTAGGAAGCGGATATTTTAGGAAAAACTTCCTGAAATTGATTTTGAGTTTTTTACATGAATGTTCATGTGGAGGAATATATGAAAAAGATTGCGAATAGACTGACTATTGCTCTTGCCTCTTTAGCAATACTTTTTGCAGGCTGTTCAAACGGTGTAGATGGATCTGTAGATTCGTTTAAGTATTCTGTTTTGACAGCTGCCATGAATAATGGAAGTTCAAGACTTACTACAAAGACCTTGAATGTTTCTGCAATTACAGAAGATAAATATATTGATTTTAGTGGTAGTGGTAGCCGAACTATCACTCCTGATCAAATTGATGCTGGAGATCTCAAATTTTATATGTGGGGTCTTGATGATTCAAACAATAAAAAGGTTCCTGTTGCAGAAGTAAAATTTACTACAGGGGCAAGTAAATTTGAAGGAAAAGTTCCTGTTCAGCTTGATGTCTCTGACTACAAGTTATATCTTGCTGCAGTACCTGCTACTGTAGCTTCTGGACTTTCTATTGCAGGAAATGAATCTGGATATGCAACTGATGTAGCTGCTGTTCGTGCTGCAGCCATCCTTTATGCTAATGCAAACGTAGATTTGCGTTATAATCAGAACGTAAAGTTCTACCTTTCACCATTCCATCTTGAAGGTGCAAGTGGAGCTATCAATCTTACGCTTAAGACTTATGACTTTAATGATGCTGGTATAAAGGATTATTGGCACAAAGACGGTTATTATGTTGCAATCAGTTTCCAGAATCTTTCTGATGGTACTGTTGTAAATGTTGCACCTACAGCGACAGGTACAGGTTCTTATGTTGTTGCTAATAGCAACGATAAACTTGCTGTAAATACAGTTGCAGTTGCAGTCGGAACTGGTTCTTTTAATGTTTCGGGAAGTACCCTTACTGTTCCTTCTAATATTACAAGTTGGGGTGCCCTTGAAACTGCAGGTGGTCTTACTTATACACTTTCTGCGGTTCCAAGCGGTGAATACAACCTTGTAGTAAAATTTGTTGGACCTGAAAAGAGTTATTTCTATACAGAAAAGGTTATTGTTCTGTCTAATCGCGACATTACATCAACTGTAGAGATTCCGAATATTATCGGTAAAAAACCAAAGGCTGTTTCAAATCTTAAGGTTGGTTACAACGACCCGGATAACTCAGACTGCGAATACTATCTTGCTACATTCCAGTGGGATGATAATTCAAACAACGAGGAATACTTTGTTCTTCAGCTTGTTGATGTTTCTGCTGATGTTGCAAGCTGGCGTCAGGACGGAACTGTTCTTGGTCTTACAACAGATGCAAAGACTGCACTTACAGAGGTAGCTGCTGCGCCTGCTGCAATTGTTTCTGCTGATTATGCTACAGACTTTGCTGATGTAAAAACTGCATGGAATGCAGAAGTTACAAGCGCTAAACTTTCTTCAGAGGCTGTAACCGGTATGTCTTTGGATCCTAGTTTCTATCAGGATCCTAATGGACCATGGGCTGCAGGTAACCTTGGAAAGAACTGTACAACAGTTTCTGTATGGCTTCCTTTAGGTTCTGTATATATGGCTCGTATTTGTGCTTATAATCAGGAATGTGAATCATTGGGAACAACAGATGCTGCTATTCTTACTTCAGATCAGGAATGGCTTTATGCAAATAAGGGGTCTTTGGAAAGTGCTGCTACAGGAACAGTAGATACTCTTCCTGTCATTTATCTTGCAGTTGATTCTTCAACAGGCTATGTTTCTGACAGTTATACACCGTCTATGTGGCCAAAGAGTATTGCTTCTCCAACAACTGAAACAGAAGATACTCCTGTTGCAATTAACCGATATCGTCTTACTTATAACTTGAATCAGGGACATTTTTGGAAACTTCATGATGAGAATGGTCGTCTTGAAAGTGTTTATCAGAATGAAACAGCAGGTGCTTCAAATACACCTTTCCAGTCTCCTGATACGGATGTTACTGGCTCTGTTCCTAAAATTACAGGTATTTCAGGAACTTATTCAAAGATTGTAGAGTATCATACAGTTACTGCAACTGGTACGGAAATTATTTCTCCAATTGCATACGAATATGATTCTACAAACAATTATTATGCGACACTGTACAATGGAAACAATGTATGGACTGGCTGGAAAAAAGACGACATCAACGGTACAGAAATGGAAGACGGAACTCACATATTCCGCGACATAAAGTGGACTCCTGTTGTAGAAACTAGTGGAACAACACTTACTAATCTAGAAACTGTACAGGAATCTTCTCGTACTTATGAAATTACAAGCACAACATTTGCTTCAGCTACTGTTGCAGCAGATCCTTCATACTATATTGCTTCTGCATATGGTTATATTCGCACTGCTGGTTGTGGATCAGATACAAAATCTCCTCTTACTGCTTCAAGCACATTTGGAGATGTAGCTACAAAATCTACAGCCAGATCAATAGTTATTAGAAGTTCGCTTCCTAACTATGTAACATTCAAGAATCTTAATCTTTATGCTCAGTATACTGCTACATTTGCAAGCGTACTCATTTATAGTCCTGCAAACTATGATCTTACAACTGCAAATATCCGTGTACAGAAGAGTTCTGACGGTTCAACTTATGAAACTGCCAACGTTTATGGTACTCCAGAAGCTCCGGTTACAGGTACATACACAGACTATGAGCTTGACGGAACAGAATTCTTGATTTCGACGTTCTACAATAAGCTTCGCATTCGTGTACTGGATTTTAAGAATATCTATAAACTTGCAAAAGTAGAAATCCTTCAGAATGGAGCTTCTTCTACTGGTGACCATTACAATAAAGTTGATTCTGCTAAGTTTACCCTTGATGCTGCTTTGGTTGGTTCTGGAACAGGTGATAAGGATCCGCTTACTGTTGCTCCTTTGTCACTGTCTGAAAGCGATCAGTTTATATTTGATATTGATATAATTCCGCTTACACCTGGCAAGTACACAGCAAAGATTTATGCATACTCTACAACTAATGAAAAGACTGCATTTGAATACCCTCTTACATTTGAGATTGCAGATCCTTCATACACAGCTTATACGGCTTGTACAGCAGGTGATACACATACAGAATTGTTTGAAACAACAGATGCTGCTGATGTAAGCAAGTACTATCGTTCAACTTACAGTTCTTATGATGATGCAACTGCAAACGGTGTTACTGTTTACTACGGTTCTGCATCTGCTTACTAATTGGTTTGTGAAGCTCTAAAAAAGGGCTTCACATATTGATAAACAGAAGGGGAGGCCAAAAATAAATGGCAGCCCCTTTTGTTTTTTTTCCGATAACATAAATATGAAGAAGTTTGTTTTTATTTGCTTGGTTATTTTGGGATTTTTTATTTTTGAATCATGTTCTCAGAGTGTAGATTTGAACGTAAATAGTTATCGGCCACTATTACAGCAGAATAATCTGACATATTCTTCTCATTCTTATAAAGTTATAACAACTACAGAAAATAATCAGGTGTTTTTTTCATCTGATAAAAGGTCAATTTTACCAGATTTCATTTCTGTTTCTGATCTTGATTTTTATCTTTATGGAGAAAATACAGTAACAGGTCAGGTTCTTACATTTAAAACTTCTTCAGGCACTTCATCCTGTATCAAGATTGATATAAGTTCTAATTCAACGGACGGTACAGAAGGCTGTTTTTATATTGATTTGGATGGAGGAAGATATTCGCTTACTCTTGCTGCCGTAAAGAAAGGAAAGAGTTTTGATAAAAATAATATTTCTTTAAATACTGTTCTTATTGGAGATGCTACTGTAGATCCACGGGTTGATAACATTCGTTTTTGTCTTTCCGGGAAAAGGTTTTTTAATACAAGTGGCATGAATACAACTGTCCGCCTTGGCCTTTATTCTTTAGGGTGGACTTATTCAGATTTTAATGATACAAGTTCAACATTTGCTTGCAATGTTGGAATTTATAAAAAAGATGTTTCTAATACTACGGTTAAAGAAAAGACTATGTTCGTTCTTCCTCACTACGATTCTGAATCGGAAGTTCCGGATTCAGTTGATGATTTTCCGCAGAATTTTATTTATACAATAAATACTCCTGGTGAATATAATTTTTGTGTACGTTTTTATGATTTAAATAATCCGAGCCGTTCGTATTATTACAGTGACACAATAATGCTTTTAGGTAATCAGACTACAGAAGCAATTATAAAAATCCCAAATGTCATTAATTCTAAACCAAAGGCACCTTCTGGAATGACATGTGGATATATAGATCCTTCTGATAAATCTTCTGATAAATTTGGTCTGAATATTGAATGGAAAGATAATTCATATAACGAAGAATATTTTAACCTTGAACTTATGGATTTAGGTGGCAGTGATGTAATTTCGGATACATATAAAGAGTATGTAAAATGTGTGGTTGGAAAATCAAATGTTTATGATTCTGGTGCGCGCGATTATGCCTGGAATTATCTTGCTACTTCTCCAGATTTTGAAGTTACTACCATTCAGAATGATTATTTTATTGATATGGGACTTGTTGCTTCTGGTGAAGTAAAAGGAAGCCTTTCAAGGAACTGTGAGTCAGTTCTTTTTCCTGTTCTTTTGGGTGAACGTTATTTAGTTCGAATGTGTGCTGTAAATGCCGCTGGAAGTTCTTCTTATGTTTACCCGGAAATTTATGATGCGGTTTACCGCAATACGGCTACTTCTGCATGGGTCTGGGATTCTTCGGATGAGGGGAATTCAAACATTACTATGAACCGCTTTAAGATTAATTATCATTTGAGTAATGGTGAATTTTTTGATGATTCAACAATGAATGAAGTTACAAACTGGATTACACTTGAGAGTGCAGAATTTTTTAGCCAGTCGGCTAACGGTTTTTCTCTTATGAATCCAATTAATGTTTCCTATTCAAACACTGATGAGGGGAATACAGGAACTGCCTCTCTTAAAGTTGAAAAATCTTCTGAATATTATCCATGGAAAGGATGGCGGCTTAATTCTATAAATGGAACGCTTGTTGTTGATTCTACTTCTGTTTCCAGCTATCGTTATTCTGGTTATGCTGGTATGAGTTTGTATCCGGATTATGAAAAACAAGCAGATTCAAAAATTCTTTTAACAGCGTATAGTACAGAAAATATGGAGTATGGTGTTCCTGGATCAACTATTGCTCTATTTCCTTCTGCAACAGGAGATATGTCATTTGTTCCAGTTCCTTTGGAAAATGACAAAATTACTTTGTCCAAATCTGATTATAAATCTCTGTTTTTGCTTATTAAAGATGATTTTTATTTGACAGATGTTTATTTTTCAAGTTTTGGAGGAAAATCAGAACTTATTGGTACTTCATGCATAAAGGATGTTGTTCGTCCTATAACTACAAATGACTGGCAGACAAAAAATGAAACAGGTGAGCCTGTAACGGTTAGTGTTTCTCATGTAAAGTATGAAATTCAGCTGGATAAATATTCTAGCGATACTTACAACATCTATGTATATGCAAAAAAATACTATGTAACAGATCCTTGTCAGTATATTATAACACTTGTACTTACGGACTGATTTTTATTGTACAAATAAACTGTTATGAAGATGATGAGTTCTTGTAGTGAGGGTAGGTGTTTTCTATAAATTGCTCAGGGAAAACAGTTCTTAGAAGTTCATTCCAGTTTGCAGAGGTTTCTTTTCCAGTTTCCTTATAATTCTTAAACGAAAAATCAGAAAAATTATATGGTTGCAGATAGTTGTTGTCATCTCCATTTACAGTTCTTGCTGGTCCTGTTATTGTTAGCCCGAATCTAAAATCTGAATCTAATGAAGTGTACAGACCTTTTTTAGCACCCGTGCCATTTCTCCATGAAGAAATTATAGCTTTTTTTAATGCTTTGTTTATTTCATCACAGCTGTAGTATATTGTATCTAGACCTTGTTTTGTTGATACGGATTTATATATTTCAAATGCTAAATAGCCTAAATCAAATTGATAAAAATATCCGTGAAATATATTTGTTGTATCAGGCAAGTAAATATTTTCAACTTCGTGCATGTATTCTGCTTTATAGAACATTGCAGAATCTGTCATATAGTTAGGCGCTTCGTCGTCATAGTTTAAGAATCCAAAGTCTTCGTTTGTAAGGCATTCAAAAACAGAATACTTGTAATCAATATCTTTTTGATTTTTACAGGTAAGTATATGGTCTGCAAATATGTTTACTTTGTTTGTTAATTCATCAATTTGTGTAAGGTCAATATAAGAAAGAGAGGCAGTTCCTTTGTCTGTTTCTGCATTTGAACCATAGTTTTTGTTTGCATAGATGTTTACTAGGCTTGTTCCTATGCTGTATGGAGTTGCTTTTTTAGTAAAGCATTGCAGAAGATAGTTAAAATCTATTGCAGCGCATGGTACTTCTGAAGGGGAGGCAACCAGAGAAAGAATTGTATCTTTGTATTCAAACGCATCTTCAAGAGATGAACTGAAAGAGCTATCTAAAATTAAGAGTGGCAATTTGTTTAAACTGGAAAATCCGTTTGCAGAGAGAGCTTCTGTAATTTCTTTTGCAGTTAAATAATAGCTGTCGCTGGAAGCATCTTTGCATAATGCTCTGCTTGGAGGAATATATGAGCCGATTTCTTCTCCAAAGGAACCGCCTCCGTCTCCGGCAAGTATTAGAACAACTTCTTTTGAATTGTCTGAATTATATTTTTGTAGAGCCCATGTTAAAAAGTTCTTAAGCGTATTTACATCTGCCGAGTTAGCTTCCTGTTTTTCATTAAGCCAGTCATTTTCTGATTCTGTGATTTCTTTTGTATAATCGATTGTAAAATTTTTGTAACTTTTTGCTATATCAGCAGTGTAGGTTTGTT
>JBGVIP010000020.1:0-37583 GCA_045123335.1 Treponema sp.
GTCCGCCGCTCTAGGGAAGTAGCAAGCTACTTCCTTACCGCTCGACTTGCATGCTTAAGACGCGCCGCCAGCGTTCGTTCTGAGCCAGGATCAAACTCTCCATGATTATTTCTAAAGCCCGAAGGCTTAAGATTTCTTCATCAAGTTCGACCTCAAGCTTTTCTTATTCATAAAGAATTGCTGGCAGTTTATTCATTTTTCATTTCAAAACTACCGTAGGTCAGTTTATTTCTAGTCGCCGTTCTTTCGTTAAGAACCACGACCTGTACGAACCTTTTTTGTTCTGTCTTTCTTTCCTTCCCTGATATGTCAAACAACTTTTGTTTTTGTGTCACACTGTCGTGCGACGGTGATAAAGAATATATACTCACTTTAAAAAAGAGTCAAGAATTATTTTAAAAATTTTTGATTTTTTTTATAAATTTTTATTCTTTTTGGATAATTTGTTATATTGTTTAAAAATATTAATTATATTTTTAGATATTTTCACTAAAAAAGAATAGAAATTAAGCGCAATGCAAATAAAACAACACTTTCTGGAAACGCCGGCGCCGGATGGGAAGGGGCGCGGAGCGCGTGCGAATGGAATGAGCACCGACCGTGAGGGTAGCCCTGGACAGCCGGGTTGCGGAGGAGTTTCGCCCATGAAAAAAAATATGGGAATTATTTTTGAAATACGTTTCGACCGTTGATAAATACGGCTTTTACGCGGCCATAGAGTTTTTTTCCGTCAAACGGAGTTGCTTTTCCTTTGCTGCAGAAAAGTTTTGAATCGACTGTCCACTGCTCGTCCGGATTTACTACGGTCAAATCAGCATCGTAGCCGGTTTTTAAGAGGCCTTTATTCAATCCGAGTATTCTTGCAGGATTTGATGACATAAGCTGGGAAAGACGTCTTGCAGAAATCTGACCTTCTTTTACAAGAACTGTATTGCAGACTCCGTAACTTGTTTCTATTCCTGTAAAGCCGGGTGCACCTTTTGCCTTGTCTTCAAGGGTGTGCGGTGCGTGATCGGTTGAAATGCAGTCAACTGTGCCGTCGCGGATTGCGTCAATTATGAAAAGGCGGTCTTCTTCGCTTCGGAGAGGTGGATTTACGAATGCGCGGATATCAGGTTCTTCGGTTCCTGTAAGGGCTATGTGATGCGGAGTAACTTCGCATGTTACTGAAAAACCGTGTTCAACTGCCGGAACTGGGGAAAATTCTACGTTATCGCGGGAAGCTTCATAGGCGGCGTCTGCCATTCCGGTATAAAAATCTGCAGCTTCATCGGAAAGCTCTTCTTTTGCACGTCGGATCGCTTCTATTGCGCCAACTGTACTTACATGACACATGTGAACGTGACATCCAGCTTGGCGTGCAATCTGAATGTTGCGTTCTGTGCAGATATCTTCTGCCATCTGAAGCAGTTCATTTGCTTTTGTTATTGATTCGTCTATTTCCTGGATTACTTCCGGAGGAATGTCATCTGAATCTGAAGCGGAACCGCCCCATGCCGGAAGATGCCATTTTTCCATTATGCTGAGCGCGTGCTGCCTGTGTGGACGGGCTGCTGCGGCAAGATCAGGATCTTCGCAATGGCAGGAAACTATAATATTTTTTTCTGCGGCTGCTTTCATGCCCTCGAGCATTACGGCACTGGAAGCAACTTCGTGGCCGTCTTCTGTGATGAGCGGAACGTCTTCCTTTACAAGGTATTTTAAATGTTCGACTGACTTGCCTTCAAAATTTTCTGTTATGCTTACGGACTGGAATACGTTTGCAAGACCAATTGCGGCTGCGCGGCGTCTAACGTCCATTGCGGCTTCATATGAAGAAACAACCGGAGAAGTGTTCGGCATGCAGACAACAGTTCCGTAACCGCCGGCAATAGCGGCATGAAGGCCGGAATTTAAATCTTCTTTTTGAGTAAGGCCAGGGTCGCGGAAATGAACGTGCATGTCTATGAATGCAGGCGTTACTGTAAGCCCCTGTGCATCAAACATTTCGATTTTTGCTCCTTCGTCAGAGCCATCTTCCTTTAGAACAGATTCCGCAAGCGCCCGGGTTGTTCCGGCATCAGTAAAATATCCCTGAAAAACAGCGCGTATTTTTCCTTCTACAACAAGAATGCATCCCGGAGAATCACAGTTCTCATCAAGAAGCCTGGCATTATAGATTACAAGAGCCTTTGACATTTTTTTCTCCAAATATAAAGGAACTGTCGAAATAAGGTGGTTTCGAGAGCCTCAACCACCGGTTTTATTAGTCAACCACCGGTTTTATTAGTCAACCACTAGCTTTTATTAGTCACCACTGTCTTTTATTAGGCAACCACCGCTTTTATTAGGCAACCACTGGGTTTTATTACTTCTAGGACAGCTCCGTATCATCAATCAAATCAGGTTTAGTTATTTTCTACTGTAACAGGAGTTTCTCCTGCTTTATAGAGAGTGTCGCAGTATTCACAGCGGTAAAGGGCGTTTGCTTTATCTACGAGGATAAAGTTTGGCTTTACGTAATGTTCTGTAACTGTGATGCAGCGCGGATTCTTGCATTTGAATACGTTCTGTACTCGGGTTGGAAGTTCCATGTTTATTTTGCGGACAATCTTTTCATCTTTGATGATGTTGACGCTTATATTTGGATCGATAAATCCGAGGACTGAAAAATCAATATCCATTACGTTTTCGATTTTGATTATGTCTTTTTTTCCTGTTTTTTTTGACGGTACGTTCATAATCAATGCCGAGCAGCATGGGGATTTATCAAGGCCGAGCCACTGAAAAATACGCCAGCCTGAGCCGGCACGAATATGATCGATTACGAGTCCGTTTTTTATTGTATCTACGTTTAACATCGTTTCCTCCTATAAAGCGCCGGTAAGTTTTGCCATAAGAGCCATTCGCGCATACATACCGAATTTAACCTGCTTAAAGTAAGCGGCACGCGGATCTTCATCTACTTCCGGAGAGATTTCGTTTACGCGCGGAAGCGGGTGCAGGACTATCATCCGCTGCTTAGCAAGCTTCATCTTTTCGCGGTCAAGGATATAGCTGTCCTTAAGGCGGATATAATCCTGTTCGTTGAAGAATCTTTCTTTCTGAACGCGGGTCATGTAAAGAACGTCAAGTTCGCCCATTACATCTTCCAGGCGCTCTGCTGTTGAATACGAAATTCCGTTTGCCTCAAGCTGCTTGATCATGTAATCAGGCATGCAGAGTTCTTTTGGACTGATGAAAACAAACTTATTTCCCTTGTAGCGGCTCATTGCCTGTGTAAGGCTGTGAACTGTGCGTCCGAATTTAAGGTCTCCGCAAAAACCTACTGTAAGTCCCTGATAGTCACCCATAAGCCTGCGGATTGTAACCAGATCGGTAAGAGTCTGTGTTGGATGGCTGTGTCCACCGTCCCCTGCATTAATGATTGGTACGGCTGAATACTTGCTTGCCAGCAATGCGGCTCCCTCTTTTGGGTTTCTCATTGCTATTACATCTACATATGAAGATACAACGCGTATTGTATCTGCGAGGGTTTCCCCTTTTGTTCCAGAAGTAACAGAAGCATCTGCAAATCCTTCTACAGTGCCTCCCATGTGCAGCATGGCTGCCTCAAATGAAAGTCGGGTTCTTGTACTCGGCTCAAAAAAAAGTGTCGCAAGAATTTTCCCGCGACACACATCTTGAAACGAAACAGGATCTACATTCATCTGTTCTGCCAATGAACAAATTTCATCGATTTCTGAAACTGTCAAATCACCAGGTTCTATAAGATGACGACCTTTTAACATACCATTGATCTCCACAAAAATTTTTCAAATTATAACGCAACAACAGAACAGTGAAAAGCACAAAATCAAATTAAATAGACTAAGTTTTTACATGTATGCAATAATTGCAGAAATAATTCCGCAGCGGGTCCCAGCGACGGTAAAAAAATCAAGGTATCCCCCTGCTATTCACTACGCGAATGCGGCTTTCGCCGCCGCTACGTTCGCAGGTGCCCCCTTAATTTTTTTACCTGCGTCCCACTGCTACATTATTTCTGCAAACTTATCTGAAACTTAAAATCTGATATTCATACTAATTTGATTTTCTTTCAAATTACTGCAAAATCAAAGTTCTTTTGCGGAATATACCATTGTGTATTTTCCGTCTTTGAGAGAGACGAGGTTCAAGCCGCAGTTTGGGATTTTTACCTGGGCAAAGTGTTCGATTGACCAGCCGCACATAACTTTGAAAAGACCGCGGACTACGCCGCCGTGGCAGACTATCAGGACGTTTTCGGCTTTTCCTTCAAGGGGTTTTATTTCTGTTTCCAGAAAATCGTTGATACGGCCGAAGAAATCTTCGTAACTTTCTGCGCCGAGTTCTGCATGGTAATTTGCCGGGTCAAGAAACCAGTTTTTAAGCGAAGAAAATTTTGGATTCACCCTAAGTTCGTCGTATGTAACGCCTTCTGCCTGACCAAATAAAAATTCTTTTATGCGCGGGTCGACTTTTATTTCTATATCGTAATGTGAAGTCATAATCTGTGCGGTTTTTAAGGCACGCTGAAGGGGACTTGAATAAACGACATCAAAAACAAGGCCTTTTTCATAGACTGCTTTGGAAACTTTTTCTGCAAGGTCTATACCGTTTTGATTTAATGGAATGTCTGTTGAACCCTGAATTTTCCTTATTGAGTTCCAGTCTGTTTCTCCATGACGCATAAAGTAAATGTTCATGTGAGCATAATAGCAGATTTTTGCTACAATTTCATCAGTCTGCAGAAAATTCCAACTATGTAAAATTTCTACTTTCTTCAATTATTAAATATACTTTACACTTTATTTATTGCAAATTTAGACCGATAATAATGATATGAGAAAGTTTATTTTCTGCCTGACTATTTTTTTCCTTTGTTTTTTTGCTCATTCAAATACTGTAAAAGTTGGATATTACATTGACAGCGGTAACTTTATGTCTGGTTTTTCAGAAGAAGACCCTAAAGGCGGCTATGCATACGAATATCTTCAGACTATTTCTTCTTACACAGGCTGGGAATATGAATATGTTTACGGCTATTTTGATGAACTTTATCAAAAACTTTTAAAAGGCGAAATTGACATTCTTCCAGATGTTTCCTACTGCCCTATACGCGCAAAAGAAATTTTGTACCCTGAATATTCAATGGGAACAGAATCTTACTATCTTTATGCAAACCAGAAGAAAAATTACGTTGATGTAAACAGTCTTTCCAAGATAAACAGCATGAAACTTGCCCTGCTGAAAGGTTCATATCAGTACAATCTGTGCAGAGAATGGCTAAAAAAACACAATTTAACGCCAGAAATTCAGGAATTCACTTACGATGCTGATATTGAAAAAGACTTTAACAACAAACTTTACGACCTTTACCTTACGATTGATACCGTTGCAGATCATTCATGGGAACCGATTGCAAAAGTCGGCGTTTCTGAAATTTACGTTGCTGTAACTAAAAAACGTACGGATCTTCTGGATGAACTGAACTACGCGCTCAACGAAATCTACATGACTAACCCTTACTACAACAACATTCTTTGGGCTAAATATTTTGTCGGTCCTCCGCTTTCCAAGCGACTTTCGAAGCAAAGCGAAGAATGGTTTTACTTTAACAAAAAGCTTAGGATAGGTACGCTTGATAACAGCCTTCCAGTTTCGAATCTTAATAAAACTACGCAGAGAGCAGAAGGTCTTGTAAATTATCTTACGGATTATCTTGGATTTATCTATGAAGATGAACTTATTTCAATTGATTACAAATTCTATAACTCTTATTCAGATCTTTTGACTGCGCTTGAGGAAAATGAAGTAGACATTATATTCCCGGCAATTCAAGATTTGAACGAAGCGGAAAAAAAAGATTTACACCTTTCTTTTCCAGTAATGACAATTCCGATGAGCTATATATTCAGCTCAAAAAAAGCAGATTCATTTATGGAAAAAGTCGGAGTTATAGAAAAAAGTCAGTCATTGCAGTTCATGGAAAAACATTATCCATCGATTCCTGTTAAGACTTTTACTTCAATAAATGCCTGTCTTAATGCGGTACAAAAAAAGGAAATTTCCGGCGCCGTATTAAACACTTACATTGCAAACAGCCTGGTTTTAGGAAACCGCAGATACAAAGACCTTAGAATCATGACGCTTCCAGAGACGGCCTCTCCATGCTTTGCCGTAAACAAAGAAAATACTGCCATTATTTCTTTATTAAACAGGGTTATAGCTTCTATTCCTGCATCAGAAATAAATCATGTAACAAACCAGTACTCAATTCATACCGAAAGACACACTTTAAAGGACTTTTTTACAAATTATGCTGAAATTATTTTCTTCAGCCTTTTGATATTCCTTATTGTTTTGATTGCACTTATTGCTTCGCTGGACAAACTTGCAGAGCTTATAAACTATGATACGCTTACGCATCTTTTGAACAGACGCCGTCTGACTGCATACATGAACACAGCAATGGAACGGGCTCATTCCAGAAACGAACCGTTTACACTGCTTCTTTTTGATTTAGACAATTTTAAGAAAGTAAACGACACTTACGGTCATGAATGCGGCGACGAAATCCTTAAAATGGCAGCAGCTACGATTTCTAAGGGTGTAAAGCGCAATGATTACGTATTCCGCTGGGGAGGAGAAGAAATTCTTGTCCTTCTTAAGGCAAACCATGAAATTGCATTAAAAGTTGCGGAACGAATCAGAAAAGACATTGAATTTCAGTCTGTTGAATACAAAAATACTGAGGTATGCATTACTGCAACTGTAGGTGTTGCGCCTTATATTCTAGGATGTACGGCTGAATCTCTGTTCTTAACCGCCGATGAAAACCTTTACAAAGGAAAGCAGAACGGAAAAAATCAGGTAGTGGGATAAGAGAGAAGAAAAGCTATAAAAAAAGAACTTCTTATTATCTCTTCGAAAAAAAACGGCTGCCATTTTTTGGCAGCCATTTTTTAAGTTTTTAAAAACTCTTTACAATCTTTTAGTCCAACGATCTAAAGTCAGTGATATCCTTGTCGTAATCTACGCCCTCTACATCAAATCCGTTGATGTTAAGAAAGTCGTGGCGGTAGCCTTCGAGGTCGCCGCGTTCTTCGATGTTAGCTTCTGTTACGCCATCCATAAGTTTTGCAACTTCAGCCTGAACATCTTCAGCCATTTCCCAGTCGTCAATGCGGATAAGGTTGTCTGCATCAACTGGAACTTTTCCGGCACCGTTGTTGTCGCCAGTGAAAAGACGTTCTGCAAAAAGGCGTTCCATCTGTTCAATACAACCTTCGTGAGTTCCCTTAGCCTTCATAACCTTAAAGAGAATTGAAAGGTAAATAGAAATGATAGGGATAACTGCAGAAGAACGAGTTACAAGCCCCTTGTTTACAGAAACATAAGCTTCACCGCCAAGTTTTTCAGCAAGCTGCTTATTCAAGTTTCTAGCAGTAGCTTCAAGGTGTTTTTTAGCCTGACCGATTGTACCGTCGCGGTAAATAGCGTGGCTTAATTTTGGTCCGATATAAGAATAAGCAACTGTGCGGCATCCCTTTGCAAGAACATCAGCGTTGCTCAAAGCATCAATCCAAAGCTGCCAGTCTTCGCCACCCATAACCTTTACAGTGTTAGCGATTTCTTCTTCTGTAGCAGGTTCAGCAGCAGATTCTTTAAGAGTTTTTGTCATGATATCAAGACCAAGACCAGAATATGTCTTTCCGATTGGTTTGATTACAGACTTATACATAAGGTGTTCGCCAGTTTCCTGGTTTACAATTACATCAGGATCAACACGAACAGGTGAAGCAAGTGAGTAAATGATAAGGTCAACTTTCTTTCCTGTCTTTTTGATTTCTTCAATCATCATTTTGCGTGTTTCATGACTGAAAGCATCTGCGCTGAAAGTCTTTGAATAAAGACCTTCTTTTGCTGCAGCGCGGTCAAATGCCTGGTTATTGTACCATCCAGGAGTACCGAACTTAGTTTCTGTAGCTTCTTTTTCGAAAGAAACACCAAGTGTATCTGCACCATATTCAAAAGCAGCAGAAATACGGCTTGCAAGACCATAACCTGTAGAACATCCCAAAACAAGTACGAGCTTAGGACCGTTTCCGCCTTCCTTTACACTCTTAATTCCACGCTTAGCCTTCTGAGCCTTAACGTAAGCAATCTGACGTTCTGTATCCTTTGCGCATCCAACCGGATGAGCGTTGATACACATACTGCTTCGAACCATTGGTTTAATTACTGCCATATAAAATTCTCCTAAGCATTACATGCTTAATGTGTTTTTGGAGGAGGAAACCCCCTCTACTCGGAAGCGGGGGTTTTCCCCCTCCAAGCCACCCTCTTTCCCCAGCACCGTTTAAGGCTGCCGCCTTAAAAATCTGCGGGCACTTTGGTCGCTTCGCTCCCTCGTGCTATGTATTTGAAGCTACGCTTCTGTTTTACAAAAATAAGTTGAACGCCCGAAAGCGGGCACTTTCAACAACAATTGTTTTTGTGCCTAAACTACCTCTTATTCTTCATACCTCTTAATTACAACACATCCGTTATGCCCTGCCTAAAATCGAAGAACCGTTAAAAAACAAGCCGCAAGGGTTGTTTTAGGTTCATCGATAACCAGGCTCGTTCAAGCTGTGCTTGAACGCCCGAAGGCGGGCACCTTCAGCAAAGGTGATTTCGACATGCTCAATCACCAGTTATTCCTCATACCTCTTGATTACTACACATCCGTTGTGCCCGCCAAACCCCAGCGAACAGCTTGCTGCGGCATTTATCTGGGCTTTTACGCCTTTTTTTGCGGTGTAATCAAGATCACAGCCGTGTTCTATATCAGGGTAGTCAAGATTTGCTGTAGGCGGAACGAAATTTTCTTCAATTGCCTTTACACAGACAATCGCTTCCATTGCACCGGCAGCACCAATCATGTGGCCAGTTTCACTCTTTGTAGAAGAAACGTGAAGTTTATAGGCATATTCGCCGAACACACTCTTAAGCATTTTTGTTTCAGCTGTATCGTTTGCACTGGTACTAGTTCCATGTGCGTTGTAATACTGAATCTGATCGGGAGTAAGACCAGCGTCTTCAAGAGCAAGACGCATTGCAGCAGCACCGCCGGAACCATCTTCGCGCGGAGCCGTTACGTGATATGCATCGCTTGTAGCACCAAAACCTGCAAGTTCTGCGTAAATTTTTGCACCGCGCGCCTTTGCATGATTCAATTCTTCAAGAACAAGAACAGCAGCGCCTTCGCCCATTACAAATCCGCTTCTGTTTTTATCAAAAGGACGGCTTGCAATTTTAGGATTATCATTAAAACTTGAAGTAAGCGCCTGAAGCACCTGATAGCAGCCGATATTAAATCCAGTAATATTTGCATCAGAACCGCCGGCAAGAGCCATGTCAATGCGGCCAGAACGAATCATATCAAGAGCAAGACCAAGTGCATCTGTTCCAGAAGAACATGCAGTAGAAAGAGTCCAGCTTGGCCCTGTAATTCCAAGGAACATGCTTACATTTGCTGCAGCCTCGTTATTCAAAGCCAAAGGAGCTGTAAGCGGAGGAAGACGGTTTACACCGGCAGCAGGATCATCGTATTTTTTATAGCCGGCTTCTACCGCTTCATTCAATCCAACGCCAACACCGTCAACGATTCCGATATGTTCTTTACCGATAGTTTCTTTTGTATAACCGGCATCTGTAACAGCTTCTATACTTGCGCCAAGCAAAAATTTAGTCTGTCTGTTCATCTTTCTCATCATCTTGCGGTCTACACCATAAGAATCCAGGTTAAAATCCTTTACTTCTGCCGCAATCTGAACAGGAAAATCTGTTGCATCAAAAAGGGAGATTTTATCAACTCCGCTGTTACCAGCCTTTATGTTTTCCCAACTGTCTTTTACATTGTTTCCAACCGGACTGACTGCACCCAGACCTGTAATCACAACCCGTCGCTGTGCCATTTTTACCTCAATTTAATAGAATAAAAAGTCATAAATTTTAGTTTAAAAACTTTCGCTTTATTATAAACCATTATAAACGTATTTTAAAGGGTAATTATTATGACATTTTTAGTCAATATGTCATAAGCGGAAATGCTGAACAAACTCATTATAAATATTAAGCCTGAATCCCGAATCAAAAATCTGCAATAAAAAACAGCTGTTGTGTTATAATAAAACTATGGGACAGATAAAAATAATTAAAGGTGACATAACGCGTTTAAGCTACGACGCCATTGTAAACGCAGCTAATTCAAGTCTTTTGGGCGGTGGCGGAGTTGACGGCGCAATCCATCATGCTGCAGGACCGGAACTTCTTGCTGAATGCAGGACGCTTAACGGGTGCAAAACCGGCAAGGCAAAAATCACAAAAGGCTACAAACTTCCGGCCAGATTTGTAATTCACACTGTCGGTCCGGTTTATTATTCACATACACCGGCAGAGGCAGAAGCGCTTTTAACTTCATGCTATGAAAATTCATTAAACATTGCAAAGGAAAACAGCATTAAGACAATTGCATTTCCGCTTATTTCTGCCGGCGTTTACATGTATCCAAAGCCGGAAGCAATAAAAGTTGCCATAGAAACAATGAAGAAATACAAGAACGATTTTGACGAGATTACGCTTGTTCTGTTTGGTGACAGTGAATTCGCTTTGGCAAAAGAAGAATATGCCGAATTTTGTCAGCAATGAAAAACTTTTTCAAATTCTGTGCATATTTCTGTTCCAGAAGTTCACTCTTTCTGAAACAAAAATATGCACAGAATTTTCTATAATAAACCTAAACTTTAAACATGCTTATCTGTGAAGAAATGTCTTCAATTGCATCACGCACGTCATTTGAGTTACGAGCCAGTTCCGTTCCGCTTTCTCCAATGCGATGAGCACCATTAGAAATCTCTTCTACGCCCTGACGCATTGTTTCTGAAGAAGAGCGCAACTTCTGCATTTCATCCAGAATAAATTCGGTTCTGGCAGAAATATCTTTTGAAGCACGGCGAACTTCGCCTGTACTGTCATTCATTCTGTGAAGGGCATCTGTAATCTGGCGGCTTCCTTCCTGCTGTTCTTCCATTGCACCTTTAATCTGCTGAACAAGCTGTTCTGTTTCCGAAAGTTTGCCCGAAACCATAGCAAATGCACTGCTTGCTTCTGTTGAAGCAACAACAACACTGGAAATTGAATCCTTAATGCTGCCAAGCTGCAAACCGATAGTCTTTGACTGCTGGCTTGAAGTTTCTGAAAGTTTTCTGATTTCATCGGCAACAACCGCAAAGCCTTTTCCGGCTTCTCCGGCGTGAGCGGCTTCGATTGCGGCGTTCATGGCAAGAAGGTTTGTCTGACTTGCAATATTTGAGATTGCAAGGTTTGCTTCGTGAAGCATTTTACTTTCTTCTTCTATCTGCTGAATACGTGCGTTTACATCCTTCTGCTTTGTAACACCGGTGTCTGTATTCTTTGCAAGCAGAGTAAATGATTCAGCCATCTTATCCATGGAAGAATTTACAGATTCAATGTTTCCAATCATTTCTTCTACTGCACTTGAAGCATCGCTGACACTTGCAGACTGTTTTTCAATCATGCTGTCGAGCTGGGAAATATTTTCTGTAATTGTATTTACTGCATCCGCTGCCTGATTTACGCCATCACTTTGAGCCGCAATTCTTTCATTTACACCATCAATATTTGTAATGATATGAGAAATATCACTTGACGTACCAGTAGCATTTCCAGCAAGAGATTCACCAAGCGCCTGCATTCCGTTTGCATTTGTCTTAACATGAGAAATTGCCGTACGGATTTTTTCAAGGGTGCGGTTAAAATATTCACTGAGCTGTGCAATTTCATCTGAACCAGAGACAGTAAGTCGGGCTGTAAGATCGCCTTCTCCTTCCGAAATATCACGAAAATTTGAGGTAATACGCATAATAGGACGGATGAATACTTTCATGATTGCAAATACAAATACAAGACATGAAATAACAACCATCAGAACACTGAATGAAATTTGTTTTGTTATAATTTTTTCAAACTCACCAAGCTGCTCTTTTTCTTCTGCAGCAACAGCCTTATCAATGTCATCAATGTAATTTCCCGTTCCGATAACCCAGGAATAGGGTCTGTAAGGCGCCGTATACGAACGCTTTGGCTCAGGCTTATCACTTCCAAGTTTTGGAAATTTAAAATCTGTAAAGCCGCCGGCATCTGTTTTTCCGATTTCTATAAAATCTGCAACCATGTGCTTGCCGTCTTCGTCTGTCCAGTCCAGACGGTTTGTACCTTCTGTAGCAGGCTTTGGCGGAAGCAAGACATTTACGCCGTCAAAAGTATCTATCCAGAAATAGCCGTCTGTTCCATATCTGAGACCGCGAACCAGTTCTTTTACGAGCGCTTGTCGTTCTGCAAGGGAATAACCTTCTTTTTTGTAAATTTCGTCGTAAGTTTTTAGAAGCGATATTACGTTCTGCACCTGCCACTGAATTTTTTCGTCATAGGCTGTAAGCATAAGTTTACGCTGCTTTGAAATTGAATGATGCTGTAAAACTGAAATTGTATGCAAATCTGTGAACGTATAAAAAACAGCAACCAGAATCATAGTAAGGATCGAAAAAACTCCGACCTTAAATTTAAGACTATCGAATGTTACTTTAAGTTTGCTTTGAGCCATATATTAACATTTCTCCTAAAAAAACGCTGTTATACAAGAAATTATATATCTAAATAATGAATTATCAAATTTTATTTACATAAATTTAAAGGGAATAAGACGGTTATAAGATTTTATAGGCTCAAAAATTCACTTTTAACTCTCTCTGTCGAATTAAAAAAACTCTAACTCGATTTAACGAATTAAACCGAATTAGAGTTCGAATTAGAATCATTTTGCCGTTAGACGACTAGAAATGTCCGCCTACTATAAATTCATCGTTGTCCGGATAAACTACTACAGTCTGTTCAAAACCATCACCCATACACGAATTCATCTCTGCAAATGAAAATTCATAAAATTCCTTCATTGAAACTTTTTTATCATCGTTTGCATCAGAAAGCAATCCTACATAAATTTTGTCATCAGCGTCCCAACCTAAACCTTTGGCAAATACATAACTTCCACAACTAATATCACCAGGCCATGAATATGATACCTCTGTCTTAGAAGAAGAACAAAGTACGTGGAAACGAGTATCAGCAAGTTCTCCGCTGCGGGAATCAGATTCTGGAGCCTTAAAGAATGAAATGAAATTTTCAGCAAAGTCATCATTTCCAAGACCTCGATCAATAATATATCCAGCATGACAACAGTCTAGAAGGAATACAACTTCTCCGCGAACATACTTGTCAAACATTGTCCTTACACCAAGTCCTGTCATTGCCACATCATCATCTATTCCGATGGCAATTGATCCATCTCCACCACCATGACAGTCAAAGTAAACATAGCTTACATCATCTTCATCTGTATCCTTAAAGAATGTTCTGAATTTCTCTGAAATTTCTTTGTTAGTCAGATTATTTGCCCATTCAATTATAGAAATTTTTTCACCATCAAATGTCTGTTTTTTCAAAGCCTTTTTGATTGCCTTTCCAGAACCTTCACAGACAATCTGATCTTCATCAAAGTTGCTGATTAACAGAGCACGTCGAGTTACAATACCATCACCCTTTTTAGTGCCATCATAAACATTGTTGTCTCCACTTTCCCATGTAAGATCCTTGAAAACAGAACCAACTTTTTTTCCAAGCGCCCATTTTCCTACATATACTTTAAAAACATCGCTGTTATCATATCTTTCAACTGTCCAGACACCAGAAACATATTCACCACGAACAGCAACTGTCGGGCTTTTGTCGCCAACGAAATAAACTGCGTTTCCATAACCAACATCCATTTTGCATTTCGGATTAGCTGCTGGAGCACTTACATCTTTGCTGTACTTAAGTCCACTGAATGTACGCTCAATTAAACTTCCCATTTTGTATGGTCCAGTAAGGGCTTTCCATTCAAAAACTTCGTCTGTTTCAATGGAAATATGCCAGCCGTCTTTTTTGGAATAATCTCCACGGAAAGCTGTTTTCCAATTGCAAAACGAACCGGTAAAATAAACCGCAGAACCGTACCCTGGATTCAAATCTGAATACAGAGTTGCAACTGCCGTAGAAGAACTGCTGTTTTTTACAGCCCTTACGACACCGGTTTCAACTGTTTCTGCAGTATCTGCAGAATTCACAGCGGCAAGCTTAATGATGTCAGAATTGTCTGCATCATTACTGCACGAGAAGATTGAAAGCGCAAGTCCTCCAATCGCAACGAATTTTAATAACACTTTTTTCATAAAAACTCCTTATTTTTTATTAGTTGTTATTAATATTTAAATTGCAAGCAATGCTTACAACTTATAACTCGCTATGGCGAAAAGCTTAAAATCAAACCCGAAACTAAAACAGACAGGCCGGAAATTTACAAAACTTCCGGAAAGTATTTACAAAAGAGGACAGAAAATTATAGAAAAATTTTAAATGCCGGCAAAAGCCAAGAAATTTCAGAAAAAAAACGTTACTATTCTTCGAAAAAGAAGAACAGTCCGCTGGCATCTTTTTATGAGTAAGAAGACAGTTAGAAATTAAAATACATAAGGGCTTGGAATTACGTAAATAATAAAAACTCTCTTGATAATCACATTTTTCATTGGTACATACTTTTTTATTTAAACTTTTTTAAATTGTAACATCGGATAACCAGAAATGCAAAGAAAATTTAACAATAAGGTATATTGAGAGGGCGGGCGGAGTTCGTTTTGTTTCGAGTCCTCATCTCATTTTTCAAACTTTGTTTAAAATTAAAAAGCACTTAGATTTCTCCAAGTGCTCCTATATAGAGGGGGCAGAACTCGGTGTTATGAGGGGGCTTAGGGGAGTTACACAAATGATTTTAAATATTGATAGGTTCCAAAAGATAAATCCCAGTTATATAGGTTTTATAGATATGACTTATTCATCTTTTTTGAAAAATATTTTATCGAACTGTATAGGGCAACAATTTTTCAAGATTAAAAATAAAATTTGTGTTTCAGTTCCTGAAGATGATAATAATCCAGATGGATATGTTCTTTTTGATTTTAAGAAATATGGTTTTAGTCTAGTTGGAATTAGAGATTATTTATATTCTAGTTTCTTATCGTATAAAATCCAAAGAAGTTATTTTGATTTTAATAATAGTGATCAAAAATTTTCATTAAATACTGTTATAGAATCTCCAGAAATAAGTTCAAACTATGATATAAAAATTGATTATGATAAGTTTTATAAATATTTGCATAGTGATAAAAAACTTGGGGCATTGAAAATTGCAGGACTTGATACATTGTCAAAAGAGGATTTAATTAAATATATAAGATATCAGATTAATTCTAATTATATATTTAATATCGGAATTAATTTTTATAATGAAAATCCATGTATAAAATTTGCAACAATACTGGAAAGTTGCTATGAATCTAAAAGAAAGAGATATATTCTTGTATTTGAGATGTTGAAAGATACGAAAGAATTACGACTAATAACTATGTATTAACAAAATAAGATTTTTTGTTAATTTCAAAAGAAGGGGGAGTTTCAATATGACAAATGAAGAATACTTAGATAAGTTGTTGGATTCGAAATTATGGTTTAGAAACGCTTTACAACAGAAGAAAATAGGAGATCAAATCTTGGATAAATGTATAATGAACAAAGATTTTCTAAATAAAGCAAAGTACAATTATACAGAATATACTTCTTTTTGGTCTAATGTGCATTATCATTACGGGATAGGTATTGAAAATGGTTTAAAAGGACTGATTATTCATGATGCCCCCGATAAAGTGCATTATGAACTTAGTCCGATAGGTGATCTTTTGTTAAAAAATATAGGTGGTAAATCGGGAAAAAGTCATGATTTACTTTCAATAGCAGAAAATGCTGGATTATTCTCGCAAAAATACAAACCTTTTAAGCATCAACAAGATTTGAAGACACTGAGAATAGTGTTGCAACATTTATCAGACATGGTTATTTGGGGTGCCAGATACCCTGTTCCAAATGGCTCTAATAAATATTTTAATTTTGATAATAGTGTTCCTTTGATTTTGGTTTATGGGTTCCATATTCTAGATGTTATAGAACCTGTATTTAATTTGTTTGAAAAGGAACTGTTAAAATTAAATAAATAATGTTTCTGCGTTAGGGATAGTAGCGGCGGCGAAGCCGTTGCCTTTAGGCAATGGAGCGATAGCGGAACCGCGGATAGCCCGACCGTCTGCTACAGCAGACGGGAACGCCCATGGAATAAGCTTCGCTTGCATCAGTCTGTTCGCGGCTAGGAGATTTTAATTCAAAAAGGCAGACAGGAAGTCCGTTTAAGAAAAGCAGAATATCAGGACGTTTGTTTGAGTTTTCTATAAATGTCCACTGATTTGCAACTATATAAGAATTCTTGTCGTCAGTTTTACCTGCATTTTCAAAATCTGCAATATAAATGATGGACGATTTGTTTTCACCGTTTTCATGGTAACTTACTTCAATACCATTCTGAAGGTATTCCATAAAAACAGCATTCTTCTTTTTGAGTTCAGCATTTTCAAAATTGCGGAATTTAAGAAGTGCTTCATCAATTGCAGCAGGAGCCGCTGTAGGATTTATACGTCGGATAGAATCATAAAGAGGAGAATGCCAGTCACGCTCAATTTCAGGTCCGTAAACATGCTCCCATCCCATATTCTGAAACAGTTCAATCAACGCATTTTCATAGGCTTCTTCGTTGTAATCGGACATTAATACTCTCCTATCTAATAAACAAATCTAAATACTCAGTAAAAGCATAAGATCTGTTTCTTTGCTGATTAGACACTTCTTTGAGAATTCCATTATCTACAAAAAGATTTACAAGTTCACCTGCTGCTTTTGGCGATAGTTTTGTAATATTCTGAACAGCTTTTACAGTTACAATTGGTTTAGAAAATAAAATCTCTAAAAGTTCATGTGCAGAAGCTGCCCTTCGTCCAAAAGAAAGAATCTTATTTTCTGCATTTGCCTTAATCTGCATGATTTTTTGCAAAGTAGTTGTTCCCTCTTCAGCCGTTTCTACAATTCCAACAAGGAAGAATTTTATCCATTGATTCAAATCATTTTTTTCTCTTGTTAGAGTTAATTTGTCATAATAAAGAGAACGATTCTTTTCAAAAAAAGCAGATAAATATAATAAAGGCTTATCCAAAATACCTTTTGATACAAGAAACAAGGTTATAAGTAAACGTCCCATTCGACCATTTCCATCTAAGAAAGGGTGAATCGTTTCAAATTGATAATGAGCTATGGCAATCTTTATAAGATTTGGAACATTCAATTCATTATTATTGAGGAATTTCTCAAAATCGGACAATAAATCAGAAAGTTTTTCTGCAGCAGGAGGTACAAAAACAGCGTCTACAATACTTGCTCCACCTATCCAGTTTTGTGAGGTTCTAAATTCTCCAGGAGTTTTTCTTTCTCCACGACCACTCGAAAGAAGAATTTTATGAGTATTTCGAATTAATCTACATGAGAGAGGGAGTGTTTTTAATTCTTCAATTGCAGAATTTATTGCTTTTACATAATTATTAACTTCAAGCCAGTCATCACGTTTTTCTGGATCAATGGTTTGTTCTTCTTCAAGAGCTTCTTCGATATTTGTCCTTGTCCCTTCAATTCTACTGGAAACAACAGCTTCCTTTAAAACATGCATGCTTATAAAAATATCGATGTTCGGAACAAAGCGCGAAAAAGAATTAAGTTCACCAAGTTTTAGAGAAGCTTTTTCCAATAAAGAATTGATAGCTTCATCATCCCATGAGAAAGAATGATTTATAAAAGATGGAACAAAGTATTTATATTTAAATCCCTGTTCCCAATCCCCTGATTTAAACTCTTCTATCTTCATTTTAGCTCCTTGTATAGATATTATATACATAAAAGTAAAATAACGCTACTTCTTATTTTACTTTTAACGTTAAAAGTAAAATAAGGGAAATTTTAATTTACTTTTGAAGAAAAACCATCACAAAATAAATATACTTTAGATGTAACAGGAGTCTAATTGTATTGGAAGACCACAAGTGTTGCATATTGAATTATTGTTCTTCTTTCATAATTTTCTCAAAAAGCTTAGTGAAATCGATATCACGGATTGCACCATACTCATTCATAAAATAGTGTTTCATATAATCTTTTTCTTTGCGCGCATTTGATCCCTTTGTTCCAAAATCAGATAAAGAATAATGATGACTGCATTTTGTTTCATCATCACGATCAATAAATTTGATTTCATCACGACGGAAAAGATTATTATCTAAATAAAGAGGATTATGGGTATTAAAGATTACTTGTGCATGTTTTATATTAATTTCATTATTATGAAAAATTCTAATTATATCCATGATTGCTCTGGGATGAATAGAAGAATCAAATTCATCTATAACTAAAGTAGATCCTGTTTGTAATGTTTCTGCAACGAGAGGAAAAATATTCACAAATCTAACAGTTCCAAGAGATTCAAAAAATTCGGAAGGAATAGGAGGTTTATTTGGTATTACAGAACAAAGAATAGGAGGATTCTCAGCTTTAGGATCTTTTACATAAATCAATTTATTTGAATTAATTCCAAAAATAAAGGCAGCCTCATTTAAGTGTTCATCAACAATCGTTTTAGTTTCAAATACTGGAGTAGTATAAACTGTATCTGCTCTATAAACCGTTTTTAAGTTATTTGAAAAATATGAAGTAATATAGTTTGCTAATTCAGAACTCACAATAGTTCTAAAACCATTCATTAAAAACAAATCATCTTTTTTAAGACTTGTTTGTAATATTGGCTGCAAAGTTTTAATATCTTTCTTAAGATCTGAAATAAAATATGATGAAAAAAATGATAGATTCTCAAAAAATAATTCAGAAGCAGTTCTTTTGAACAGCCTTTTATTATTTATTTCTAGAATTTCTTCTATAACTTGTCTTTCATTATCTTTTACTAGAAATAGTCCTAGATTTACAAGTAATGAATATTTTATAACTAAACCCTTCTGTATGAATTTGATTGAAAAGAAAACATTTTTTGCTTCAGTTATAGTATTATTTGGAATTAGTTCTAGTGCATATTCGGCAACATTTGGTGAATTAGTTGGTTCGGCATTTTTAATATTTCCTCGTAATACAATATTTTTAAATGTTTGCATTGCACCGATTATATTTGTTTTTCCAGCTGCATTTGGACCGTAAACTACTGCACTAGATAAAGCCTTATAATCTTTTTTATCAATTATTTCATGAAGAATGCTAGAATCAAGTCCTTTCTGTTTTGGAGCAGGAATCATTGAGAATTTTACTCTGTTCTTAAATGATTTGTAATTCTCCGTTTCAAATTCTAATAACATATTGCTTCCTTATTGCATAATATATGTTATTATCGGTTAAAAATCAAAAAAAATTAGTTTATTTTGCGCTTTTTATGCAAAATAAACTTGAATTTTCATTTCTACAATATTATCTTCATAAAGGGTGGTGATACAAAAACTTTTAGTATTGTTATCCAAACAATAAAAAACCTCAGGCGGCAACCCGAGGTAATAAAAGAAACATCTGCTAGGCAGACATTTTCAAAAAGTGTTAAGTAACTATATCAGTTATTCCTTGAAAATACAACACTACACAGATGTTTCCTACTTTATATAAAAAGGAGGAAGCTTATGGCGACTAATCCACCTGTTGGTGACAACCACAGAAATGGTGCCGTTTGTAAACGTTCACAAGTTTTGAATCCAAAAACAAAACAGTATGTGAAACGTGATACTGAAACAGGCCGTTTCATGGATGTCAAAAAAGATGGAACACCATTCAAAGGTGTTCGAAAAGAAAAGTAATTTTTTTATTTACTAGCTTGCTGTTTTGGAATTAACAAGCTAGTAATTTATTTTCAAGGAGCTAATCATGGCAAGAAAAACATTTATTTCTTATAAGTACAGCGAATCTAGAGATCTACGCGATAGAATAATTGATGCTTTAGGAGAAGATGCAAATTACTATCAGGGTGAAACAAGTGACTCTGATGATATGTCTGACGAAACAAATCAAAGTATCACAGAAGTATTAAAAGATATGATATTTGATACATCTGTCACTATAGTTATTTTGTCTCCAAAAATGACTGAAAGTCACTGGATTGATTGGGAGATCGAATATAGTTTAAAAGCAATTACTCGAGGTGAGAAAACTTCTCATACAAATGGCATTGTTGCAGTAATCAAGAAAGTTGATGGAGGATACTCTTGGTTTAAGAGTAATAACTACAATTGTCACGGCTCATCTACAGTTTCTTACGACATGAGCAAAGTATTCAACATAATTTCAAATAATCATTTTAATTCTAATCCTCCACAATGGCATTGCAAAGATTGTAAAACATACGATTACTTAAATGGTTCCTATATAGCTTTTATTGAAGAAGATGTTTTTTTGGAAGATCCTCAAAGGTATATTGAAAACGCTTATGAAAAAAGTCAACGTGCAGAAGAAAAATACAAATTAGAGAAAACTCGATAAATTTATCCTCTTAAAGAATGGTTGATGGGATTTAATTCATAAAGAATATCCAGTGGATGCTTTTCTTCAAGTTGATTTTCATCTGGGAATCCCATACCTTCTCTGTATATTTTTTCAAAAAAATCATTTTGAGAATATTCCGTAAACTTATTTTTCCACTTGTTTAATTTATCACAATCCAAAGTTATTAGGTGAGAAACATTTAATTTATATCTAAATTTAGCATCTTCAAATAATCTTTTGTTTTCTGCTGATTGTAATAAAAAGATATTCGTATATCGTTCAGGAATTTTCTTTTGAATTATTTGACTAATTCCTAATTCAGAATAGATCCAAGGTGAATAAGTTCCGGCTTCTATTTCATCATGTAAAATTATAGAATTTGGTGTATTAAGGAAAAACAAGCATTCTGTTTTATCTATCATTTGCATAAGAGCCATATTTAACATCATATGCACATGGCTGGTGGTTCTAGCCAAATCAGTAGTTTGCTGGATTATCGATAATAAGTCTTCAAAATACCCCCAAACTGTTGAATCAATAAATGCTGTCAAATTAAACTCTTTTTTTAACCACATTGCAAGAGCCTTTGCAGTTTTTTCATCACGATGCGAATGAGAAATGAATATATCTGCATTAATTTGTGGAAACCAGTCTTCTTGAATGGCTGTACCATCAAAATTATAATCAACATCAAGAAAACTTATCAAATCCTCATGAATATCAATATTAGAAACCGTACTTTCATATTGTTGAACTAAATCAATTTCGTCTTCAAATGAAATATTTTCTATATTGAATCCTCTATACATTATTGATTTCCCCCTGAAACGCTTCCACTCCCTATGAAAATAGTTCCTAGTGTAATTAGAACTGAAATAAGAATGAGACATAAATAAAATGGAAGTAATGTTTTAGAAAACATCACCTTTTTAAATGATCCAACAGATGGATCAAATTCATAATCTTTTGTATTCAAATTAAACCATTTAATTTCTTTATATTTTTTTTTATTGTATTTTGAAACGACGTCATTGTATAAAGCTCTGTATTTTCTTTCTGTTCTAAGAAAAAAAGAATCAAGGAACCAGAAAAGAAAACATAACAGTGTTATTCCAACTCCAAGGATCCAAACTTTGCCAAATGATAAATTTAATGAATATGCAATTCCTGCAACAGTCAACGACCAGCCCTTTATCATAAATGAATTGCTTGCCATACGATTAATAACACCTTGTATTAAATCAACTTCCTTAAACATGATGTCTTTAACTTCATTATCATCCATACTTATTCTCCTTTTTTCTGTTCATCTGTGTAATTAATTAATCGCTCAGCCGCATTATTTTCTAATATTGATAGATACGAAGATATCATCATAGGAATAGAAATACAAAGGATATATATCGACACTAAAATAAAATTCTTCCTATTTTTTATATGTGAAAATAAGTCAAAAGAAAATGATAAATAAAAAGAAAACAAAATAGTACCCAAAATAAAGAAAATATTTGACCAGTTAGTTAATTTTATCTTATCTTGAAGTAGGTATTTTCCATCTTCAAATTTTATATTCCTCGCACCTGCTTTTTTTCTGAATTTAAAAAACATATATGCATTTTGTGAAGTTGCTAAGATAAATTCTATTTCCTCCTCTGGAATTCTGAATCCAAGATAATCCATTATAGCAAATGACACTTTTTCATGTTCCTTATTTTTCTTGTAGTACATTATTTCATTATAAATAGAAAAAGTTTTTGAATTGATTTTTTTATCACATAGAAACTTTTTAATAACTACGCAAATTACTAATATAGCAAAAATAATTGCTAATCCGATAATAATTGCATCTATATAAGATGCAATGCCTTCAAACAAATTAAAATGAATTTTACCTAGTAATACAGATTCTGTTTCTGACATTTCTTACTCCTTTTATTCTAATAAAATCCTATTATGTATTTCATATAATACATCAGAATTTATCAATGGAAACCACTCTGATGTTAATTTTCTCCTATTTAATCGTGTTATTCATTTATTTTATGAGTAAAATAAAGACACTTGAATTAAGGCTCAACTTTGTCTTCTACTATTTCAGGCAAAGGTTCAATTTTAATTACTTCTTCTGTAATATCTTTAATTTTTGTAATCTCATATGCCTTAATTTTATCAATTGGGTATTGAGATAATTTATCTTCTTCAATAATATAAATGTATTCAACATTACTATGGATTATTTTTCCAGTAATTATGGAATCATCATCCAGTACAATTGTGTTATATTTATAATACCCACCATCCAGATTACAAGGAAGTAGTGGAAAAATATTTTTGGAATAAGAAAAAAGACATAGCATTCCTATAAATAAGAAAAATAACAAAGCTTGAGAAATATCTAAAAGATCAATTTTTCCTTTTTTATTGAAAAAAGAACTAACTCCCATTTTTCATTTATGGTTTCTTTATGTTTCCGATTCCAAATAGAAAAACTTAGAGATATACACATTCCACCAAAAAATAAAAATGACATAAATATTTTTCTTAATGAAACAACAAAAAATGAAAGTCCTATAATTGAAATTGTAGATATTGCTATTGAAATGCAATAGAAAATAAGAAAACCCTTTGATACCTTGTCTTGAGAGGAAAAATGGTCAAAATCTTTCTTAAATAAATAGAATACTGGAAGCGTTGCGAACACATTAAAAGCTCCTGCATCAAAAATACGAATAATTGTCTTTGACAAATCAAGAGATTCCTTTTTTTGGATAAGATACGTGTATACAAGAAATGAAAAAATTGCAGCTTTCCATATTTCATTTATAAAAATAAAAGAATCTGTTTTGGTTTTCCAGTAATATCAACTAATGAAAACCAAAATAAGAAATATGCTAAGAATAACGAAGATGCAATAAAACCAATAAAAATTGTTCTTGCATCAAAAAGTGCAATATCAATTATTCCAAATTGATATAAATATATATTTAGTATAAACGAACCTAGAGAAATAAAGAAAACAGGAATTAGTGTAATAAATTGAAAAAAGTGTTCTTTTATATAATTTTTCATATACATATTTCTCCATTCATCAACTTAGGTAATAAAGTATCACGTAAAGTTGCTAACTTTATATTTTCATTTTCCAGTTGTTTCATCTGTTTGAAAATTGGTTCGATAAGATTATTATATTTCTCGAGATTATTTTTATCAGGAACAATAATTGGTAAAGATTTTATTGTTCCTAAACTCAAGTTTGCTTGGACGGCTTGTTGAATTCTTTTTGTATAATAATCGTTGTGCCAGTTTCCAATAAATACACTATATAAGAAATATGGAGAGATTATGGATTTATCTGCTCTTATAATACCAACTGCTTGATTTGTATTCGCTGGTGTTAACGATTTATCTATCATGACAAAACGACCTAATGTTCCAGCAATTGTGAATAAAATATCTTCTGGTTGAATAATGGAACGTTTGAGCAAAGTATTTGTATCTTCATCAATATAAGAAATCTTTTGTAAATCAAAAGTATGGTTTTCTAATATGGATTCACCTTTTATAAAGTTTATACCAGTTTCTGTAAACTTTTTTCCAAGTGTTGTTGGTGTAGTTCCTTTGGTAATTACTGAACAAAGATTTTCCATAGAAATCTCTTTCCACCCATCTGGCATTTTACCGCCAAATGGTTCAAAGTCTATAAACCAACTTTTGAAGAGGGCTTTGGCTTGCTGTTCCAGGTTTTTGTTTATTTTGTTGTTCAGTTCTATTTTGTCGTCTAATGATGAAAGTATTGCGGCGATTTTTTGTTGGGTGGAAAGAGGGGGAACTAGGAAAGAATAATTCCGCATTGTTTTTAACGAAATGTGGCGTAGCGTTCGGAATGACGATTATTCTTTTTTATAATGCCAGACGCCTTCGCAGCATAGCTGCTCGGAGACTCGCTAAAAACAGTCCACCGGACTGTTTTTGCCCTGCTTCGCAGTGCCGCTCCCTACCTGCGAGCTACCGGGTTTTAGGGGCTGTGCCCCTAGGAGAAGGGGTAGCGTAAGACCGCGCAGCGGGCTGGAGCGAGGGGGAGACTTCCCCCTCCTATATCTTAAACCCAATGCCTTCCAGGTTTTTCTTTATCTGTTCTTCGAGGTCGTGGCTTTTTGCGAACATTGTGACGAGCTCGGTTGTAAGGCGTTTCATTTTGTCTTCGAAAGGTTCGTCGTCTGCGGGGCCTTCTTCGATTCCGACGTAGCGGCCTGGGGTTAGGATATAGTCCTGGGCGGCGATGTCTTTTGTGGTGACGGCGGCGCAGAAGCCTTTCTGGTTCTGGAGGGTGCCGTTCTGGAATGCGGTGAAGGTGTCGGATAAGCGGGCGATGTCTTCTTCGGAAAAGTCGCGGTGCTTGCGGTCTACCATGTGGCCCATGTTGCGGGCGTCTATGAAGAGGGTTTTGCCTGTCTGTTTTTTGCCGCGGGTGATGAACCAGAGGGTTACCGGAATTGTTACGCTGTAGAAAAGTTGTGTTGGCAGGGCTACGATTCCTTCTATTAAATCTGCTTCGATTATCTTTTTGCGGATTTCTCCTTCGCCGCTTGTCTGGGTGCTGAGCGCGCCGTTTGCAAGGACAAGGCCGATTTTTCCGTTTGGTGCAAGGTGATAAATCATGTGTTCAATCCAGGCGTAGTTGGCGTTGCCTGCCGGTGGGAGTCCGTAAGCCCAGCGAGGATCGTTCTGTAATTTGTCCTGACCCCAGTTGGAAAGATTGAACGGAGGATTTGCCATGATGAAGTCGAATTTCTGGTTTGAGTGCAGGTCGTGGAAGAAGGTGTCTTCGTGATGTTCGCCAAAGTTTGCATCGATTCCGCGGATTGCCATGTTCATTTTGGCCATTTTCCAGGTATCGGCATTGGCTTCCTGTCCGAATACGGAAATGTTACTTCTGTTTCCGGCGTGTTCCTGTATGAACTTTACTGACTGTACGAACATTCCTCCTGAACCGCAGCATGGGTCGTAAACGCGTTTGCCTTCTGTTGGCTTTAAGATACTTACGATTGTTTTTACTACGCTGGCAGGGGTGTAGAACTCACCGCCTTTTACTCCTTCGTAGCTTGCAAACTGTGCGATGCAGTATTCGTAGGTGCGGCCGAGCAGGTCTTTGCTTGCTTCGGTGTCGCTCATGTCCATGTTGGTGAATACGTCTACTACGTTTCCAAGAACGCGTTTATCTAATTCCGGGCTGGCATAGTTTTTTGGGAGAACGCCTTTTAAGCTTTTGTTGTCGGCTTCTATGGCGAGCATGGCTTTGTCTAAGATTGTTCCGATTTCCGGGGTGTGGGCTGCTTTTGCAATTTCTGACCAGCGGGCTTCTGGCGGAACAAAGAAGATGTTTTCTGATTCGTATGCGTCGGGATCATCTTCAAAGCCGTCGCCTTCTTCTACGAGTTCGTTGTATTTCTTTTCGAATGCGGTTGAGATGTATTTTAAGAAGATAAGTCCTGTAAAGATTTTTCGGTAATCTGCAGCCGGGATGAGTCCCCAAAGTTCGCAGGCTGCATCCGTCGCACGCTATCGCGTGCTTAACGAGTTTGCCTTGCAAACTCGCAGATAAGTATGAATTATCAAGAATATCGATGGCAGTAGATTTTGGGTGATTTTGACTTTGCCATGATGTATGTCCTTTTTTGATTTATAAGTCATTATACCACCAAAAGGGTGATTTTACTAGAAAATCGACTGATGACATAGAGTGTTCTTAAAAACGAATACTTTTATACTTCTTTTAGTAGTAAAATACTACTAAAATTCTTGACGTACACAACTTAAAGTAGTATATTACAACCTAATAACGGAGGTAATTATGTTACGATTAAAAGAACTTAGAGCAAAATTCAACATGACTCAAAAAGAACTTGCAGAACAGCTGGAGATGAGTCAACAGGCAATTGCAAAATGGGAAAATGGAACAGCTGAACCGACAGTAAAAAATCTTCGCGAGCTTGCCGTTATATTTGGCATAAGTGTGGGCGATCTTTTAGGTGATTCAAAAACAATAAAAACGACTCATCTTTGTTCGTATGGACCAAAGAAAAATGAAGATATTGAAATTGATGGATTTTGGGGAAATCTTGGTTTAAAAGTAAAAGGCCAGAATAAGTCTAGATGGTATCCAATCACTCAGAAAACTTATGAGGGAATCTTTACAGCTATTCAAAATGAATCTAAATGGATTTATGCAGAAACATTAAACAATAAAAAACTTCTGATTAATAAACAGAATATCAAAAGGTTTTCGCTTGTAGATGATGCTTGTGATGCTGTTCCAGGAGACTGGGATTTACAGTGGGATGCTTATTTTAGAGATTGTGATGTAGCTTATGGCTGTCTTTATGATTACATATGCGGTGACACCGAAAATATTCCTGAAAAATTATTAAAGGGAATCGAGAATGTGATAAAAGAAAATAATCTTTCTGATTATGATCTTGAGAAGACGGTTTGTCGTTTGGGGATCGTTGATTCTAATGGCAACGAAGAATATATAATTCCAAACTACTGGTCTGAGATACAAGAATTATATACTTGGTATGAGGAACTAAATGACAGTGATACAAATTCTATTATAGTCGAAGCAGATGAGGGAGACTTCTTTTATAATTCTAACGAAGTTGCAATTGTTGAAGCCCCAATCAATCAGCTGAAAGATGAGGAATAATTACTTATAAAAAAAGGCATTCTCCCAAAAAGAAGAATGCCTTGATAGCGGGGGCAGGACTCGAACCTGCGGCCTCCGGGTTATGAGCCCGACGAGCTGCCAACTGCTCTACCCCGCGTCGTATTGAATGGATATTACTATATATAGAATATGTTTGTCAAGTAAAAAAAATCCTTTTGTGCAAAATTTGTGGGATTATTTTTTTCTGTAGTAAATTTTTTATATCTTGTGGAATATTTTAACATTCAGATTTAAATGTTAAATAAATTTAACTATAGTTCAAAAGGTGACCCTAAATTATAAGGGCCGTCAAAATCTATTTAATAACTATTTAAAAAAAAAGGAGTAGAAAATGAAAAAAACGTTATTAAAAATCGCGTTGATTGGAAGCCTTGCCTTCACAATCTTCTCTTGCAGCAACGATTCAGATTATTCTGACATTGCTGAAGTTGCCGCTGCAAACAATTCTGCAGTAAAAGCTGAACAGCTTGCTGACGATGTTACAGCTGCTGGCAGAGCAACAATTTATTCAGACCTGAACCCAGGATATGGTTCTGCTGTTTATTTTGCAGGAACATTTGACGGAAACTGGGAAAAGCATACCGCGGTTCTTATTCAGAATCAAAGGGCTGGTACCTTAATGTAGAAACAGAAAAGGCATTTGAATGGAAAGCTCTTACTGGTGCTTATGATCTCGGAAACGTTGTAGAATGCACATTCGACGGTTTTGAATATGAAGCAACAATTCCTGGCGGCGGTTCAAACCCAAATCCATTCTGGTATGCAGATGTTGGTTACGGTAAGGCTGTTTACTTCGTAGGTAGCAACTACCCGACAGAAGCTATTCGTGGAACATACGTTTCTGACCACTGGACAGCTTCAATAAAATTCAGCCCATACTACGCTATTTACGTAGCAGACTGGGATCTTGGAGAAACTGTAAAGGCAGAATTCAAGGGTCTTACATGGGATAACGGTGACAATAACGTTTACGAATATGACGGACACGACGAAAATGGAGACGGAATCGTAACACGCCGCGCTCTTTCGCTCAGCAACATTGATAACCGTGCAGTTTGCATGGGAACAATTAATGCAATGACAAATGCATTCAAAGAACAGAAAATCGATGGAAAAACATTCGAAGCTGTTGAAATGAATACAGACCTTACAAAGAAAGAAATTTCAAGCATAATCCAGTCTTTCTTTGAAAATACAGACGATGATGATGTAAGCTACATTTTCATCAACGCTCATGGTGGTTCAGACGGTTGTATCGCTCTTCCTACAGACGGATACATCTACGGTTCAGACGTAAGAACATTGCTCGACAAATACGTTCGCGGTGAAGTTGTATTCATTATCGAAAGCTGCCACGCCGGAAACATCATCGGAAGAAACCTTGCTGAAGATTCTTTCGCAGAAAACTTCATTTCTAACTTCAAGGCTGTTGAATCTGATTCACGCCGTGCAGAACTTGCTGCAGAACGCTTCCACGTACTCTGCTCTTCTAAAATGACAGAACTTTCATGGACATGGACAAACAGTATCGGTTTTGCTTCTAAATACTGGTCACTCGGTCTTGGTTGGAACGGCCTCGCTAAAGTATCTGGAGACCTTCTTGCAGATGCAAACGGAGATAGCAAAGTTACTTTGCAGGAACTTTATGCATACTCAGAACCACAGATTTCTTACAAACAGACAATCGTAGCTTACCCTGACAATGACGACTTCGTTATTGGCGGACGTTTCTAATTCTGTCTAATTAGAGTCATTCTTACAAAAAAAAGCCTTGAAATGTAAATTACATTTCAAGGCTTTTTAATTATGCCACATTTTTTATAAACAGCTGAAGCGATTATTTTTTCTTTGATTTGCGGACAAGCTGAGCTTCCTGGGTTTTATCAGAATCATGAATTTTCTTTGACTTCTTTTCTGACTTTGCATCTCCGTCAAAATCCTTTGGCTTTGTAGGAGAAATTCCAACTATACTTGGATCCATTTTTTTTCGTTTTTCACCGGGATCTTCATTCTGCTGAAATACAATAATTGTTTCGTTTTCAGCAGCAACAGATTCATCTTCGTTGGTCTGCTTTACATAACGTACACGGCATTCGATTAATGCAAAAAGAACGGCAACAAAACTGAGCCAGTAAGAAGTTCCGCCGGCAGTTACAAAAAAATCAAATACACCGTGAATGAGAACTGCAAAAATCACTGCAAAAATATCTATCTGTCTTTTGCGGATGCTCCAGATAAACAGACCGCACATACCCGCACAGCTCATGTGAATTATGTCTGAAGTAATAAAACGCTTATAAATTACATCATATAAAAGTACTGCCCCTTTTCCAGATGCCGACTGAATATAGTTCAGCATATAAACCGCAGATTCAAAACTTCCTATTACAAGTCCAAAAAACAGCACTGTAAGGAAAAACTTCTTGAGTCTCATTTTCTTTGTAGGAAGAAGTACAATAAAAATCATCTTGAACATTTCTTCTATAAGTCCGTTAAAAAGCAGAGCCTTTAAGAACAGATGAAAAAGTTGACCGCGACTTGAAACTGCTTCATGAACCTTAAAGAACATTGAAAAATAAAACTGAAAAAACGTTATCGGCAAAACGGCAATTAATCCGAACAAAGCTGCTAAAAGAAGAGCCGGAACCTTTACTTTAAAAGCTGTTGCAAAGCATACAAAACAAACTATAGAAGGAAGAAAACACAATCCTAATGCTGTATAAATATTCATAAAATAAGAATAACGCAGGTCGTGGACTTTTGCAATTCAGATAGTTATACTAAATGCATGAGCAATAAAACTTATATCATTTTAGGAATAAAACATTCCGGAAAATCAACTCAGAGCCGATTTCTGGCAGACCACCTAAACTGTCCGCTTTTTGACTTTGATGATTTAATCGAAAAAAACACCGGCCGTACAGCCAGGGAATATTACATAGAAAAAGGTCCTGTTTCTTTTATGGCAGCCGAAGAAGCATGCTGCGGTAAAATTGCACAGGATTACAAGGATCAGCAGGTAGTTATTTCTACAGGCGGCGGAATTTGTGACAACGCTCCTGCACTTAATTATCTAAGACCTCTGGGACTCTTTGTTTTCATTCAGGTTTCAGAAGAAACGGCATGTAACCGCATCTTAAAGAAAGCAACTCAGTTCAGCGACGGTACATGGAAAGGACTTCCTGCATACATAAACAAATTTAAGCCAAAAAATGAAGAAAAAGTCCGCGAAATTTTCCACGATTTCTATGTAGAACGGACAGAAATTTACAAAACAATTGCAGATGTAATAGTTCCTATAAAGGACGCTTCAAAAGAAGACAATTTCAAGACATTGAAAAGTGCCCTTGGATTATAGTCTGTTTAATTTTGATTTTAGATTATTTTTTATATAGATAAAAAATGCCGGTACAGCAGTCAGATTTGACTTATGCCCGGCATTTTTGCTTTATACTTTTTATGCATTAAATCGGCATGGATTAGTTTCCGCAGCCACCGCAACCACCGCCACAGCCGCAGCTTTCGCCGTCATCGCCGCCGCATCCACCACAGCCGCCGCCACAGTTTCCGCCGCATCCTCCGCAGCCACCCATAGAAGCAAGCTCTTCTTCTGTTGCTTCACGTACATCTACAACTTCTACATCAAAAGTAAGCTGCTTTCCTGCAAGTTCGTGATTTCCGTCAACTTTTACCATTTTATCTGTAACTTCAATTACGCGCACAATAACAACCTGACCATCCGGTGTTCCAGCCTGAAACTGCATTCCAACTTCAATTGGAGCACCTTCTTCAAACTGTTCACGAGGAACTTCTACAACAAGTTTGTCATTATATTCACCGTAAGCTTCTGCCGGTTCAATTACAGCCTTAAATTTTACGCCCGGTTCTTTGCCTTCAAGCATGGCTTCCAAACCAGGAATAAGCATTCCGTTTCCGTGCACATACTGCAAAGGACTTTTTCCTGAAGAAGAATCAAGTTCATTTCCGTCAGCATCATGAAGAGTATAATGAATGGAAACCATTGCATCTTTTGTAATTTTCATATTATTTCCTTTTATTAGAAACCGGCATCCATGCCGTCTCCGTAGTATCCCATATCTGCGTTTGGATTATCCTGAACTACTTCTGTAATTTCTGGAACTGCATCCTTAATATACTGCTCTACGCCCATCTTCAAAGTCATTGTTGCCATAGGACAGCTTCCGCATGCACCCTGCAAAATAAGATGAACACGCATCTGATCATCAATTGAAACGAATTCCATGTCTCCGCCGTCAGCCTGAAGCTGAGGTCTGAACATATCTATTGCTTCCTTTACTCTGTCAACAAGATCCAAATCAGCCATAATTTCCCCCATATAAAGGTAAGTAAAAACTCCGCTCTGAGTCTACAATATTCTGAATTATTTTACTAGAACGTTTATGCTGTCGCAGAGTTCTTTATCATAATAAAGCCATGAATACATTGCAGCAGCACCTATCATTTTGCGGCCATACTGACGGGTTTCAGAATAAGGAATTGTTTCCAGAAAAAGGTCGTCCGGCATAAATTTCATGTTATCAAACTCAATGATTGCGCTTTTGCGCCAGCGTCGGACCACATTAATTCCAGAATTATAAGAGAAAAATGTATTCAGCCAGTGATTTTCCAGGCGTCCAAAAAGATTTGCTACATACCAGCAGCCGAATTCTATATTGTCTTGCGGAACAGTAAGATTATACGAACCGTATTTAAGTCTGTGTGCAACATCTTCCGCAGTTGTGCCCATAAGCTGACAAAGCCCGACCGCACCTGCAGAACTTTTTGCACCAGAATCAAAATAACTTTCGCTGCGGATAAGCGCATACATAACAGATTCAGGAATAGAATATTTTGTACAGCCTTCCGTAACGATTTCTGAATAATTGCGCGGATACAAAAGCTTTAACGCATCCCTGTTCAGTTTGTACGGATACAGCGCAAGGATAGAAGACATAAGCCTTAAACTCTGCGGATAGAACTCGTTTTTGTTGTGCCCGCATTCATTTAAAAACTGAGCAAGTCTAAGTCCCGTGTCAAAACTTATTTCCCGCTTTTCTTCATGAAGCCGCCTGTACATAGGATAAATTTTTTCTGGCAGACCGAACGCCGCATAACCCGCAAGAATTTCTTCTGCCTCTGGGTCAACAATCTGAACTGTTTCTGAGCGCGTTGTACACAGAATTTCTTCCGCATGCTCGCCGCCAAGCCCCAGCCTGCTTATAGCCATTACCTTATAATACGCTTCAGAGCCGCTTAAAAGCGCACGCGTAAAGGCGGCAGAAGAATCGCTGCCGTGAGTGTCTGACAGTACTGGGACGGCTAATTTTTCCTGAAGAAGGCGGCCGTAAATATAGGCAAATTTTGCAACAACTTCATCCGAAGCATAGCCGTCCAGATCCTTGTAAAGCACATAAAAATCGTTCCAGCGTCCTTCAGAAAGCATAAGCGGAGTAAGCGTGTCAAAAAAATCTTCAAAATATTCAGGATCATGCCATGTTGAACAGTATTTTCGCACACACTGAATGCCTCTTGCTGTAGAACGCTTTAATTCAAGGTTCATAAGATACCAAAGCGCATTGTCATACTGACTATCGGTTTGAGCGCACTTCATTGCAGCAAGATAGCGGTTGGCAGCGGAAGAATAATATTCACCGGCTTTTTCATAAAGGCGGGCTGCATAAAACTGAGCATAAAATTCCGAATCCCTGCCTGTCAGTTTTTTTGCAAAGGCATCGAAGGAGAGCGCATTTTTATAGTAGGAATCACTTCCGTAAAGGCAGACTTTTCCCATGTCAGAAACAATCTGCGGCAAAAGCGGAAGCATGTCTTTTGATGATGAAAAAGTTTCAAAGGCACCTGCATAGTTTCTTTTGAAAACGTCAGCCCTGAAATCTGTTACCGGCTGGAATTCCGGAATATCCGGAAGGGAATCCGTTTTTGAAACATCACAGTAAAGCTGGTAGTGCAGATCAGAAATTTTTCTGACAGTAAACCAAGTGTAAAATTCCTTAAAAAATCTTGAATCGCCTTTTTTCCGCATTGATTCAAGGCGCAGATATGCCAGTTTGTTTGAGCATTCTGCATAGTCTATATCGTTTGTACACTGAATAAGTTTTGAATATTCCGAAGCAGAAAAATACTGCCCCGCAGCAAGCAGTTTCGATTTTTCGTCAGGAAATTTTGATATAAGACGGTCGCAAGATTCTATTCGTTCCCGCACGTTTCCGAGACTAACCAATTCTTCTGATGCAAGGCGCGAAATATAAGGAGAACCTGTATTCACAGCCCGTAAAAATAATCTTCTTGCCTCTTCTGCATTTCCGTCAGACTGACAGCGTAACGCTGCAAAATATTCATATCCTTTCTGACCGCAGCCCGAGAATAAAACTAAAACTCCAAGAAGAACTCCGATGTACTTTTTGCAAATCATAGTATGTATATAACAAAATAGCCGATTTTGGAACAATCCGCAATCGGCTGTTAATTCTTTTTTTATTTTGCAGGAATCTTTATGTAAGTTCCAGAAATAATGTAATCAGGATTCTTGATTCCGTTGTAACGCGCAATCTTTTTATAATTCCAAGGATTCTTGTAGTATGCATCCGCAATATCCCAGAGTGTGTCGCCCCACTTAATCCTGTAAGTGATGTCGGCAGGCTTTACTTCAGGTTCCTTTGGTGGTTCCGGGATTACCTTTTCCGGTTCTTCTACTACAATGATTTCTTCTTCCTGAGCTTCTACAATCTCCGGTTCTGGTTCCGGCTCAGGTTCCGGGATTGGCTCTGGTTCTTCTACAACCGGCTTAACTGCAGCAGTTTTTTCGGATGAAGAATTTTTATTGAGCAGATTGTATTTTGAAGGAACAACAAAGAGTATAAGCAAAGTTGCTATAATACAGATTATTGCACAAATTATACAGATGATTACAGGTACTTTTGTTTTTTTCACAACTTCCTCTTCTTCAGATTCAACGGAAGAGTCTCCTTCCATTGTCTCTTTATCATAAAGATTATCAAATTTAAGTGCGCTGGAATGTTTCATCATTTCCAGTGTTGAATCCGGAGCCGGCTCAGAAGTTTCTGAACTGTCAATGTCATTAAGGAATGAATCATCAGAAAACAGGTCGTCCGAATTTAAATCTGCAGAAGAAACTGTATCTGCAGGATCTGTTCCAAAATCAGGAAGATCAAAATCTGTATCGCTTACATCTGGAGCAGGCGCTTCTTCTGTTTCTGTCTTTGATTCACTGGTAACCTCTGTATCAAAATCAGGAAGGTCAAACGAATCAAATGAATCTGAACCGCTTTCTTCTGTTACTGTTTCTGAAGATGATTCCTGTATGCTTTCTGCTGCAGCAGGTGCGTCAGCTTCCGCTGTTACATCGCCTGTAACGTCTGTATCAAAATCCGGTAAATCAAAACTGTCATCTGCTGTTTCAAAAGATTCTGCTGTGCCGGCGTCTTCTGCAGAGTCAGCAACCTCTGTCGATTCTGTAGATTCTGTTGATTCAGAACTTTCTGTAGCTGTATCAGACAAATCTGAATCAAAATCAGGGAGGTCAAATGTATCAAAAGAATCTGCACTGCTTTCTTCTGTTACTGTTTCTGAAGATGTATCTGAAGGCATATCAAAAGCATCCGCTGTTTCTTCAGTCGTTTCTGCAGGTGCGTCAGCTTCCGTTGTTACATCGCTTGTAACGTCTGTATCAAAATCCGGTAAATCAAAACTGTCTTCTGATGTTTCTGTAGATTCTGTCGAAAATGCGTCAGTATTGCCGTCATCTGCAATTGTTTCTGCAGTTTCTTCTGAATCTGAAGAACCTTTTTTCATAGCAGCGGCAAGAAGCCCGCCTGCAACTGCTCCCGCTGCGGCACCAGCGGCAAAAGCTCCTGCGTTACTTCCTGCATCTTCATCCTCTGCTTCTTCTGTCTGGTCAGCACCTTCAATCTTTTCATCAGAAAGAGAAAAATCTGAACCTGTATCTGCAAGGCGTTCTTCAAGAGTTCTGTTCACCAAAGTAACATCGGCAGAGCTTGTAAGTCCTGTTTCCGGATCAATAAGTTCAGCAGAAAGCTTACCGTCAGCATCAAGACCAATATTAAGCTTGATTTCAGAACTTCCCTTTGCATGAGCAACAAGATTGTCTATCTGAAGGGAATCTACATATTCTGCGTCTTCCATTGTTCCGTTTTCAGAACGGTACATATCTACTATTACACGAGTCTGATTATCTTTTGCGGTTGTTAAACCAAGAGTCTTCTTTCCAGGAGTATCTTCTTCAAGAATCGGATAGAAAGATCCGTCTGCCTGTCTGATGCCGATAGTCTTCATGTGAACCTCGCTTATGAATTACGCTTAGTATTCGTAAGAAACTTCTGTCATTGCTGACATTTCATTTACAGTTGTACCAAATTTATTTGCAACTGTGTAGTTAGTCATCTTTTTGAAATTACCTTTTTCGTCGAATTTAATGATCATTCTGCTTTCGATTTTATTATCTTCACTGTATGTTGTAATTTCAGAAAGAGTATCCTTTTCGCCATAGCGGAAAACTTCTTTTTTAGATATTTCACCGTTTGCCTTAATTGTTACAATTGTATCTTTTTTTCCAGATGATGTATATGAATACTGCTTTTCTGTATCAAGGCTTCCGTCTGCAAAATATTCGTATTCGCGTACAAGTTTGTCGCCTTCGTATTTGTAAATCAATTTGCCTACAAGCGCACCTGTTGAATTATAAACGCTTTCTTCTGAAAGATTTGCCCCAGAATAAGCATAAATTACTTTATTGCGGATTGAGCCGTCTGCTCCGAATTCTGAAACATCGGTTTTCTTTCCGTTTTTGTATGTGAAAACAGCCTTCCATGAAAGAACTGATTCTGAATCATATCCAAGCTGCTCCACAAGAAGTCCCTTTTCGTCATAAATATTCTGGATTTTATTCAGGACGACATCCTTTGCACTATATGCTGTTGATTCAATCTGATTTCCATTTTCATCGTATCTGTAGATAATTTTTGAACTTGGTGTGCGGAAATATTCACCGAATTTTGAAGAGATTTCATAATCAATTCTTGTTACTGTCTTTGCTTTTCCTTTGATCTGATAATCAGCTGTAACGTCATACGCAAATGCTGCAACTCCAGCTAAAAAAACAAGCAGAAATCCTACAATTTTTTTCATTTCCAAATCCTCCAGATTTGTCAAAAAGTCTTTCTATATGTTAGTATATCGGCAGAAAAGCAATGAATCTTTACGAATTAAAAGCCTTTGTTACATTAAGCAGAACCCTTCACTTTGCAAAAACGGCAGAAGAAATCAATATAAGTCCTTCTGCGCTCAGCCGCATTATCTCCCGTTTGGAAGAAGAAAACGGAACTGAACTTCTTGACCGTTCCAACAGAAAAGTTGAGCTTACGCCGAACGGCAGACTGTTTGCAGAATTTGCAAAAGAAACGCTTGAACGTCATTCAGATATGCAAGCATCTTTTGAGGGCGACAGAAATAAAATTTCCGGCACCCTGCACGTTTATGCATCTGTAACTGCCTGTTATGTTATTTTACCACTTTTTATCAAAAAACTCTCAGAAAAATATCCAGGAATTCAGCTTGCTATAGAAACCGGCGATCCGGCAGGTGCTATTCCAGCTGTAAGGGAAGGCCGCGCAAGCCTTGCGGTTGCCGCAATCCCGGAGGACGGACTTTCTTACATGGAAACAATCAGCCTTAAACGAAGCCCTCTTATTTTTGCCGCAAAAAATGATTCAGATTTTGATGTAACTGGTTCGCCGCAGGACATAATTTCTTCGGTTCCGCTTATTCTTCCAAAAACAGGACTTGCCCGCCGCCGCTTTGACGAATGGACAAAAAGCCGCAACGTAAAACCGGTAATTGCCGCAGAAACAGAAGGTAACGAAGCCATCCTTGCGCTTGCACAGCTTGGACTTGGAATTGGACTTGTTCCACAGATTGTGCTGGAAAGCGGCCGTTACCAGAATACGTTTACAATTCATCCGGCCGGAAACATAATGGGATATTATGACATTGGATTTATACGCAGAAGCGAAGCATACGGAACTCAAAATGCAAGAAGAATCAGGGCAGCCGTAAGCGACATCCTGCACTCCACAGATTGGAAAGGACTCATGAAATGACAGAAAAACAGTTTCTTGCATTTGATGCATTCAGAAATGATTTTGAGAATATGATTTCCGTATGGAGA
>JBGVIP010000021.1:0-15178 GCA_045123335.1 Treponema sp.
TGCACAGGCTGCACTTGCCGCAATCCTTACAAACAAACCGGTAAAACTCATTCTTTCACGCGAGGAAGAAGAAAAATACATGTATCCGGGACTGGATACAACAATCAGCTACAGAAGCGGAATTACAAAAGAAGGCATAATAAAGACCATGCACATTAAGGCTGTGTGCGACGGCGGCTATGCAAATCCTTTTGCACAGGAAATTGCCGACAGAATTGCAATCGCTGCCTGCGGACTTTACAACATAGAAAACTTGTATATAGAAGTAAGCATTCATTCTTCAGAAAACCCGCCTTCCTCAATCTATTCTGAACTTATTGATTCCCAGGCTTTTTTTGCGCTTGAAAATCATATTCAGCAGATTTCAGAATTAACGGCCATTCTGCCGGACGAACTGCGCCTTTTAAACATGAATCTGGACGGAAAATCTGCAAAATCGCCTTACCAGTTCAAGCTGTCCAAGCCGGCAGAAACAATCAGCGCAATAATTAACCAGAGTGATTTTAAGCGCAAATACGCTTCGTTCCGCCTTAATTCGCTCAGCAATATCAACAACAACGGCTCAACATTCTTTGCGCTTCCAAGACGCGGAATCGGCCTTAGCATTGCATACGACGGAGCCTGTTTTTACGGAACACAGTTCCCTCTCACAGAAGAAAAACTCGAAATAAAAATGAATCGTGACCAGACTGTCGAAATAAACGCAGTAAGTCCTTCACAAACAAACGTCGCAATATGGAAAAAAATCGTTTCCGAACAGCTTTCTGTAGACCCTGCAAACATCAGCATTAATTCTGAATTTGCCGTTACAGAAGAAACCTTTATGCCAGAAGGCTTTTACAACGACATAAGCATAATGACTGTTCTTTTAAAACGTGCCTGCGATGAAATAAACAAAAAACGGAAAGAAGGTTCGCTTCCAGTTTCTTCAAAAAAATCCGTAACAAATTCCATGCGAAAACAGTGGAAGAAAGAAAAATTTGAAGGAATCCCGTTCCAAACCGCTTCTTTTGGAGCCGCAATTGTAGAAGTCGAACTTAACGCAGACACCTACGAAGAAAAAATAAACGGCATTTGGGTAGCCATAGACTGCGGTGAAATTCTTTCAATAAAGGCAGCAGAAAGTTCTGTAAGGCTTGCAATCCAACAGGAACTTGAACGCCTTGTAAAAGATACGACAATTTCCTGCGACCAAATACGGATTTCATTCCTTGAATCAAAGAATCCGCCGTGCCAGATTGGTAAACTCATTCATAACCTTGTACCGGCAGCTTTTTCTTCTGCGCTGTCGCTGGCACTGTTCAGGCAGGTAAACGAACTGCCTTGCACGGAACAAAAGCTCTTTGAATTAACGCAGAACGGAGAAGAAGAAGAAACATCTGAAAATCAGGATTCAGAAACCGAGAAAACAGCTTCTGAAAGCGAAGCGCCTTTGGAAAATCAAGACGTTTCAGAAGAAACTGAAGCATCTGCCGCCAGAGCGGAAACTGAAGGAGAAGATTCTGAATCACAGAAGGAGGAAATCCAATGAATTTTACCGTAACACTTAACGGGAAAAAACAGATTATTCAGGCCTCCCCGTCAGACAGCCTTATGCTTGTTCTCCGTAGGTACAACCTTCTTTCTGTAAAGCTTGGCTGCGGAAAAGGCAGCTGCGGTTCATGCACAGTTCTTTTTAACGGAAAGCCGGTTCCGTCATGCAAGATTCCTGTTGCTCTTGCTATGAACCAGGAAATAGAAACACTTGAACATTTTTCAGAAACAGAAGCCTATCAGGACATAATGAAAGGCTTTTCCAAAGCAGGTATAAAACTGTGCGGCTACTGCAATGCCGGAAAAATATTTGCAGCAGCATCCATTCTTACAGAAAAAACAAAGCCTACCAGAGTTTCAATCAGGGAACGCATTGCTCACCTTTCGCCGTGCTGCACAGACATAGACACCTTGATAAACGGAATTCTTTACGCCGTAGAAACCTACAACAGACGGATAGGAATGTAACCATGAACAGAAACGAAACAAACATATTCTATGCCAGAAACCTGAACGAACTCTTTTACCAGCTTAAGACAATTGCAAACCTTAAGATTGTCGGAAGTTGCACCGCCATTTCTGCGCTCCCAGAAAAAATGATTTCTACTACCTTAATCCGCGAATTCAACCATATAGAAAAGCACGAACGCTACATTGAATTTGGTCCAGCAACAACGCTGGCAGAAATTCAGGCACTCGGAGAAAGGCACCTTCCAAAAATCCTGCTTGATGCAATTTCTACAGTTGCAAACCCGTTTATAAGAAACGTAGCAACAATCGGCGGAAACTTAATGGACCCGGAACGCAGGAATACGCTTTTTGCGCCGCTCCTTGCAATGGACACTGTTCTGGAATTTAAATCTCCTTCAGAAGTTAAATACATTACCGTCCAGAATTTTACCGAAATCCCTAAAAATCACGTACTTACAAATATACGCGTTCCATTAAACGACTGGGATATAGGAATTTTCAGAAGACTCGGACCTAACAGCACAATAACAGAAAATTCTGCAAGCTTTGCATTTTTAGTAGATTCCGAAAAAGGCATCATCACAAATTTAAGGATTGCCTACTCCGGAAAAATTACATTCCGCTGCATTTCGCTTGAAAACCACATGCTCGGAATGAGACTTCCGCTAAAGGCAAAAGACATTCCAAACTACATAGAAGAAGCTCAGAACGAATTTGACAGCGCCGCAAAAGAAACGGAATACAATCCGGTTCTTAAGCAGCAGTTTTTGAATCTTGTAAGCTACTCTTTCCGCCAGCTTACATGATGAACTTCATATGCCCTATTACTTTTTTTTCAAATACGCTACAATAGCCCTATGTTCAACAGTCTCTCAGGAACAATAACGCAAAAACTGCCAAAACAGCTTCTCTTGGAAACAAACGGTATAGAATGGGATATTTGCGTACCGGATACATGCCTTAATAATTTTCCGCCGGTCGGAAATCAGGGAAAAGTTTACACATACCTGAACCATTACGAAAACGGCATGGATCTATACGGATTTTCTTCGCCGGAAGAACGCACTCTTTTTTTTGATCTCTTAAAAGTTGACGGAGTCGGACCAAAAGCAGCCGTAAAAATAATGAGCAGTGTTTCCCTAAAAGACTTGATTTCAATTCTTGACCGCGAAGATTTAAGCGGCCTTGAAAAAATTCCAGGAATAGGCAAAAAAACTGCCGCAAAAATGCTTCTTTCACTCAAAGGAAAACTTACAATTCCAGATTCAGAAGCTCCTGTTGTACGCAAGAAAGAATACGAAGTCGTTACAGCTTCACTTATAGAAATGGGCTACGAACGTCAGCAGATAGAAAAAGCAATTTCAGATGTACTCCCGGCACTTCAGCAGGAAAGTTCGTTTGCTTCTGCATCACAGTCTGAAAAAGAAAACACAGTATTCAGAAAGGTCCTTATGGAGATTGCAAGATGAAACAGGGACTTACAAAAGACATGCAGGATGAATCAATTTTTCACATCGTACGCTCGGAACAGAATTTTCAGGATTTTAACGAGGAATCAGAAAAGGAAATTAACCTGCGTCCTCAATACCTTACAGATTTTATAGGACAGAAAAAAGTTCAGGAAAACCTGAGCGTTTTTATTAAAGCCGCAAAAGAACGTCACGAACCGCTGGACCACCTTTTTTTAATCGGACCTCCGGGACTTGGAAAAACTACAATTGCACAGATTACAGCGCGGGAACTTGGTGCAGACTTTAAAATTACAAGTGCCCCTGCCCTGGAAAAGCCAAAGGATCTTGTAGGAATTCTTTCTACAATTACAGAAGGTACAGTTTTCTTTATAGACGAAATCCACCGCTTAAAGCACACAATAGAAGAACTGCTTTATATTGCAATGGAAGACTATGAACTGGATTGGGTAATCGGTCAGGGAGCAGCCGCAAGAACAGTGCGAATTCCGATTCCGCGCTTTACTCTTGTCGGTGCAACAACAAAAGCCGGTGCCGTTGCCAGTCCTCTCAGAAGCCGCTTTGGAATTATCCAGCGCTTTGAATACTATTCAAAGGAAGAACTTGCAGAAGTAATAACCCGTTCAGCAGGAATCCTTGGCGTAACAGTAGAAAAAGACGCAGCCCTTCTTATGGGTCAGTGTGCAAGGGGAACACCTCGCGTTGCAAACCGCATCCTGCGCCGAATGAGGGATTTTTCTGCGAACATGGGAAAAAACGTCATTACAGAAGGCGTTGTAAAGGCCGGCCTGAACAGACTTGAAATTGATGCACTTGGACTTGAGCACATAGACAGGGAAATTCTAAGGACAATCATTACGAATTTTGCAGGCGGACCAGTTGGTGCCGAAACACTTGCAATTTCCATTGGAGAAAGTCAGGATACACTGGAAGAATACTACGAACCGTATCTGATTCAGTGCGGACTTTTGCAAAGAACTCCGCGAGGAAGAATCGTTACAGAAAAAGGCTACAAACACCTTGGACTGGAATACAAAGCAACAGATACACCGCAGCAGACATCGCTGTTTGACTAATACTTTAAGAGAGCAATATGAAACTTACAGACTTTAATTTTGACTTACCGGAAGAGCTTATCGCACAGCACCCTAGCGGAATACGTGGGCAGGACAAACTTATGCTCCTGAACCGCCTTACAGGTCAGGTTGAACACCACATGATGAACGATCTGCCGGATCTTATTAAGCCGGAAACACTGATGATTTTTAACAACTCTAAGGTAAGACGTGCCCGCTGCTACGGAATCAAGGAAACTACCGGACGCGAACAGGAATTCATGTTCCTAAATCAGATTGATAAAAACGGAAATGTCTGGAATACAATGGTAAAAGGCGCAAAAAAACAGAAACCAGGAATGCGCTACAAATTCCCAGACGGTTCTATCGGAACAATTATTGATCACCCGGGAAATGCTGGAACAGAATTCCGCGCAATGCATTTTGATTTTGTAATTACAGAAGACTGGTTTGAACGCAACGGACACATTCCACTTCCGCCGTACATCAGGCGCGAAGACACTGATGAAGACAGCGAACGCTACCAGAACGTTTACGCAAGGGAAACAGGAAGCGCTGCCTGCCCTACAGCCGGACTTCATTTTACAGAAGAAATGCTTGGCCGCCTTAGCCAGAAAGGCATTGAACGCGACTTTGTAACGCTTCACGTTGGTTTGGGAACATTCCTTCCTGTACGCGAAGAAAACATTGAAGACCACAAAATGCACGAAGAAGTTTTTACAATTCCACAGAGCACTGCGGACAAAATAAACCAGGCAAAAAAAGACGGCCGTCCTGTTCTTGCAGTCGGAACAACTTCGGTGCGAACACTTGAATCCGCAGCAGACGAAAACGGTTTTGTAAAGGCTGGAACTTCAAGCACACATATATTCATGTATCCGGGATATAAATTTAAGACAGTTGATCAAATGTTTACGAATTTCCACACACCGGAAAGCACATTGATTATGCTGGTAAGCGCTTTTGCAGGCAGGGAAAACATTCTTAACGCATATCAAAAAGCCGTAGAAGCCCGCTACAGATTCTTCAGTTACGGAGACGCAATGTTCATCCGCTAGGAAAGAACCGCAGAATGAATGTGACAGATTGCTCCTGCAAGGGCGTCTGCCGCATGATCCGGCGACGGCGCGGTTTTAAGCTTTAACAGCAGCTGGACATACTTTTCTACAAGTTCCTTTTCGGCAGCGGCAGTTCCGGTAACCGCTTTTTTAATTTGATTCGGCTTGTATTCAGAAACAGGAATTGCATTCTGCGCAAGACAGAGCGTAACAACCCCCTTTGCTTCCGCAACAGAAATTGCACTTGTAACGTTTTTTGCAAAAAAAAGCGCTTCCATGCACGCTTCGGTCGGCCGGAATTCATCTATTACAGCCTGAAGCCTTGAATAAATGCTTAAAAGCCGCTCTGAATGAGAGCTTGAACTTTTGGTTTCTATTACACCGTAACTTACCATGCGGTATTTGGAATTACAGCAATCAATTATGCCAAAACCCGTATTTGCAAGCCCAGGATCTATTCCCAAAACCCGCCTTACTTTAGCACGAGAAACTTCATTTGATATTTTAGAGCCCGGTAGTTCAGAAAAAACCGGATTTTCATTTTTCATAACAGTAAAAAAAAGCTGCCGGATAATCCCGGCAGCCATATTCTAGCAGATTATTAAGTTAATAACCACTTAGAACTGGTAAGAAACTCCAATCTGAGCAAAACTGTTGCGTTCCCAGCCGTCAAATTCGCTGTCTGTATCCTTACACCAGATGTAAAGACCGCTCAAATCAAGTTTCCAGTCATCTTTAATGATGAAAGAAACAGTCGGCATAATAAGAAGGTCGCCGCGTTCAATACCGTAGATTCCCTTAAGGTCAAGCTTAATCTTTTCATGGTTCCATGTATCTGTAATGTCTACTACAACTTTATTGTTTGTATAGCATCCAGAAGGATCATAATCTACGTCATACTGTTCGTATGATGTGCGGAAGATGAAATCGATAAGTGTATTTCTGAAAGAATCGCTTGCGCTGAACGGAGCAAATGTTTCAGAACCAATCTTATGGTTGTTCAAAACGTACTTACCGTTGTTCTGAACGTTAAGGTTTACGTTATGAATTGGAAGATCGATATCAAAACCTGCTACCCAACCGATGCTGTTGTTGTGAACCCAAGGATCATCACCTGCAATATCTTTTGTAAGGTTGTATGCAACTTCAAGACGGCTGTTCAGGCGTCCAAAAAGGATTCCTGCAGCTTCAAAACCGAATACCTGAAGCTGATCATATTCGAGTTCCGGAACATCAGCTTTTGCCTGATATGTTGCAAGATAGCTGTCCAAACCAGCTACATAATTTTTTAAAGCAGCAGCAGAACCCAAACCGAGTTTATCAGCAAACATCTGAGCAACAGCCGGAATGCCTGCAAACTGATTGATTTTCTTTGACATTTCTGCAGCAGCACCTGCTTCAAACAGTGACTGAAGGTTTGCAGAAGGCTGCTTGTTGTGACCGTAATAGTAGCTGAAACCAAGATCTACAGAACCAACAGTAAATGTTGTGCGTACACCGGCCTGACCGTACTTAAACTGATTTGTATCAGGATAAAGGTCATCTGCAGAGAAAGAAGAAAGTTTGGCAAGTGTAGCTCCATCATTTGCAGCAAGAGCAGCAGAAAGTCTTGCTGTAATAAGTTTTGTTACTTCTGTTGTCAAAGACTTTGTAGCCTTTGGCTGCCATACGCCGCTTGCTGCAAGGCGGTCGGCAGTCATCATAGGAGTATAAATTCCTTCTACTTTGATATTGCTGTTTGTACTGTAAACTGCGCGGAGCATTGGTTCTGCAATACGGCGGTCAATGTAGTCAGGAATGATATAATCCGTATAGTCGTTTGCGTTAAAGTTATCAAGAACGTGGAGCTTGTCTCCTTTTCCCCATACAACGCGCATTTTTCCGGCTTCGAACTGTGCATTGCCTACATAGGCACGTGCAGTAAATTCGTCAAGCATATCCCATTTGTAATCACCAAGGGAATTGCCGTCAAATTTAAGCTTAAGGTCAAGGTCAGAACTCAATCCGGAATAAGTAAAATTCAATCTTGCAGCCGGATTTGCTTCTGTCTTGTATTCACCGAAGCTGTAGCGTTCTTCCTTATCTTCAAGTTCTCGTGTAACCCAGTTAACTACCTTTTTAGTCTTGCGCTGGTCAACATAGGCACGTGCGTCAACACTTACCTTTCCGCCAACTTCAACTTTAGGAGTTTCCTGTTCTTCATATTCACCATAATCATCAAATTCATCTGCGAATACACCGCCGGCAAGGGCAAGTACACATGCAGAAAGAATAAATTTCTTAGAAATATTCATTTTAGTTCCTTTTTTAAGCGACATTTATGCAAAAATCTTATTTACCAGTGTTAAGCCAGTTCTGTGTAAAGTAGCGGTCAGAAATAGGCTTATCAAGAGTAATCTTATCTACAGCAACACGAGTTGTACGGCCTGTAACTTTGTTTTCCATTACAGATTCGCGGCGAAGCCAGTATTCTTTTCCTGTTTCGCCAAGAATTTTTTCGTGCTTTGTAATTGTTCTGAGCTTAATAAGCTTGTCGTTTCTGTCGTAGTATTCTTCAAGAAGCGGCAGGTAAGAAGTTTTGTCGATATAGCGGATAAGATATGCATATTCAACATTCTTTTTCTGAACCGGAGTAGACTTAATCTTCCAGAGTCTTTCCTGTTTTCCGCCGATGTTTACAGTTACGTCAGCATCAATCATTTCGTATGCATCGTCTTCGAACTTGCGGAGAGTCATGTCATTATAAGTAAATTCTGAACCTACGAATGACTTTGAACGTTCTGCAGCAGCAATACGTCGTGTTGTTTTAAGAGAAGGAAGGAAGATCCATTTGTCGTCTTCGCGTCCAACCTTTTCTGCCTGAAGAAGACGTGTATCCTTTACAGATGCAGGTGCACGGAAATCAAATACAGTCTGACGAAGGTCTGTTCCTGTCTTCTGGTTACCGTTCTGGTTAATTACACGGTGTTCTGTTACTGTTCCATTTTTGTCAATGATGTCCATGATAAGGACGCTTGTTGAATATTCCGGTACAGCAAGCTCTGTTGATTTTTTCATAACATCATCAGCTGTCTGAGCAGCAAGTGCGCCTCCAATCATAAGAAGGGCTAATATAGATAAACTTCTGATTTTTTTCATATTACAAAAATCCTCCTTTGTTGTAAGAAAAAAAACTGATTATTAATCTTAACATAATTATTTAAACATGCAAACATTTTTTTACAGAGAATTTTACATAAATGTTTAATTTAACATTTTTCAGAAAAGTTTTGTATAGAAAAATTTACAAGGTTACGATATAATAGTATCAAGTGAGGTTTTAAATGCACATCGATTCGAAAAAACGCGGCTCTATTTCAACAAAAATCATTCTTGGAGTTCTGATAGAAACCATAGCTCTTCTCCTTTTGCTTGGCACCACAATCTTCATAAGAATAAAACCATTAAATGATAACACCTTTACTGAAAAGCTTTCTACTGTAATGAGGCTTACAGACTCTACAGTTTCTGCATTTTTTTCAGGAATTCAGAATTCAATCATAATGTATTCAAATGAGGTTGTAGCAGATCCTACTGAACACAACATCAGCACAGTTTCTGAGACAATCGCTACTTCTAACGAATTCATTCTTTCTACAAGCATAATCAGTTATGACGGTTCAGTTATTTCCTACCCTGACGATGCAATGACATACGACTTTGCAGAATCGCAGGACTGGTGGGAAACAACAAAGAACCAGGAAGGAACACCTTATTTTTCTCCTTTGTTTATAGATGAAAATGATAACGTTACTATGGTCTGTTCAAACGTACTTCCAGACGGAAGCGGTATGGCCGTAATTGAAATTGATCCTATTGCATTCCTTACAATGCTTGGAGATGAATCTACAATGGGTGACGTAACATTCATCGTTCTTGATGCAAATGCAAACGTAATCCTTGATCCATTCGATCCGAGGGTTGAACTTAAACCTTGTTCAGATCTTGACATTCCTTCCCTTCAGAATTACTTTGCCGGTGCATACGGAATTTCTCGCGAAAAGGTTCTGGGCGGACGCAATGCAGAAGTCCGAATCCTTCCTAGCCAGAACGACTACTGTATCCTTGACTACGCCATGATTATTTCCCTTGACGTAATGAACGCAAGTACAAACGCAGTAATCAACCTGCTCATAATTTCCATCATCATTGGTATCATCATTTCTGTAATTGTTGCCATCTTCCTTGGACGCTACATTTCAACACGCCTTATCAGCTTTATTAAAATCCTCAAGAATATTTCTGAAGGAGACGGTGACCTTACAGTACGCATTCCTTCAAACGAAAATAACGAGCTTGGTTCAATGGCTGAATACTTTAACCTTACAATAGAAAAGATTGCAGGCTCACTTAAATCCGTAATTAAAGAAAGTACCGTAATGACAGAAGTCGGTGACAACCTTTCTTCATGCATGAACGAATCTTCTACAAAGCTTAACGACATCAGCCAGAAGATTTCTATTATCAAGAACAAGATTGAAGACCAGAGTTCTTCTGTAGAAGAAACAGACGGTACCCTTAAGGAAATTGCAAAGAACATTGAAGTTCTTAACAAGGCTATTATCCGCCAGGCTGATGACGTTTCTCAGTCATCTTCTGCCGTTGAACAGATGGTACAGAACATTGCTTCTGTAACAAACATCCTTACAAAGAACCAGGAAAACGTTCACCTTCTTACAGAATCTGCAGAAGCTGGACGTACAACAGTAACCACAACAGTAGAAATGGCAAACAGGATTGCTGCTGAATCAGAAGGACTTATTCAGGCTACTAAGGTAATTCAGAATATTGCCGACCAGACTAACCTTCTTGCCATGAATGCCGCAATCGAAGCTGCACATGCCGGTGAAGCCGGAAAGGGATTTGCAGTAGTTGCCGGAGAAATCCGAAAACTTGCAGAAGATTCAAATGCACAGGGTAAAAAGATTGCAGAAGTTCTTGTAAACTTCCAGGAAGTAATCAAGGCAATGGCCGCTGACGCAAGAAACCTTCAGTCTCAGTTCGATACAATCTTTGAGCATACTCAGACTGTAAGCACACAGGAATCTGTAATCAAGAATGCAATGGATGAACAGAAAACAGGTTCTGACCAGGTTCTTGAAGCAATGCGTTCTATTAATTCAATTACAGGAGATGTAAAGAATTCTTCTACAGTAATTGAAGCAGGTTCAAAAGAAATCCTTGTAGGAATGCAGAAACTTGGTGAAATTACTCTTTCAATCAACACAGAAATGAACGAAATCAACACCGGCGTAGAAAGTCTTAACAGTACTATGAAGGGTGTAATCACCATTACAGCAGAAAATGAAAAGAGTATTGCCCACGTTGCTGACGAAATCGGTAAGTTTAAGGTTGAAAACGATTCTGAAACTGCACAAGTTTCCACTCCAGATGTTGCAACAGAAAGTCTTCCAACCGAAGACGACTTTTTTAATAAAATAAACTAACCGAAGTTTTAATTCATACAAAAAAGGCTGCCAAAAATTAATCAGGCAGCCTTTTTTTGTAAAGCAGGAATTTAGTCAATAAATCCCCTGTCCTTTAATTCACCGAGAATTATTGAAACAATCTGTTCCGGATCGTAATTTGCAGTATCGATTATAAGATCGCAAAAATCGTACTTATTATTGTCTATCTGGTATAATTTAAGGTAGCGGCGGGAATCTTCGCTGTCACGCATTGCAGTAAAATCCTTTATTTCCTGCAGATCGCCGCCTTCGCGGTTTAAAATGCGCTTTGCGCGGGTATCATCGCTTGCATAAAGATAAACCTTAAGGTCTGCTTCCTTTAGCATCCAGATTGCAAGGCGGCTTCCCAAAACACATGACTCTGCACGAGCAAGTTCAACTTGATGATTGTCTACATAAACGTCAAAGCTGTCGTCAGTTTTTGCCTTTTCAATTACCTGTGCAAGTGTAAGCCCCTTTTCTGCTGCAAGTTGTCTGAAAGTATAGTTAATAAGCTTAACGCCAAGTTTTTCTGAAAGAAGCGTACTTACAGTTGTGTTACCGCAGCCAGATTTTCCGCTGATTGCAATCCTTAAATCTTTCTTCAAAGTCATTTTTCCACCTTTAGAATGTTTATAAATTTGCAGGATTCTGATATCAAAGCAATTAATTTAACGGTGGTTGAGGCTCTCGAAACCACCTGTAAGGAAGCTGCTTTCACAACATTTACAGATTTCGACAAGCTCAATGACCGCATGGCATTGAATCCTGCTACTCTACATTTTTACTCTGTTCCCTGATATTTTCAAGGGAATCTTTTGCTTTTATTACCATTGCACCAACTTCTGCAAACTGATTTTTGCTTCCGATGGTATTTATTTCACGGTTGGCTTCCTGACAGATAAAATCAAGTTTCTTTCCAGGAACAGGATTTTCTGTAATTTCGTTGCGCATTGCCTTTAAGTGACTATGAAGGCGCACAATTTCTTCATTAATTGTGTATTTTACAAGCATTGCTGCAGTTTCTGTCATTATACGGTTCTGGTCGGCATTTTCACCAAGAAGTTCATTAAATTTTGCCGTAATCTGAGCCTTAAAAGATTCTTCCATTTTTGGCTGCCATTCCTTAAAGAAGGCTGCACATTCGTCAAGGCGCGAAAGTTTTTCAAGAAGATCAGACTTAAGGTTTTCTCCTTCCCTAACCCTGTCAGCAACAAATTTCTGCATTGCAGAATCAAAAACTGGCTCAAGGAGATTTCTGTATTTTTCTACATCATAATTGCGGTTTACGTTCAGAACGCCCGGCTGACTTATAATAAGAGACAGAGGAATGCTTTCTGCAGGATAGCCGCATGCTTCGCTTACCTTTTTAATTGCTTCAAAATAAGATTTTGCGGCAGCAGAATCTGCAACAACTTCTGTATCAGATTCAAGTTCCTTTACTCGGATATTTACATCTACCTTGCCGCGTACAATTTTTTCCGTAACCTTATTTCTGAAAAAAGATTCCAGCTGATTCAGAAACGGCGGAAGATTTACAGAAAGATCAAGAAAACGCGAATTAACGGATTTAATTTCAACAGAAACAACTGCTGCTTCTGTTGATTTTTCCTCGTAAGAATAGCCAGTCATGCTTGTCATTTTATTGCTCCAAAGATTTTAATATTTCTTTTCCAAGTTTCCAGTTGTCACCGGCACCCATTGTAACCAGAAGATAACCGTCAGGATATTTTTTTGAATCAAGCGGTTCTTCCAGAAGGGAAAGCACAAAGCCGGATGCATCAAGGATTTCTTCAAAATAATGAACATTTTCAAAGTGTTCACGTGTTTTTTCGTATAAAGTTTTTCCTGTAATGGAAAAATCTGTGGCATTTTCGCGGGCAGAAGAATAAATCTTATGCAGGATAATTTCATCGGCACCGGTAAAACTTGAGGCAAATTCGTCTAAAAGAGCCTGGGTGCGTGAATATGTGTGGCTCATAAAGTCAACAATGATTTTGCGTCCGCTGTAAAATTCCCTGTAGCCGGAAAGCGTAGTTTTTACGGCAGTAGGATGATGGCCATAGTCGTCCATTACGATTACGCTGATTCCGTTTTTTGTTTTGCCACGTCCAACAATTTCGCTGCGGCGCTTTCCACCGGAAAAAGCTGCAAGTCCGCGGCGGATATTTTCTATATAATCAGCAGGATTTTTATTTTCTGTTTTCAAAAGTTCGCAGGAAAGTGCAACTGCCGCAACTGCATCCAGAACTTCGTGCTTTCCCGGTACACAAAGGTAAAAATCACCAAGAGAAGCAATATTGAATGAATTGTGCTCATTTTTTACGCCGCAAAAACTAAGCCTGTAATCACCGTCTGCCTTTGTCCCGTACGGAACCATCTGAATGTCAGGGCGTTTTTCCTTTGCTATTCCGGCAGTTTCTACAGCGCCCTTGTCGTCCGCGCAGTAAATGAGAGTTCCGTCCTGCGGCAGTTTAAGTATATATTCAACAAATGCATCGCGGATATCTTCATATGTCGGGTAAAAATCCTGATGATCAGGCTCTACGCTGGTAAGAATAATTTTCTGCGGACAGAATGACATAAAATGCTTCTGGTACTCGCATGTTTCGGCAACAAAAAAATGTCTTTCTGAATCTTTGCAGTCCGGAGATGTGTAAGTACATGTATTTCCGAATGAATTGATTACGCTCCCGGCAAGTACCTGGCAAGGAAGATCAAGTTCCTTGAGGACTGTTCCTGTAAGGCCAGTAGTACTGGTTTTTCCGTGAACACCGCAGATTCCGGCACTGTAAGCGCGCTCAGAATATGCACCCAAGGCTTCTGTATAAAGCAAACAAGGAACGCCTTTTTTTTCAGCTTCTGCAAGATCTGGATTTTTTTCTGCATTGTAGGCAGAGGAATATATGACAAGCTGAACTGAATCAGTGATATTATCTTTAGAAAACGGAAGAGCCTTAAGTCCCAGTTTTTCAAGGATTTCATCAGTATAAAATCTTTCTGAAACATCGCTTCCTGTAATTACTGCACCACGATTAAAAAGGATTTCTGTAAGGGCAGCCATTCCCGTGCCCTTGATTCCAACAAAATGAATATGAACGCCGCGCAAATCTTCCGGCAAAACAGCTTTTCTCATAGTGCCATTTTACCGTAATAAGAAGACTTGTGCAATTTACTGACTTTTACACGCTTAAACTTAAATAAATCTGATCTGCAAGACCGAAGCCGGCAGTTTTTGTCATTTTTTCTGCATATTCATCGTAAAGCATGTCTTCGTACATCTGGCCGGCAAAACCTTCCCCGCCGAGAGAAGATTTTGTAACGGTCTTACGCATCTGAGAGAGCATCTGCTTTACAAAGAATGATTCAAGTTCCATTGATTTTTCATAGAGCTTGCTAGTGCGGTCAATTGTCCTGTTTTCAGGAACGTTTCCGCTTAAGGCTGCACCGCGGGGCTTAGCAGCCTTATCTACCATGCTGGAAAAAGTTCCTTCAAAACCGGTTGTAACATCTCCGTTAAGGCGGCCTTCTTTAGCAATTGTAACCGGAGCAGAAACAGAACCAAGTGATTTTACAAGTTCAAAATTCATAGCTTACCTCTTTCAGACTGCCCGATTCTAACGCTTAAGGTTTACAGCAGTATTAAGCATGTTGTCCGAAGTCTGGATTGCCTTTGAGTTGAACTCGTAGGCTCGCTGTGCAACAATCATCTGAACCATTTCGTTTACTACAGAAACGTTTGACATTTCAAGGAATTTGTGGCGTGTGTCACCAAAACCTTCAAAACCAGGACGACCGCCAAAAGCTTCGCCGGATGCATTTGTCTGAAGGAAAAGGTTGTCTCCGTCTGCCTGAAGTCCGACCGCATTCGGGAAGCGGAACAACTCAAGCTGACCTACTTCCACCGGTTCGTTTCCGCCGTTTACCTTTACGCTTACGCGGCCAGTCTGAGTAATGTTCATTGTAGAAACATCGTATCCTTCCGGAAGGATGATTTCAGGCTGAACGCGCAGACCGTTTGAAGTAACCAGCTGACCGTTGCAGTCTACCTTGAACGACCCATCGCGAGTATATGCGTAGCTTCC
>JBGVIP010000022.1:0-11351 GCA_045123335.1 Treponema sp.
AAGAAGTCCGTCTCCTTCCCTTGCCTTTTTTAGGGCACGCTGAATAAGCTGAATATGAATTGAAATGGCTCCAAGAGGATTTTTTATTTCGTGCGCCATTCCAGCAGCAAGATTTGTAAGGCCTGCCATGTTTTCCATGCGGCGCATAAGTACGTCCTGATTACGCTTTCTTGTAACGTCATCAATTTTTATAATGTTGCCGCTTATTTCTGACTTTAAGACAAGGCTCATTACGGAAACAGAAAGAAAGCGCACAGAGCCGTCGGAACTTGTCGTGGAAAATTCCTCGCCCGCATTAGACTTATCTTCCTCAGCCGTCTTCTGCAAAAACTCTGCAATTTCAGGTTCATTTGTAAAATTCCAGATAGGCTCGGAATCTATTCTGGCTTCATCAATTCCGTTCGGAAAAAGATAGCGGTTTGCAGCCTTGTTCCTCTGAATTATCTTCCATTTTTTGTCTACTATGACAAGACCTGTAGAAAGAGATTCTATTATTGAATCCAGCATTGTATTCTTGCCGCAGATTGTCTTTACAATCCTTTGAACTTCATCATCAGAAAGTTTTGGCAGCATGTCTATAACGCGATTTACATAACCGTCCATTTTAATATTTTCCCATGAAGTTTATTAATTTTTGCAATGTCGCGCACCAGAATTTCCAGTGCCGAATTTACAGACTGATTGTATACCGTAACATTATTCCAGCAGTCCTTAAGGACCTTAGTAAGTTCATAGGCTGCCTGAGCGCCAGCCGGAACAGACATGCATTTTCTTCCGTAAACGTTCATACCGTTCAGGAAAATCTTGAGCATGATTCTTGGATCAAAATTTCCGCAGGCTTTTACAAGAGCCGGAATTTCTGGAATATGTTCGTCCGCTATTGAAACAAAGAATTTTGACGAACAGTCGCGAAGCACATCCGGTGAAACAGGAAGATATGTAAGCAGAAAATCGTCTATTGTTCCCGGAAAATTTTCCTTATGGAAAACGCGGCTTATCACTTCCTGCTGCTGAGCCGAAGTTCTTTCTGAAAAACTGTAAGTGCGTACACGGCTTAAAATCGTAGGCATTACTGCGTTTCTTCGTGACGTTGTAAGCACAAAAACTGTATCTTCAGGCGGCTCCTCCAGAATCTTTAAAAGTGCGTTGCGGACACTTTCAAGCATGCGGTCAGCATTTTCGATTATTATAGTTTTCTTTCCGTCGGCAGATTTTAAATGAGCCCAGGCACTTGCATTCCTTATGTGTGCAATCGGAATGGAATCATATAAAAATGATGTTTCAAGTTTCTGAGTAAGTTCACAGATTTTTTTGCATGCCTTTTCAAGTTTTTCCATTTCCGGAAGTTCATGCGGAAAATCCAGCGGTTCAAGTTCTTCGTCAATGTCAGAAATAATTGAAGCAATCTTAGAAATTTTATCATCACCCTGCCATAAAACAGGATTGAAGCGCATTGTAAGCTTTCTTATGCTCCTTAAAAACAGAAAGCGAGCCGCATTCAGATAGCGTGCATTATTGCAGACTGCATTCAGGAAAGTTTCGGAGGCGGCAAAAATTTCCGGGGTACAGTCTTTAGGGCCTGTAATAAGAACATTCTGGGAAACAAGCGCCTTGTTCTGCATGCATGAAGGACATTCGCAGAGCCAATGTCCTTTTTTTTCTCCAGTACAGGAAAGGATTCTTGCAGTTTCCAAGGCACAGGTAAATTTACCGCTGCCTTCCGGCCCACTGAACAAAACGGCCCCCGGTAGTGAATCTGTAGAAATATCGTGGATTAAGAGCTTAGAAACGCTCTGATGAAGCAGATTATCAAACATTAGGCACTCATTCCATTTAAATACTGGGAAGATGAATCAACCACGCCCGAAAGCAGGTCTACAAAACGGCTATCCGTAAGAATCAGCTGAACATCAAACCAGGGCTGAAGAACTAAAATCGTAATTATAAAAGTAACCACAACCAGACCTTCTGCTACCCCAAGGGCAAACCCCAGCGTACGGTCAAGTCCGCGCATGATTTCGCCGCTGAAAATTTTTGCAATAATATGCTGCAGAATGTTTATTATCAGGAACACGCAGATGAAAATCAAAAGGAACGAAAGAACCTTAGAAACAATCTGATTTGAAATTGACTTGCTTACATAGGCATTAAGTTTTGGCGTAAAGATGATTGAAAGTGCAAGTCCGCCAATTACAGAAACCTTTCCAAAAAGTTCCTTGATAAATCCCTTTGCAAGTGCAGAAAGAGAAAAAATCAGAATGATTATCAAAAAACAGATGTCGATTGGTGCAAAAGTCATTTATTGCCTCCTGAATAGATTTTGTCAAAAAGAATGGCGGCAATTTTTTCTGCAGGATTTTTTCCTTCAGAAAGAGCAGAACTGTGCACTGCAAATTCCTTTCTCCTTGATTCGTCAAGCATAAGTTCAAGTGCCGAACGCAGTTTTTCTGCCGTTGCATTTTCCCTGGCAAGGACAACTGCAGCCCCTGCCTTTTCAAAATAACCTGCATTATCTTCCTGGTCACCGCGAGTACCGCTTCCGCACAAAGGGACAAGAATAACAGGCTTTCCAAGAACAGAAGATTCCCAAATTGAATTTGCACCTGCGCGGCTTAAAATAATGTCGCTGGCAGCCATAACGTCCGGCATTTCGCGGTAGATAAATGCATAGGGTCTGTAAAAATTGCGCACCGCTTCTGACTGCGGAACTTCTGCGCTCTGATCTGTATTTGCAGCACCAGTCTGATGCACAACAATAAAACGCTCGCAAAGCCATTCAAGGTTTTCCTGAACAAGCGAATTAATCTGCCTTGCGCCAAGGCTTCCTCCCTGAACAAAAAGAATCGGGCGGCCTTTGTACATTTCTGAATCATCAAGATTAAGGAAAGCGCGACCTCTTTCTGCAGAAGCAGAATAGAACACCGGCCTTACAGGGTTACCTGTAACCACAGCTTTTGCGCGTGCAGTTCCAGACAGATATTTTTCCGTTTCCTCATAAGAAACAAGAACTTTTTCTGCAGAACGGCTGTTTATTTTTGTAGCAAGTCCCGGCGTAAAATCACATTCATGCGTATATACAGGGATTCCAAGAATCTTTGCGGCAATGCACGGCGGAACGCTTACAAATCCGCCCTTGGAAAACAGTACATCCGGCTTTACTTTAATAAGGATAAAAAGAGATGCAATGAAACCAGCAAAAATCTTAAAAAGATCCAGAAAATTTCTAAAGGAAACATAGCGTCGGAGCTTTCCGCTTGGAATACCGTAGAATACATCTGCGCTCTGCCGTCCGGAAGAATCAACGTTTTTGGAAACAATGTTCCTGTCCATTCCCCTGGAATTCCCAATCCAGCAGATTTGAACGGATTTTCCCTGCTCTTCACATAATTTTCGGAAAGCGTCGCATACAGCAAGCCCTGGGTAAATATGACCGCCGGTCCCACCGCCGGCAAATACTATTTTCTTAAAATCAGAATCATGTTTTTTCATATAGAATAATTCTATTATTCTTTATGGTATTTTTCAAGAATGGCAGAAATTTCTTCTTTTTTGAAAAGCTGGGCATACGAATATGCACTCATTCCCATTGAATCCTGAACATCCGGGTCTGCACCGTTTTCTGCAAGAAGCCTTACAATTTCTACCCTGTCTGCACCAACAGCAAGAACAAGATTAGACTGACCATCCTTTGAAATGATATTAAGGTCAGCCTTCTGAGAAACAAGGTATTCTGTAATTTCCTTATTTCCCTTCCATACGGCATCCATAACAGGAGTGTAACCGCGGTCTTCGCTTACGGCATTAATATCTGCACCTAAACCGCAGAGCCATTTTACAGCCCAAAGGTTTTCGCATCGGCAGGCAATATTCAAAACCGGTGTTCCATCCCTGTCTCTTGCATTTACATCCAGACCGGCAGAAAGATAGCATTCAAGGATTTCTTTGTTTCGTTTTGCCTTTTTAGGATCCTTTTCTACTTCAAGATATTCTGCAAAATGATCTGCATCAAACGGAATGCCGTTTTCAAAAAGATATGTAAATGCAGATGTCTTTATTTCTTCATTTGTAATTTTCTTTGAGTTCTTTTTTAAGTATGCAAAAAGAGCCTTGCTGTCATCATAAAAATTGCAGTTTGTAAACACAGAAAGATAGTCTTCCATGCGTCTTCCTGCTGCATAAACCGGAATTTTACGTCCGCAGAAAATTCCTGCAAGAAAGGTTACGCTCGGATTATCATGACTGTTTAGAATAACAGCCTGCGTAATTTCATGTACAAGTTCAAATGATGATTTTAATTCAACTGCATCGCTTGTAAACGAATAAATAACAGAACCCTTGTATTTTTCATTGATAATGGAAACAAGTTCTTCCTTTTCTTCTATATTGTCAGATATTATAAGCCAATTCATACATATAATTATAAAATAGGAATCCTAATCGTCAATAAAAAAAAATAATCTTTTTTTCGATTTTTGCAGTCTTACCTGTTGACACAAATTCAGCATTTCTATAATATATAAACATCAACGCCGCAGTAGCTCAGTTGGTAGAGCGCCGGACTGAAAATCCGTATGTCGTTGGTTCGATCCCAACCTGTGGCAAAAAGCTTCTAACTTAGGTTAGAAGCTTTTTTTTATCTAAATTCCTTTTCCTTCGTTTAGTATTTTTTTCAATTAAAAATCAGAGAGCCGTCTCAAAAAAAAACTGCCTGCAGCACTACTCCACAGACAGTTTTCTGAAAAATTTGTAATCCTAAATTTCACCGTGAATAAGCTGATAAGCAATTGACCCCGGCTTCGGGCTTGCCGGACAGTTGTTTCTGTCAAACCACTTGGCATCAATAAGTTCTTCTTTCTGAAGAACAATGTCACCGCTGGCATATTCTGCGGTAAAGCCAAGCATAAGCTGTCTTGGGAATGGCCAGCTCTGGCTTCCGCGGTACTGAATGTTCTTTACCCTTAGCCCGGTCTCTTCAAAAATTTCACGCTCTACGGCATGTTCAGCAGATTCGCCGGCTTCTATAAAGCCTGCAATGCAGGCGTAAATATCCTGATTACGCTGTGCGTGACGCGCAAGAAGAATCTTGTCTCCTTTTGTTACCAGAACAATAATGCACGGCTCAATGCGCGGGAACACAACGTTCTTGCATTCTGGGCAGATCCGCGCTGTAAAAAGCGGATGTTCATTAAGAGGCGCTCCGCAGTGATGACAGAATTTTTCTGAAATCCTCCAGTTAAGAAGCGACTTAGCCCTAAAAACCTGAAATCTTATATCATCATCTGCAGCATTTTCTGCAAAAAATTCGCGCAAAGGCTTTATGACATACGACTCGTTGAGCTTTTCTGCCGAAGAAAGCCCGAGCACCTTTATTTTAGTCTGTTTTTCTTCAAAATATTCCAGAATAGGGTTTTCTGATTTTATTCCCTCAAATTCCGAAAATTCAGGCAAAGAACCGTCAGCTTTTAAAACAATATTTGATTCAAAAAGGACAAAACACTTTTCCTGCATACACATTCCCCCTGCTCCACAAACGGTTATAAATCTGATTTAATTTTAAAACTTCTGTTCAGAAAAACTTCTTCCGAACAAAGATATTATATCACCATTTGAAAAAGAATGAGCGGTTTTCTTAAAAAATGTTATGCAGGTTATCTGTAAAATTATCAGCCGGCAGCTTCTGCCATGATTCTTGCAACTTCAAAAACAGCTCGCTGCTCAGAATCCTTAAGCTTTATAAAATTCTTGGAAAGCTGTTCCAACATTACCGTTTTTTCTGAAGCACCCTTTCCCGGCAGTTCATTGTCAATTATACAGTCATAGCTTACAGAAAAAAGTTTAGACAATTCACGGATTACATAAAGAGGCGGTTCTTGAACAAGCTTTTCATATTTGATGAGAGCCTGTCTGGAAATTCCAAGTTTTTCCGCAAGCATTACCTGTGTGTACCTGTTTTTTTCCCTTAAGGATTTAATTACCGATTCGTTTTTCTGCATTCTTAAGCTCCTGTGGCTGAACGCTCTCTTCATGTACATTATAAAATAAATAAAGATGACATTTAACATATTTCAGACAAGATGCACATTAATACAGATAAAATACACATTTGTTTCTGATAGATTACATAAAAAATGATAAAAAAATTATTTTTTTTCTTCGTAAAATGCATTTTTTAAACATTTTCATCGTTATATAAGGTAGACGGCTTTTTTGTGATTAAACATGAGCAGATGCCGGCCTGCTCCTTTTGGGATTTTGTTTGCCGTAATAAAAAAAAGTTTCATGGAGGAAAAAATGAAATCTTTATTGAAAAACGTAAAGATCTTGAAATTTGAAGATCTTCTTAAAATCAACGGCGGCTACAGCGGATCAAGCGGTGGCGGCGCAACCAGCACTCATACTTCAAAATGTTCAACTTCCGGACGCAGTTCTTCAGGAAATTACTCTACTACTGGGACTCGTACAAGTTCATGCAGTTCATCACGCACAACAACTTCTTCTAGCTATTCAGGAAGTTCAGGAGGTTCTTCCAAGAACAATTCCAAGAACAGCGGAACTTCAACTCTTTCACAGTCAAGCTATTCAGGCTCAAGCGCAGGCAAAAACCTTAACTCTGAACGTATAACATTCTTTGGAGACGGAACAGGCTACAGCTCTGTTTCGGGCTTCTTTGACGGAAGAAGCGCATACAACACAACTTCTGCCGGAAGCAAAACAGACTATACAAGATCAAACCAGAGGGATTTTTGCGGACTTCCGGAAAACATTGCCGCAGGCGCAGACAAAAATACATTCGGAAAAACAGCATGTGCTGCAACTTCCCTGCTCAACGAACTTTCAGAAATCTATACACGCGAATTCGGCGCAGAAATTTCTGACAAGGCAATGCAGAAAGCCATGGAAGATGCCATCAGACAGGGCGGCATAGACGCAAATGATGCAACAGTGCTCAGCTGGGAAAACGCAGCAAATGCAATGGCAAAATCTCTCGGGCTTACAGGAAAATTTACCTATGCCGGAAATATCAAGGATGCAGACATTACAATCTACGGTCTTGATAAAGACCCGACAAAAAAAGGATGCGAGCACTTTGTAAGTTCCATCGGAAACGACAGGTACTATGACCCATGGTCTGGCACAATCGGAAACATTTCTGATTTTGCTAAAAATGGCTGGAAAGTTGAATACCGCGGTCTGAACTACAAGAAATAAAAAAAATAATTAAAAGATATATATGGCGGTTGAGGAAAGCAAGGCCGCCATATATACTAAAAAAAAGAGAGGTATATATGAAAAAAAGTCTTGCCCTGCTCGCTTTTGCGGCGATTGCAGTCAATTCAATTACAGCTTTTCCGTGGTCAAAAAAAGTTGAAAAAAATCCATCTGAAAAAACAGAAGCCGTTGCAGAAAATGATAAATTTTACACGGCAAAAACGGACGGAACTTTGGATGATTCAAAACGCAAAACTCTCGGAGAATTTTCCTACATTGCACCGGAAAATAATTTTAAAATCGAATACGAAAAAGTAATGTCTCCAAAGGATTTTTACAGGACAGTCACAGACATCTACTATTCATTTCTAGATGATTACCCTACAGAAGAATCCGCAGACAGGATGGTTCAGGACATAAAAAATGCTGACTTTCCGCTTGAAAACTTCAATTTATGGAAACATAACGCAAAAAACTATAAATACAGGCTTAACAAAAATCAGCTTGTTGAATTCCGTTTTAGTTTCCCTGTTCTTGAATGCTGTAAAGCTGAATCCAATAATCAATATGGTGGAAACTTTGACGTAATTTTTGCAACTGACAGCGGCATTTACAGGTTCTGCATTTCGCCGGAATACGCCCTTAAAGATTTTGAAAAAGAACTTTCTGCCTACATCCAGTATAAGGAAAACGGCGAAATGGGTCCAGGCTTTTATTGGGTAAATCAGAAGACTTCAATGAACGCCCTTGCAGAAGCATTTATGCAAGAAGATCCTTCCCTGCCGGAACCAATGCTCAACTTTAAGCACAATTTTGACACTTTCCTGAACTCACTCCGCCTTGACCAAAACAAATAATAAAAATGAACTGTGGTGGTTTAGCCTGTCGACTCGTAAGAGCACGAAGTAAACCACCCTATCATTTTAATCTTAAAAATAAAAAAATCAGACACAGAGCATTTTATTTTTTTGGAATTTCTATATAATGAAAACATGCGTAATATAAGATGTATTTTTTCAACCGTTATTATTTCAATGCTACTTTTCTCATGTCAGTATGACACAGACAGATCCTCTGCAGAAACTTATATCCGCTATAAAGCAATTCAGGAATACCAGTACAATCAGGAATTAAAGAATTATGACAGAACAATTCCTGACACAATAACTGTATATAATAGAGAATTTCACACAGAATTAAATGAAACTACAGAAAAAAAATACCTGATATTAATGTACCTTGCCGGAGATTCCAACTCCATCCAGACACATCTTCTGAACAACATGATTTCTGTTTCAAAAGGGATGGCTTTGTCTTCTGCAGACATAAAGACAGTTGCATTCTTTGACGGCTCTGCCAGCTATACAATACTTGGAAGTGAATCCGGGCTTTTTGAAATAAAGCCGAATTACCACTGCACAAATTCTACAATAGCAAACGACTACAAAATTACAAAAAATCTTCCAGATTGGATTGCTTCTGGAGAAGTTGATTCCGGTTCTTACGAAACCCTGGGCAATTTTCTTTTCTGGGCAGAAGAAAATTACAATTCAGACTGCAGCCGGCACACAATACTGGTAATTGGAAGCCATGGAATCGGCACTTCTGGAACAGAATCTAATGTAAGCAGTTCTTTGGGAACATTATATTCCTTTTGCCCAGACTACACTTCAAATACTATCATTCATACAAATGAAATTCCTATGGCATTTGAAATGGCAGGCTTTGGTACATCCAATAAAATCGACCTTATTATGTACGATACATGCCTGTGCGGAACAATCGAAGAAGCATATGAAGTAAGAAATTATGCAAAAGCAATTCTCTTTTCTCCAAACGAAATACCAGGAGCAGGATTCCCCTATCAGAAAACAATTGCAAATATAAATGCCGGTTCATCGATTTTTTCAATCGGTGAAAATCTGGCAAAAGAATATGCAAGTATATATGAAAACTGGAAAGCATCAGACGGCTCAAGACCTGCAACAATAACATTTGCAGATTTAACTCTTGTAGACGGCATTGAATCAGAAGTATCCGCCCTTGCAGATTATTTTGTAAACAATACCCAATATTCATATATTCTAAATAATAATTCATACAATTATCTTAGATACAATAATACAAAAATCACAAGCAACAACATCAATTATGACTGCAATTATTATATAAACAAAAATAACGTTCCTCATTTTTATTCTTTTGATTTAGGTTACCTTTGCGACAAAGTTCAGTCATTTGCAAAAAATAACAATATAACAGAACTTTCAGAAATCTGTACAAACATAAAAAGCAGACTTGAAAAAATCGTTGCATGTTCCTGGCGCGGAAACACATCCGCAGGAACGTATACGGATTTTAATGACTCAACAAACTATTACGGATTAACCATAGTCGGAAACTCTGCATTAAAAAACTCCCAATATTATAATCCATATGCAAAAACAACATTTGCATTCAATACAGACACAACCTGGAAAAACTTACTGCAGCTGCTGTATCCGGAGGAATTTTAACTTCACCTGATTTGGGGATGAGTGTAAAAAAAACAAAAAAAACTCAGAAACTTCATTTTTTTGTAAGTAAACACGTATATACATAGTAACAAAATATTAAGGAGTTACTATGGAATTTAATTTTCAGAGCCAACATCAGAGCCAATACAAAGACCGCCTTTTTAAGTTCATCTTTGGGCGCGACGACGAAAACAGCAAAAAATGGCGTCTTGAACTTTACAACACGCTGAACGGCACAAATTACACCGACCCGGATGCGCTTGAACTGAACACTATTGAAAACGTAATTTACATTACAATGCACAACGACATTTCGTTTCTTTTAGGCACAGAGATGAACCTTTACGAGCAGCAGAGCTCACGCAACCCGAACATGCCGCTTCGCGGACTATTGTATTTTTCGCAGCTGTATCAGAATTACCTTACTAAAAACGGGAAAAATTTGATAAGTACGCAGCTTGTAAAAATTCCTACGCCGGAGTTCATCGTTTTCTACACGGGCAGCGAAACCGATCCAAAAGAATGGACTTTAAAACTTTCTGACGCTTTTATGAACAAAGACAATTCCGGCGCCTACGAATGGACAGCAAAAGTGCTGAATATTCACCCGGTTTATGCAAAAGAACTTCAAAAAAGCTGCAAAGCGTTGTATGATTACAGTTGCTACGTCTACCGCATTAAAAACAACATAAAATCCGGCATGAAAAACGACGAAGCCATTGAAGAAGCAATCGGTTGGGCAGAGAAACAGCACCTCTTAGGCAACTTCTTCAAAATCCAGAAAGCAGAGGTAATTGGTATGAGTTTAACGGAATTTGATGAAGACGAGTTCAAGCGCATCTGCCGCGAAGACGGAATTGCAGAAGGACAGGAACTTGGGCGCATGGAAAAAGCGGTTGAAGATGCACGAAGTTTTTACGCCAATGGCGTATCGATTGAAATCATAGCAAAATCCCTGAACATGACTATTGAGCAGGTAAACGAAATCGTAAAGGAACCAGTTTCTTCACAAAGGTAATTGGTATAAGTTTAACGGAATTTGATGAAGATGAATTCAAGCGCATCTGCCACGAAGATGGTTACGCCGAAGAAGGACTGATAAAAAAAACATTAGAAAATTCATTAGAAATTTATTTTCAAAAAAAAGATGAAAAAATTTAAAACTCAGTATATAATACCTCCGATGAAAAGGCAGTTTATTATATTTGCTATTTTTGGAATTCTCATGCTGACAACATGCTCAAACGAAACTTATGACTTTTTTGTTACGAGTTCCGACCCAGATTCAATTAATATAGACTCTGTAGTTTCAGCAAATAAAGCAGAGGATTATCCTCACCTTACACAAACAACAGAAAAAGGATGGCTGGTCCTTTTTTATATTTGTGCAGATTACTACAGAAAATACAGCAGTTACCCAAATCATCCAAATGATTCGCGCTACAATCAGATGTCACAAATTGGACGCGGACTAAAAAAAATCAAACTTGCCGACGGAAAAACTCCAAAATCTGCATTTGCAAATGTTACTGCAGCAGGACTTTGGGACGGTTACAATAAAGATGAAAAACTTAATACATACTTGCCATACACATATTTATTCGAATTTAAATATCCAGAACAAAC
>JBGVIP010000023.1:0-14420 GCA_045123335.1 Treponema sp.
CATAAAATTGCGAGCAGTTTAGGATATATAAAATGTGTGGTGAAGAGAACAATCCGAATCTTACGGTTGCAGAAAGAAAGCAGATTCTTAGAAAAAAGGCAAAGTCTGTTCTTAAGGAATATTTTTCTGACAGGGAACTGGGAAAAGCGGCTTCTGCTTCTATTTTGAATTATTTTACCGACAGTGAAATTTATAAATCTTCTCCTTTTATTTTTGGATTTATGCCAATGTCTGACGAAGTTGACGTAGTTCCTGTTCTGGAAAAGGCTTTAAAAGACGGTAAAAAAGTTGCGGTTCCAAAAATGATTCCAGGCACAAATCAGATGGATTTTTATGAAATTACAAGCCTGGAGAATGGCTTCTGTACAGATAATGCATTCAGTATCCGCGAACCTGAAAATGTAGGTTCTCTTGTAAAAGAAATCCCAGACGGCAGTGTTTTTTTAGTTCCTGGCCTTGCGTTTAATCTTAGTGGCGCGCGCCTTGGGCGGGGAAAGGGCTATTATGACCGCTATCTTTCGTGGGTACGCGGAAAAAATGTTTCATTATGCGGAGTCTGCGTTGTTCCTGTAATTACTAAGGGAATTCCATGCAATGCGGAAGACATTACCATGACCCACATTCTTAATGAATACGGGCTGGTAAAATGTTCGGAAGGACTTTACAGATACTAAACCAATTCATCATTATTGTCATTTTTTTGAATCCGAAGAATAGATTCGTAGTGGGGCTTCTGAAGGAAGATAAGTTTTTGCGGTTTTTAGGAAAGCGCCTTTATCTGCGCGAACAATAGTTTCGTAATCGTTCAGATATGCGTCAAAGTCATTTGCTGCGGAGATAAGAAGGCCTGTGCCTTTATTGTCTTTTGTTGATGACAAAAAGTATTTTGTCCAGGAAGATTTTATGGCTGTGGCTTCAGATGTGCCTTCGTCCAGGTTTTCAGAATCGGCAAGCCGCAATTTTACGGTTTCAATTAGTTTTCTGTAGGTTTCATCGGCAGCGGATGTTTTTTTTACGTCTAGGATTGTGATTGCGGCAGCAGTGATTTCTTCTGAAGGCATAATTATGCGTACGAGGCCTTTGGATTCGGGAAGGTCTTTAATGCGGAGAAGCAGGGCGTTGAATAGCGTAAATTCTTCTGTTCCTGGTGCCGGCGAAGGAATCCAGTACTGTACAGGATCCAGAAATTCTTTTGTTGGAACCAAAACTGCCGGCATTGGACCTGCGTCTTCAGCTTTTGTGTCGGTATAGAAAAAGTGCCTTATCTTTAAGTTGATTCGTTTTGATTTTGCAGGAAAATCTGGAATCAGGACTGTCGGCTCAGATATATTTCCCTGGGGCTGCAAAAGTTCAAAAGATTCTGTAAGGGCTTTTATAAGCGGTTCTGCCTGAAAATCTCCTGTTACAGAAATTTTATAGCGTTTTGCGTTCAGAAATTCCGGGTAGGCGGCAAGCAGATCTGTGTATTTTGTATCACTTAAAATGGAATTTTCTGAATCAAATATATTTCGTATTGTAATGTCATCATAAAGATATTTGATTCCCCTGAAAGCCATCTGATTTACGGCGCTTGCATCAGAAAGCCGTTTTTCTGTCTGAATTGAATAGACATGCGCATCTGCATCGGCAGGAATTATTTCGCGGAAAATTATTGCATCCCCGGCAGCTTTTGCACAAATCACCGAATCTTCGGAAGAGCATGAAATGATAATGTGTGTTTCCGTATTTTCTGATTCTGTCTGAATCTTTGGAAAGTTTTCCAAAAGTCCCTGCTGCATATAGTCTGCAAGTTCATGAGAGATATTCGAAGCAATTGATTTTGCCATTACGCTTTGAAATCCGGCTTTTTTTCCATCTGCAAGCTTTCCGCCTTTAATCGAAATGATTATTACAGCCCCTGTAGAATTTTTATTCTGTGTAAGGCAGGCTTTTATTCCGTTTTTAAGGGTTATAATTTTTGAATTTGCGCGGATTTTTCCTATATATTCGGCCGCTGATTTTGAAGCATCAAAATCTGCGGAAGTTTTAGAGTCTGCTTCTTCCTTGATTTGGGCAAGTGCATTTTTCTGAAGTGCCTGAAGGTACCAGAAACTGTTTTTCTGGGTTAGCTGTTCAAATCCGCCTTTTGTAATCGTTGTCTTGAATCTGTTAAAAAGTTTTGTACTTATAAGAATGAAAACAAACGGTTTTTCCTTTTCAAGATAAGATGAAATGTCTGCGGTAGGTTCAGAAAGAATCTTTGTGCTCTGCAAAAGAAGGCTGTCCAGCATTGTAGATTCGCTTTCTGATGTCTGATTTTTTGAAAGGCTTTCAATCGTCCAGAATTTTGAAAGAAAACTCATAAGGGTTTGTGATGTAGAAGTCTGCTCCTGAAAATCCCTATAAAGAACGGCTTTTGCCCTTTGATATTCCGGTTCTTCCATCAGGGCTGCGGCTTCAGAAAGTTTTTTTACAAAAAGAGCCGCCTGAACTGCCGGGGATTCCGAGTTTTTTTCCAGAAGTGCCTGAATAATCAGTCTGGAAGTTCCGTTTTTGTGAACGGCGGCTGCATGAATGTATTCGGGATCACGTATGTTAAGGGCTTTTTGTGCGCAAAGCGTCTTTTTTATTGAAGAATCGTTTTGATTTAATGCCGCTGCCAGAAGATCGGTTTTATAAAAAGGAAGCGAAGTATATTGAATGACAATCTGCGTTAAATCTTCGGAAAGCTGGCTGTCGTGGATGACGAATTTGCGCTGTTTTCCGCCGGCGGCAGTTCCCTGAATTTTAAGGCTGTTCAGTGAACGCGGGTAAAGTTCAAAGCTCTGCTTTGCAAGGCGAAGGACGCTTTCTTTTGAGATGCCGCCGCTTATGAAGAGGGCGCTGTTCTGCGGGGTATACCATAATTTTGCAATCCTTGAAAGCGTGTTGCGCGCCTGTGCCGGAGTTGTTTTTGTAAAAAGTGCCGGATAAATGCCAGAATCCTGTTTCCACGGTGCTGCGGAAAAAACTTTTGAATCAATTCCTGCATTAATGAACGCGGCGGGCGTATACGCATACTGCATGATTTCTGTTTTAAGGGCAGACAGTTCTTCTGTAATCAACTGGTCAGAAAACGCTGAAGAATATGCATTCTTTGCAATTACATGAAAAATCTGTTCAATCTGAAACGGAGTTGCATTAATCAGAAATGAAGAAGAGTCGGAACTGCATTCGGCCTGTAAATCTGAAGTGCCAAGTTCTGCAGAAATAGTTTTATTTAAAAGGCGCGCATACAGTTCAAAAAATCCTGTATTGTCTGCTGACTGAGAACTAAATCCGGCCTGAACGGCATATTCAACTCTTACGGTTGCGCATGAAAAATCTTCCATAATAAAAAGTTTCATTCCGTTTTCTAAGGTATATTCGCTGTAAAGGTTTTTGTCTGGAAATTCTGCATGCATAAAAAAAGCAGAAAGAAAGAATAAAATAACCGTAAATATTGTAATTTTCTTCATATTATAATTATAGCATTTTTCGCAGTATTCAAGTAGAATTAAAGTTATGAATAACGTCACTTATTTAGAAAAAAATAAGAAATTGATAAAAATTGAACAGTCTTTGCTGGCTGGAAAACGCCATTTACTGCAGGAAGAAATTGCTGTTCTTGAAAAAAATCATAATTATTGCGATGACTGGCAGAATATATATGTTCCCAAAGAAGAAGGTTCTTTTGATGCCGAACTTTTAAGGGAAAACAGTTTTGAAGGATATGTAATATTCGGTCAGTTAAAATACGCAAAAATAAAATATCACGACCTTGAACTTACATGCGGAATTGTGAACAGTTTTTTCCGCAATTCCATAATCGGTGACGACTGTGCTTTAATCAATCTTTCTTATTGTGACAATTACAGGATTGGAGACAGGGTAATTCTTTTTAACGTACATGAATTATGCTGTACCACCCACAGTAAATTCGGAAACGGAATTATAGGCAGAGGCGAAAAAGACGAAAACCGCACATGGATTGGCATCTGCAACGAAAATGACGGTCGGGCTGTTCTTCCTTTTGAAACTATGATTCCTGCGGATGCATTTATCTGGTCTCGAAACAGGGCAGATAGGGAACTGCAGAAACGTTTTGTTGAGCTTACAGATAAATCTGTGCCGGTCTGTTCCGATACATTCGGCGTTATTGAAAGCGATGTAGTAATTAAAAATACAGGAATTATTAAGGATTCAAAAATCTGTTCCTACTCATACATTAAGGGTGCTTCAAAAATTAAAAATGTTACGGTTCTTTCTAATGAACAGGAGCAGAGTCAGATTGGAGAAGGCGTTGAACTTGTAAATGGAATTATGGGAGCCGGAAGCCGCGTGTTTTATCAGGCTGTTGGCGTTCGTTTTATTCTGGGAAGAAACTGTCAGCTTAAGTACGGAGCACGTCTTATCAATTCTATTTTAGGCGATAATTCTACGGTTTCCTGCTGCGAACTGCTGAACAACCTTATTTTTCCGTTCCATGAACAGCATCATAATTCATCGTTCCTTATTGCAACTACTGTTATGGGGCAGTCAAATATTGCGGCCGGTGCAACAATCGGAAGTAATCACAATTCTCGAAGTCCTGATGGAGAAATTATTGCGGGACGAGGCTTCTGGCCGGGGCTTTGTTCTGATTTTAAGCATAACAGCCGCTTTGCTTCATTTGTGCTTGCTGTAAAAGGCTCGTATCAGCATGAACTGGACATTCAGTTTCCTTTCTCTCTTATTTCAACCGGTGAAAATTCTGACAGTCCGATACATATAATCCCTGCATGGTGGTTTATGTACGACATGTTTGCCATTGTAAGAAACAAGTATAAGTTTTCTAAGCGCGACAAACGTTATACAAAAATTCAGAACATTGAATTTGACCCGTTTGCACCGGATACGATGCAGGAAGTTGTAAATGCTGTAGAAAAGATAATAAATCTTACTGCCGCAAATCTTTCTCAGCTGGATGTTCAGCTTGCGGAAAAGGCTGATTCAACGGGTAGCCGCTATCAGGCAGCAAAGGATTATCTTCATACAAGCGGAAATTCAAAGTTTGTTCTTTACGATGGAAATGCGCAGAAGAAATTCGGGGCATTTGTATATAAGCCGCTTAATGCATATTTGGCATACAGACAGGTAATAAAATATTATGCTGCCAGAACTCTTATGGAATTCTGCCGAAAAAACGAAATTTCCTGCTCTGTTGGAGCCATTCTTAAAAAAACGGAGGGAATTCCTTTGTATACTGACTGGAAAAATGTCGGCGGTCAGATTATGCCGGCAGAAAAACTGAATGAACTTTACGAAAAGATAAAAAGCGCTCAGATTGATTCATGGCAGGCGGTTCACGAATATTACAATTATGTTCAGGAAAAATATCTTGATTACAGTGCTCGCTATGCAATTCATCTGCTGGAATACCTTTATTCATGCAAGCTTTCAGAATTTACGCCGGAAATTTTCAAGGACATAAAAAATGATGTTTCTTTGATGGCTGATCACATGTATTCGGCAAGCTTTAAATCCAGAGAAAAGGATTTTACTGATTACTACAGATGCATGCCATACAAATCTGACGAAGAAATGACTGCTGTGCTGGGTTCCTTGAAGGATAACAGTTTCTTAAAGGAACTTAAGTCAGATACTCATGAGTTTAAGAAGAATCTTGAGACATTCTTTTCATTTTGATTTAGTAATTTTAACTGATTGAAAATCTTCTTCTATAAAAAATAAGGGCTGACATATTGACTGTCAGCCCTTGCTTTTATGCCTTTGACAAGCTATTTTTCAGCTTACTCCTGTGAAGTAAGTTCCTTGAAATATTCAGTAATGTCCTTGCGTCCGTCTTTTACGTATGCAATTGCAGTGCGCGGATGCTGGTTGAACTGTCCTGTAAGAAGGTATGGAAGGTCATAGCCCCATACAACTCCCTTTTCTTTCATAGGAATCATGTGTTTTTCGATGAAGTCCAAAACTGGGAATTCGTTATATTTAGGGTTCTTAAGGAATCCAAGAAGAAGTTCCATTGCACAGTTACCTGCACCGCGACCCATAGAAAGATATGTAGCATCAAGGAAGTCTACTCCGTCTCCGGCACACTCAATTGTGTTTGCAAATGCAAGTTTCTGGTTGTCGTGAGCGTGGATTCCGAGCTTTTTATTGTATTTTGCAGCGAATTCGCCGAACATATCGCAGATGCGAGCCATTTCTTCCGGATAGATTGAACCGTAGCTGTCTACAATGTAGATAACGTCAACAGGTGATTTACCGGCCATTTCAAGAGCTGCCTTGATGTCGTTTTCCTGGCCAGTAGAAAGAGCCATAATGTTACAGCTTGTTTCGTAGCCTTTTTTGTGAGCGTCTTCAATCATGTCGATTGCAGTTGGCATCTGGTGAAGATATGTTGCAACGCGTACAAGGTCAATTGGAGATTCAGAACGGTCATGGATATCTTCCTTGTAGTTACAGCGGCCAACATCTGCCATTACGGCAACCTTTACTTTTCGTTCTCCGTCTCCAACAACGCTGCGGATGTAATCATCGTCACAGAATTTTGACGGGCCGAATTTATTTACATCAAAAAGAGTTTTATCTGCTTTGTAACCGAATTCCATGTAATCAACGCCGGCTTTTGTGTTTGCTTCATAAAGGGCCTTTGCAAAATTTTCAGCAAAATAAAAATCGTTTACAAGTCCTCCGTCGCGGAGAGTTGCGTCGACTACTTTAATGTCAGCGCGGTAATTCATCATTTCTTTGATGTCTTTCATTTCATACCTCTTTCTGTTGTTTTCAGAATTATTATCTTTGTCTGAGGCGGAGTTGACCGCTTGGGTAATATCCTTAAACAAATCATTTTTGTTCTTGTAATAATGATAGATATTGGCAGCAGTGATACCGCTTTTTGCAGCTATGTCGCGCATGCCGATTTCTGAGGCTGTTTTTTCTGCTAAAAGTTCTTTTGCAGCGTTCTTGATTCTGTTCAGTACTTCTGGATTTGCTTTTCTCAAAAAAAACTCCTGTTCATTTATCATCTATAATCTATCACTTGTTAGATTTTAAGTCAATTAAAAGTGAACAAAAAAAATGAAAAGTAAACAACTGTTTATTATTAGTAAACAAAGGAAAAGATGCTCAAAACAAAAAAAAGCGGGCTTTATGCAAAGCCTGCTTTGACCAGACGTATTTAGTTAGAAAGAGTCATTATGCTCATATTGTCGGTAATGTATTCGCCGGAAAGGTAATTAGACGTATAATCTTTTGCATCTATGATTTTTTTAGTATCTGTATCAAATGTAAATGCGTAGAGGCAGCAGTTGCAGGCTTTTCGACGTTCAAAATCGGCTCCGCGCTTTGCCATTTCCCTTATGACTCCTGGAAGAAGTCCTCCATGACATACAAAGAAAATATCACCTTTTGAGTTTTCAAGGCATTCATCAATTACTTGTCCAAGCCTCTCATCTGTCTGAGACTGACGTTCATTTTCGTAGCGCCAAGGGAATTTCATTTTTTTAGGAATTATTACGTTCGGAAAATTTTTATGAATTTCCTTTTTTGTAATGCATTTTTTTGTAGTTCGAACAATTCCGCTATTGTCTTTTACGCCCGTAATTTCCTGAATGCGCGGTTCAAGAATCATGGCAGCAGGCTTCATCTTAGATGCCGCATAAGTTGCAGTCTGCAGGGTTCTGTAATAAGGCGAGACATAAATTGTTCCAGTAAATCCAAGACTGTTCAGCCATGCGCCAAGAAATTCTGCTTGTTCAATGCCTTTTGGAGTAAGCGCGTCTTCGTCGCAGTTTGTAAAATGTCGCTGATATTTAGGATCACCGCGCTGACCATGGCGTGCAAAATAAAAAGTTCGTGTTTCTGCAAAAAGTGTAATGCCAAGTAAAAATATAGTTAGTGCAAAAATGTGTTTTTTCATAGATGAAGTATAACATATATTTTTTTGAATGAAAATTATCTAAGTCTATAAAAAAAAGGTCAGAATACAAAAGATTTGTACCTGACCCGATTTATCATGCAGCTATGCACATTTCGATGAATTTTTTATGGACTGTTCTATCGGTATTTAATTCTGGATGAAAACTTAAAGCCATCTGATTTTTATACTGAACGGCAGTGATCTTTCCATTTACAGACGAAAGAACTTTTACACCTGGAGAAATTTCAGAGATGTACGGAGCCCGAATGAATGTCATTGGGATTTTTCCGCTGTCAGAAAAATCATTTTCGGTGTAAAAACTTCCAAGCTGCCGGCCGTAAGCGTTACGAACTACTTTTACAGGAAGCGTTCCAAGATGAACTGCAGAATCATTTTCAATTTTATCTGCAAGCAGAATAAGTCCTGCGCAAGTTGCAAGAACAGGCTTACCGTTTTGAATCATTTGTTTTAGGCCTTCGAACATTTTTAATTCCTTCAATAGTTTTCCCTGTACCGTACTTTCTCCCCCTGGTAGAACGATACCGTCAAGTTCTGCAGTCAAATCATTTTTGTTTCGAAGTTCAATAACCTGGCAGCCAAGTTCTTCGAGAATAAATTTATGTTCGATAAAAGCTCCTTGAAGTGCTAAAACTCCTATTTTCATTTTCCACGCTCCGCCATCAGAATTTTTATTTCGTCTTCGTTGATTCCAACCATGGCAGGACCCAAATCTTTGCTCAATTCTGCAATAAATTTTGCATCCTGAAAGTTTGAAACAGCTTTTACGATTGCCTGAGCTCGTTTTTCAGGATTACCTGATTTAAAAATTCCAGAGCCCACAAAAACACCTTCTGCACCTAACTGCATCATAAGAGCCGCGTCTGCCGGAGTTGCAATTCCACCTGCGGCAAAATTAACTACAGGAAGTTTTTTGTTTTCATGGACATATTTTACAAGTTCATGGGAAACCTGAAGATTTTTTGCCTCGTTGAACAGTTCTTCTTCGCTCATCGAAGAAATCCTTGAGATTTCGCTGTTCATTTTCCTCATGTGGCGAACAGCTTGAATAATGTCTCCGGTTCCAGGTTCTCCTTTTGTGCGTATCATCGAGGCTCCTTCGCTGATACGTCGAAGGGCTTCTCCCAAATCTTTTGCACCACAGACAAATGGAACCTTGAATTTAGTTTTGTTGATGTGGTGAACATCGTCTGCCGGAGAAAGAACTTCGCTTTCATCGATGAAGTCTATTTCAATTGCTTCAAGAATTTGTGCTTCGGCAAAGTGCCCGATTCTGCATTTTGCCATAACTGGAATGGAAACGGCTTTTTGAATTCCCTCGATCATTTTTGGATCACTCATTCTGGCAATTCCTCCCGCTGCCCGAATATCTGCCGGAATTCGTTCCAAAGCCATAACTGCACACGCTCCACTAGCTTCTGCAATTTTAGCCTGCTCAGGAGTCGTTACATCCATAATTACACCGCCCTTTAACATTTGGGCAAGATTTTTATTAAGATCATATCTGTTTTCAATCATAGTATTTCTGCTTGAAAACTGTACAGTTTTATCTTAGATTTAGTCGACTCTTGAATAATATAAAAGAAGTGGCATCAAAGTAATATCCAAAAATAATAAAAACTGTTAATACCAGATTAAAATTTAATAACTTTAGGTTCTGCTGTAAAACTGTAAATTGTTCCGGTTCCTTTCTTAAAGTATAGAACTTCTGTATTGTCGTCGTCTGCAGAATACATGTTTGCAAGTTCCGGATAGTGAGAAAGCATGTCAGCTTTTGCTTCACGACGGTCGTCGCGGACAAGTTCACCTTCAAGTCTTAACCAACGGTCTGTAGAACCATCAAAACAGCAGAGTTCTACATTTGGGTTATCCTGAATCTGGTGAGAAACTGCTTTTTTCTTTCCTGTCTGAATGTAAAGCTTGTTTTCAAAAATATTAATTGTCCCAAACGGTCTGTTTTTTGGCTTTCCATTTTCTACAGTTGCAAGATAATAAGTTCCACATTTTTTTATAAAGTCAAAAAGTTCGTTCATATTGCACCTCTGGAATTATTATATCACAGCAGTCACCCCTGTTCATCTTTAAAACTTTCCTGCCGTGATTTTTTTACGATATCTCCATCTTTTGGTACACCGATTAAAAATGATGATTCTGGATTATGAAGCGATAGGTTTTTACGAACCAGGCTTTCATCGTAATTTGCATAGCAGTAGCGGCACAGGTGAGGGCATGAATTGTAAGCGCCGATATCGTGCATGGGAAGACAAGCACAGTTTTCCCGCAAATTATTTGGCGGGAGTTTTTCTTTCAGATAAAAGCTGCATGTATTTTCGATAATTTTACGGGAAACGCAGGCTCCGGGTTTTACGCCGAATTCAGAAAGATTGTATTTTTCTGCACAGGATTCAATAGAAATTCCAAATTTATTTGCACTTTCTGAAAACTTGCATGCAAGTTCTTCCTGTTCGGATATTTTTACTTCCCTGACATACGGAAAGTTTTTAACAGTTTTTTTATACAGGTCAATAAAACTGATAATGCAACGGTTTGTATGGCCGGATAATTTTTCAGCCATATTAAAAAAAGCCTCTTTATGAAATTCAATAGAATAAATATCGTTTATAAAAACCGGATCGTATCTCCAGGAAATATTTTCTTTTCCAATAAGTCTGCTCAGTTCAATAAACGAATTTATAATTCTGGATTTATCTGGAACGCTGGGTTCAATATCTTTTGAATAAGGAGTAATAGTGACAAAAAAATAAATATTAAATCCGCGCGATTTAATTTCTTCTATATGCTCTAGCATAGGGCGTGGATTTTTTGTGCAGAACACCAGTGCGTCCACAACTTTTGGATCCAGCGAATATCGTGTAACCTGCTCCCCATAGTACGGATTTTGCACATCTACAAACCCGGCTTTAAGACTGTTCATGAACCAATCAGAATAAAACGCAGGAATATCTGTCCGCCCGCTAATAAAAAGAATCATATAGGGGAAATTATATACTAGTATACAAAAATATAGAAGTGTATTATAATCCAAATTATTGGAAAGACCTTAGTTTAGGCGGCGTCTCCCAAACTCAAATTCGGCTTTGCCGAAAATATTTGAATGGGAGGCTTGCGTATGACACGTGAATTGATAATCGCTGCGGTAACCTGCGTTGCTTCAGTAATCAGCACTGTTATAGCAGTTCTTTCATACTTAAAGAATAAGAATGAGTAGAAAATAAAAGCCGCCCTTAGTCTAACCCACTTAGGCGGCTTTTGCTAATTTAGTGGAGACGACCAAATAAACTTTGGTCTTTCCTTTTGTTTTAATATAAAGCGGAAAATACGATTCGTCAACAGGTGTTTTACATTACACTTTAGTCATTGTTTTTTGGTAAGCCTTAGAACGCTTGCTACAATTCTCTTTCGATAAAATTCTGAATTTCTGGAATAAGTTTTTTATTTAGAATGGATTTTGTATTATTTACTGTATTTGATGCATTTCTAAGGAATAAATCTGCTGGATGAACTCCGAGTGCGGCGGCAATCTTACAGATATTATCAAAAGAAGGTTTTGCTTTTCCTGATTCGATATTACCAATCATTCCGTTCGAACTGTTAGCTTGAATAGCAAGTTCTGACTGACTGAACCCTTTTTGTTCACGATAAAACTTAAGATTAATTCTGAAATCTTCGAAAAAATTCTCCATATCTCTATGCTAATTGAGTAAATTAATAATATTTCTATTTTAATGGAGTGTTTAACGTGTTATACTTTATAAAATGGAGTTTTACACAATTTTTACTCCATTAAAAAAGGAAATTAAATATATGTCTACAAATATTTCAGGTATAAAGCGTGAAGAACTTATATCAAAAATAAATCAAATCAAAGCTTTTATAGAACAGAATGCACATGACAAAAATGCAGCGAATTTGCTTTCGTATTTGGGCGAGCTTACGCGCGAGGTGAACGGCAAGAAGTACGGTCTTGTTTTTGAGGAGCACCGCGAGGCTATTGATGAAAAACTTGAAAATAATGCGCCGGTTTTTACCGAAGAAACGGGGCTGTTTGTTGACGGTGGCGGTGAGCTGAATTTTCTGGTTGAGGGCGACAATCTTGCCAGCTTGAAACTGCTTGAGAAAACGCACCGCGGCAAAATTGATGTGATTTACATTGATCCGCCGTACAATACGGGAAATAGTTTCATATATGATGATAAAATTGTAGATGAAAATGATGCGTTTAAACATAGTAAATATGCTTCTTTTATTAATGAAAGATTGCAGATTGCGAAAAGATTATTGTCATCTAGAGGTTTTATTTTTATTTCAATTGATGATAAAGAACTTTCTGTAATGAGATTGATTTGTGATGAAATCTTTGGTGAAAGCAAATTCCTAACTACAATTGGTTGGGAAAAAAGAACAAAATGTCAAAACACTGATACTGCAAAGAAAATGTTGCAACCAAAAATAGAATATATCTTAGTGTATAAAAATTTTAGTGAACGAGCAGAATTTAATTGCCACGTAATTGGTGAAAAGGAATATCCTGAAAAAGATGATAATGGAATATTCAGAATAGAAGAAGTTGGTCAAATGGGTGCAAATGGAATCAGAGGAAGAGGTTCTATGATTTTTCCAATTTTAGGAATTTACCCACGTGATGGAAATCAATGGAAAATAGGACAAGATACTGTAAAAGAATTTAGTGAAAGAAAAGATTTGTTCTTAGAGAATGATAAAGTGTATAGGAAAATTCGACCATTTGATGAATCTTCTGAAAACCACAAACCGTTTTGGGCTTTGTTTTCAGCAGAACAATTCGGAACCGCTGAATCTGCTAAAGGTGAGTTAAATAAAAATTTAGGAACAAAAGAGCATGGTTTTGAAACTGTTAAAACGATACAAATGGTCGAAGAACTTATTTTTCAATCTTCAAGTGAAAATTCAACTATCTTAGATTTTTTTGCTGGATCAGGAACTACAGGACAATCTGTTATGGAATGTAATAAAGATTACGGCGGACACCGTAAATTCATTCTGTGCACAAACAACGAGAACAACATCTGTCGCGACATCACTTACGAGCGCCTTAAAACCGTCATCACTGGAAAACGCAAGGACGGCTCATCATATTCTGACGGACTTTCAGGCAGCCTAAAATACTTCAAAACTGACTTTATCGACATCAGCGAGAAAATGTACTACGAATATGCCGACGAGCTTCTGCTCCATGTGCGTGAACTCGTAGAACTTGAAAATGCCGTGAACTTTGACAAGGACGATTCGGTTGCAATCGTTTTAAGCGACGAAGAACTTTCATCTTTCGTGGAAAAACTTTCTTCATCAGATTCTGTTGCCGCAGTTACCCTTTATATGGGGCACGATGTTCTTCCTTCTGGCGAGCAGGAACGTATTCTTAAAAAACACGGCATCAAAGTGAATGTAATTCCAGATTACTATTACCGCGACCTGGCACTGTAATTTGCGGTCATCAAGGAGCAACTATGGATTTAATGAATTTTCAGACTAAAGCCGTCGCACAGATTATGGCGGCAATCGAAAGCGGTAAAAAAGAAATCATCGTAAAAAGCTGCACCGGTAGCGGCAAGACGATTATGCTTACTCACTTTATGGACGAATACCTTAAGGTTCACGCAAAAACGGTTTTCATCTGGTTCACGCCGGGCAAGGGCAATCTTGAGGAGCAGAGCAAGAAAAAGATGGATTTGTATGTTCACGGCGCACAGACAAAACTCTTGAGCGATGTAATGACGGGCGGATTCTGTGAGAACGATTGCTGCTTCATCAACTGGGAGCTTTTGAACAAGAATGACAATGTGGCAATCCGGGAAGGCGAACACACTAATTTTATCGAGCATATCCGTCACGCCCGCGACAATGGGTTAAACTTCATCCTCATTATTGATGAAAGCCATATGAACGATTCTAAAAAATCGCAGGTTATCATCAATTACTTTAAGGACATTCCGATAATTCGCGCGAGTGCTACTCCGAACGATTTTGACAAGAATAATCCCAAGACGGCGTTTGTCGAGGTTCCGGAAGGTGATGTAATCGAGGAAGGTCTGATTAAAAAGCTCTTGGTCATAAACGAAGGCTTCCCTGTAACGATTCTTTCCAACAAGATTACCGAGCTTGAAGGCGAAAGCCAGGTTTCGTATCTTTTGGACAAGGCTTTGAAAAAGCAGAGGGAACTTCGCGCAAAGTTTTTGGAAAAAGGCGAAAATATCAATCCGCTGATTCTGGTTCAGATGCCGAATTCTTCGGATTCACTTTTGGAAGAGGTGGAAAACTGGTTCAGTGCCCGTGACATTAAATATGAGAATAACAAACTTGCAATCTGGCTCAGCGAAAACGGGAAAAGCAAATTCAACCGTCACGAAAATCTTGAGGGAATCGAGGTGAATTCTGCCGAGCAGGAAGCCTTGATTTTTAAGATGGCGGTTGCAACGGGCTG